>NZ_JAUJXA010000003.1:0-640258 GCF_031931935.1 Pseudomonas sp. rhizo25
CAGATCAAAAGCAGATCAAGATCAAGAGCGGCTCGCTTCGCATCGTGGTTACCTTTAGCTGCTACGAAGTTGTGTAGGTGCCGATGCTCATCGGGGGCAAGCCTTTCCCACATTCAGCTGTGTGTGGGTATCGGCTTGCGCATCAGGCTCCCCACCACCAGCGCGCCCAACAACCCCAACAAACCCGCCACCCACAACACCCCGCTGAACCCACCCACGAACGCCTGCCGCGCCAGCGGTTGCACCGTCACCCGCGCTGCTTCGGGCACCAGATCCAGCGCCGCGGGCATATCACCGGCTACCACCCGCGAAGCAATACCCGTCACCTGCGCCTGCCACTGCGGGTCGATACTCGCGCTCAGCAACTGCTCGCTGTGGCTGCTCAGCAATGCGCCATACACGCCGATGGCCAACATGATTGCGCTGAAACGCATGGTGGTGCTCATGCCCGAGGCCATGCCTGCGCGATCCCGCGGCACGCAGGCCATGATGTTTTTCTGCGTGTCACCATTGAGTAACCCCGCGCCTGCACCGGTGACGGCGATCGCCAGGGCAAAGGGCAGATAACCGCCGGCCTGCACGGCCCACGCGCTCAACAGATTGCCGCAGCCCACCAGGGTCAAGCCACTCGCCATCATGGTCGCCGGTGTGAAGCGGCCCGCCAGGCGTGCACCGATGCGTGGGCAGACCAGCATGGTCAAGGCAAACGGCAACATGCCCAGGCCCGAGGCAATCGCGGAAAAACCCAGGCCGTTCTGCAGGTAGAACGGCAGAAGCGTCATCATCACCTGGGCGCACCCGGCATAGGCAAACATGCCGAGCAAGGCGCCGATAAAGCGCGGGTGCCGAAACAGCTGTAAGTCCACCATCGGTCGCTGCTGCAGGTGCTCGGCCAGCACAAATACGCCCATCAACAGCCCGCCACCGATGAGGCGGGCGTAGGTCAGCGGGCTATCCCAACCGATGCGATTGGCCTCGATCAGCCCCCAGATCAGGCACAGCAAGCTGCCACTGAACGCCAGGCTGCCCCAGGGATCCAGGCGCGCCGATCGGGTATCGCGGGACTCGGGGATCGCCCGCAGCACCAAGGCCATCAGTACCAGCCCCACCGGCAGGTTGAGATAGAAAATCCAGCGCCAGCCCAGGTACTCGGTGATCAAGCCGCCCAGGGTCGGCGCGGCGGTCATCGCCACGCCCATGCACGCGCCCCAGAACGCCCAGGCCTTGGCGCGTTCTATTTCATCGTGGAAGGTATGCCCGATAGATGCCAGTGCCGAGGTCAGCAGCAGCGCCGCACCCACCCCCTTCACGGCCCGGGCGATGTCCAGCCACAGCGCGGTGGGTGCTGCGCCGCAGCCCAGGGAGGCGAGGATGAAAATACCCAGGCCCCAGACCAGGGTTTTCTTGCGGCCAAAGCGGTCGGCGATACTCCCGGCCGGCAACAACAAGGCGGCGAACGCCAGCATATAAGCGCTGACTACCCACTCGATATCGGCAAAGTTGGCGCCCAGGTCGCGGGCGATGCTCGGCAGCGTGACGGCAACGATGTTGGTATCCAGCACGATCAACGAGCAGACAGCGGAGGCGGTTACCAGCGTCAGGCGTGGACTGACCCGGCTCACAAGCAAATTACCTGGTAGGCAATACGGAAATCTCGGTTGACTTGCATTGCAAGGGCTCTCTAGTGTTCAGGAGCTACGAGCTTATCCCTGGCTAATCAAATTTTTGTTAGGCGCCAGGAAGTACTTCATTACCTTTGAGCTAATGCTGCCATGGAAATCCGCCATTTTCGTTACTTTCTGGCCGTGGCCCGGCAGCGCAATTTCACCCGCGCCGCCGAGCAATTGGGTATTGCGCCGCCGACCCTGAGCCGGCAAATCCAGGACATGGAAACCAGCCTGGGCACGCGCTTGTTTATCCGCCGGCAGCGCGAAGTCAGCCTCACCGAAGCGGGTGCCGCGCTGCTGAGCGAGGCTGAAGCCGCCGTGCGCCAATTCGAGTTCGCCCAGCGCAGTGCCCAGCGCGCCGGGCGTGGCGAGATCGGGCATATCGAGTTGGGTTACGTGGCCTCGGCGCTGTACTGCGGGCTGTTGCAGCGCCAGGTGCGAGGGTTCAGCCAGGCGTTTGCCGATGTGAACGTGAACCTGCGCGAATGGGCCATGGCTGCGCTACCGGGCGCGGTGGCCGATGGGCGCTGCGATATCGGTTATATCCGTTCGCCGATGACCCTGCCGGACGGCGTTGAGGCGGTGCGCCTGGACAGCGAAGGCTTTGTGCTGGCGCTGGCTCATGACTCATGGCTGCTGGGACTCAAGGCAATCACCTGCGAGCACCTGGAAAACGAGACGTTTATCCTGCCGGAACAAATCAGCGGCACCTTGCATGTCGCCGCCCAGGGCGGCTACGCACCGCGTCTGGGCGCGCAGCCGGGCGGGTTGGTGGCGGTGGTGGCCTTGGTGTCGTTGGGGCAGGGGGTTGCGGTAGTGCCGGCATCGATGGTCGGGCATGTGAGCCTGCCCGGCGTGGTGTATCGCAATATCCAGGGCAATGAGGCGTCGTCGTGGTTGTCGTTGATTTACCGGCGCTTTGAAAAAGCGCCGGCGGTGGCGCGGTATATCCAGCAGGTCAAGCAGTCAGTCGCGGCTGCACCGAGTCGGCCAGGCGCGTAAGAATCAGGCAACACGACACCGCCCCGGCGTCCAGCACCCCGAGAGAGCGCTCGCCCAGGCGACTGGCGCGGCCGATCTTGGCCACCAGGTCCTTGGTCGAATCGCGCCCCTGGGAGGCGGCGGTTTTCATCGCCTCCAGCGCATCGTTGAAAGACGCCCCGGATGCATGTGCCTGTTCAAACGCCTCTACTGCAGGAATAAGGGTATCCATCAGGCACTTGTCGCCCACGCCCGCCTCGGTGATGTCCTGCAATGAGGTCAAGCCGCCGCGCAACAGCTGGGCGAAGGTCGCGGCGTCGATGTCTTCGCTGTCGCGCACTTCGTCGGCCATGCCAATAAACAGGCTGCCATACAGCGGGCCCATGGAGCCGCCGATGCCTTCCATCAGGCTCAGGGTCAGTTCATCCAGGGCTTGCGCCAGGCTCAGTTGGCGGCCTTCGATGGTGCGACCACAATGGGCGAAGCCCTTGGCCATGTTGATGCCGTGGTCACCGTCGCCAATGGCGCCATCGACTTCGCTGAGGTATTCGCGATTGGCCACAATGACGCTGACCAGGTCGGCGATGATGGCGCTGCCGTCACGGGTGGAAAAGTGCTGGCTCATGGTTCACTCCGCCTGGGTCATGCCGATGGAACGGCAGGGTTGGTCGATCAGGGTTTTCAGCTCGGCGTCGAGGCCGAGCAGGGTCAAGGTCACGCCCATCATTTCCAGGGAGGTGAAGTAGTTGCCGACGTAGCACCGGTGGATCTTCAAGCCCTTGGCCTTGAGCTGTTTTTCCACCTCGGCGTAGAAAATGTACAGCTCCATCACAGGCGTGGCGCCAAGGCCGGAGACCAGCACCACCACGCTGTCGTCCTGGCTGAAATCGCGGTCGGCGAGGATCGGTGCGAGCATGCGCTCAGCCATGGCGGCAGCCGGCTCAATCGGGATGACTTCGATGCCTGGCTCGCCATGATGGCCGATGCCCAGTTCCATCTGGCCGTCGGGAATCTGGAAGTTCGGCTTGCCCACGGCGGCGATGGTGCAGGGCGTGAGGCCGATACCAATGGAGCGGCAATGGTCGACGGTTTTCTGTGCGACACGAATCACCCCGTCCAGGTCGTAATGCTGGGCGGCGGCGGCACCGCCGATCTTCCACATGAAGATTTCCCCGGCGACCCCACGACGCTTGGCGATATCGGCCTTGGGTGCCGAAGCCACATCGTCGTTGGCCACTACGGTGCGGATGCGCATGTCTTTGCTGGCGGCCATCTTCATCGCCAGCTTGACGTTCATATTGTCGCCGGCGTAGTTGCCATACAGGCAGGCCACGCCCGCGCCATGGTCGGCGGCGCGGAAGGCGTCGAAAAAGCTCTTGGCGGTGGGCGAGGAGAAAATCTCGCCGACGGCCACGGCGTCTACCAGGCCCGGGCCGATATAGCCGAGGAACGCCGGCTCATGCCCGGAGCCGCCGCCGGTGACGATGCCGACACGGCCCTGGGCGGACGGCCTGGCCTTGACGATGACCCGTGGGTTGGTCTCGTACTGGCGCAGTTCGGGGTGCGCGACCAGGATGCCGCGCAGCATGTCTTCGACCACTTGGTCGGGATCGTTGATGACTCGATTCATAACGCGGGTTCCTGTGTTCTTGTTTTTGTTCACTGTAGGAGCGAGCTTGCTCGCGAAAAACTCAAGATCGCCGCGTTAAATCAGACCGCCCGCGTAATCGTTTACGTTTTTCGCGAGCAAGCTCACTCCTACAGTAAAAGCGGTTGTGTAAGTTCTAAGGTTCAAGCACAACTTTGAGCGATTTATCGCCGCGCTCCATCACCGCAAACGCCTCCTTGAAGTCCGCCAGGGCAAACTTGTGGGTCACCACATCGCGCATGTCGATCTTGCGGTTGCCGATAAAGTCGATGGCCCGCGGGTACATATAGGGCCCCAGGTGCGAGCCGAGGATGTCCAGCTCCTTGCGGTCGCCGATGATCGACCAGTCCACCGTGGCCTCGTCGTTGAACACGCTGAATTCGACGAAGCGCCCCAGCTTGCGCAGCATCGCCAGGCCCTGGTTGACCGCCTTGTGGTGCCCGGTGGCTTCGATGTAGATGTCGCAACCGTAGCCATCCGTGATCTCGCGGATTTTCGCCAGCACATCTACCTCTGCCGGGTTCCAGACTTCGTCGGCGCCCATGCGCAGGGCGAGGGCGGCGCGTTCGGGTTTCATGTCCAGCACGATAAGTTTTTTCGGGTTGCGCAACCGCACCGCGCCGATGATGCCCAGGCCCAAGGTGCCGGCGCCAGCGACCACCACAATGTCGTCATGGTCGACGTCGGCGCGCTCGGCCGCGTGCAGCGAGCAGGCCAATGGCTCGATCAGGATCGCTTCATCGGGGGCGATGGATTCCGGCACTTTGTGGATGATGCCTTCCTTGGTGAAAATCATGTACTGGGCCATGGCGCCCTGCACATTATTCTGGAAGCCATACAGGTCATGCTTCTGGCACATCCAGTACTGGCCGTGGTTGCAGAAGCGGCAACCCCAGCATGGCACGATCTGTTCGGAAATCACCCGGTCGCCGACCGCCACGCCGCGCTTTTCGGCGCCTGGGCCAAGGGCGACGACACGGCACACGAACTCATGCCCGGGAATCATCGGCGGCTTCACGTAGCGCGGTTGCTCGGCGTCGCCCCAGAACGACGGCGCGCCGCGATAGGTCTTGATATCGCCCATGCAGATGCCGCACAGCTCGACCTTGGTGAGGATCTCGTCGGGGCCGGGCGTGGGCACGTCGACGGTTTCCAGGCGATAGTCTTCCGGGCCATGGCAGACCACGGCCTGCATGGTTTTCGGGATGCTCGGGGCGAGTTGTTGCGGTGTGCGTTCGGTGACGGTGGACATGACAGGACCTCACGACATAAAGATGGAATTACTGAATGCTGTAGCCGCCATCGATCACCATGTTGGCACCGGTGATCATCTGCGCGGCATCGCTGAGCAGGTATAGCGCCAGCCCGGCGATTTCTTCAGGCAATGCAAAACGCCCCGCCGGGATCTGCAACTTGGCGCGCTCACCCACGTCGCCGGCCCAGGCTTTTTTGCCCAGGGCGGTTTCGACGATGGTGGGTGAGATGGCGTTGACGTTGATCTGCGGCGCCCATTCCATGGCCAGGACCTTGGTCATGCCGACGATGGCCGCCTTGCTGGCGCAATAGGCGACGTGACGGTCCAGGCCAATCACGGCAGCCTGGGAGGCGAGGTTGACGATGCGCCCGCTGCCCTGGGCGAGCATGTGCTTGGCGCACGCCTGGGCCACGAAGAAACTGGCCTTGAGGTTGATATCCAGGGTGGTGTCCCAGGCACTTTCACTGACCTCGATGGCCTTGTCCAGCAGCACCACGCCGGCGCTGTTGATCAGATAATCCAGGCGTTGGAAGTGAGCGAAAACGTGGTCGACAGTCGGTTGTATCTGGTCGATCTTCCCGAGGTCGACGGCAATGCCCAGGTGCCCGGTACCGAGGCGGGCGGCCACCTCGACCACTGCAGGATCGCGGTCCAGCAGCGCCACCCGCGCACCACGTTCCACCAGCAAGGCGGCGCAGGCCAGGCCGATGCCGGCAGCGCCCCCGGTGATGACCGTGCAACGGCCGCTGAGGTCGAAGGCTTGGTTCCAGAATCCAGACATGAATGACTCCATTTTCGAAAACGGTGAAGATCAAAATGTGGGAGGGGCGGTGCGACGATTCGACTTGCTCCCGATAGCGGTGTAACAGTGATAAATCAGGTGGCTGATACACCGCTATCGGGAGCAAGCCCCCTCCCACAGTTGACTGTGTTTCAAGCCACTGACTACTTGCCGCCGCTGACTTGCTTGTACAGAGCATCCGCATTGGCATTGGTCACCGGCACCCACGGCAGGATGTAGTTCTTGGCCGTGCCTTCACCCCATTTCACATCCTTGGCATAACGCTCCCAGATCACCGACTGCGGCTTGTAGTCCTTGCCGGCCAGGGCGCGCAGGGCTACGTCCAGCGCGCCCTGGGACTGGGCCTGGGCGTCCTGGAGGAAGGTGGTGACTTCGTCTTTTTTCGCTGCCTGGATCGCATCCGGCATGCCGTCAATGGAGGTCACGGGCACGTCTTTGGAGGTAAGGCCGTGGGACTTCAGGGCCTGCACGGCGCCCAGGGCCATGTCGTCGTTCTGTGCAATCACACCGTTGATGCCCTTGGGGTGGGCGTTGAGCCAGTCCTCAGTGAGGGTCAGGGCCTGGGCGCGGTCCCAGTTGGCGGTTTTCTTCTCGATGATCTTGATATCCGGGTGCTTGCCCAGCACTTCCAGCTCGCCTTTTTCCCGGTCGATCTGCGCCGATTGGCCAATCGGGCCCTGGATGATCACCACGTTGCCCTTGCCGTTGAGCTTGTCGACCATGGCCTGAGCCTGCAGGCGGCCGCCTTCCACGTCGTCATTACCGACATACGGCACGTTGGCATCGGCTACTTTCGTATTGGAGGCGATGACCACCACGTCGTTGCTCATGGCAGCCTTGACGGTGCCGACACCGGCCTTGGTATCAATCGGCACGAACAGGATCGCGTCGTAGCGTTGGGTCACCATGTTTTCGATCTGGTTGTTCTGGGTCAGGGCGTCGTAGTTGCCGTCAAACACGGTCAACTGCACGGTGCCATCCTTGACCGCCGGATGTTCCTTGAGCTCACGCACCCAGTTCTGCATGAACTGGCCCTTGAGGCCGTAGACGGCTGCGCCGATCTTGTAGGTCTTGCCATCGGCAGCCATGGCGATGCTGCTGGCGAGCAGGGAAAGGGCCGCCGCAGCGGCCAAGGTGGTACCCAGTTTCATAAGTCGAACTCCAGTTATTGTTATCGGTCGTTCTTCAGCGTTTTTTCTTGCGCCACACGTCGATCAGTACTGCGAACACGATGATCAGGCCCTTGGCGACCTGTTGGTAATAAGAGGACACACCGAGCAGGTTCAGGCCGTTGTTGATCACGCCGATCAACAGCGCACCGAACAAGGTGCCGACGATGCTGCCGGTGCCGCCCGACAGGCTGGTACCGCCGATCACCACTGCGGCAATTGCGTCCAGCTCGTAGGAAACCCCGGCCTGGGGCAGGGCAGAGGTGGTACGTGCCGACAGCACCACGCCGGCCAATCCGGCGAGCAGGCCCGAGACCACGTACACCGAGAACATCACCTTGCGCACGCCGATGCCGGAGGTGCGTGCGCTCTTTTCATTGCCGCCCACCGCGTACACATAGCGCCCGTAAGTGGTGTAGCGCAGCACCATCCAGAAGATCAGTGCGACCACGGCGAAGATGATGATCGGCACGCCTATCGGGCCGATCTTGCCGATACCCAGGGCCAGGTAGGCGTCGGGCAGGTCGGTGATGGGGCTGCCGTCGTTGAGGATAAAGGTCATGCCCCGGGCGATGCTGAGCATGCCCAGGGTCGCCACGAACGGCGGGATCGACAGGTTGGCGACCATAAATCCATTGACCACGCCGAGCATCGCCCCGGCAAACATCCCGGCGCTGACCGCCGCCAGCAGGCCGTAACCCTGGGTGGCGACCATGGCGCTGCACAGCCCGGCAAACGCCAGGATCGAACCCACAGAGAGGTCGATGCCCTTGGTCAGGATCACATAGGTCATGCCCACGGCGAGGATGCCGTTGATGGAGGTCTGGCGCAGGATGTCCATCCAGTTACGCCAGGTCATAAAGTATTCACTGGAAAACGCCATCACCACGCACAGCAAAATAAACACCAGCGGCAGGCCGAAACGGTCGAGGGACAGGCGCAGGCGGCTGCGTGGGGCGGTAGTAATAGGTGCGGCGATGGTTTTGGCATTCATGAGGCAAGACTCAACAAGGCTTCCTGGGAAAGGGCGGTGTCGGTGCTGATGGTCACCAGCCGGCCACCCTTGAATACGGCGATGCGATCGCTCAGGTGCAGCAGTTCCGGGGCTTCCGACGACACCACGATGGCCGCGCCGCCAGCCCGTACGAACTGGTCGAGCAGGCGGTAGATCTCCTGCTTGGCGCCTTCGTCGATGCCCCGGGTCGGTTCGTCGCAGAGCAGGCACACCGGCTCGGTGGACAGGCATTTGGCGAGCACCACTTTCTGCTGGTTGCCGCCGCTCATGGATGCCACCGGCAAATCCAGGGAGCTGGTCTTGATCTGCAGGCGCTTGACCATGTCCTCGGCCAGCTGGGTTTCTTTGCGTGCGTTGATCAGCGACCAGCTCGACAAACGCTTGTAGGCCGACAGCGCAATGTTCGAGAGGATGCTGCCGGTCAGTACCAGGCCACTGTCCTTGCGGTCTTCGGTGACCAGGGACATGCCAGCGTCGATGGTGGCCTTGGGCATGCCGATCGGCATGGGCTTGCCTTGCAGGGTGACGCTGCCAGAGTCCGCCACGGTCAGGCCGTAGATGCAATTGAGGAACTCACTGCGCCCGGAGCCCATCAGCCCATAGATGCCGAGGATTTCGCCCTGGCGCAGTTGCAGGCTGATGTCGTGGAACTCGCCGTTGCGGCTCAGGCTGTCGACCTGCAGGCAGGTGTCGGCGGCGCATTCGCGGCCGACCTTGTGGTCGATGCGCGTCAGCTCCTGGCCGACGATACCGCGCACCAAGTGGTCGCGGTCGATATCGGCCATGCGCCCGCTTTCTACAAAGGCGCCATCGCGGAAGATGCTGTAGTCATCGGCGATCTGCGCCAGTTCGCTCAGGCGATGGGACACATACACGATGCCGGCGCCGCGGGCGGTGAGGCGGCGAATGGCCTTGAACAACGTTTCGGCCTCGCGCTCGCCGATGGCCGAGGTGGGCTCATCCATGATCATCACCTGGCAGTCATGGCTGAACGCCTTGGCGATTTCCACCAATTGGATCTGCGCCACGCTCAAGCGGTGCATGGGGCTGGTGGCGTCGACCTCGAACTCCAGGCTTTCCAGCAGTTCGCGGGTACGCCGATTGAGGGTTTTGCTGTCGACAATGCAGCCGGCGCGGCGTGGTTCGCGGCCCAGCCAGATATTTTCGGCGACGGTCATGTAGGGGATGGGTTCCAGCTCCTGGGTGATCATCGCGATCCCCGCCGCCAGGGCTTCGCTCGGGCGGTTGAACTGTACCGGCGCACCGTTGAGCAAGATGCTGCCGGCGTCACGCTGGGTGATGCCCATCAGGATGCTCAGGAAGGTCGACTTGCCGGCGCCATTGCCGCCGCACAGGGCGTGGACGCTGCCGGCCCGCAGAGAAAGGCGCCCGTCACGCAGGGCGGGCACCCCGGCGTAAGCCTTGGCGACGTGTTCAGCCTGGAGCAGTAATGGCGTGGCCATCGGCGTGTCCTCGTGCTGTGAATTCTTATTAGGTCGCACAGTCATGTTTCGCTGTGAGCATATGTGTATCAAATGAAATTCTGATCAGTCAATCTCTTTCACTTAAAAGCGATGATTCTCATCTTTAGCGACGTTATCGGCTTTTTGAGCAGCATTGACTGGGAGGTCAGTTAAATCAAGCTTGACATAGAAGGTAAAATGCCCGCGAAATGACTGAGCGAAATTTCATTGAGTGATCATATGATCAGTCTTAATCAGGATCTCGGCAGCGGAGCCAGACGCTATGAACACACCTTTCCCGGTGGCTATCGGATGCGATGAAGCGGGTTTTGAGCTTAAAGAACTGTTGAGGCGCCATATCGAGGCGCTGGGTTACCCGGTGACCGACTTCGGTACTCACTCCACCGCGCCAGTGCTTTACCCGGACATCGCCCTGGCTGTGGCCAATGCCATCAATGCCGGGCAGCAGCGCCTGGGCGTGCTGGTGTGCGGCACCGGGATCGGCATGGCCATCTCAGCCAATAAGGTGATGGGTATTCGTGCGGCCCAGGCCCATGACACCTATTCGGCGGAGCGGGCGCGCAAGAGCAACGATGCTCAGATCCTGTCCATCGGTGCGCGGGTGATCGGCGCAGAGCTGGCCAAGAGCATCGTCACTGCGTTTCTGGCCTCGGAGTTCGAGGTGGCGCGTTCGGGGGCCAAGGTCGAACGCATCAATGCGATCGAGCGCGATGGGCATCAGTAGTGGACGGCACGGGGCAAGAGTCGGGAGAATGCGCCTTTGACGCCGAAACGGAAGCCCGTCCCCATGAGTGACAGTACCCAGCGCATGGCCAGTGATATCGATCAGATGACCGAAGTGGCGATGCTCTATTACCTTGAGAACGTCACTCAGGAGGCCATCGCCAAACGCTTCGATCTGTCGCGGGCAAAAGTCAGTCGCCTGCTCAAGCGCGCGCGGGATGAAGGTATTGTCGAGGTGCGCGTGTTGCAGCACCCGGCGATGAACAACGAGCTGGAGAGGGCGCTGGTGGAGCGCTTCAAACTTGACCGCGCCTTGATCGCGGTCGACCACAGCGACCCTGACACCCAACGCTCGGCGGTCGCCAGCCTGGTGGCCAACTACCTGAACAAGACCCTCGGTGACGGCATGATCGTCGCCGTCGGCATGGGCCGTAACGTCGGCGCGGTGGCCGACAACGTCTTTCTGCCGGTGACGCGCAACTGCACGTTTGTGTGTGCCATTGGCGGTTCGCTCAAGGCCGGCGAGTACATGAACCCCGACCATATCTGCCGGCGCCTGGCCCTGCGCTTTGGCGGCGAGAGCGAAAGCCTGTACGCGCCGGCGCTGGTGGCCAACCCGGAACTGCGCGGCGTGCTGATCAATAACGACACGGTGCGCTCCACCCTCGACCGTGCACGGCGAGCCGACATTGCCCTGATCGGCATCGGTGACATGAGCGAGAACAGCAACATGGTGCGCATGGGCTGGTTCTCGCCCCAGGAGATTGCCCAGGCGCGGTTATCCGGCACCGTGGGCGACATGATGGGCTATGACTTTATCGACATTCACGGCCAGCCCGCGGTCAACGCCATCCAGGGTCGGGTGATCGGACTGACCGTGCAGGAGCTGTTCCGCATCCCGGATGTGGTGGCGATTGCCAGTGAGAACACCAAGGCGGCGGCGACGTTGGGGGCGTTGCGCTCGGGGGTGATCAATACGCTGGCGACAACCGTCACCAATGCCCACACCATCCTGGCCCTGGATGATGCCACCCGAAAGTCCTGATACCACACCGTTCCAAATGTGGGATGGGGGCTTGTGTGGGAGTCTGGGAGACAGGTTTTGTAATAGTTTGCTATGTGGGAATTGTGTATTTGGGCTGTAGGATTCAAGTCCCTTTGTTATCTCAGGACTTGCATGAACACCCTCTCGGAGCCTCCCAGTCGTCTTTCCCCAAGACCACCACTGTCGTCGTTCCCCCTGAAGCACCCCGTATTCCGACTGCTAACCTTGGCCCGGTCCACTGACCGCGCATTGCCGTGTCCGGCATTCTGAACACTTGAATACAGAGACTCTATAAATGGAATGGTTAGCGGATCCAACGGCCTGGCTCGGCCTTGCGACCTTGATTGTGCTGGAACTGGTGCTGGGTATCGACAACCTGGTGTTTATCGCGATCCTGGCGGACAAGTTGCCGCCGGAACAGCGTGACCGTGCGCGGTTGATCGGTTTGTCCCTGGCACTGTTAATGCGCCTGGGCCTGTTGGCGAGTATTTCCTGGTTGGTGACCCTCACGCAGCCGCTGTTCGAGGTGTTTGACAAGAGCTTCTCCGGTCGCGACCTGATCATGCTGTTTGGTGGTGTGTTCCTGTTGTTCAAGGCCACCATGGAATTGCATGAGCGCCTCGAGGGCCACGTGGCCCAGCACAAGGGCAGTGTGGCCTACGCCATGTTCTGGCCGATTGTCGCGCAGATTGTGGTGCTGGATGCGGTGTTCTCCCTCGACGCTGTAATTACCGCCGTGGGCATGGTGGACGAATTGGCGGTGATGATGATCGCCGTGATCGTCTCCATCGGCCTGATGATCGTGGCGAGCAAGCCGTTGACCCGCTTCGTTAACGCGCACCCCACGGTGATCATGCTGTGCCTGGGCTTCTTGATGATGATTGGTTTCGCCCTGACCGCCGAAGGCTTGGGCTTCCATATTCCGAAGGGCTACCTGTACGCGGCCATTGGCTTCTCGATTCTGATCGAGCTGTTCAACCAGATCGCCCGGTCGCGGCGCAAGAAGTCGGCGCAGGGTGTGCTGCCCGTGCGTGAGCGTACTGCCCATGCGGTAATGCGCTTATTGGGCGGGCGCAGCCTGGCGGTGGAGGAGGTGGGTGAGGATGTCGCTGATCTGTTGGGCGAGCCGGATGCAGCCCAAGGTCCGCTGTTTGACCGACGCGAGCGGGTGATGATCAGCGGTGTGCTGCAACTGGCCGAGCGGCCGATTCGCTCCTTGATGACGCCTCGGGCCAAGGTTGACTGCATCGACCTGGCGGACGATCCCGAGACTATCCGCCTGAAGTTGATGCATTCGTCCTACTCGCGCCTGCCGTTGATCCGCAATGGCGCGGTGGATGAGCCCCTGGGCTTTGTGCACAAGAAAGAGCTGCTCAAGGAATACCTGGCCGGTAACGAGCCGAACCTGGAGCACTTGGCGCGCCGGGCAATCAACCTGCTGGAGAGCTTTTCGATCCTCAATGCCCTTGAGCAGATGCGCCAGGAGTCCACCCACATCGCCTTCGTGATCAACGAATTCGGGGACTTCATGGGCGTGTTGAGCATGACCGATATTCTGGAATCCATCGCCGGTGAATTGCCCGATGCCAGTGAAATCGAAGGCCCGGACATTGTCGAGGAGGGCGCGGGCTTTCGTGCCAATGGTGCCTTGAATCTTAATCAGGTGAGCCGACGCACCGGCTTCAAGGCCGTGGCGACGGAAGATTACCAGACCCTGGCCGGCCTGGTGATGAGCCTGTTGGATCGCTTGCCGGTTGTGGGCGATAGTCTTGAATACGAGGGGTGGCGCCTGACTGTGGTCGCGGTGGAAGAGCGGAGGGTGACGCAGGTTTGTTTGTCGCCGCTAACGGCCCCTTGATCTGAAGGCGAGCGAACCGCTTGAACGCGTCTTCAAGCGCTTGCTCGCCGAGTCCGGGAACGGTTTCCTGAAGCTGTTGGTCCTGGTAGATCAGCAGCATTGGAATCCGGTCCACGCTTGGATGGCGCGGTGTTTCGGCGCAATCGAGGATCATGATCTTGACCTGGTTCTCGTACCGTTGGCTTATCCGCATAAAGCGTGGCATCGCATCAGTGCATGCCGCGCAACCATGGGAAATGAATACAACGAATACGGGCTGCTTCGTATCGAGTTCGCGGTCAAATTGCGCCTTATCTCTGATCACTGCATTGACGTAGTCCATCGGGCATCTCCTGTCACTCCATGGCTCACGCTAAGTCGGAAAATCGTCCAGGTCTACTGTCAACCTTCACAGGGCCGTCTTCACGCACCTTGCATCTGGAGCGTCATCCAGGCACCCAGATAGGTGCGCAGTAACACCGTTGTGGGGCGTTGCGTAGCAAAACCCTACGCTTTCGGCGCAACGCCGTTAAGCGCTTCAATACCTATCTTACTGAACCATAAAGAGTTTCCCGACAGCATATTTTTCCTGCCGTGGCTGTGGCACACTTTCTGCTGTCTATTCCGTTGTTACATACCAAGTTCCGGTATAGCGGAATAAACAATCCCTGGAGTGCTTGTCATGCATCACCGACCTTCCGTATTCAAAGCGTGTGTATTTCTTGTTGCCGCATCGGCTTCCTTCACAAGCATGGTGCAAGCGGCGGACAGCAAGCTGGATGATGTGCTCAAGCGCGGGCACCTTATCGTGGGTACAGGCAGTACTAATGCGCCGTGGCACTTCCAGGGAGCGGACGGCAAGTTGCAGGGGTTCGATATCGACATCGGCCGCATGGTGGCCAAGGGTTTGTTCAATGACCCGAGCAAGGTCGAGTTTGTGGTGCAGTCGTCCGACGCACGCATTCCCAACCTGCTCACCGACAAGGTCGATATGAGCTGCCAGTTCATCACCGTCACCGCCAGCCGTGCGCAGCAGGTGGCCTTCACCCTGCCGTACTACCGCGAAGGTGTCGGCCTGTTGCTGCCGAACAACAGCAAGTACAAGGAAATCGAAGACCTGCAGGCGGCGGGCGATGACGTCACTGTGGCTGTGCTGCAAAACGTGTATGCCGAAGAGCTCGTGCACCAGGCGCTGCCCAAGGCCAAGGTCGACCAGTACGACAGCGTCGACCTGATGTACCAGGCCGTGAACTCCGGTCGCGCCGATGCCGCCGCCACCGACCAGTCTTCGGTCAAATACCTGATGGTGCAGAACCCTGGCCGCTACCGCAGCCCCACATACGCCTGGAGCCCGCAAACCTACGCGTGCGCGGTCAAGCGCGGCGACCAGGATTGGCTGAACTTCGTCAACACCGCGCTGCACGAAGCCATGACCGGTGTGGAATTCCCCACCTACAAAGCTTCATTCAAGCAGTGGTTTGGCGTGGACCTGCCAGAACCGGCGATTGGTTTTCCCGTGGAATTCAAGTGATCCGCAACAATAGGGGCGTGCCTGAACACGCCCCACTCAGATATTGCTAACCATGAACTATCAGTTGAATTTTGCCGCCGTCTGGCGTGATTTCGACACCTTGCTGGCGGGGCTCGGCCTGGGCCTGCAGTTGGCGTTGCTGTCGATTGCCATCGGCTGCGTGATCGGCCTGCTGATGGCGTTTGCCATGCTGTCCCGGCACCGCGCGTTGCGCATCCTGGCTTCGGTGTACGTGACGGTTGTGCGCAATACGCCGATCCTGGTGCTGATCCTGTTGATCTACTTTGCCTTGCCGTCCCTGGGGGTCCGCCTGGATAAGATTCCCTCGTTCATCATCACCCTGTCGCTCTACGCCGGTGCCTACCTGACCGAAGTGTTCCGCGCCGGGCTACTGAATATTCCCAAGGGCCTGCGCGAAGCCGGGCTGGCCATCGGACTTGGCGAGTGGCGGATCCGCGCCTATATCACCGTGCCGGTGATGTTGCGCAACGTGTTGCCGGCGCTGTCGAACAACTTTATCTCGCTGTTCAAGGACACCTCCCTGGCCGCTGCGATTGCGGTGCCGGAGCTGACCTATTACGCCCGCAAGATCAACGTCGAAAGCTACCGGGTGATTGAAACCTGGCTGGTCACGACTGCGCTCTACGTGGCTGCCTGCTACCTCATTGCCATGCTGCTGCGTTACCTTGAGCAGCGTCTGGCGATCCGTCGTTAAGGAGGGTTTCCATGTACGAATCCCCCAGTTGGCTGCATGAATTATGGGTCGCCCGCGATACGCTCTGGGCCGGCTTCCAGGCCAGTGTATACGTGTCGGCCCTGGCGATTATCTTTGGCACCCTGATCGGCATCGTCGCCGCGTTGATCCTGACCTACGGCAAGTTCTGGATGCGCGCGCCGTTTCGCCTGTACGTCGATTTGATCCGGGGCACACCGGTGTTTGTGCTGGTACTGGCGTGTTTCTACATGCTGCCGGCGCTCGGCTGGCACATCAGCGCATTCCAGGCCGGTGCGGTTGGGCTCACGTTGTTCTGTGGCTCCCATGTGTCGGAAATCGTGCGCGGCGCGCTGCAAGCCATTCCCCGTGGACAGCTGGAAGCAGGCAAGGCAATTGGCCTGACGTTTTACCAGTCCCTGGGCTACGTGCTGTTGCCCCAGGCGCTGCGGCAGATCCTGCCGACCTGGGTCAATTCTTCCACGGAAATCGTCAAGGCCTCGACCTTGCTGTCGGTGATCGGCGTGGCTGAATTGCTGCTCAGTACCCAGCAGGTGATCGCACGCACCTTCATGACCCTGGAGTTCTACCTGTTCGCCGGGTTTCTGTTCTTTGTCATCAACTACGCCATTGAATTATTCGGGCGCTACATTGAAAAGCGGGTGGCCTTGCCATGAACCAAGCTCAAACCAACCAACCGCTGCTGGCTATTCGCGGGCTGCGTAAACAATACGGCGAGGTGGAAGTGCTCAAGGGCGTGGACCTGTCCATGCAGCGCGGCAATGTAGTGACCTTGATCGGCTCCAGCGGCTCGGGCAAGACCACCTTGCTGCGCTGCGTGAACTTGCTGGAAGAATTCCAGGGCGGGCAGATCACCCTGGATGGCGAGTCCATCGGCTACCGCGAGGTCGGCGGCAAGCGCGTGCGCCATCCGGAGCGCGTGATTGCCCAGCACCGCGCAATGACCGGCATGGCGTTCCAGCAATTCAACCTGTTCCCGCATCTGACCGCGCTGCAGAACGTCACCCTCGGCTTGCTCAAGGTCAAGAAGATGGGCAAGGATGAAGCGGTGGCCCTGGCGGAAAAATGGCTGGAGCGCGTCGGCCTGCTGGAGCGCCGCAATCACTTCCCCGGCCAGCTTTCCGGCGGCCAGCAACAGCGTGTGGCGATTGCCCGTGCGATTGCGATGAACCCCAGCCTGATGCTGTTCGACGAAGTCACCTCGGCCCTTGACCCGGAGCTGGTGGGCGAAGTGCTCAGCGTGATCAAGGGGCTGGCGGAAGAGGGCATGACCATGTTGCTGGTCACCCACGAAATGCGCTTTGCCTATGAAGTTTCGGACCAGGTCGTCTTCATGAACCAGGGCCGCATTGAAGAGCAGGGTACCGCCAAAGATATCTTCGAGCGGCCGCAGTCGCCGCGACTGGCGGAATTTTTAAAGAACATTCGTTTTTAACAAGGAGCAACTTTTATGAGCATTACTCGTTACGGTACCGGCAGCACCGCAGGTGGTGGCCAGCCACGCCCGTTCGCACGTGCGGTGGAGGCCGATGGCTGGCTGTATGTGTCGGGCCAGGTGCCGGCGGTGGATGGCGAAATCATCAGTGGCGGCATCGTCGAGCAAACCCGGCAGACCATGCGCAACGTGGTGGCGATCCTCGAAGAAGCCGGCTATGAGCTCAAGGATGTTGTGCGCGTGGGCGTGTGGCTGGAAGATCCACGGGACTTCTGGAGTTTCAACAAGGTCTTCGGCGAATACTTCACCCCGGAACACGCCCCGGCGCGGGCCTGTGTGCAGGCCAATATGATGGTCGATTGCAAGGTCGAGATCGATTGCGTGGCCTACAAGAAAAAGGGCTGAATATTCAAACCCTGTAGGAGCGAGCTTGCTCGCGAAGATCGTCAATGATGACGCGGGTATTCTGTATGAACGCGTTGTCCTGAAGTTTTTCGCCAGCAAGCTCGCTCCTACAGAAGACTTCATACCACTCGGGACCGAGTCCGCCATGACCGAAGACCTCATCAAGCGCCGCGCCAAAGGCCTGGACCGTGCGTTCGATATCCTTGATTTTCTCAAGGAGATCGGCCAGCCCCTGCGCCCGAATGACATTGCCAGCGGCATCGGCAGCCCAAAATCAACGGTCTATGAGCTGGTCGCTTCGTTGCTCGAACGGCGCATTTTGGAGACCGTGGGCAAGGACGGTCACGTGTATCTGGGCCGCCAGCTGTATTTTCTCGGCCAGGCGCACCTGCGCCACTTCGACCTGACCCGCGAGGCCGACCATGCCCTGCAGGACATCGTCAGCCAGACCCACGAAACCGCGCAGATGTGCTTGCTCAATGGGCGCAAATACACGGTGGCGCTGATGCGCGAGGGCCAGCGGCATTTCAGGATTTCTTCGGATATCGGTGAAAACGCGCCGATCCCGTGGACCGCTTCCGGGCGCCTGCTGCTCGGGCATTTGAGCGACCAGCAGATCATCGACCTGATCGACCCCGACGACTTTATCCTGCCGGACGGCCAGCGCCTGCCGTTGCACATCTTCCTGGCACAGATCCGCCAGGCCACCCTCGATGGCTTTTTTTCCTTCGACAGTGTGGCCGATACCTTTACCCATTGCTTTGCCGCCCCGGTGCGGGACGCCCAGGGCGTCAGCATTGCGACCCTGTGCATCGTCGCCCCCCGGGCCGATGCCAGCAAAAACTACCACGACTATCGCCGGGTGCTGATCGACAGCGCCAACAGCCTGGCCCGGCGTATCAACGAATAGGAGTTTTCCATGTCTGCCCTCAATGCCGTTGAAAAAGGCGCCGCCGCTATCGGTGCCCACTTGGTCCGCGACGTCAGCCTGCCGGCCCTGGTGCTGCACCGCGACGCCCTGGAACACAACATTCGCTGGATGCAGGACTTTGTCAGCCGCAGCGGCGCTGAGCTGGCGCCCCACGGCAAGACCAGCATGATGCCCGCGCTGTTCCAGCGCCAGCTCAGCGCCGGCGCCTGGGGCATCACCCTGGCCAGCGCCGTGCAGACCCGTGCCGCCTACGCCGGTGGCGTGCGTCGCGTGCTGATGGCCAACCAACTGGTGGGCGCGCCGAACATGGCGTTGATCGCCGAGCTACTGGCCGACAAGGATTTCGACTTCCATTGCATGGTCGATCACCCGGATAACGTCGCCGACCTGGGACTGTTCTTCGCCGCCCGTGGCCTGCGCCTGAACGTGATGATCGAGTACGGCGTGGTCGGCGGCCGTTGCGGTTGCCGTAGCGAGCAGGAGGTGCGCGAGCTGGCCAAGGCAATCAAGGCCCAGCCCGCGCTGGGCCTGACCGGTATCGAAGGCTACGAAGGGGTGATCCACGGTGAGCATGCCATCAGCGGCATTCGTGACTTCGCCGCCAGCCTGGTGCGCCTGGCGGTGGACTTGCAAGACAACGGCCTGTTCGACCTGCCCAAGCCGATCGTCACGGCCTCGGGCTCGGCCTGGTACGACCTGATCGCCGAGTCGTTCGAAGCGCAGAATGCCGCCGGGCGTTTCCTCAGTGTGTTGCGCCCCGGCAGCTATGTGGCCCATGACCATGGTATCTACAAAGAAGCCCAGTGCTGTGTGCTCGAGCGCCGCAGCGACCTCAACGAAGGCCTGCGCCCGGCGCTGGAAGTCTGGGCCCATGTGCAGTCGCTGCCGGAGCCGGGCTTTGCGGTGGTTGCCCTGGGCAAGCGCGATGTGGCTTATGACGCCGGTTTGCCGGTGCCGCTCAAGCGCTACAAGGCCGGGATTGTGCCGGCCCAAGGCGATGATGTGAGTGCCTGCAAGGTCACGGCGGTGATGGACCAGCATGCGTTCATGACCGTGGCACCGGGGGTTGAGTTGCGCATTGGCGACATTATTTCGTTTGGTACTTCCCACCCTTGCCTGACCTTCGACAAATGGCAGCTGGGCTGCCTGGTGGATGAGCAGTTGCAGGTGGTCGAGTCCCTGCGTACCTGTTTCTAGACCGAGTCGCTCCTATCGGGGGCAAGCCCTTCCCATATTTGGAATGCGTTCCCCTGTGGGAGGGGGCTTGCCCCCGATGAGGCCATCAGCCCCACCGAGACCGCAGCCATGACCAACCAACCGCGTATCGCCCTTATCGGCGAATGCATGATCGAACTGCAACACCGCGCCGACGGTAGCCTGCATCAGAGCTTCGGTGGCGACACCCTGAACACGGCGGTGTACCTGCGCCGCGAACTGGGCGAGGCCGGCAGCGTCGACTATGTCACCGCCCTGGGCGATGACAGTTTCAGCGATGCCATGTGCCAGCAATGGCACGAAGAGGGCGTTGGCCTGGGCATGGTCCAGCGCCTGCCCGGACGCCTGCCGGGCTTGTATTGCATCCAGACCGATGCCAATGGCGAGCGCAAATTTCTGTATTGGCGCAACGAAGCGGCGGTGCGCGACTGCTTCACCACGCCGGCGGCCGAGCCGATACTGGCGGCGCTGCCGGATTATGACGTGGTGTATTTCAGCGGCATTACCCTGGCGGTGTTGGGAGCGATGGGGCGCGGGCGCCTGCTGCAAACCTTGGTGCAAACCCGCCGTCGGGGTGGCAGGGTGGTGTTCGACAACAATTACCGGCCACGGCTGTGGGCTGATGTCGCAGCGGCCCGTGAGGCTTATAGCAAGGTGCTGGCCGAAGTGGATATCGCCTTGTTGACCGAGGATGACGAGTTTGCGTTGTTTGGCTATCAGGACAGCGAGCAGGTGTTTTCGGCGTATCCATCGATTGCAGAGGTGGTGCTCAAGCGTGGGGCGGACGCCTGTCTGATTCGTTGTGCGGGGGAGCGTTTCGTGGTGCCGGCGTTGAAGGTGGAGAAGGTGGTGGACACCACGGCGGCGGGGGATTCGTTCAGTGCGGGGTATTTGGCTGGGCGGCTTAAAGGTGAGTCGCCGCAAGAGGCTGCCTTGGCGGGGCATCGGTTGGCGAGTCGGGTGATTCAGGTGTCGGGGGCTTTGATACCGAGGTGAATGGCCGCCTGGGGCGGATCGGGAGCAAGCCCCCTCCCACATTAGACTGCATTCCTTCAGTTGGAACAGGGGCAAGTGTGGGAGGGGGCTTGCCCCGATGAGGGCTGAAAGCCAAGCCCATCAGTCCCGGTAAAACACCTGCACCAGGTGATACCCGAACTTGCTCTTGATCGGCCCATGCACCACCTTCACCGGCTTCTTGAAGATCACCGCATCAATTGCCCCCACCATCTGCCCTGGCCGCACTTCACCCAGGTCGCCGCCGCGCTTGCCCGACGGGCAGGTGGAGTACTTCTTGGCCAGCACATCAAAGGCTTCGCCCTTGGCAATGCGCTGTTTGAGCTGTTCGGCTTCTTCGCTGGTTTTCACCAGAATATGACGGGCTTGGGCTTTCATTGGTCTCTACCAGCTGTGCGACGGCGCGCGATTATGCCTGAACTCATGTCTCGACGCCGAGCATGCTGCGGATTTTAGTGGCCAGCAGGTCGATGGAAAACGGCTTGGCCACCATGTCCATGCCGTCTTCCAGGAAGCCTTGGCGCTCAGCGGCTTTCTCGGCATAACCGGTCATGAACAACACCCGCAGGCCCGGGCGATGCTGGCGGGCGATTTCTGCCAGTTGCCGACCGTTCATGCCCGGCAGGCCGACGTCGGTCACCAGCAGGTCGACGCGCAGGTCCGACTCCAGCAGCGGCAGCGCCGCGCGGGCATCCGCCGCCTGGTGGGCGGTATAGCCCAGCTCATTGAGCACGTTGACCACCAGCATGCGCACCGCCGGGTCGTCCTCGACCACCACCACGGCTTCACCGGCCTGGGCCACGGGGGCTTCGGCCAGGCTGGCGGGCAGGTTGCTTTCCAGCGCGGTGCCATACAGGCGTGGCAGGTACAGGCGCACACAGGTGCCCTGGCCCGGTTCGCTCTGGATGGTTACATGGCCTCCAGACTGCTGGGCAAATCCATAGATCATCGACAATCCCAGGCCGGTGCCTTGGCCGATGGGCTTGGTGGTGAAGAATGGATCGAAGGCCTTGGCGAGGATTTTCGGCGCCATGCCGCTGCCATTGTCGCTCACGCCGAGCATCACATAGTCGCCGGCCTTGACCGGCTCCAGGGTGGTGATGTCGGTGCCGTCCAAATAGCTGTTGGCGGTTTCGATCAGCAACTCGCCGCCATCGGGCATGGCATCGCGGGCGTTGATCA
The DNA here is from genome assembly GCF_031931935.1 of Pseudomonas sp. rhizo25. Classification (NCBI taxonomy): domain Bacteria; kingdom Pseudomonadati; phylum Pseudomonadota; class Gammaproteobacteria; order Pseudomonadales; family Pseudomonadaceae; genus Pseudomonas; species Pseudomonas sp. rhizo25. Next base: position 22,073 of record NZ_JAUJXA010000003.1, read on the forward strand.
CCAGGTTGAGCAGGGCGTTTTCCAGTTGGCTGGCGTCGGTGTTCACCGGCCAGATGTCCTTGCCCAATCGCACATTGAGTGTGATATGCGCGCCCTTGGTGCGCTGGAACAGGTCTTCCAGGGACGCCACCAGCTGGTTGGGATCGGTGGGGCGCCGGTCCAGCGACTGGCGCCGCGAGAACGCCAACAGGCGATGGGTGAGGGCCGCGGCACGGTGGGCGGAGGCGACGGCGGCGTCGGCAAAGCGGCCGATATCGTCGCTGCGTCCGGCGGCGATGTAGCGTTGCATCAGGTCGAGGCTGCCGATGATGCCGGTGAGCATATTGTTGAAGTCATGGGCGATACCGCCAGTGAGCTGGCCCACCGCTTCCATCTTTTGCGCGTGACGCAAGGCATCTTCGGCGCGCTCGCGCTCGAACATCTCGTTTTGCAGGCGCTGGTTGGCTTCGGCCAGGGCCTGGGTGCGCTGGGCCACGCGTTCTTCAAGGTTTTCGTTGAGATGGCGCAGCGCTTCTTCGGTGAGCTTGCGTTCGGTCTCATCAATCACAAAGATGTAGAAACCATTGACCGAGCCGTCGTTGCTGAAGCGCGGCAGGTACTTCATCAGCGCGTGGCGCGGGCGACCGTCGCGATGGGGCGTGATGGTCATGAAACTGCACGCCTTGCCGTTGAGGGCGGCTTCGATCTTGTCTGCGCGCCCGGCATACACCTCGTCGCCGAGCACTTCGCGGATGGTCTTGCCGTACAGCTCCTGGGGGGTCATACCGTACCAGTCGAGATAGGCGCTGTTGTTGAGGCGAAAGCGCTGCTCATGGTCGACATAACCGATCAGCACCGGCATGGCGTTGATGATCAGTTGCAGCTCGGTCTGGCTTTGGCGCAGGGCCTGTTCGGTGTGCTTGCGCTCGGTGAGGTCCAGCGCGGCGCCGAGGAACCGCGCAGGGCGGCCCTGCTGATCCTTGTAGCAGCGGCCACGAGCGAACACCCAGCGCACTTGGCCGTCGGCTTGCAGCAGGCGGTATTCCTCGGCGTATTCGGTGCCAAAGGTGATGCAATGCTTGATGCTGCGCGCCACCATGCCACGGTCTTCGGGGTGCACGCCTTGCAGGTAGGCACTGATGGGCAACAGGCCGGCGTCATTGGGGTCGACGCCATGCAGGTGGGCGAAATGGGCGTCGGCGATAAAGCGGTCTTCGCCGATATCCCAATCCCAGGTGCCTACTGCATCGGTCGCCGCCAGGGCCAGTTGCAGGCGCTGCTCGGTGCTGTGCTGGGCCTTGAGGCTCTCTTCGGAGCGCTGCTGCAGTTCGAGGGCTTTGCTGCGCCGCTCGTTGGTTTCGATGGCGGTGACCAGGATACCGGCCACCAGGCCGCTTTCATCGCGCACCGGGCTGTAGGTCAAGTCGAGCCAGATGTCGGTGTCGCGGCCCTGGCGTTGCACCACGAAGCGCTGCTCGCTGAAGGTGCGCACCTGGCCGCTGAGGACCGCGTCGTAGACCGGCCCGGCGAAGCTTTCCAGCTCCGGCCACGTATGGTGCGCCGGCTGGCCAAGGGCGCCGGGGTGCTTGTTGCCCACCAGCAGGGCAAAGGCGTCGTTGTAGAGTTGAGTGAGTTGCGGGCCCCACAGCAGCACCATCGGCATCGGGGAATGCACGACGATATCGACGGCGGTGCGCAGGCTCTGCGGCCAATCAGTGGCCTCACCGAGGGGGCTTTGCGCCCAGTCCAGCCGCTTGATCAATGCAGCGGCTTCGCTACCGGTGGATGTTCCATTCATGAAAAAGCCCTGAGCATGACGCTTTGAAATATGACAACACCCATTGTCCCAAGGGATAACAACGGGTGACTACCCCCGAAAAATAACATGTCTTGAGGGTTTTTCTTCAAAACGCTGCGTCAGCGCTGAAACCTTTCATCTAATAATCCAGTTCAGCCCGATTGCGAAACTGGTCCAGCGCCTGGGGGTTGGCCAGGGCATCGGTGTTCTTCACCGGCTCCCCGTGCACCACGTTGCGCACGGCCAATTCAACGATCTTGCCGCTGATGGTGCGGGGGATATCCGTGACAGCGAGGATCTTTGCCGGTACGTGGCGCGGTGTGGTATTGGCGCGGATCACCTGGCGGATCTGCTGTTGCAGCGCCTCAGCCAGCTCGACTCCATCATCGAGACGCACAAACAGCACCACGCGCACATCGTCCTGCCAGCGCTGGCCGATGGCGAGGCTTTCCAGCACCTGGGGGAGTTTTTCCACCTGGCGATAAATCTCGGCGGTGCCGATGCGTACGCCACCGGGGTTGAGCACAGCGTCCGAACGCCCGTGGATCAAGAGGCTGCCATTGGCGCGTTGCTCGGCGTAGTCACCCTGGGCCCACACACCGGGAAACTGGCTGAAATAAGAGGCGCGTAGTTTTTGCTGGTGCGGGTCGTTCCACAAGCCGATAGGCATGGCGGGAAAGTGCCGGGTGCACACCAGTTCGCCTTTCTCCCCAAGCAGTGGTCGGCCCTGGTCGTCCCATACTTCAATGGCCATGGCCAAGCTCTTGCACTGCATCTCACCGCGCCGCACCGGCAGTACCGGATTGCCAATCACAAAGCAGGAGACGATATCGGTACCGCCGGACATCGACGACAGGCACAGCTCGGCCTTGATCTCGCGGTACACATAGTCATAACTCTGGGGCGACAGCGGCGAGCCGGTGGAAATCAGGCCCTTGAGGCTGCTCAGGTCGTGGCTCAGGCGCGGTTGCAACCCGGCTTTCTCCAGGGTCGCAAGGAACTTGGGGCTGGTGCCGAACACACTGATTTTTTCCGCATCGATCAGGTCGATCAAGCGCTCAGGGCCGGGATGAAACGGTGAGCCGTCGTACAGCACCGCGGTGGCCCCGAGCGCCAGCACCGACACCAGCCAGTTCCACATCATCCAGCCGCAGGTGGTGTAGTAGAACAGGCAGTCCTCGCGGCCGAGGTCGGCATGCAGGCCGTGCTCCTTGAGGTGGGTGAGCAGCACGCCGCCGGTACCATGGATGATGCACTTGGGTACGCCAGTGGTGCCGCTGGAATAGAGGATATAAAGCGGGTGATCGAAGGGCACCGCGACAAATTCGGGCTCGCCACCGGCTTGGTAAAAGTCGTTCCACAGCGCGACCCGGGCTTGGGTGCGGTAGTCCCCGACCCGCGCCTGAGGCTGGGTGTAGGGCACGATGATCAACTGTTGCAGGGACGGCAGGCGTTCGAGGATTTCATTGAGCTTGGCGCTCTGGTCGATGGCCTTGCCGGCATAGCGGTAGCCGGCGCAGGTGATCAGCACCTTGGGTTCGATCTGGCCGAAGCGGTCGATCACGCCCTGGGTGCCGAAGTCCGGCGAGGAGCATGACCAGATTGCACCAAGGCTGGTGGTAGCCAGCATGCCCACCAGGGTTTGCCAGGTGTTGGGCATGCACGCCGCCACCCGGTCGCCGATGCCCACACCTGCCGCCCGCAGGCTGCGTTGCAGGCCGGCGACGTGGGCGGCCAGTTCGGCATAGCTCAGTTGTTCGCGCTGGCCGTCCTCGCTGATGGCCACCACGGCGGGGTGATCGTCGCGGCGGCGCAACAAGTGTTCGGCAAAGTTCAGGGTCGCGCCGGGGAACCATTGGGCGCTGGGCATTTCAGCGCCCTCGACCAGGGCCGTGGTGGGTGGGCTGCGAAATTGCACGTCGAAGAACGCGACAATCGCCTGCCAGAAGTCCGGGCGCTGGTCGATGCTCCATTGGTGCAGGGCGGGGTAGTCGCCAAGCTGCAGGTCGTGGCGATCGTTGATAAAGCGCCGGAACTGGTCCATCCGCGTGTTGGCGATGCGTTCGGGGGAGGGTTGCCAGAGGATGTCGGACATAGCGAAATCTCTTGTTCTTGTATCGGTCTTCCAAACAATAGAGTTCCAATGTGGGAGGGGGCTTGCTCCCGATAGCAGTGTGTCAGGCAAACGTCTGTAACTGAACCACCGCTATCGGGAGCAAGCCCCCTCCCACATTTTGATCTCCGGTGTCTGGGAGGGTTATTGGGCCAGCCAGCCGCCGTCGATATTCCAGGCGGCGCCACGTACCTGACTGCCAGCCTCACTGCACAAAAACAACACCAGCTCGCCCAACTGCGACGGCGTCACAAACTCCAGAGACGGCTGTTTCTCCGCGAGCAAATCCTGCTGCGCCTGCTGCGGGTCGACCCCCGTGGCCACCCGGTCGTCAATCTGCTTCTGCACCAACGGCGTCAGCACCCAGCCCGGGCAGATGGCGTTGCAGGTCACGTTGCTGGTGGCAGTCTCCAAACCCACCACCTTGGTCAGGCCAATCACCCCATGCTTGGCCGCCACATACGCGGCCTTGCCCACTGAGCCGACCTGGCCGTGCACCGAGGCGATGTTGACGATGCGCCCCCAGCCCTTGGCCTTCATGCCCGGCAAGCCCAGGCGTGTGCTGTGGAACACCGAGGACAGGTTGATGGCAATGATCGAGTCCCAGCGTTCCACTGGAAAGTCTTCCACCGCCGCCACATGCTGGATGCCGGCGTTGTTGACCAGGATGTCGACGCCGCCGAACTCGCGCTCGGCGTAGGCGAACATGTCGGCAATCTGCGCCGGGTCGCTGACGTCTGCCGGGTGGTGCCCGACCTTGCCGCCAAACGCCTGCACCTGGGCGATCACCGCGCTGGCGTCGCCGAAGCCATTGAGGATCAGGCTGGCACCGGCCTTGGCCAGGCTCAAGGCTATGCCTAAGCCGATGCCGCTGGTGGAGCCGGTGACCAGGGCGGTCTTGCCATTCAAAGTCGTCATGAAAACCTCACACAATGCCAGTGGCGTAGAAAGTACCGATCACCACGAACACCGCGAGGGTCTTGATGATGGTGATGCCAAAAATGTCCTTGTAGGCCTCGCGGTGGGTCAGCCCGGTGACCGCCAGCAGGGTGATCACCGCGCCGTTGTGGGGCAGGGTGTCCATGCCGCCGCTGGCCATGGCCGCGACCCGGTGCAGCACTTCAAGGGGGATATTGGCCGCGTGGGCCGCCGAAATAAAGCTCTCGGACATCGCCGCCAGGGCGATGCTCATGCCGCCGGAAGCCGAACCGGTAATACCGGCCAGCAAGGTCACGGTAATCGCTTCGTTGACCAACGGGTTGGGGATGCCCTTGAGCCAGTCCGCCAGCACCAGAAAGCCTGGCAATGAGGCGATCACCGCGCCAAAGCCGTATTCCGAAGCGGTGTTCATGGCGGCGAGCAAGGCACCGCTCACCGCGCTCTTGCTGCCTTCGGCCAGCTTGCTTTTGATCGCCGAGAAGCCGAACACCAACACCATGATAATCCCCACCAACAAGGCCGCCTGCACCGCCCAGATGGCGGTGAGCTTGGCGATATCGGTGGTCACCGGCGCGCTCATGCCCGGCAGGCTGAGGCTGTGGGTCTTGCCGTACCACTGCGGGATCCAGTGGGTAAACAGCAGGTTCATCACCCCCACCAGGATCAGCGGCGACAGCGCGATCCAGGGGTTGGGGAGGGTGAGGTTTTCAGCCGTCTCCGGCTCGTTACGCAGCTCGGTGCCATAGCCTTCGCCGGCTCGCTGGGCCTTGTTGCGCTGGCGCGCCAGGTAGAGCATGCCGGCGCAGAACACAAAGATCGTGCCGATCAACCCCAGCCACGGTGCGGCCCAGGCAGTGGTGTTGAAGAAGGTGCTGGGGATGATGTTCTGGATCTGCGGCGTGCCGGGCAGGGCGTCCATGGTGAACGAGAACGCGCCAAGGGCAATGGTCGCCGGGATCAGGCGCTTGGGAATATTGCTCTGGCGGAACATCTCCGCCGCGAACGGGTACACCGCAAACACCACCACGAACAGCGACACGCCGCCGTAGGTGAGCAGGGCGCAGACCAGCACGATGACCAGCATCGCCTGGCGCGTGCCCAGCAATCGGATCGCAGCGGCGACGATGGAACGTGAGAAACCCGACAACTCGATCAGCTTGCCGAACACCGCGCCAAGCAGGAACACCGGGAAATACAGCTTGATAAAGCCCACCATCTTTTCCATGAACACCCCGGTAAAGGCAGGGGCCACGGCGGACGGGTCGGTGAGCAGCACCGCACCAAGGGCGGCAATGGGGGCAAACAGGATAACGCTATAGCCACGGTAGGCCGCCAGCATCAGCAGCGCGAGCGCGGCCAGGGCAATGATCACACTCATGGTGTGTCTCCATCGGATTGTTATTGTTGTGGGTGAAGCGGTGAGAGAGGCTATAGCTAGATGTGTGCCATGTTTTTAACTAATTGAAAAACAACAATATTTTCAGGATCTTTAACAGCACTTTGAAATTTTATCTCTATTTGGAGACAAACAATTACCTAATGTGGGAGGGGGCTTGCTCCCGATAGCAGTGGGTCAGGTACAGATGCTCAGCCTGACACACTGCTATCGGGAGCAAGTCCCCTCCCACATTGGATTGTCTTTTTATTGAGAATGCTGTCTCAATTTGGAGAATGGGTGAGGCCCAGCGCTACCATTTTCTTGTACAGGGTCGACCGCCCCAGCCCCAACCGCTTGGCGGCCTCCACCACATTGCCTTCGCACATCCTCAACGCCGCACCAATCACCTGCCGATCAAACCGCTCCCGCGCCGCCGCGAACGTTTCATCCTCGACCGCCGCCACCGTGCCACGGGCCACCGGGCTGAACGTGCCAATCGCTGCGCGAATCTCACTGGCGTTCAATACCAGGTCATCACTCAACAACGCCGCCCGCTCCAACACATTGCGCAGTTCGCGGATATTCCCCGGCCACGCATGCTGGGCCAACAACGCCAAGGCATCACGATCAAGCTCATGCTGGCTGCGCAGCTCTTCGAGAATCGCCTCGCTCAGCGCCGGTATATCTTCCAGGCGCTCGCGCAACGGCGGCACTTGAATGGGCAGTACATTGAGGCGGTAGTACAAATCCGCACGGAACTCGCCGCGCTTGATCGCGGCTTCCAGGTCCATGGACGTGGCAGCAATCACCCGCACATCGCTGTGCAGCATCTCGTTGGAACCCACCGGTTCGAATTCCTTTTCCTGCAATACCCGCAGCAGTTTGCTTTGCAGCGGCAGCGGCATGTCGCCGATTTCGTCGAGGAACAGTGTGCCGCCCTGGGCGATTTGGAACTTGCCGGGGCGGCCCTTGCGGTCGGCGCCGGTAAACGCGCCGGGGGCGGTGCCGAAGAACTCGGCCTCGAGCAGGTCATGGGGAATCGCCGCGCTGTTGATACTCACAAAGGCTTTGTGCGCCCGCGGTGACGCGCCGTGGATGGCCTGGGCGAGCAGTTCCTTGCCGGTGCCGGTCTCCCCCAGCAGCAACACCGGTGACTCGGCGCTCGCACTGCGCCGCGCCCGGCGCTTGACCTCGAGGCTGGCGGCGCTGGTGCCGATAAAGTGCGCGAAGTTGTATTTGCTTTGCCGCGAACGCAGCAGCGAGCGCGTCGAAGCCAGCTCCTGCTGCATGCTCAGGTAGCGCTCGATCAGCGGCGACAGGTTGCGCAGCTCATCGAACAGCGCAAAGCCAATCGCGCCGATGACCGCGCCGGCATCGTCGTGGATCGGCAGGCGCATCACCACCAGCGGCCCTTTGGGTGTGTCCTGGATATCCAGCAGGATCGGCTGGTCGTTGCGCACCACCTGGCGCAACAGGCTGTTGGAAATCACCTGTTCGCAGGGCTGGCCGATGGCTTCATCGGCCCTCTTGAGGCCGAAACGCTTGGCATAGCGCTCGTTCATCCAGACGATATTCGCATCGCGGTCGACGATGACCGTGCCTTCGCTGGACTGCTCGATGATCTCGAACAGCGACTGGATGGCCAGGCCGCGGACTTGCTGGTAGTCCTTGAGGCTAGTGCTCATGGAGGCAGAATCCTGTTAATCATCACAAAGGGATGTGCGCTGCAGCCAGCAGTTCTTTGGTATAGGGATGCTGGGGTGATTCAAACACAGCATGACTGGCACCGCGCTCCACCACCTTGCCATCCTTGACCACGATCAGGTCATGGGCCATGGCGCGGACCACGGCCAGGTCATGGCTGATAAACAGGTAGGTCAGGCCGTATTTGTCCTGTAGTTCACGCAGCAGCGCCACCACTTGTTTCTGCACCGTACGGTCCAGGGCCGATGTGGGCTCGTCGAGCAGCATCAACGCCGGCTTGAGCACCAGGGCGCGGGCGATGGCGATACGCTGGCGCTGGCCGCCGGAGAATTCATGGGGGTAGCGATGTCGGCTGGCGGGGTCGAGGCCCACATCCTTGAGCACCTGGATCACCTGCGCATCGCGCTCGGCCAGGCTGCAGGGTGCATGCACTTCCAGGCCTTCGCTGATGATCTGCTGCACCGACATGCGTGGACTGAGGCTGCCATAGGGGTCCTGGAACACCACCTGCATCTGCTTGCGCCATGGGCGCATCTGCTGATGGTTAAGTGGGTCGAGGGCCTCGCCCTGGAAGCGGATGCTGCCGCTGGAGTCGAGCAAGCGCAGGATCGCCTGGCCCAGGGTGGATTTGCCCGAGCCTGACTCACCGACAATCCCCAGGGTCTTGCCGCGTTGCACGCTGAGGCTGATGCCGTCCACTGCATGCAGGTAGGTCTTGCGCCGAAACAATCCGCCGCTGAGGGGGAATTTCACGCTTAGGTCATCCACCTGCAACACCGTCTCGCGCTCATCACCGCACAGCGTATCGCCCGTCGGCTCGGCGTCCAGCAACAGGCGGCTGTAGGGGTGCTGCGGGGCCGTAAACAGTGTCTGGCAGTCGGCCTGCTCAACGATTTCGCCGGCACGCATCACGCAGACACGCTGCGCAATGCTGCGTACCAGGTTGAGGTCATGGCTGATCAGCAGCAGTGACATGCCCAGGCGTTGCTGTAAGGACTTGAGCAGCAGCAGGATCTTGCGCTGCACGGTCACATCCAGCGCTGTGGTGGGTTCATCGGCAATCAGCAGCTCCGGCTCGCAAGCCAGGGCCATGGCGATCATCACCCGCTGGCGCTGGCCACCGGACAGTTGGTGCGGGTAGGCCTTGAGTCGTTCCTGGGGCTTCTGGATGCCCACCAGTTCCAGCAGTTCGAGGATGCGCGCCTGCGCCGCCTTGCCGCCCAGGCCCTTGTGCAGCAGCAGGGTTTCTCCGATCTGCTTTTCGATGCTGTGCAGCGGGTTCAAGGAGGTCATCGGCTCCTGGAAGATCATCGCAATGCGGTTGCCGCGCAGCTTTTGCAGGGTGGCCGGCGACGCGCCCATCAGCTCCTGGCCACGGTACTTCACCGAGCCGGTGCTCAATGTGCCGGCTTCGGGCAGCAGTTGCAGGATCGAATGGGCCGTCACCGACTTGCCCGAGCCCGACTCACCCACCAGCGCCAGGCACTCGCCGGGGCGCACGTCCAGGCTCAGGTTGCGCACCACGGTCTGGCCGCTGAACGCGACGCACAGGTCGCGGATTTCGATCAGGTTCATAGGCAATTACTCATGAGCGAGGGTCGAAGGCGTCACGCAACGCCTCGCCGATAAACACCAGCAGCGACAGAATCAGCGCCAGGGTAAAAAACGCCGTGAGGCCCAGCCACGGCGCTTGCAGGTTCTGCTTGCCCTGGGCGATCAGCTCACCCAGCGAAGCACTGCCGGCAGGCATGCCGAAGCCGAGAAAGTCCAGGGCGCTCAAGGTCGAAATCGCCCCGGTGAGGATGAACGGCAAATAGCTCAAGGTGGCGGTCATGGCATTGGGCAGGATATGCCGGCGAATGATCTTGCCGTCGCCCAGGCCAAGAGCGCGGGCGGCCTTGACGTATTCCAGGTTGCGCCCGCGCAGGAACTCGGCACGCACCACGTCCACCAGGGCCAGCCAGGAAAACAGCGCCATGATCCCCAGCAGCCACCAGAAATTCGGCTCCACAAATCCGGACAGGATAATCAGCAGGTACAGCACTGGCAGACCGGACCACACCTCGAGAATGCGCTGTCCGAGCAAGTCCACCCAGCCGCCGTAGTAACCCTGCAAGGCTCCGGCGGCGATGCCGATGGCGGCACTGATGGCGGTCAAGGCCAGGGCAAACAGGATCGACACTCGCGCGCCAAAGATCACCCGCGCCAACACATCGCGGGATTGGTCATCGGTGCCCAGCCAGTTCACCGCCGACGGTGGGCTCGGGGCAGGGCGGGTCAATTCGTAGTTGGGCGTGTCGTCGCTGAATGGAATCGGCGGGAACAGCATCCAGCCGCCGTCCTGCTTGATCAGCTTTTGCACGTAGTCACTGCGGTAGTCGGCCTGGAAGGGCAGTTGCCCGCCGAACTGTTGCTCGGTGTAGCGCTTGAACACCGGGAAATACAGCTCGTTCTTGAAGCTCAGCACCAGCGGTTTGTCGTTGGCGATCAACTCGCCGCCCAGGGTCAGGATAAACAGACCGATAAACAACCACAGTGACCACCAGCCGCGACGGTTTTTCTTGAACCGCTCGAAACGCCGACGAGCTACGGGAGACAGGTTAGGCATCAGGCGTTCCTCGCGGCAAAGTCGATACGCGGGTCCACCAGGGTGTAGCAGAGATCACCGATGAGCTTTATCAAGAGCCCGAACAGCGTGAAGATGAACAGCGAACCGAACACCACCGGGTAGTCCCGCGATACGGCGGCTTCGTAGCTCATGCGACCCAGGCCATCGAGGGAGAAGATCACCTCGATCAGCAGCGAGCCGGCGAAGAACACACTGATGAACGCCTGGGGGATGCCCGAGATCACCAGCAACATGGCGTTGCGGAACACGTGCCCGTACAACACCCGGCGTTCGCTCAAGCCCTTGGCGCGGGCGGTGACCACGTACTGGCGCGTGATTTCATTGAGGAAAGAGTTCTTGGTGAGGATGGTCAAGGTGGCGAACCCACCGATCACCAGCGCCGTCACCGGCAGCACCAGGTGCCAGAAATAGTCGGCAATCTTGCCCACCGTACTCAGCTCGGCAAAGTTTTCCGAGACCAGCCCGCGCACCGGGAACCAGTTCAGCGAGGTGCCGCCGGCGAACACCACGATCAGGAACATCGCGAACAGGAACGCCGGCATCGCATAACCGATCACGATGGCGGTGCTGCTCCACATATCAAAGCTGCTGCCATGGCGCACGGCCTTGCGTATGCCCAGGGGGATCGACACCAGGTAAGTGATCAGCGTCGCCCACAGGCCAAGGGAAATCGTGACCGGCATCTTTTCCAGGATCAGGTCGGTGACCGTCGCGCCGCGAAAGAAGCTGTTGCCGAAATCCAGCTGGGCGTAGTTCTTGAGCATCAGCCACAGGCGTTCCGGCGCGGACTTGTCGAAGCCGTATTGTTTTTCGATGTCCTTGATCAACTTCGGGTCCAGGCCGCGGCTGGCCCGCGAGCCGCTGATGCCTTCGCCGGATGCGCCGGCGACACCACCGCCGCCGATGCCTTGCAGATGGGCGATGGCCTGTTCTACCGGCCCGCCAGGGGCGGCCTGCACGATCACGAAGTTCACCAGCAGGATGATTACCAGCGTCGGAATGATCAGCAGCAGGCGCCTTAGGATATAGGCAAGCATCAGCGGGCCCCTCCGCGTTTTTTCAGCTCGGCTTGCATTTGCTCATTGGTCAGCGGCGTGGGGCTGACCTCCCACCAGGTTTCCAAGGCTTCGTCGTTCCTGGCCTCGATCGCCGGGCGGCCGAAACGGTTCCACCACGCGGCGGAGGTGCCAGGCGGGTAGTAGTTGGGGATCCACAGGTAATTCCATTGCAGCACGCGGTCCAGGGCATGGGCGTAGGTGAGCATCTGCGCCTGGGTATTGGCCTTGACCAGACCATTGATCAGCGTATCGACGGCCGGATCCTTGAGCACGATGTAGTTATTGGCGCCCGAATCGAACGCGGCGGCGGAACCGAAGTAGTTGTACAGCTCCATGCCCGGCGAGGTGGTGACCGGAAAACCGGTGACGATCATGTCGTAGTCCCGGGCCATCAGGCGGTTGACGTATTGCGAGGAGTCGATGCGGCGGATGTTGAGGGTGATGCCGATCTGCGCCAGGTTGCGTTTGTAAGGCAGCAACAGGCGCTCAAGGCCGTTCTGGACATTGAGGAAGGTGAACTCCAGCGGTTCGCCCTCGGCATTGACGAGCTTGTCGCCAAGCGGTTTCCAGCCGGCCTGTTCCAGCAGGGCCAGGGCTTGCAGTTGTTTATCGCGGATCATACCGCTGCCGTCGGTGACCGGGGCCTTGAACACCTGGGTAAACACTTCGTCGGGGATCTGCCCGCGCAATGGCTCGAGGATCGCCAGTTCTTCCTGGGTCGGCAACTGAGTGGCCGCCAACGGGCTGTTGGAGAAGTAGCTCTGCTGGCGGATGTACAGGTTGCGCATCATCTGCCGATTGGCCCATTCGAAATCCCACAGCATCGCCAGGGCCTGGCGCACACGGCGATCCTTGAATATCGGTTTTTGCACGTTGAACACATAGCCCTGGGCAGGTTGCGGCATTTCCTTGGCCAGGTGCGCACGTTGCAGGCGGCCATCGTCCAGGGCCGGGCCGTTGTAGCCGATAGAGTAACCGGTGGCGGAAAACTCACGGTTGAAATCGTAGGCGCCGCCGCGCAGCACCTGGCGCGCCACCTCGGTGTCGCCGAAGTATTCCAGGCTCAGGTGATCGAAGTTGTACAGGCCACGGCTGACCGGCAAGTCCTTGCCCCACCAGTCGGGATCACGAGTAAAGGTGATGGTGCTGCCGGAGTCGATCTTGCTGACCTTGTACGGGCCGCTGCCCAGTGGGGCTTCGTAGCCGCCACCATTGGCAAAGTCACGGGTCTTCCACCAGTGCTCGGGGAACACCGGCAAGGTGGCGATATCCAGGGGCAGGGTGCGGTTCTCGTTGCTGGAAAAATCAAAGCGCACCTGGCGCTCGCCTTCGACTTCGACATGCTTGACGTCGGCGAACAACGTGCGAAAGCGCAGGCTGCCCTGGGTCATCAGCAAGTCGAAGCTGTAGCGCACGTCTTCGGCGGTAATCGGCGTGCCATCGGCAAAACGCGCCTTGGGGTTCAGGTAAAAGCGCAGCGACAGGCCGTCGTCGGCGCGCTCCATCTTTTCTGCTACCAGGCCGTAGACGGTGTAGGGCTCATCCAGCGAGCGCAGGGCCAGGGGCGCATACACCCAGCCGTCGACCTGGGAAACGCCGATGCCTTTGTCGATATACGGCAGCACATGGTCGAACCGCCCGACCTCCAGCGCCGAACGCCGCAGGCTGCCGCCCTTGGGCGCATCGGGGTTGGCATAGTCGAAATGGCTGAAACCGGCAGAGTATTTGGCCGGCTCGCCGTAGACCGTCAGGTAGGTTTGCGGGGCCGCGATCACCGCAGTGCTGGCCAACAACAGGGCCAGGGTGGAAGAGAGCAGAGATGAAAAAGCCAATCGCATTATCAGCCTTGAGCGCCGGGTGAAGAAGAATAAGGATTTGTACGCTAACGGCCGGGGCATCGCCAGTCATCAGATGCACAACGGCCCACCAAGGGGTGGGCCGTTGTTTATAGCATCAGCGCGGATTGAATCAATCCTGGCGGCTGGTGACTTCCAGCAGGTGATAACCGAACTGGGTTTTCACCGGACCTTGCACGGTATTGACCGGTGCGCTGAAGACTACGGTGTCGAATTCCTTGACCATTTGGCCTGGGCCGAAGGAACCCAGGTCACCGCCTTGACGGCTGGATGGGCAGCTGGAATTGGCTTTGGCGATTTCTGCGAAATCAGCGCCGCCTTCGATCTGGGCTTTGAGTTCGTTGCACTTGTCTTCGGTGGCAACGAGGATGTGACGGGCGGTGGCTTTGGCCATGGGGAATAACTCCTAGAGTAAAAAACGGTGAGCCTACCGGATTCAGTCGGTTATTTCCTGGCAAAGTTCCCGTCACTTGTTTGAGTCGCTCCGAACGCGTTCCAGGGTTCAGGGCAACACGATGTAGTCGTTGTGCTGGACGATAGCGGCGTGCGGGCCTTGTACGAGATGGACATAACGCCCGTCCACCAGGTCGATCGGCAGGCAATCGTCGATATCCATGACCGCGTCGGTGTGGGCCTGGGACCATTGGCGCAACATCTGCCGTTTGCCCATGCTCATCGCTTCGCGTTTGTTGCGGGCGACCACCAGCAGGTAGTGATGATCTTCTCCGAAGCGCTTGGCCTCGTAGCCGCCGAGGTTGATGAAGTACAGGTGATGGGCATCGCCGTGGGGCGCCAGTGGGCTGAGTTCGACCTTCCAGCCGTCGACGCCATCCACCGCCATCCACGAATCGATGTGCACGCCCTTGGAGCTGCCGAACCAGGCATCGCGCAGTTGTGGGTAGGTGGCCTGCAAGGTGTCTGCCACTGCGAACACCACATCGTGCACCTCGATTTTGGCCCGTGGGTGCTTGCCCCCGAGCATGACGACAAACAGCATTGCGGGTGATTCCTGGCGACTGGCGAGAGGGCAACCATACTGGGATTGAACCCTTTTGTCCGCTCAGTGCCACAGTGTTAATCCGCGAATTCACCAGGAGGTTGTCATGCGTACCATTGATCTGGCCGGCGTTCCCGTCCCTGTCATCGGCCAGGGGACCTGGCGCATGGGCGAAGACCCGAGTCGGCGCCGCGCCGAAGTCGCCGCGCTGCAACTGGGTATGGACGAGGGCCTGACCCTCATCGATACCGCCGAGATGTATGGCGAAGGCGGCGCCGAAGAGGTGGTCGGCGAGGCCATTCGCGGCAAGCGCGACCAAGTGTTCCTGGTCAGCAAGGTCTACCCCCATAACGCCAGCCGCAACGGCGTGCCTCGCGCCTGTGAAGCCAGCCTTCAACGCCTGGGCACCGATTACATTGACCTGTACCTGCTGCACTGGCGCGGCCAGTACCCACTGGAAGAAACCGTTGAAGCCTTCGAACGTTTGCGCGAGGCGGGCAAGATCGGCCGGTGGGGCGTTTCCAACTTCGATGTAGCGGACCTGCAGGAGCTTGCATCTCCAGCGTGCGCAACCAACCAAGTGCTCTATAACATCGAAGAACGCGGGATCGAATTCGACCTGCTGCCATGGTGGCAACAGCATCATTTGCCGCTGATGGCTTACTGTCCGATCGCCCAGGGCGGTGAGCTGCTGTCCAGCCCAACCCTCAAGCAGATCGCCCATCGCCATGAGGTGACACCGGCCCAGGTGTGCCTGGCCTGGGTCCTGCGCCAGGATGGCGTGATCGCTATCCCCAAGGCGGTCAACCCCGAACACATACGACTCAATGCCAGGGCGGCCGCCCTGGCGCTGGATGAGCACGACCTTGAAGCGATTGATCGTGTGTTTGGCGCGCCCAAGCGTAAGCACCCGCTGGCGATGGTTTAGTTCGTGAGCAGGAACGGCGCCTTCCCCGACAGCCGTTCCTGCTTCAAGCGCTGCTAGCCGGCTACCGGGCTACGCCAGTCGTCCGAACCCGACGTACCCGCCACTTCGTGGGTCCAGGTGATCTTGCGATAGGTGAAATACACCTCCTCCAGATGGGTGAAATGGGCGTTGTCAGGGTCCTGGCAACTGGGCATGCGCGACTGGATGTCCACGATGGTTGCGCCTTCCAGTTCAATGGTGAAGTAGTGCTCCTGGGTGCCGGCCGAAGAGGTGCGCAGCCATTCCAGGCGGCATGACACTTCTTCACCGGTAGTCAGCGCGCTGAACAGCAACGGTGATGATTTGTCGAAGACCTTGCTGATCATCATCGGTTTATGCACGCGTTGGCCGGTTGGCTGCCCTGATTGCGGGTCGCGTGGAATGATTACCTGATGAGCGAACGCCTGCACCAGTATCTGGTCCTCGTGACCTTCCTGATAAATGTTGCCTACCGAGTCCTGGGTGAATGTACCTGCCGTGATCAAACCTTGTTTGACGCCGGTGATAGAGAGGTACGCGGGTGTTGGCATGATGGTTTTCCTTGCCTGGTTGAGTAGGTATGCCGAACGGCTAAGTTGCCGGACCGGCAGCTGCCTATTACAAGAAACGTGCCTGAAAGTGTGGGGCTCAATAAAACTGCAGTCGGCAAGGCTGATAAAAAGAATGAGCAGGAAGTTGTCGGGAAATAATTGGTTTTTAGAGGTTGTTGTTGCGCAGGTGTGCGCAATTGTCTGCTCGCGCCCATGGATCAGTTAGTGCAGGGGGCACGCGGTTTTTTCTCCGATTGCACTGCGCAAATAACTGCGCGGTCCCCTTTATATAACGGGCGTAGGACAATGCTTAAGTCGCGATCAGTCGCTTGCTGATCGCTTTTTTTATGGCTAAGGTTCACAGCCTCCAGTAAGCACTTTAACGGAAGTTAAAGTTTGCTCTGATACGTTTTTTAATAATATTAAAAGTTTCTTGTCTTGCCTTGGAAGGTGATGTGTTCGACGAAATGGAATATTCCGAAAAGCTGTTCGATTATTATCAGGAAGTTGCGAAAGTACCTTGTCGAGCTGACAGTTTTACCGGTGACGACATGCGTTTCTCCGGGGAGTTTGAAACCCTCGAGGACGAACTGGGCAAGACCCGATCGATTCATGCGCAAGGGCTACCTGACTGGCCGAAGGTCTGCCGGCTCAGCGAGTCTTTATTGCGCGAGCATTCCAAGGACCTGCGAGTGGCCGTCTGGTTGACCTGGGCTCTGTATCAATGTCATTCATTCACTGGGTTGCTGGCCGGTCTCGGTTTGCTGCGCAATCTTTGTGAGCACCATTGGGCGCAGGTTCACCCCAGCAAGTTGCGTACACGCGTGGCCGCATTGGGCTGGCTGGTGTTGCGCCTTGAGCCGTTGTTTGCGCAGAACCTCTGTGTTGCCGAGCAGGTGCCTGTGTTGCAGGCCCTGCTTGAGCACCTCGTGCGGCTTGATCAGCTGTGGGGTCAAAAGCTTGGCAATGAGGCGCCCCAGCTGTTGCCGGTCCGCAGGCAACTGTCGGAACGCCTGGCCCGCACCGAACAAGACGGTGCCAAACCTGAGGTCGTCGTGGGTGCCATCGCTCCCGTCAAGCCGGTAACCACCCAGTTGCCCCAACCCGGGCAACCCATTGACAACGAAAAGGACGCGCACAGGCTGCTGCGTTCATTGCAAGAGCAGGCCCGCCCTTTGTGTGCCTGGTGGTTGCGCCAGGACACCAGGGATCCGCGTGCCTTACGCCTGGGCCGGACCTTGGCGTGGATGACGCTCATCAACTACCCCGATGCCGACAGTGAGCGGGTTACGGCGCTGCGCCCACTGGCCGCCGACAAGCTCAAACGCTACGAGGAGCGTCTGGGCCAAGGCCAATATGCCGAGCTGTTGCTTGAGCTAGAAGTCAGCCTGACGGGCGCAATGTTCTGGTTCGATGGTTTACGCATGGCCTGGGAGTGCCTTGAGGCCCTGCACGCAGACCTGGCCATGACCGAGCTGGAAATGCATTTCGCGCTGCTGTTGCAACGCCTGCCGAACCTGCCCGAGTACCGGTTCGACGATGGCACACCCTTTGCCGACCCTGCCACCTGTGGGTGGATTGCGCTCCATGTCAGGCCTCATCTGCACCGCAGCGAGCCTTCAACCGTCGTTACAGACACTTCCCGCGAGCCCTGGGAGGCGGCCTTGGAGGCGGTGCTGCCTTGCTTGCGCACAAAGGGGCTCAAGGCAGCGGTCGTGGTGCTCAAGCAGGGCTTGCACGCCGCGCCCGGCGAGCGCGCGCGTTTTCACTGGCGCCTGGCACTGGCCAGGTTGTGTGTGAAAGCGGGCAAGCACGACCTGGCCAGGGGCCAACTGGAGCAGCTGCAAGATGAATTGCAGCGTAACGGCCTGGAACGCTGGGAGCCGCAACTGGCCCTGCAAGTGGGCCAGTGCCTGTACCGATGTTATGACCTGTTGCCACAAGGCCACGGCATACGCGAGTGCAAGGAGTCTCTCCATAGACGGTTATGCCAACTCGATCTCGAAGCAGTACTTGAATAAAGCCCTGTCAAAAAGGAATAGCACCATGGCTAAAGGAAGTTCGGTAGCCCCCAAGGAACGTATCAACATCACCTTCAAACCGGCCATCGGCGGCGCACAAGAGGACGTTGAACTGCCGTTGAAGTTGCTGGTGCTGGGTGATTTCACCCAGCGCGAGGACCTGCGCAAGCTCGAGGATCGCAAGCCCATTGGCATCGACAAGCACACCTTCGACGACGTGCTGGCCAAACAAGCGCTGAACTTGACGCTGAGCGTGCCCAATCGCCTCCAGGAGCAAGCCTGCGTGGAGGAGTTGGCGATCCAGGTTCGGATCAACGCGATGAAGGACTTCAATCCCGCGAACCTGGTCGAGCAGATCCCCGAGTTGCAAAAACTGATGGCATTGCGTGAAGCACTGGTGGCGCTCAAGGGCCCGCTGGGTAATACGCCGAGCTTTCGCAAAGCCATTGAACAGGCCTTGGCCAATGGCGATTGCCGCGCCCAGGTCCTGGCCGAGCTGGGGTTGCCCGGACCCCACGCCGAACCTATTCAGTAAAAGGACACTGAGAGCATGACCACGATCGAACACGAACTGCAAATCGTACACACCCCAGGTGCCGGCAGCATCCTCGATAACATCATTGCCCAGACATTGCTGAGCGCTGACGACGAGGCCTATGGCATTGCCAAGCGCGGTGTGTCGGCGTTTATCGCAGAGCTGCTCAAGCCGCATAACCGCGAAGAACCGGTGAAGAAACGCCTGGTTGACCGGATGATTGCCGAGATCGATACCAAGCTCAGCCAGCAAATGGACGAGATCCTGCACCACCCCGATTTCCAGGCGCTGGAGGCTTCCTGGCGAGGGCTGCAGTTGCTGGTCGAGCGCACGAACTTTCGCGAAAACATCAAGATCGAGCTGCTGAATGTCTCGCGCCAGGACCTGCTGGACGATTTCGAGGACTCCTCGGAAGTCACTCAGTCCGGGCTCTACAAGCATGCGTACAGTGCCGAATACGGCCAGTTCGGCGGCCAGCCGGTGGGCGCGATCATTGCCGACTACTTTCTTTCTCCCAGTGCCCCCGATGTGAAGCTGATGCGATACGCATCCAGTGTCGCCAGCATGGCCCACGCGCCCTTTATCGCTGCCGCGGGGCCGAGTTTCTTTGGCCTCGAAAGCTTCACCGGGCTGCCGGACCTGAAAGACCTGCGGGATCATTTCGAAGGACCGCAGTTTGCCAAGTGGCAAAGTTTTCGCCAGAGCGAAGACGCCCGCTACATGGGCCTCACCGCACCGCGCTTTCTGCTACGCACCCCGTACGACCCCCTTGAGTGCCCGGTCAAGACCTTTACCTATCAGGAGAACGTGGTCAACAGCCACGAGCACTACCTGTGGGGCAACACCGCCTATGCCTTTGCTACGCGCCTGACCGACAGTTTCGCGCATTTTCGCTGGTGCCCGAATGTCATCGGCCCGCAAAGTG
The DNA here is from genome assembly GCF_031931935.1 of Pseudomonas sp. rhizo25. Lineage (NCBI taxonomy): Bacteria > Pseudomonadati > Pseudomonadota > Gammaproteobacteria > Pseudomonadales > Pseudomonadaceae > Pseudomonas > Pseudomonas sp. rhizo25. The sequence continues at coordinate 41,502 of NZ_JAUJXA010000003.1, forward strand.
GAGGGGCCGTCGAGGATCTTCCGCTGCACCACTTCCAGAGCATGGGAGAGATAGAAACCAAGATTCCTACCGAGGTACTGATATCGGACCGGCGCGAGTATGAGCTGGCACAAGAAGGTTTCATCGCCCTGACCATGCGCAAGGGTAGCGATAACGCCGCGTTCTTCTCCGCCAGCTCGGTGCAGAAACCCAAGTCCTTTGGTACCAGTGAAGAGGGCAGGGCTGCAGAGTTGAATTATCGGCTGGGTACCCAGTTGCCCTACATGATGGTGGTCAATCGCCTGGCCCATTACCTCAAGGTGCTGCAACGCGAGCAATTGGGGGCGTGGAAGGAGCGCACGGACCTGGAGCTGGAACTCAATAAATGGATTCGCCAGTACGTGGCGGACCAGGAAAACCCCAGTGCCGAAGTGCGGGGGCGGCGCCCATTGCGTGCTGCGCGCATCGTCGTCAGCGATGTCGAGGGCGAGCCTGGCTGGTATCGGGTCAACCTGAGCGTGCGCCCGCATTTCAAATACATGGGGGCCGACTTCACCTTGTCCCTGGTCGGTAAGCTCGATAAAGCATGAGCAGAGGCCAGGGGATGTCCCCCCACAACAGCCTGTTCGAACGGCTTGAACGCGATGCGTCGACCCGCGCGTGCCCCGTTGCGTCCGTCGCCGCACATTTGGGCAGGATGCTCAGCACCCGCGCAGGCAGCGTCCAGGCGCTGCCTGATTATGGTTTGCCCGACTTCAATGATATGCAACTGAGCCTGCATGAGTCCCTGACCCAGTCACGGCTGCTGATCGAGCGGTTCATCCAGGCCTATGAACCGCGGCTGGCGAACGTACGTGTGAGGCTCTTACCCGCTGCCAGCGAGCCTTTGGCCTTGGCATTTGCCATTGATGCCGGGTTGGTCATCGACGGTACTACCCAGCCCGTCGTGTTCCAGGCGCGCCTGACGGATGCCGGACAAATCAAGGTCTGTGTCGATGACCATTAACCGTTATTTTCAACACGAGCTCAGTGCCCTGCGCCAACTTGGGCGGCGCTTTGCCGAGCGCAATCCTGCCCTGGCGCCGTTTCTCGCAGAGGCCGGCCAGGACCCGGACGTCGAGCGCTTGCTGGAAGGTTTTGCGTTTCTGACCGGACGCCTGCGCCAGAAGCTCGATGATGAACTGCCGGAGTTGACGCATTCGTTGATGCATTTGCTGTGGCCCAATTATATGCGACCCATTCCGGCCTTCAGCATCCTGCAGTTTGACCCGTTGAAGCGTGCAGGACCCAGCGTCCGAGTGGCGCGGGACACTGCGGTGGAAAGCACGCCGATACAAGGTGAACGTTGCCGTTTTCGTACCTGTTATGCCACCGACGTCATGGCCCTGCAACTCAGCGGCCTGGAGTACCGGTGCCAAGCCGAAGGCGCGTGGCTGGACCTGCGCCTGACCATGAGCGCAGAAGGCAGCTTCAATGACCTGGCGTTTGATTCGTTGCGGTTGCACCTGGCCGGCGACCACTACGTCAGCCAGGGCTTGTACCTTGGCCTGCTGCGCCATCTTGACGGTATCCAGGTGTTGCTGTCGGGCCACGACGGCTTGCCGCTCAACACCGCCGATGGACATCCCGTGACGCTGCATCTCAGTGCCGGCCAGGTTCAGCCAGTGGGTTTTGCCCCGGAACAGGCGCTGATGCCTTACCCGCAAAACACGTTCGGTGGTTATCGCCACCTGCAGGAGTACTTTGCCTTTCCCGAGAAGTACCTGTTTGTCGACGTTGAAGGACTGAATGTATTGCACACACTGCCCCGCGAGCTGCTCAAGCAGGCGCACGGAATGGTCGTGCGTTTCCAATTGCACACGCAGGGGCGCGATGGCCTGCGCCCGAGCTTGGATAACGTGAAGCTGTATTGCACGCCTATCGCCAACCTGTTCAATCAAGACGCGATTCCCATTCGCCTGGACGGCAAGCAGGACGAGTACCTCCTGATGCCCGGTGGATATGCGCCGGGGCACGCCAGTGTGTTCTCCGTGGATCGGGTCACTGGGTGGCGCCCTGGTGGGTTGGGTCACCAAGCCTATGTGCCTTTCGAGTCCTTTGAACATGATGCAAGCCATGAATCGCTGGCTGCACCTCCCAGCTACAGCATTCGCCAACGCTCCTCGGTGCAGCATGGCGGGCTGGAGACCTGGATGGGCTTTGGCACGCGGCGCGCGCAGGGCCAGGAAACGTTGTCGATAGAACTGACCTGTACCAATAGCAACCTGGCGCAGCAGATCCGTCTAGGCGAAATCAACCAGCCCGGCGAGCAGGCACCGGAGTCGTTGACGTTTCACAACATCACGACGCCTACCGCGAGCTTCACGCCGCCCTTGGAACAAGACTTCCTGTGGCGGCTGATCAGCAACATGTCGCTCAACTATCTGTCGTTGACCGATATCAACGCCTTGAAAGTGGTCCTCGAAACCTACGACCTGCCGCGCTATCACGATCGACAGGCACTCAAGGTCAGCCAGAAAAGGTTGGGTGCGTTGCGTTCCATTCGCCACGAGGCGGTGGACCGGCTGCACCGCGGGCTGCCCATCCGGGGGCTGCGCATCGACCTGACCGTCGATCCCCAAGGCTTCGTCGGCCACGGCGACCTGTTTCTGTTTGCCTCTGTCATCAATCAGTTCTTTGCACTCTATGCCAACCTCAATTCGTATCACGAGTTGCGGGTCCTCAGCACACAAGGAGACGTGTATCTATGGCCATCCCGGACGGGCCAGCAACCCCTGCTCTGACCCGGCTTTGCCGTGTTATCCGCGAGTACACGCTGTTCCAGGCGGTCTTGCAGGTGACCGAACGGTTGCGCGAGGCGCATCCGCTGCTGGACGAAGATGCGTTGTACGACCAACTGGAATTCCAGGCCAACCCGAGCCTGGGGTTTGCGGCACACGATATTGACCGGGTGGAGTTCTTCATGGACCACGGGCGTTTGCGTGCCCGCCTGCGCCTCAACGTGCTGGGGTTATTCGGCGCAGGGTCGCCACTGCCGGCGTTTTATGCTGAACAGGCGCTAGCTGAGCAACCAGGGGGCAATCCTACCCGTGACTTTCTGGATATGTTTCATCACCGTCTGCACCGTCTGATGCTGCCGATCTGGCGTAAATATCGCTATCGGGCGTGTTTCCAGACGGGTGCCAACGATGCGTTCTCCGCGCAGATGTTTGCGCTGATCGGCCTGGGCGGCGACGCGATACGGCGTGCATCGCAACTGGACTGCAAACACCTTCTGCCTTACCTGGGGCTGTTGAGCCTGCGAGCGCGCTCGGCTGCCGTGGTCGAGTCCGTGCTGCGTCACTACTTCAAGCACGACGCGTTGTTCATCGAGCAATGGGTCGAGCGCCGGGTTGATATCAACCCTGTGCAGCGCAACGGCCTGGGGCGCGCCAACTGTGCACTCGGTGAGGACCTGGTCCTGGGGCAGCAGGTTGCGGACCGCTGCGGCAAGTTCAGGGTGCAGTTGCAGGCGCTGGGCTGGCAACGGTTTCACGACTTCCTGCCGACCGGAAAGGCCCATCAGCCGCTGTGTGCACTGGTGCGCCTGGCTACTGGCAGCCCTTTGGACTATGACCTGCGCCTGGTGCTGGCGCGCAGCGAAATCAAGGCGCTGCACATTGGCCAGGACAACGTTTGCCGCCTGGGTTGGACCAGTTGGCTGAACCATGAGCGAGCCGATGGCGCGGTGACGCTTGCCGGCCATTTTTTAGGGACTGATGACCATGCTTAATGAGGATATGCAAGCGCTGACCGGCACGTGTGCATTCACTGTCGATGCGCTGTCCGTCTGCTTCACCCGCCTGGGATTTGAACATGATGAACACGTGCTGCCCGGGAAATGCGTGGCGGACGTCGCGCAACTGGCCCAGTGCGAGCTCAGCCAGCTGTATCTGTTCGATGAAGCGAGCGACCGATTGGAGCTGGTCGCCCAACATTATCCCGACGGGCCTTCGCTGGACTCGGCATGCACACGCGCAGACCCGCGCAATCAACAGCTGCTGCACTACACCTTGAACCAGCGCGCCGCCTTCAGCCTCGATGAGGTACAAGGCAGTTGCTATGACACCCGCTTCCTGCCTATGTCGCCGGCACCGTGGCGTGCACTGCTGAGCATGCCGCTGTTCAGCGGATCTGGCCGGCTTACCGGAGTGTTGTTGTGCGCCAGCCAACGCCCGGTCCAGTTGCACGGCTACGCAATATCCCTGGGCCAACTGGGCAGTTTTGCCGTGGAGCGGTTGCATGTGCTGCGCGGCATGCGCACCAGGGTTGGCGCGCCGCCGAGGCAGGCTGTGCCGTTGGACGGGGCATACGGTTTGATCGGCAACAGTGCAGCCATGGCACAGACGCGCCAGTTGATCAGCAAAGTCCTGCATACCCCTTACACCGTCCTGCTGTTCGGCGAGACCGGCACTGGCAAGGAGGTGGTGGCCCGGGCCATTCACGCGGCGGGCCCACGCAGTGCCAGGGCCTTTGTCGTGCAGAACTGTGCAGCATTTGCCGAAGGGTTGCTGGAGAGTGAGCTGTTCGGCTATCGCAAAGGCGCGTTTACCGGTGCAGACCGCAATCATGCGGGGCTGTTTGACGCTGCCGACGGCGGTACGTTGTTGCTCGATGAAATCGGTGACATGCCGCTGCTATTGCAAGCCAAGTTGTTGCGGGTTCTGCAGGAAGGCGAGATTCGTCCGCTGGGCGCCAGTGCGGCGCACAAGGTCGATGTGCGCATCATCGCCGCAACTCATCGCGACCTGGCGGCCATGGTCGCCGAGGGGCGCTTTCGCGAAGACCTGTATTACCGGCTTGCGCAGTTCCCCCTCCAATTGCCCGCACTGCGTGAGCGTGACGGCGATGTGCTGCAACTGGCCCGGCATTTCACCGATCAGGCCTGTGCACAGTTGGGCAGGGCGCCGGTCGAGTGGTCGAACGCTGCGCTTGACCAGCTGTCGAGCCATGGTTTCCCCGGCAATGTGCGCGAGCTCAAATGCCTGGTCGAACGCGCCGTCCTGATGTGTGACGACAACCTGGTTCTACCGCTGCACCTGTCGATGCCACTGACGCCGACGGCGGCTGACGACGCGACGCTACGCAAGCGTATGGAGCGGGTCGAGCGCGTGTTCCTGCTCGATTGCCTGCACAAAAACCACGGCAACCGTACCCGTACCGCGCGGGAGCTGGGGGTGGCACGGCGCACACTGCTCTACCGGCTTGCACGCTTGAACATACCTGTTGGCGGTGCCAGGGAAGAGCGCTGAATGGCACACATGATTTTGACTGAGGGAGAAACCGGATGCCTGATCGTCCGTTGCAAGCCGTTTTGCTGGTGCTGTGTTTGTTGGGCGGCTGTAACGCCAACACCGTCTTTGACGATGCCGAGTATCGTCCTTTGGGCGACCCCCAGGCGGTCCCCCGTGGCCGATGAATGGAGGGGGCCAGAGGATGCAACTGGTGTTTGAGGTCTGTGAAGTCGAACGCGCAAAAAACATACCCCTGGCCCGCAAAGTATTTGACGGCACAGGCGGTGTGATCGGCCGCGGCTCCGGGTGTGACTGGGTAATACCCGATCCGAGCCGCGTGCTCTCCAGTCATCACGGCTTGGTCGGCTATCGTGGAGGCCGCTATTTCCTGACGGATATCAGCCGCAATGGGACCGGGATGGCGGGCAGCGCAGAACGCCTGCGCAAAGGGCAGGCGCGCTTGATCAGTGATGGCGATGTATTTGACCTTGGGCCAGTGACGATACGCGCGCAATTGCTGAAAGCGCCCCGCCACGGCAGCGAGCAGCGGGTCATCACAGGGGGGCCGATTCCAGATGATGCGTTCCTGTCTTTGGATCCTCTGCATGCGCTCGACCATGATCACCCGCGTCGAGCCCGCTCGGAGGACCTGGAGGCATTGAGCGAGATAGTCGATGAGCCCGGCATGTGGATTGACAGCCAGGGCGCCGAGCGGGAACACCTGGTAGTGCCTTGCCCGGTCGTTCCCGCGGTGGCGCCTGGCGCGGTGGACCCGATAGCGGTGGCGGCGCCCTCCGACGAGCTGTTCTGGGGGCAGTTTGCAACAGCGTTGGGCATCGACCTGAATACCCTCGAGAGGTCCGGCCGGGAAGCCCTGGCAATCAAGGTGGCGCGCCTGTTCCACCTGGGCGTGAATGGCCTGCAACAGACGCTGCGTACCTGTGACGAACTGAACAGCGAGTTTGCTTCGGCGCCAGGTGCCAGTCTGGACCTGGCCCAGAACCCTTTGAAGGTGTGCCCCGATACGGGGGCTGCGCTAGCCGCAATGCTGGGTTCGCAGGTATTGGGCCAGTTGTCCGCTGAACGGGCGATCGTCCAGGCCCATCGGGACCTGCAAGTGCGCCAAGCCGCCCTGCTGGCCGCATGCCGAAGCACGCTGCGTAACGCCAGGACCGCCTTCGAGCCCAGCTACCTGCTGGGGTGTTTTGAGTCCCAGGGCAGGCCGCCCAGATTTTTTGCGGATGCGTGGCATTGGCGGGCTTACCAGCGTTACTACCAGCGGCTGGCGGCGGATGAACAACTGAATCGGCGTCCGCTGGAAGGTGATTTTGCCAAGGCCTACGAGGAGCAGGTTCGCCTGATTGGCGCCTTGCATATGGATTTCCCAGGATGAGAGTCATGCATCGAATTACCCTTGCAGCCCTGCTGTTCCTGCTCGGTCCGTTGGCAGGCTGCAGCGCGATTTCGCCTTTTTCGACGCTGACCAAGTTGGATTTGGTGCTGACCGCCAGCGAACAGGTCAACCCAGACCTGCACGGTCGGCCCTCTCCAGTGGTGGTCCACCTGATTGAACTGCGCCATGGCGTGGCCTTCGAGAATGCCGACTTCTTCAGCCTGTATGGCCACGCTGAGCAGGTGCTGCCCAAGGACTGGGTGAGCAGTGAGGAAGTTGAACTGCGCCCCGGCGACGGCCTGGCGCTCAAACTCAGGGTCGGGCCTGACAGTCGCTTCGTGGGTGTGCTGGCGGCGTATCGAGATTTGCCCCATGTACGCTGGCGGCTGCTGATTCCCGTCACCGCCCGGCAACTGACACGGGCCGAGCTGGTGCTGGACGGGGCCGGCATTCGGGTCGCCGGCCATTTGCCTGACCTGGAGGCGCGCTGATATGCCGATTCATAAAGTCATCTGGCAGGAAGGCATGCTGTTGCGCCCACAGCACTTGCAGCACAACGACCGTTATTACCACCAGCAACTTGATCAGACGCGCCTGCTGGGCAATGACGCCTGGGGTTTCCTGACGCTGGACCTCAACGTGCAGTACCTGAACCTGGGCAAGCTGGTGGTCAATCAGGCCAGCGGCGTCTTGCCGGACGGCAGCCTGTTTGAGTTGAGCGCAGCCATGGAACCCTTGGTCTTGCAGGTGCCGCCGAATACGGAACAGCAAGGGATTTACCTGGCGCTGCCCCTGGCGAGCGGCAATCAGGTCGAAGTGCGCCAACCGCAGCATAGCGATGTCCTGGCGCGTTACCTGAGCTGTGAAGTGGAAGTGGGGGATAGCAACGTGGGAGTGGATTCGCTTTGCCTGGTGCACTGCGCACGCCCCGACTTGCGTCTGCTGCTGGGCGAGCACCAGAGCGACCAGCGCTTTGTCAAACTCAAGATCGCGCAGGTGCTGAACTCCAGCGCCGAGGGGGGCCTGAGCCTTGATACGGACTTTCTCCCGTCGTTCATTTTTGTGCAGGCGCATGGCTATGTGGCGTCGTGCCTGAAGGAGGTAATCGGCCTGCTTGCCAGCCGAGGCGATGCCATTGCGGCGCGGATCCGTGCCGGAGGCAACGGCGCTGGCGCGCAAATCGGTGACTTGTTGATGCTGCAAGTGATCAATCGCACAGAGCTGGAACTGCGTCACCGCCTGAGCCAGCCCCAGGTGCGTCCTGAAGCGGTGTTCCGCGCGTTGGTGTCGATGCTTGGCGAGTTATCGACCTTCGCCAACGACAGCAAGCGTGCGCAACTGGAGGTGCATTACCGGCATGGCGACCAGGGCGCGAGTTTTCGCGGGCTGATGGAGCCCGTGCGAGCGGTGTTGTCGATGGTGCTGGAACAGCACGCTATCGAATTGACCCTGCAGCAACGCCAGTACGGCGTGCTGGTGTGTCCGGTGAGCGAATTGAAATTGCTCGGTGCGGCCACATTCATCCTGGCCGCCAGGGCGCAGTGTGACGCAGAGGAACTGCGCCAGCGCCTGCCGGCTCATCTGAAGATTGGGCCGGTAGAGCGCATACGGGAGTTGGTCAACCTGCATCTTGCCGGGATCAAGGTCAAGCCACTGCCGGTGGCGCCGCGGCAGATTCCGTTTCATGCCGCCAAGACCTATTTCATGCTCGACATGAGCGCCCGCGATATCGCGCAGTTGGAGCAGTCCGGTGGTTTCGCTTTCCATGTGGGAGGTGAGTTCGTCGGGCTTGAACTCGATTTTTGGGCCATCAGGAACTGAATGCCATGGACAGCGACTACTCACAAGATGAAAAAACCGTCCTGCTCGACCGCGAGAGCCATGGGCCAGTACAGGGGCCGCTGACGGACTTCCCGTCGCCGCCGCGCTACGAGCAACTTGAGGACCGCATGATCTACGCGGGCCATTTGCTTGACGCGCAGAGTTTCAACGCGGGGCTCAACCCGATGGTCGCCGCAGCCGGAGAGTTATTGTCGGAAATTGTGCGACTCAAGGTCAGCGCCGAGCGCGAAGACCTGGGCATGCTCAACGACCGGTTGTCATTGGCGATGACTCAATTCGAAACCCGTGCCTTGCAGGGTGGTGTTGAAAACAACCAGGTCATGTCCGCGCGCTATGTGTTGTGCAGCGTTCTCGATGAGGCGGTCGTCACCACCTCTTGGGGGGCGCAGAGCGACTGGTCGAAGATGAGCTTGTTGAGCCGCTTCCATAACGAGACCTTCGGGGGCGAGAAGGTTTTCCAACTGCTGGAGCGACTGTCCCGTGATCCGCTCAAGCACGTTGCCATGCTCGAGCTGATGTACCTGTGCCTGTCCTTGGGTTTCGAAGGGAAATACCGGGTCATGGAGAGAGGTGTGTTGCAAGTCGAAGCCGTTCGCGATGCCTTGTATCGGCAGATCAGGCATGTGCGCGGGGATGCGCCGACAGGGCCCGTATTACCGCCCCCCCTTGGGCAGGCGCGGCGCAGGCGGTTGTGTGTGATCCCGACCGCGTGGTGGGTGGCCTCCACTTTGGCCTGTCTGCTGGCGATGTACACGGGGTTCGCCTGGCTGCTGAGCCAGGAGCGTGCTCATGCGTTACAACCCCTTCAATTCCTGGCGTCGGACCTGATCCGCACGCCCTTGTAAACGCTGGAGCAATCAATGAGCGCATTTTTCAAGGGCGTTGGCGCCGTGCTGTGTCGGGTTTGGGTCTGGAGCCTTCTGTTGGTGCTTTGCAGCGCTGTATTGGTGTGGTGTTTCGGGCCGCTGCTGGCGGTAGCCGACCACCGCTTCTGGCAAGGTCCGACTGCCCGCCTGGCCAGCATCAGCGTGTTATTCCTGCTGTGGGGGGTGGCGATGGTGGTGGTCGACGGACGACGGGCTGGTGGGCGCGAACGACCAGAACGCCTGGCGCCCCCTCAAGCCTTGAAATGGGTGGAGGACGAGCAGAAACACCTGCGCAGTCGGTTCAAGGAAGCGCTCCAGGTGCTCAGGACTTCTCGCCGTTACGGGATGCACAACGCGCGCTGGCGCCATGATCTGCCCTGGTACCTGATGATCGGCGACCAGGGCAGTGGCAAGACGCAGCTGCTGGCAGCAGGCGGCTTGCAGTGGCCGCTTGATCACGCCGACACGCGTTCATTGGACAACCACTGTGTCTGGTACTTCGCCGATGCCGGCGTGCTGATCGATGCCCCTGGACGCTACCTGAGCCAACCCGACAGTGCCGTGGATGCAGCAGGGTGGGCGACGTTGCTGGACAGGCTCCGGCGGCGGCGCAGCGTACGCCCGCTCAGTGGCGTGGTCGTGACGCTCTCGGTGGACGCGTTGCTGGCCACCACCGAGTACGACTTGGATCAGCATGCGCGGCATGTGCAGTCGCGCATGCAGGACATTCAGCAGTCATTGCATGTGGACGTACCGATCTACCTGGTGCTGACACAGGCTGAGCGATTGCCGGGCTTCACCGAGTTTTTCGATGTGCCGCTCAGGGAGGCACCCGACGATGTGCTGGGCCAGCCCCTCGATGGCAGCTGCGCGACTGACGTCACGCAGGTTCGCCAAGCCGTCGAGCAGTTGTTGCAGCGTTTGAACGCTGAACTGATCAGCCGCCTGCACCAGGAGCGCAATCTCGAGCGCCGCGGTCTGATGCTTGAATTCCCGCAGCAGGCTGCGCGGATAGGCGAGCGTATTTGCCTGTTCATTGAGTCGGCTTTTTCGGCTCATCGCTACCAGCGCGTCAACGGCCTGCGCGGCTTCTACCTGACCTGCGCCGGCGACAAGCACGCTCGTTTTGTCCAAGGCCTGTTCAGCCGGGTGATCTTTGCCGAGGCCGACCTTGCAGGTTTGCAGGCCCCGGAGCAGCAGCGTATCCGGCGACGCCAGGGGCTGCTGGCAATGGCTGTGGCGCTGGTACTCGGCAGTGCCGCAGCGCTGTGGATGCACAGTTATTCCAGCAATCATCAACGACTGGCGCAAATGGCGGCGCTGACAACCGCCGTCTTACCCGTTCCGCAGGGTCATGATGACGCGTCGCCGCTACTGCAGCTGTTGGATGCACGCTTGGCGGCAACCCAGGTTTTTCCTGCGTCGGCAGAGGTGCGCCTGATTGAACGCGCCGGCTTGTACCAAGGTGAACTGAGCCGCCCATGGGTCGCCCAGGCTTATGATCAGGCGCTGCAACAGCGCATGCTGGCGTGGATAAAGGCCCAGCTTGAAGAGCAGGTGCGTGCCAGCCTTGGAGACCGCGAGCAGTTGTTGGATCACCTGCGCGCATACCTGATGCTCAACGTGCGCGAGCGTCGCAATAACGATTGGTTGGCACGACACCTGACGAGCCATTGGGCAGTACGCTTTGCCGCAGACCTGTCGACCCGCAAACGCCTGGGCCAGCACTTGGCACGGTTGCTTGAACGACCGTTCGTAGCTTCCCTTGATGACAACCTTGTGGCCCAGGCCCGCGAAGCCCTGAGGGGGGAATCATTGGCCGATGTGGTGTATCGGGTGTTGCGCGAGCAGGCACGCGACCTGGAGCCCTTGCGCCTGGCCGAAGGTAAGGTATTTGCTGCGTTCGACCCACCGATTCCCGGGTTCTATACCAAGCGCTATGTGCAGTTCCTTGATGCTCAAGGCCCGAGGCTGGTGAATACCATTGCCCAGGACAACTGGGTGCTGGGGGAGGCCACCGACTTGGGCTCCGAGGATTTGCGCCGGCTGATGATCCAATTGCAGCAGCGTTACTTCGGTGAATATGCCGATGCCTGGAGTGGGGCGCTCGGCCGCGTCCGGCTGCGGCAAACCGACAACCTGCGCGAAGATGCCGAGCAACTCACAGCGCTGACGTCGGCCCAGTCCCCCTTGATCCAGCTATTGCAGCAACTGCGTGAAAACACTCGCCTGTTGCCGGGTCACCAGCTGTTGGACCAGGCGGCCCAGCGCTCGGGCGAACTAGGGGGGATAGCCAAGGCGACGCTGGCGCAGGCGGGCCTTCCCGACGCCGGCCGGCGGGCATTGCAACGGCGTTTTGAACCCTTGCACCAGTTGCTGGACGAGCAGCAGGACCCCGGTGTGGCGCTGTCCCAGGCATTGCGGCTGCTGGATGAGCTGCACCTGCAACTGACGGCATTGAACCGCGACAGCGCACCGGAGCAGGCGGCGTTCCTGAGGGTGAAGGGGCGTATGGAGGGGCAGCAGGATGTGATAGGGAACCTGCGTAATGCTGCCGCGCGCTTGCCGTTGCCGCTTGCGGGCTGGTTTGAGGGGGTGGCCGATGTCAGTTGGCAGCACTTGTTGGAACGGGCTTATGTGCATGTCAACCAGCGTTACCAGAGCGAGGTTTATAGCCTCTACGCCAAGGCGATTCGCCAGCGATATCCCTTCGATGCCCATGCGGCCAGCGAGGTCGCCCTTAATGACTTTCATGAGTTTTTCAAACCGAATGGGGTCATGGCACGCTTTTACGACGGGTATCTGCGGCCGTTCGTCAGTGTCGACGGGGTCCGCTATCGGTTGCGTGGCCTGGATGGTCAGAGCTTGCCGGTGTCGCGCTCGCTACTGGATCAACTGATGAAGGCCCAGGTTATCCGCCGTGGCTTCTTCACCCCGGACCAGGGTGATCTGTCGGTTCGGTTTACCTTGGCGCCCTACAGCCTGGATCAGTCAGTCAGCCGGGCGATCCTGCGGTTTGGCGACCAGCAGTTGGAGTATCGCCACGGCCCGATCGTGCCCATGGCGTTCCATTGGCCAACCGATGCAGACAATGGGCGCAGCAGCCTTGTCCTGGAGAGAGGCGTGAACCAACGGCCACTGGGGATCGAGAAAAACGCAGGCGCGTGGTCGCTGTTCCGCTTTTTGGATCTGCTGCACAAAGAGCCCGCAAACGGGCGAAACACACAGATTTTCAAGGCGGACCTCGCCGGACTGCGTGCCAATTACCTGCTGACAAGCCAGCGTACACCTGGCCCGTTTGACATCGGCACCTGGCGCACCTTCCGACTGGCGCAGCAACTGTGAGCCAGGGGCCCCGTCAGTGGCGCAGTGCCGGGCGCACCGAGCGCGGGCAGGCGCGGTTGCGCAACGAAGACGCGTTCCTGGACTGCCCACAACATGGCTGCTGGGCAGTGGCCGACGGGATGGGCGGGCATCGACATGGAGATGTCGCCAGCCGCTGGGTGGTCAGCAGCCTCGCTTCAGTGTCGGCCCGGGGCAACCTCGATCAACGCATCGACGCGGTCCGCAAGAGCTTGCAAGGCGTCAACCAGCGCTTGAGAAGTTGCCGAGCCGGGCCTGACACAAGCGCTGATGCCACCATGGGCAGTACGGTGGTGACGTTGTTGCTTGAGAATGGGCGTGCGGCCTGTCTCTGGGCGGGGGATAGTCGCTGCTATCTATGGCGTGGGCAGCGCCTTTATCAGTTGTCGAGGGACCATTCGCTGCTGCAAGGCCTCATCAACGAGGGGCAAGTCAGTGCGACCCAAGCCCGGGGTTACCCTGGCGCCCGGGCCCTGACCCGGGCCATTGGTGCACGTTCGCCACTGCATCTGGAGGTACTGGAACTCAGTACCCGTCCGGGCGATGTGTTTTTGTTGTGCAGTGACGGCCTCTACCAGACGCTCAGTCATGCAGACCTGGGCCGAGCGTTACGCCTGGGCGCGCCGCAGCAGGCGCTGGAGCGGCTGTTTGCCGGGGCGTTGCGTGGGGCGGCACGGGATGACCTGACCGCTGTAGTGGTGCAGCCTTGAGCCCGGCGAGTGAGCCGCCGCGTTTGCTGGGCGGGCGCTATCACCTTGAGTCCGTACTGGGCAAAGGTGGGATGGGTGTGGTGTATCGTGCGCGTGACCTGTTGCACGAACAATTAGGCGAGGCGGGTTCGCCTATGGCACTCAAGCTATTGGCCGAGCCTTTTGCCCAGTGCCCGGATGCACATGTGTTGTTGTTCAGTGAATTCGCGTTGGCGCGCAGCCTGCGGCACCCGCGTGTGGTGCGGATGTTTTCGTTCGAGGTCGATACCCAGAGCCAGATCGCGTTTTTCACCATGGAGTGGCTGCAAGGCGTGACCCTGGACCGGCTGCTCCTGGAGTGCCCCGACGGCTTGCCCTGGCGGGAGCTGCAACCCATGGCCCTGCAGTTGCTGGACGCCCTGGCCTACACTCATCAACAGAATGTGCTGCACGGCGACGTTAAGCCGGCCAATGTCATGGTGGGACAGGAGGGGGTGTGCTTGTTCGATTTTGGCCTGGGGTACGCACAAGCGCAGGTGGCGAGCCTGTCGTGCCTGAGTCGCAGCCGGTTCAATGCCTGGACGCCCGCTTATGCAGCGCCGGAGCTGCGCGAGGGCGGTGTATTGAGCGCTGCCGCCGACGTGTATGGCGTGGCCTGCATCATTTACGAATTGGCTCACGGCAAGCGTCTTGGCAAGCACACGCCGATGGATAGATTGACCTGCCCGAGGCAACTGCCCAGGCGCTGCTGGTCGGCGTTGCGACTGGCGCTGGCAACAGACCCGCAACGGCGAACCATCACAGCCGCCGAATTAGGCAAGGTGATCGGTTGCAAACAGTCGCGTTGGTATCTGTAGGGCGAGGGTCAAACCATCAAGTCATGTAACTGACAGTATTCGACCCAGTCCAGGCCGGCCATCTGTGCGACTTCCTTATGCACCTCGCGGCGTTGCGCCTCGAAGGCCTCGATGGACTCGGCCGTCAGCTTGAGCGTCAGTTCCCAGGCGAACAGATGCTGCTGTTCAGCGTGTGCTTCGAACGCTTCGTGCAGGCGTTCGGCGCGATACTGCGCCAGGGTTTCGCCCCTGGCCTGGGCCGCCAGCGGATTGAGGTTGTCCAGCTCACTGGCGATGTGCGGGTGTTCGCGCAGGAATCTGTCCAGTGCAAGCTGGTAAGTATCACTGGGTGCTGACAACGGCGTACACCTTAATGGGAAGGCCGGGACCCGGCATCGGGCGTAGGGTTGCTGATGTGACGTCGAGCGCGTTTGCGCGACCTGCGCCGCATCCAGTTCTGCAACGGTGCGAGCAAAAAGAACGTCAGGTAGGCGACCAGCACCAATGCCAAGTCTACCCAGGTCTCGGCAACGGGCCCGGTAAACAGTTCAATGACGTTCTTGATCACGAACAGCAGCACCACGCTGCATAACCAGAGCAGGATGGTCACAAATAGGGGACGCATGTTGCTTGGACGCTTGTCTTGCATAGTAAGGCTCTCTCCTTTATGCCTGTTGTCGTTCCAGGCTAGATTCCCTGAGCGCACCCGTTGCTACGCAGGTTGTAACATCCTTTGACACGCAGAAAGGCGCGGATGATACCGACTCAGATAGGCTTAGGGGATGACTCAAGTCAGAAAGTTCGATAATTCAGTAGAGAATTCGTGTAGCAACCCCGCAGATAGTTCCGAAAAAGCCTGAGAGTCGTGGGCAAAAGGCTTTCACTCCCACCATCAGGACGTGTAGCGTTAGCGAGGGTTTCCGGCCCTGGTTTTCAGCGGCAGTAAGGTGACGGGCAGAGGGCGGCTCATGGCACAAACGCTGTTCAGACTTTTCCTTACCCAGCGCCTGGCAGTCTTGGCCAGCACCGAATCGTTGCGTGCGATTCGTGAAGGGCTGCTATGGATCCTGCCTTGCCTGCTGGTATCGGCCGGTTTCCTGATCCTGTCCGAATGCGCCCGGGTGCTGGGGTTCAACCAGCAGGTGGTGGGGTTCCTGGCAGGGCTGCATAACCAGATCAGTTCGGTGATCCCCCTGCTGGTCGCGGCCTCCATCGGTTACATGTTGGCGATCCGGCACCGCCTGCCACAGTTGCCGGTGGCGTTCCTGTGCCTCGTCCATGTGGTGGTCGCCACCTTTGTCCTGCGCGAATCCCCCAGGGCTTCGGCCACTTTCCTACTGTTTATAGCTATCGCCTCACCCTTGATCAATGTGCCCGCCATCGCCTGGCTGCACCGTTTTCGCTGGACGCGGCTGGTCAACGAAGACCTGGTTGGGCATAACCTCAAGGGCACCATCAATATGGTGCTCCCCGGTGCGATCACTGCGGTGTCGTTGGTGCTGCTGCTGTCGTTGCTGCTGCTGATCCCTTATGTGGCGCAATGGCAGGGGCCTCAAGTACTCGATGCATTGCAAGCGCCCTACGGCAGCGGACTCTTTGTAACGCTGATGAATTCGCTGCTGTGGTTCTTCGGCATTCACGGCGTGTATGCCATGCAGCCGCTGTTCGACGTGCTGGACAAGGCCGTGGTGCTCAATGGCGCGGCGCAGGCGGCGGGGGAGCCAGTCCTGTACCTGCTCAACAGCGGTCTGCTGGGTAGTTTTGCGTTTATCGGTGGTTCCGGTGCCACATTGTGTCTGCTGCTGGCGATCCTGCTGTTTTCCAGGAGCCAGTCCATGCGGTTGCTGGCTATTGCTAGTTTGCCGCTGTCGTTATTCAACGTCAGCGAGGTGCTGTTGTTCGGGTTGCCGATCATTCTCAACCCGCGTTTGTTCATCCCCTTTTCGCTGGTGCCGGCATTCAACACGGTGGTGGCGCTGGCGGCAGTGCAGCTGGGCTGGGTCTCACCGGCCGTGGCCAGCGTGCCATTTACCGCGCCGGTACTGCTCAATGCCTACCTCAGCACCCATGGTGATCTGGCGGCGGTGCTGCTGCAGTTGGTGCTGCTAGGCGTGGGCACGCTGGTGTATGCGCCCTACGTGCGGGCAATGCATCGCCAAGCCGCCGAAGGTGGCACGGTGTACTTGAAATCACTGGACATGACCTTTCGCGGCCTCGAAGAAAAAGGCCGCCTGCTGGAGTTCGACCCGGTGCTGGCCTCCCACAGGACTTCGGCACGACAGGCCGTTGAGTTGAGCCGCATCCAGCAGATCAGCGATTACGAGTTCTACCTTGAATTCCAACCCCAGGTGTCCACCCGCACCGGCCTGTGCACCGGGTGCGAGGCGTTGATGCGTGCCCGGGACAGCCAAGGTACGGTGCATTCGCCCTGGGAGTTCCTGCAATGGCTGGCGCAGGCCAGGCTGATGCCGGATGTGGACGTGTGGGTGGCGTCCCAGGCCGTGCGCCAGTATCAGAAGTGGAAGAAGGGCGGTTTTCAATTGCCGATGACCATTAATATTTCCAGTTCCACCTTGAAGGACGCGGCCTATGGTGATCGTCTGGTGGACATTCTTGCCCAGGCCCATGGCTGGGTCTCGGTGGAGATCACTGAGGACGCGCTGGTCAGTGATATCCCGGCTACGCGCCAGACCATCGAAAAACTGCAAGCCATGGGTGCCAAGGTGTACCTCGATGATTTTGGCACTGGATTTTCCGCCTTGAGTTACCTGCACCAGTTTCCCGTGGACTTCATTAAGATTGACCGCAGTTTTGTGGTTGCCCAGCGTGAGCCCAAGGGCGCCCAGTTGCTGACCGGCATGTTGCGTTTTTGCGAGGCCTTGAAGCTGGGGGTGGTGGTGGAGGGGGTGGAAACTGCCGAGCAGTTGGGCTTTCTGAGTACGGGGCCTGAGGTGTTTATTCAGGGGTGGTATTTCAGTAAGGCATTGCCGGGGGATCAGTTGCCGGGGTTTGTGCGTGAGCGGGCGGCGTTGGCTTGATCCATATGTGGCAGGGGCCTGCCTCCTCTGGGCCCTGACAGCTGACCGCTATATAACTGATGCCGCATGGTACAAGTGTGGGAGGGGGCTTACCCCGATGGCGGCCTGACAGTTGACCAGGATGTTGGATCAGACCGAGTACATATCCATTGTTTAGGTAACGGCCAATATTGGTTCCGCTCTTACAGCGGGTCACTTTTGGAAGAGCGCCAAAAGTAACCAAAAACGCTTTGCCCCACCACTCGGCACCTCGCCCAGGCTCGGTGTGCCCGTAATCCGACAGGGATTTGGGGGGCCGCCGCCACGCGCCATCCATGGCGCGGGGCGGCTAAACCGGCATCCCTGCCGGTTTACCCCCCAAATCCCTGTCGAATTCCGGCCAGCGTGGTTTGACGGGGCGCCTGAGATCAAAAGCAGATCAAGATCAAGAGCGGCTCGCTGCGCATCGTGGTTACGTTCGGCTCTTACGCCGACTCATACCCGTGCCGCGTCCGCTCGATCTCTTCTACCAGCCCGTCTATCCCCGCCAGGCGTGCCCGGTTGTCATGATCCCAAGGATGAAACCCCGGTTTGAAATAATGCAGCCACGGCCGCAGCATGCGCGGGAACACCCCCTTGGGGCCATACAAATACTTGACCATGCGCCACAACCCCTTGAGCTTGCCACCCGAGGTGCGGTCGGCAATCAGCAGGCGTACGTGGAAATCCAGCACCACCAACCAGAACATCAGGGTGGTGGTCAGCATGGTCCCGGTGCGCAGCAGATAGCGTGCAGGTCCGGGCGTGATGACGCGGTTCCAGACATCGAACGCCACGGCTTTATGTTCGGTTTCTTCCAGGGCATGCCAGTACCACATCTGCTGGTAACCCTTGAGCGAGTCGCCAAAGCGCGACGGGTCGCTCAGAAGGATTTCCGCGAGCATCGCGGTGTAATGTTCAAGGGCAATGGTTACTGCCAGGTTGAACGCTGGTGGCAGGTGTTTTTTCTGCAGGTCGAGGAAGAATTTCAGGCGCCGGTCGAGGGTGTGCGCCGGTAGCCCGGCCGCTTGCAGCAGGTCGTTGTAGGCCACATGTTCGCGGCTGTGCATGGCCTCTTGGCCGATAAACCCCTGGATTTCCCTTTTCAGTTCTGGATCGTCGATCTGCCCACGGTAGTGGCGCACGCTGTCCATGAAAAACAGCTCGCCCTGGGGAAACAACAGCGACAGGGCATTGAAGAAATGGCTGATGACTGGACCTTGTTCATGCCAGTTCTTGATGCGCTCGGCAGGCAAGGCAAAACGGATATCGCGACGGATCGGCAACATGGTGCGTCCTCCTGTTCAGAGATGGGACTCGTCGTTGGTTTCAAATACCGGCCTGCGTGGCTTGGGCGCCATGCGCTTGCTGGCCATCACCACCAGCGCTTGATAGGCCGATGGCAGGCAACGGGCGAGCAGGTCGAGAAAATAGGCGTCGCGGCCGATCAGCACGCGGCGCTTGTTTTTGCGCACACCTTGCAGGATCACCTTGGCGGCCTGATCGGCATCGGTGATGAACAGCTTTTCAAAATCGGCGCGGGCTTGTTGCTCGCTGTGGATGAGGAACCCGGTCATATTCGCGTCGATGCGGCTGCTGCGGCAGATATCGGTGCGAATACCGCCGGGGTGCACACAGGTGGCCGAGACGCCGCAGCGTTGCAGGTCGAGTTCCTGGCGCAGGGCTTCGGTAAAGCCGCGCACTGCAAACTTGGTGGCGTTGTAGCCGCTCATGCCGGGCTGGGCAAACAGGCCGAACACGCTGGAGGTGTTGATCACATGCCCATCGCCGCTGGCCTTGAGGTAGGGCAGGAACGCCTTGGTGCCATGCACTACGCCCCAGAAGTTGATACCGACGATCCATTCCAGGTCGGCGTAATCAACGCCTTCCACGGTGCTAGACAACGCCACCCCGGCGTTATTGAAGACCAGGTTGACATGGCCGTGCTCGGCGGCACAACGGGCCGCCCAAGCTTGCATGGCTTTGCGGTCGGAGACGTCCAGCACCTGGGTGGTGACGGTCACGGGTGCCAAGGTCGAAGCCCGGACCAGTGTCAGGGTCTGCTCCAGTCCCTGGCTGTTCTTGTCCGCCAAGGCCAGGTGGCAACCCTCCCGAGCCAGGGCCAAGGCCAGTGCGCGGCCCATGCCGGAGGCCGCACCGGTGATCGCCGCGACGCGGCCGTTAAATGACTTCATGACAGGCTGCCTTCTGTGGCGGAGTGGGGCGCGGGTGCAGGGCGCGGTGTGGCGGGCGTCGGCAGCGGGTCGGCAAGGTAGTCCTTGAGCGCAAAATGCCGGGTGATCTGCTTGAAGCGCCAGGTCGAGCCGGGCCACAGCGTGGTGTTCTTGCCGGTGCGTGGGTCCAGGTACCAGCTCTGGCAGCCGCCGGTGTTCCAGATGGTGCGCTTGAGCTTGTCCTGCAACTGGCGGTTGTAGGCCTGCTCCACGGCGGGCTTGACCTCTAGCGTGGCGATGCGCTGGCGCTGCATTTGGCGCAGTGCGTCGAGGATGTAGCTGACCTGGGCTTCGATCATCAGGATCATCGAGTTATGCCCCAGGCCGGTGTTGGGCCCCACGATCAGGAACAGGTTGGGATAGCCCGGCACGGTGGTGCCTTTGTAGGCATGGGCGCCATCGCCCCAGGCGTCCATCAGGTCGATGCCGTCGCGGCCGATGATGCAACCGCGGGGCAAGGGGTCGCTGGCCTGGAAACCCGTGCCGAAGATCAGGCAGTCAGCGGGATGCTTGATGCCGTCGGCGGTGATCACACCGTCGGCTTCGATGCGCAGCACACGATCGGTGACCACCTCGACATTGCTGCGCGAGAGGGCCGGGTAGTAGTCGTTGGAGATCAGCACGCGCTTGCAGCCGATGGTGTAGTCCGGCGTCAGCTTCTTACGCAGGGAAGGGCGTGCCACTTGTCTGCGCAGGTGACGCAGGGCGATTTTCTGCACCATCTTCATCAGCCGTGGGTGCAAGGCAAAACCCACCACCCGCCCTTCCAGCGCCCAGTAGAGGGCGCCGCGCACCAGCTTTTGGGTGAACGGCAGGTGCTTGAACAGCCAGCGCTCGAAGGTTGAAATCGGCCGGTCGGGCTTGGGCATGATCCACGGCGGTGTGCGCTGGAACAGGTCCAGGTGCGCCACCTGCGGCGCGATCTGCGGCACGAACTGAATGGCGCTGGCGCCGGTGCCGATCACCGCCACGCGCTTGCCTTTCAAGGCGTAGTCGTGGTCCCAGTGCTGGGAGTGGAAGCGTTTGCCCTTGAAGCTGTCCAGCCCCGGGATGTCCGGCATCGCCGGGCGCGACAAGCCGCCCATGCCCGATACCAACACCCGTGCACTGACCTGGCGGCCATTGCTGAACGTCAGATGCCAGCGTTGCTGCTGCTCATCGAACACCGCGCGTTGCAGGCCCATGCCGAAACGCAGGTAGGGCGCCAGCTCGAAACGCGTGGCGCATTGTTCCAGGTAAGCGCGGATCTCAGGTTGCGCCGCGAACTGCCGCGTCCAATCCGGGTTGGGCGCAAAGGAAAACGAATACACATGGGACTGCACGTCACAGGCGCACCCTGGGTAATGGTTATCGCGCCACGTACCGCCGAGGGTCTCGGCCTGCTCAGCGATAAAGAAGTCGGTGAGCCCGGCTTCCTTGAGTTTGATCGCCATGCACAGGCCCGCGAAACCCGAGCCGATAATGGCGATGTCGATTGAATCACTGTAGGCATTCATAAAGGCTGCCTCATCCGTAGAACGCGCTTGGGCATCGAATCTGCTCCTGTTTTTGTTTTGTCTTTTAGATAGAACACCATTGCAAAGGAAAATTGAATTATTTATTTTAAAAAAGATTTTAAATAATCTACCTGAAAAAATCGCCTACGCTAGGTTCCGCATGTGCCATTTGTCCGACGGGCGAACACGCCATGCATCAAGTCTAGGTCCAGGGCGTGGACGATGGCTGAGGCCCTGATCAATTCCGGTCGGGTCGCCAGCCGCAGGGAAGCAGAGGACCGAGCTATGGCTGTCGAATGGGTAGTGGCTGCGGGGGTGTTGGTGGGCGCCAGCGCGGCGTTATGGGGCTTGAGTGCCTGGGTGACGCGGCGCATTGAAGCGGTCGTTCCGATCAACGGGCGCTTCGTCGAGGTACAGGGCGAGCGCTTTCATTATGTCGAAGAGGGCAAAGGCCCGCCGCTGGTGATGATCCACGGGCTGATGGGCAGCAGTCGCAACCTGACCTATGCCTTGTCTGGGCAACTGCGTGAACATTTTCGCGTGATCACCCTCGACCGCCCGGGTTCGGGCTATTCCACCCGCCACCGTGGCACGGCGGCAGACCTGCCAGCCCAGGCCCGACAAATCGCCGCCTTTATCAACACACTCGACCTGGGTAAGCCGCTGGTCCTGGGGCACTCGTTGGGCGGCGCGATTGCCTTGGCGCTGGCCCTGGACCATCCCCACGCAGTGTCCGGACTGGTGCTGGTGGCGCCCTTGACCCATCCCCAACGCATGCTGCCGTTGGTATTTCTGTCTCTGGCGATCCGTCCGGCCTGGTTGCGCCGCTGGATGGCCCACACCCTGACCATGCCCGTTGGCCTGCTGACCAAGGACGCGGTGGTCAAGGGTGTGTTCGCCCCCGATGCTGCGCCTTCGGACTTCGCCACCCGTGGCGGCGGGTTGCTGGGCATGCGCCCCGACAATTTCTACGCGGCCTCTACCGAGATCAACCGCGTCAACGATCACCTGCCGGACATGGTCAAGCGCTACCCGCAACTGACCCTGCCCATCGGGCTGATCTATGGCGCGCAAGACAAGGTGCTCGACTTCCAGAAACACGGCCAGGCCCTGGCGAGCAAGGTGCCAGGGTTGAAAATGCAGGTCGTGGAAGGCCGTGGACACATGTTGCCGATCACCGCGACGCAGCGAGTGGCGGCGCTGGTGGAGCAGATTGCCAAGCGCGTTCGACCCGGCGAAAGCGTCACGCAGTTACATCCACCTGTGGCCCTGGCGAGCAAATAAATGTGCCACCCGACTCGCGGTTCAACGGCGTTAATGCCTGCCCTAGACACCTGACTACGCGGCTGAAAAAGAGACTGTACGGTCACGGAAAAAAGGGCTGGAGAAACTAGTTGACGACCTAACGATTCCGCGCTATTTATTTAAAAAAATTATTTCAATGCGTAATTTGAAATTATTTTTGAAATGCCTAAGAGCGAATAAAATAATGAAAAAAACGCCTTTTATCGCATGGTCAATGTCTCGGAGCTGTCAGCGCTCCGTGAACTTCTCAGCTGCCCAAGCGTTCAGTGAATGCGTGTGGAGGTTGCCATGAATCAGACCCTGGCAACCTCGCAAGTCTGGACCGACGGCAAGCGCCACCTGTGGTGGCTGGGCATCATGCCCCTCGCAACTCCGCTACTTTCCGGCGCCCTGGCGATCGGCACCGGCGTGCAGCAACTCTGGTGGGTCGGCGTGCTGGTGATCTTCGGCTTGATCCCGTTGATCGATGGCCTGCTCGGCGAAGACGTCAGCAACCCGCCTGAATCGGCCGTCAGCAACCTCGAGTCCCAAAGTTACTACCGCTGGATCGTCTACACCGGCGTGCTGTTTGTGATCGCCTCAGTGGTCATCACCGGCTGGCTGGCCGCTGGCGGCATCGACTGGATCATCAACGGCGGCCTGCTGCACGCCACTGCTGCGCTGGAACCGTCAAGCTGGCTGGCAAGGACCGCTGCATTTATCACCGCACGCACCGAGTTGCACGGCGAAATCAGTGTGTTCACCTACCTGGGTATGGCGATGTCCACCGGCGCCGCCACCGGCATCGCAATCAACACTGCTCATGAACTGGGGCACAAGCCTAAGCCCCTGGAAGTGTTCCTGGCCAAGGTTACCCTGGCGCCGACGTTCTACGGGCACTTCTACACCGAACACAACCGTGGCCATCACGTCCGTGTAGCCACCCCGGAAGACCCCGCCAGTTCGCGGCTGGGCGAGAGTTTCTGGGCGTTCCTGCCGCGCTCGGTGTGGTTCAGCGCCGTATCGGCCTGGAACCTGGAGCGCGAGCGCCTGCGTAAACTCGGCCTGCCGGCCCTGCACTGGAAAAACGCCGTACTCAGCGCCTGGATGTACAGCGTGGTGTTGTGGGGCGCGATGATTGCCTGGCTGGGCGCGGCGGTGATTCCGTTCCTGATCATCCAGGGCATCTACGGGTTCTCGTTGCTGGAAGTGGTGAACTACGTCGAGCACTACGGCCTCAAGCGCCAGAAGTTGCCCAACGGTCGTTATGAGCGCTGCTCGCCGCGCCACTCGTGGAACAGTAATCGGATTGTCACCAATATCTTTCTGTTTCAACTTCAACGGCACTCCGATCACCATGCCAACCCGACGCGCAGTTATCAGTCGTTGCGTCACTTCGATGAGTCACCGCAACTTCCGTATGGTTACGCGAGCATGATTGTCTGGGCCTATGTGCCTTACTTGTGGCGACGTCGTATGGACCATCGGGTGCTCAATCATTATGCCGGGGATATCACCCTGACCAATCTTCAACCGTCACAGCGTTTGAAGTATCTGGAGAAATACAGCGGCAGTGCCAAGCCGTTTTGATATGAATTAAACAGCCAGGGCGTACTCGGGATCTGTGTATCGCGCAGGTTTTTATCGCCCCAGGTATTGAGCGTTTAGTGCAAGAACGTGGTTTGACCCTACAAAAATAATGTAAAGGGAAGGACGTACACCATGCAAAGCCCTGCCAAGTTCACTACACATATCCTGTTGGCTGCGATAGGCCTGATTGTCTATCACCAGGCCCAAGCGGCCCGGATCGAACCCGCCGGCAGTGCCTTCACAGCCCAGGGGCCTATCAGTTTCTCCAAAGGCAAGCTGATCAGCGCCGATTGCACCATCAAGGTGGCCGGCAAGGTGGCAGCCGATGGTTCATCGGTAAATGTCGACAAAGTCGAATTTGACGGCGGCCTCAAGTGCAGCCGCGTTGAAGCAATCAACCTGCCCTGGGTGCTGGTTGCCAAGGATACAAAAAGTGGCTCGATGTCGAAGATCAGTGTGGATGTGCACGCCTTTGGCCTGGGCGGCAAGTGTGGGCCTTCGACGGCCGACGGTACTTGGGATAACGCCACTGGCAAGTTGGAAGCCGCCAATGTCCCCATTGGCGAAGACTGCAAGATCAAGACGGTGTCGATCAAGATGCCGCCCAACTTCAAAGTTGTCGAATAAAGCGTTTCGACTGTTGCAGCGGTAGATGCATTGAAATTTGGCTGGAAAGGGAAGTTCTGCAGTTTCACCGTGACCTCTCGATCATGGCCATTACCCCTGGCGAAATGAATCGCCATAACATGTGAGGAAAAACAATGAAAAGCTTGAAAACTCTCGTGTCGTTGACTGCTCTGGCTGTTTGCATGGGTGCCGCTTCGATGGCCAGTGCGGCCACCATCACTCCTGATGGTCCATTCTCTACCAGTGCTGGCACGATCGTGGTGAAGTCGCCGTCGTCCTTCGGGGCCGCTGTGACCTGCGGCATTACCTTCACCGGTAATGTCAGTGGCGGCGTAGCGTCGATCAATGGCGCAACGCTGACAGGTGGCGGCCTGTGCGGGCTGCCGACGCTGACTAATATTCCGTGGGTGCTGACTGCAACCTCGCCAACTGTCGGTACCGTGACCAATGTCGGTTACAAGATCTCTTCGATTCCGGCTACCAACTGCGGCCCTACCACTATTGCCGTGGCTTGGAATGCGGGGTCCAAGAAGTTGACCGCTGCCAATCAGTCTCTGAGTGGCAACTGCACCGTTGTTTCCCTGGACGTAACCGCGCCAACGTTGACTGTCCAATAAGTCGCATCACTTCGTAAGGGTTGATCACCCGTGAAGGCAGGGGTCTCTAAGGAGGCTCCTGCTGACGGAGCGCAAGGTCGAGGGAACTGACTATGGGTAGTTTGTTGCGACGGGCGGCAAGTACCTTGTTGCTGACCAGTGGCGTAGGGTTCGCAAGTGTGGCACTCGCCGCGGATTTTTCTCCTGCGGGTCCATTCACCAGTGCTGCTGGGACACTAACGATAAGAACGCCTTCTACGTTTGGCTCACCACTTACATGCGGACTTACCGTGGCGGGGAATGTGAGCGCTTTTACCGGGGTTCATATCAATACATTTTCCATTACGGGTCCGGGGTTTTGTAGCTTGCTGAAACCTAAGATTTTGGGGTGGCGGATGAATGCCTTCTCTTCGACTTCTGCCCTTATCGATGACGTTGGTTTTTCGATAACAAGTCTGCCTGCAACCCATTGCGGCCCAAATCAGATTTACGCAAGTTGGAATTACGCGAGCCATCAATTAACTGTGTTTAATCAAGCCTTGTCAGGGAATTGCACGCTGGAACGAATGGAGCTCACTTTTCCGACGCTCTCGATAGCGAATTGAAATGACAGGGCTCGCTGGGATAAGCCGCTGCGATAATAATAGGGGTAATACATGAATAATAAAAAACAACACACCCGAACTTTACTCGGGTTGGCATTGGTAGGCGGACTGATGAGCACTGGCCCGGTACAGGCGGGTGGCTTCTCCACGCCGACCTACGGCGCGCCCGGTTGGGGTCGTGCGTTTGGTGGCGGCTCACTGTTTAAGAACGACCCCAGTGCTGCGTACAACAACCCGGCAGCCATGGCATTTATTGACTCGACCATCGCGCAACAGACTGTCGATTATGCCCGGGTCAAGATCAAATACTCGGGTCAGGCGTATGACCACAATGGTAATCCAGTGACCAATACGCCGGTATTGGATGACCAGGGCACCATGGGCGATCCAGCCCTTAACACCAATAATGGCGGGCAAGGCGGTTTCACCGCATGGCTGCCAACCGGTTTCCTGGTGATTCCAATCGGCGACCGTTTTGCTTTTGGCTTGAGCCAGGTCGTGCCCCAAGGCATGAAAACGACTTGGAACGAAGATTCCAAGCTGCGCGATTTTGCGGTCGACACCAAGATCGAGACCGTCGGCCTGACAGGTTCGCTGTCGTTCAAGGTCAATGATGAGTTTTCGGTCGGTGGCGGTGCCATCGTCCAGCGCAGCCAGGGCTTCGTCAGCCAGAACATTGACTTGTTGGCTGCAGCGGATGTCTCTCCAGGTTTGGGAGGCACCGGTTTTCCTACAGGTGTAGGTCATTCTTTGATGCGCGTAAAAGTCGACAACATCTCGGTCGGCTGGTTTGGCGGTGTGGTATGGAAGCCGACGGCGCAAGACACGTTGGGCTTGAACTATCACGCCAAAATCAAAAACAAGATGACCGGTAAGTACAACGTCTACACGGATGCTATCGGCCGTAACGCAATGACTAATCCTATCGGTCCGAACGGCGAAACGCTGGTTGAAATGGCTTATCCAGGTCTTAAGCTTTTCCCGGACGGCGCGCATGCCAGTACGCAATTGGATATTCCGGCTACTGCGGCGATTGACTGGGTCCACCAATTCAATGATCGCTGGACATTGGGTGTAAGCGCTCAATGGACTGAATGGTCTTCGTTCAAAGACCTGACGCTCAAGTCCCAAGGTTCAACTATTGTTGCCATTCCCTACAACTACAAGAATGCCTGGATGACCTCAATCGGTGGCGACTATAAAGCCACCGACGAGCTAACCCTACGCGCGGGTGTAGCGTATGACCAGACCCCTACGCGTAACTCCACCCGTGACCCTCGAATCCCCGACGGTGACCGCTACTTCCTGGCGTTTGGTGCCGGTTATGACATCAAGGCTGTGCCTGGTTTGTCAGTGGATGCCGCGTATTCGCACCAATTCGTCCAGAAGGTCAACCTGAAAACCAAGAACGTCGATCGTCTCGGTGCGGCTCAACTGGACGGCAAGGCTGAATCTTCAGGTGACGTGGTCAGCCTGTCGGCGACTTATAAGTTCTAAGGCCTTCAGCGCTACTGAACGCCTTGCCGAGACGGTCGTTCGCGACCTGCGTTGTTTGCTCTTTATCAGGCTGACACGGTCAGCCTGAATTTTTTCGGCAAAGCGTTAAATAAAAATTTCAAAACAAAATTTGAATTTGTGATTTGAAGTTTGTAGTGTGGCTTTACGCCCTGAATCAAGTAGAGGTATCCCCATGCTTATCTGGTTATCGGTGGGTCTCGCAGCAGCGATTGCCCTGGCGTATCGACAAGCCGCAGCCGCGCTGTGGTTGGGCACCGGCATCATCTGGCTGGCGTTTGGTTATCTGTTCAACGCGGTGGGCGACCTGGGCCTTGCCGTCGCCGCCGTGCTGGTGGTGCTGCCGGCCTTGGTGCTGGCGATCAAGCCCCTGCGCCGCGCCCTGCTGACCAGCAAGGCCCTGGGCCTGTTTCGTACGATCATGCCGGCGATGTCTGATACCGAGCGTGCGGCCATCGAGTCCGGCACCGTGTGGTGGGACGCCGAGCTGTTCAGCGGCAAACCCAACTGGCAGCGTCTGCTGCAAGCGGCGCCGGCCAGCCTGAGCGCCGAGGAGCAAGCCTTTCTCGACAACGAGGTGGAAAACCTGTGCGACATCGCCAATGACTGGGAAACCACCCAGGTCTGGCAAGACATGTCCCCCGAATGCTGGCAGTACACCAAGGATGCCGGGTTCCTTGGCATGATCATCCCCAAGCAGTACGGCGGTAAAGGTTTCTCCCACTACGCCCACTCCCAGGTGGTGATGAAGCTGTCGACCCGCTGCTCGGCGGCGGCGATTTCGGTGATGGTGCCCAACTCCCTGGGCCCGGCGGAGCTGTTGCTGCATTACGGCACCGACGCCCAGCGCAATTACTATCTGCCGCGCCTGGCCCGGGGCGAAGACATTCCTTGTTTTGCCCTGACCAGCCCGTATGCCGGCTCCGATGCGGGCGCGATCCCAGACCTGGGCATCGTCTGCAAAGGCTTGCACGAAGGCGAGCAAGTGCTGGGGTTCAAAGTGACCTGGGACAAGCGCTACATCACCCTTGGCCCGATTGCCACGGTGCTGGGCCTGGCGTTCCGCGCCGAAGACCCGGACGGTTTGCTCGGCGCGCCCGGTTCACTGGGCATTACCTGCGCGCTGATCCCCACGTCCCACCCAGGTGTGAACAGCGGTCGCCGCCACTGGCCGTTGAACGCGGTGTTCCAGAACGGTCCTACCACCGGCAAGGATGTTTTCA
The DNA here is from genome assembly GCF_031931935.1 of Pseudomonas sp. rhizo25. Classification (NCBI taxonomy): domain Bacteria; kingdom Pseudomonadati; phylum Pseudomonadota; class Gammaproteobacteria; order Pseudomonadales; family Pseudomonadaceae; genus Pseudomonas; species Pseudomonas sp. rhizo25. The sequence goes on from NZ_JAUJXA010000003.1 coordinate 69,969, forward strand.
TTCCGTTGGAATGGGTGATCGGCGGCCGCGAACAGATTGGCAACGGCTGGCGCATGTTGATGGAATGCCTGGCGGCGGGACGGGCGATTTCCCTGCCATCGGCCAACGTCGGCTTGGGTAAAGTCGCGGTGCGTGGTACCACCGCCTATGCGGCGATGCGCAAGCAGTTCGGCTTGCCCATCGGCAAGTTCGAAGGGGTGCAGGCACCCTTGGCGCGCATGGCCGGGCATTTGTATGCCTGCGATGCGGTGCGCAAGGTGTCGGTGGCGTCCCTGGACGCCGGCGAGAAACCGTCGGTGATCTCGGCCATCGCCAAGTACCATGTCACTGAGCGTGCGCGGATCATCGTCAACGACGGTATGGATATCGTCGCCGGCAAAGGCATCTGCATGGGGCCCAATAACTTCCTTGCCCGTGCCTACCAGCAAAGCCCCATCGCCATCACGGTGGAAGGCGCCAACATCATGACCCGCTGCCTGATCATCTTTGGCCAGGGCCTGATTCGTTGTCATCCCTACGTGTTTCGCGAGATGGAAGCGGCGCGCAACCCGGATCGGCGCAAGGCGCTTGAAGATTTCGACAGCGCGATGTTCGGCCATGTGAGTTTTGTACTGGCCAACACCGTGCGCGCAGCGGTGCATGCCCTGACCGGCGGGCGGCTGATTTCGGCACCGGCCAAGACCGACCCGGCGCTGGCGTCCTACTACCGTCAGGCCAATCGGCTGTCGGTGGTGCTGGCGTTGATCTCGGACATTTCCATGGGCGTGTTGGGCGGTGCCCTCAAGCGTAAGGAAAGTATCACCGGGCGCCTGGGAGATATCCTCTCGCAGCTGTACATCCTGTCCTGCGTGCTCAAGCGTTTCGAGGACGATGGCCAGCCCCAGGCCGACTTGCCGCTGGTGCATTGGGCGGCCCAGGACGCATTGCTGCGTGCCCATGAAGCCTTGGCCGAAGTGCTCGATAACTACCCTTCAAAACCCGCTGCGGCGGTGATGCGGGGCTTGAGCTTTCCGCTGGGCATTCCACTGCGCAAACCCTCGGATCGGCTGTTGGCCCAGGTGGCGGATGTGGTGCAGACCCCAGGGGAAACCCGCGATCGTTTGCTGGCCAATTCCTACATCCCGCGTCCGGAAATCGACAAGCTGGCCTATGGCGAACTGGGTTTCCGTCTGTTGCCCCAAGTGGAGTTGATCGAGGCTCGGCTCAAGCCCGCCATCAAGCAAGGCCTGCTCGAGCCGCTGCCGATCTCGGCCATGGCTTTCACCGTCTGGCGCGTCAAGGCGCGGGCACTGGACTTGATCAGCGATGACGAAGACACCTTGCTGGCGCGCTATGTGGAATACGCCGACCACGGCATTCAGGTCGATGACTTCCCCCAGGATTTTGGTTTGCTGGAGGCCTTGCAGCAGCGTAAGCAGGCGTTGGAGCCGACCGCCAAGCGTCGCAGCAATCAAAGCGAAAACGCCCCGGTCAACTAAGAAAAACGCGGTGCAAATGTGGGAGGGGGCTTGCCCCCGATAGCGGTGTGTCAGCCCAAGCAGATTTACCTGATAGACCGCCATCGGGGGCAAGCCCCCTCCCACATGTTTGACCGGGTTTACAAGGCAGGATTTGTGTTGTGAGTGGAACCCTCTATGAGTGACAACTACCTTTCATTCGTCAATTCCCCCTGGGGCCGTCGCCTGGCCCAGGCTGTCGGCCTGCCGCAGCCTTTGCCGCTGCAACGCCATCGCAGTGGCCAGGCCGGCCTGGCCAACCCGGTGATCATCGCCGGGGCAGGGCGTCTGGTGGCATCGGTGCAGCGCATCTTCAGCGCCACCGACACTGTTGCCGCCACCCCGGCGACCCTCACGGCGCCGTCCACCGTCAAGGTGCAAGGCGCGGTGTTCGATGCCAGTGACATTGCCGATCTGCAGCAGCTGGACGAGCTCTACCTGTTCTTCCATGCCAACGCCAAGCGCCTCGGCCAACATGGCCGGGTAGTGGTGCTCGGCACTGCACCGGAACACTGCCAGGATTTGCCCCAGGCCATCGCCCAGCGCGCCCTCGAAGGTTTGGTGCGCTCGCTGGCCAAGGAACTGCGTCGGGCGATCACCGTGCAGTTGCTCTATGTTGCGCCGGATGCAGAAGAGGCTTTGGACAGCAGCCTGCGCTTCTTCCTGTCGCGCCGTTCGGCCTATGTATCGGGGCAGGTGGTGCGCCTGCAAACACCGGTCGATGGCAACACTGCCGTCAATTGGGACAAGCCCTTCGCCGGTCGACGTGCCTTGGTCACCGGCGCCTCCCGGGGCATCGGCCTGGCCATCGCCCAGGTGCTGGCGCGGGACGGCGCCCATGTGGTGTGCGTGGATGTGCCCCAGGCCCAGGATGCGTTGCAGCAGGCCGCCGCCAGTGTCAGTGGCTCGGCCTTGCCCCTGGACATTACCGCCACTGACACCGCCGCGCTGTTGCAAGCCCACGTCAGCCAATACGGCGCCTTCGATGTGGTGGTTCACAACGCCGGAATCACCCGCGACAAGACCATCGCCAAGATGACCGAAGCCGCTTGGCGCAGTGTCTTGGCAGTCAATCTTGAGGCGCCGTTGCAGCTCAGTGAGGCCTTGCTGGACAGCCAGGGTTTGAACCCGGGTGGGCGCATCGTGTGCGTGTCGTCGATTTCCGGTATCGCCGGCAACCTCGGGCAAAGCAACTATGCCACCTCCAAGGCCGGGGTGATCGGCCTGGTGCAGGGGCTGGCGCCGCGTGCGGCGGCTCGCCAGGTCACGGTGAATGCGGTAGCCCCCGGCTTTATCGAAACCCAGATGACCGCAAAAATCCCGCTCATGATCCGCGAAGCGGGGCGACGCATGAACTCGTTGTCCCAGGGCGGGCAGCCTATTGACGTGGCCGAGACTATCGCCTGGCTGGCCCATCCCGCGTCGGGCGGGGTCAATGGCCAGGTGGTGCGGGTGTGTGGCCAAAGCCTGTTGGGAGCCTGAGTCGATGGATTACGTCACGCAGATTATCGACCCAGCGCCCTCGCGCACCCAGTTGTTGCTCGATGGCATGCGCGCCTTGCGCAAGCCCAAGCTCGACGGCGCGCCGCCGTTGCCTACGGCGCGACTTGTGCGCTCGGCGGTGGAGCTGTCGCCCACAGGCATCGCCGCTTACGCCCGAGCCTGTGGCTTTCGGCGTGAACAGGGCGTGCCACTGTCCTACCCCCATGTGTTGGCATTCCCACTGCATTTGATGCTGCTGACCCGGCCAAGCTTCCCGTACCCGGCCAGCGGCATGGTGCACCTGGCCAATCGCATTCGCCAGCACCAACGCCTGCACGAGGGCCAGGCGCTGCGCCTGGAGGTGTATTGCGAGCGTTGGGTCGCCCATCCAAAGGGGCAGGCGCTGAGTATCGCCACCCGCGCCTACGGTGCTGAGGCCCTGGTGTGGGAAAGCGACAGCCTGTACCTGCGTCGTGACGTCGACGACCCCGTGGGCGACCCCTGGAGTGACCCTTTGCCGCTGCAGGAAGAGGGTTTGTTGCGTACCCAACGCTGGGTGTTGCCGGCTGACCTGGGGCGACGCTTTGCCAAGGTCTCGGGGGATTTCAACCCGATTCACACCTCGGTCATCGGCGCCAGGCTCTTCGGTTTCCGGCGTGCCATCGCCCATGGCATGTGGACCCTGGGGCGCGCATTGGCGGCGCAACAACCACCCGGTGGCCTGGACCAGGCCCAGGCCCATTGCGACTTCAAGTTGCCGATCTTCCTGCCCGGCCAGGTCGCCCTGTGGAACCACCCGGTGACCGGCCCGCGGCGTGAGTTCGAAGTGCGCAATTTTGCTGGGGACAAGCCCCATATGCGTGGGCTATTCATTTGGAAAGAGAGCCAGGCATGAGTGACTACAGCTTCAACCCGGCCCCGACCCGCCGCGTGGCGATCATCGGCGGCAACCGCATCCCGTTTGCCCGCTCCAACACGGTGTACGCCCACGACAGCAACCAGGATCTGTTGGTCGCTGCCCTACAAGGCCTGGTAGACCGCTACAACCTGCACGGCCAGCGCCTGGGCGAGTTTGCCGCCGGGGCGGTGGTCAAGCATTCGCGGGATTTCAACCTGGCCCGTGAGTCGTTGTTGTCCACCACGCTGTCGCCGCAGACCCCGGCCTATGATGTGCAACAAGCCTGTGGCACCGGGCTTGAAGCCGCGCTGTTGGTGGCGAATAAAATCGCCCTCGGCCAGATCGAAGTCGGGATTGCCGGTGGTGCCGACACCACCTCCGATGCGCCCATCGGTATCAACGAAGCCTTGCGCCACACCTTGCTCGCCGCCAATCGGGCCAAGGGCATGGGCGACAAGCTCAAGACCTTGCTGAAAGTGCGTCCATCGATGTTCTTCAAACCATTATTGCCGCGCAATGGCGAGCCGCGCACCGGGCTGTCCATGGGCGAGCATTGCGAGGAAATGGCCAAGCGCTGGCAAATCAAACGCCTGGCCCAGGACGAACTGACCCTCACCAGCCATCAGCGCCTGGATGCGGCGTATAAACGCGGCTTCTTCGACGACCTGATCAGCCCCCATCGCGGCCTGGCCCGGGACAACAACCTGCGTGCCGATATCAGTCTGGAAAAACTCGCGGGCCTGTCGCCGGCATTTGACCGGCACAACGGCACACTCACTGCCGGCAATTCCACGCCGCTGACCGACGGCGCCTCGGTGGTGCTGCTCGCCAGTGAAGAATGGGCGAACGCCAACGGCTGGCCGGTGCTGGCTTATTTGCGCACGGGTGAGACGGCGGCGGTGAATTTTGTCGATGGCACCGAGGGCCTGCTGATGGCGCCCGCTTACGCCGTACCACGCATGCTCCAGCGCGAGGGCTTGAGTTTTGCCGACTTTGATTTGTTCGAGATCCACGAAGCCTTTGCCGCCCAGGTGCTGTGTACGCTCAAGGCCTGGGAAGACCCCCAATATTGCCGCGAGCGCCTGGGCTTGGACGCGCCCCTGGGCGCCATCGACCGCAGCAAGATGAACGTCAACGGCGGCTCCCTGGGTTGCGGCCATCCCTTCGCGGCCACCGGCGGCCGACAACTGGCGGCGCTGGCCAAGGCGATCCATGAACGCGGTGGGGGTCGCGGCCTGATCTCGATCTGTGCAGCGGGCGGGTTGGGCATCACCGCCATCGTCGAAAAGTAACGCTGTCAAAAACAACAATAAGGACACTGTCATGAACGCTATCAGCCTGGAACACAGCGAACGCATCTGGTTGAACGCTTACCTGCCCGGCGTTCCGGCCGACATCGATGCCGGGATCGAAGATTACCCGTCATTGCGCGAAGTGTTCCTGGAACACCTGGAAAAATTCCGCGAGCGGGTGGCCTACGTCAGCATCGGCACCGAAATGACTTACGCCGACTGGCAGGTCCAGGGCATTGCGTTTGCGGCCTGGCTGCAGGGCCAGGGTGTGAAGAAGGGCGACCGCGTGGCGCTGATGATGCCCAACTGCTTGCAGTACCCGATCTGCCTGTTGGGTACGATCCTGGCCGGGGCAGTGGTGGTCAACGTCAACCCGTTGTACACCGCCCATGAACTCAAGCATCTGCTCAAGGACAGCGGCGCCGAGACCGTGGTGATCTTCGAGAATTTCGCCCATACCCTGGAAAAAGCCATGGCAGGCAGCAGCGTCAAGCGTGTGGTGGTCGCGGCTATTGGCGACTTGCTGGGCGCCTTTAAGGGTGCGGCGATGAACTTCATCCTGCGCCGTGTACAGAAACAGGTGCCAGCCTTCAAGTTGCCCGGTGCGCTGCGTTTCAATCAAGTGATGAAACAGGGCAGGGCGCAGACCCATCTACCGGTCAGCCTGGACCGCGACGAACTGGCCTTCCTGCAGTACACCGGCGGCACCACCGGCGATGCCAAGGGGGTGATGCTCAGCCATCGCAATATCATCGCCAATCTATTGCAAGCCAAGGCCTGGGTCGGCGACCAACTGGACCAGCACAAGCAGGAAACCAACGTGACCCTGCTGCCGCTGTATCACATCTTTTCCCTGACGGTGAACTGCCTGATGTTCATGTGCCTGGGCGGGCGCAATATCCTGATCGCCAACCCGCGGGACGTGAAGCGCGTGCAGATGATCCTGCGCAAAGAGCGCTTCAACGGGATTGCCGGGGTCAACACGTTGTTCAACGGCTTGCTGGAGAACAAGGACTTCTGCGCTAGGGACTTTTCTGACCTGCGCCTGGTGATCGCCGGTGGCATGGCCACCCACACCGCCGTGGCCAAGCGCTGGAAAGAAGTCACCGGGCTACCGATTGTCGAAGGTTACGGGCTGACCGAATGTTCGCCGGTGGTGAGCATCAGCCCCATCGATATTTCACGCATGCGCGAGATGGAATTCACCGGCAGCATTGGTGTGCCGCTGCCATCGACCTGGGTGCGCTTTGTTCGCGAAGATGGCGAGCTGGCGGATATCGGCGAGCAAGGCGAACTGCAAGTACGCGGCCCGCAAGTGATGCAGGGCTACTGGCAGCGCCCGAAGGAAACCGCCGAGGTGCTGGACGCCGAGGGCTGGCTGTCCACCGGTGATATCGGGGTGATGGACGCCCGCGGTTATATCCGCCTGGTAGACCGCAAGAAGGACATGATCCTGGTCTCAGGTTTCAACGTGTACCCCAATGAAATCGAAGACGTGGTGGCGATGCACCCGGGCGTGAGTGAGGTGGCGGCCATTGGCGTGGAAGATGCGGTGAGCGGGGAAAAGGTCAAGATCATCGTGGTGCGCAAGGACCCGAACCTGACCCAGGAGCAGATCCTTGCGCACTGTCGGGAGTACCTGACGGGCTACAAGATGCCGCGGTATGTGGAGTTTCGCAGTACCGAGTTGCCCAAGACTACCGTCGGCAAGGTACTGCGACGGGCATTGCGCTGACACCGTGGACCTTGTCAGCAACGGTCAGAGATAACCATCATCCTGAATGTTCAGACCAATGACGTCCTCGCTGTAGATCGGCCGAGTGCTTTTGATCAGAAAGTCAGTCTTGCGATCACCCGTCAGATCAATGGCGAGGAAGTACCGCTGGGTGTTCGGGTTGAAGGTCAGGAGGGTATCGCCCGGTCGCCCGCTGTATTGACTGACGTGGTTGAGCGTGACCTGTGTGTTTTTACTCAGGCTGCTCAAGTCGATCTTGTCTTGGCCTGTGGTGAAGTCCATGAGCAAGTCCGGGTTGTTGCGCGTGGAGTCGCTGGCGGCATGGTAGGTGAACGTGTTGAAGCCACCATTACCAGTCAGGTGGTCGGCTCCGCCCCCGCCGGTCAACACGTTATCGCCGCTGTTGCCGGCAATACGGTCGTTGCCCTGGCCGCCGACGGCATTTTCGATGAGGGTGTCGGGCGTGATGTACACATTGTCAGTCAAGCCACCGACGCTGGAGCGCGAATTCGGCGCCAGGTTGATTCGCTGGGCTTGCGTGAAACCGGAAAAGTCCAGGGTGTCATTGCCCTTTTGGTCATGCACGCTGAAAGCCGGTTTGTCTGTGGCCGACGAGAGGCTCGTTCCACGCTGGCCGGTATTGGCGTTGAAGCCGTAGACGGTGTCAGCCGTTTCGCAGTCTGAAAGTGGAGGTGTGACAGGGGGCCGCGGAGCAGGGGTTGGCTTGGGGACCGGAGTGGGCGTAGGTTCTGGCTCTGGCTCTGGCTCTGGCTGAGGTGGCACGACTGGTGTAACCGGCACATCTGGCGTAACGGGCGTGTCAGGTGTGGCTCCAGTAAGGATATCTTCAAGTTTTATGGGGCCTTTGCTCAGGATCACCAGCGCGGATGCAGGGTCGCCATTCACATTCAGAATCAGCCTGTACAGCTTGATGTTTGCATCGTAGTCCAGGGTCAGTTCACCTTTGCGCCCCATGTGTTGTTCAACGAGTCGGAGAGACTGGAGGCCCGCCTCTTTCAATAGCCCAGATAGATCGATTTTGTCGATACCGCTTGTGAAGTCCGTGAGCGTATCCGGGTTTTTAGCCGGTGAGTCGCTGGCCCGGTTATAGACAAAGGTATCTGCGCCTCCGCCGCCGGTCAGCGTGTCGCCGCCTGCCCCTCCCGTCATGCGGTTGTTGATCTGGTTGCCAATCAACACATCGTGCCCGGATCCACCGATGGCATTTTCCATGACAACGCCCTTGGCGATGGATACGTTGCCCACGCGGCCACCCACATCCGAGAGTGTCTCGGCGCCCAGGTTGATCTTTTGATTCTGCCTGAAGCCGGAAAAATCCAATGTGTCTTCGCCGCCGCCGTCCCAGACACAAAAGTTGGTCAACTCGTCGGCGGAAGTCAACGAATAGTGGTCACGCTCAGTGTTGGAGTTGAAACCATAAGTTGTATCTCCTTTTCGAGTTTCGTAATTGGGTTCGTATAAGCGATGAACGGCTGCGATATCGTGCATGGCCGGTGTCAAGTTGCTATCCGAAACACTCACGCCGCGCTCGTCGGCCGGACGCCACCATTTATTGTTGTAACTCATGGCCGTATGCGTGTGGCTGTTTTCGGGATAGTTCTGGTTTGGATGTTGTAACCCCAGGCTATGACCAAGTTCATGAATCATCGACGAATGAGGGGGAGAGTTCTTGTTGCCAACGCCGATGCCTATATTTGCTGTTCCCTGGTCATTTGGCATGACTGCATACCCACCGACCCCATTGTTGGCATGAAGTACAAAAAATGCATCTGCATGCCTGGCGTTTTCGGTGAACTTGACCTTGACCACGTCTTCCCAAGCCTTGATTGCGCTCCTGAACGCTTTCTTTCTGGCCTGGCTGAACTCAAGCGCACCACCGCCCTTGAGCCAGGCTGTTTGCGGATCTGCGGCGTCGAAGAACTTGTAAGAAACGGATAGTTGGCCATCGCCATCCCTGTCCTTTAATTTGAAGTTGTCGCGGGTCAGTTGCTGGGCGACTTTGTCTGATAAAGAGGACGAGGCTTGCAGTGAAGTGTCGCCAGCAGGAGGTTGGATTTGTCGGTGCAGGTGCATCGGCATGTGAGTTCCGGTACTAAGCATGTTTATGTCTCGCAGGTGTTTGGGTTTGTATGAGTACGCAAGAGGTGTTTGAGTGTCGAACGCGGTTTAAGGTGGCGTGTTTCTTTAAAGAAGGCCAGGGGGTATTTATGTCGATGTTTGATTAAATATGGGGAGTTTTTTCAAGGCGGGTGTGTGTGCGCTGGCAGCGTATGAAGTGTGTTTGTTTGAGGGGGGATACAGCTATTTGAAGTTGGGAAAAGTTACGGATGTAAGTGCGATCAAACAGGTTTTTACTTGAGTTGAATGATGGTCAGCGCTCCATCCGCGTGAACGCACTGATGGATAGGCAGGACAGTGCACGCCGACCCTGTAGGCAAGGGCGGCGTTCAACCGGCAGATCAGCGTGCTCTACAGCTCGCTGACCTTGACCCAGCGTTCTTCACGAGCCGCCGTACGAATCGCCGTCGCCAGCCGCTCGACTGCCCACGCCGCTTCGAAGTCCGTTCCATCCGCACCCTGGCCGGCCATGGTCATGATCAACTCGTGCACCTCCAGGGTCTTCAATTCGTTGTAGCCCAGTTGATGCCCCGCGGCGGGGCTGAACGCCGCATAACCGGGCAGGGCCGGGCCTGCCAGTACGCGCTGGAAACCGTCCTGGCCGATGCGGTACAGGCGCAGTTCATTCAAGCGTTCCTGGTCGAACGCCAAGGTGCCCTGGGTCCCGCTGATCTCAAAACTCAGGTGATTCTTGTAGCCGTGCTTGAGCCAGCTGCTACTTACCGTGCCGCGGGCACCGTTGGCAAAGCGCAGCAGGGCGTGTACCTGGTCATCCACGGCAATGGTTTTTGACGTTTGGCTGCCGGCCGTGGCGGGGCGCTGGGCATGCACGGTCTGGGTATCGGCGCACACACTGACCACATCGCCGACCAGATAGCGCGCCATCGACAGCAGATGGCTGCCCAGATCGGCCAGCGCGCCACCGGCGTGTTCGACCTCACAGCGCCATGACCAGGGTGAAACCGGGTCGGCCATGAAGTCTTCGCTGAATTCACCCTGGAAGCTGATGATCTCGCCGAGGTCGCCGTTGGCAATCATTTGCTTTGCCAGCACGATCATCGGGTTGTGCTGGTAGTTGTAGCCCACCCGTGTCACTACCCCGGCGGCACTGGTGGCGCGGCGCATGGCGTCGGCTTGCTCGAGGCTGACGGCCAGGGGTTTCTCGCAATACACCGCCTTGCCCGCCGCGATGGCCGCCATCGCCATGGGATAGTGCAAGTGGTTGGGAGTGGTGATGGCCACGACGTCGACCTTGGGGTCGTCGATCAGTGCTTGCCAGTCGCCGTGGGCCTGGCCAAAGCCCCAGGCGTCAGCGCAACGCTGGGCGCGTTCGGTGTCGGCATCGGCCAGAGCCGCCAGCTTGAGCTGTACCGGTAGTTCAAACACCGCCCGCGCGTTATTGAACGCCAGCGCGTGGGCGCGGCCCATGAAGCCTGTGCCGATCAAGCCGATTCCGAGTTCACGCATAGCCGTGGTCCTTTGGATTATTGTTTTCAGGAAGGCTATTAATGGAATAAATATTCGTTTAATTCAATAGGTGGAATAAAAATTCATTGCTCGTCAGCAAGAGGGCCACGCGCCTTGGGCTCATCATTTCTGCTGATAAAGCCATATTCACCCCTGGCCAAATGCCGCCAGTTAACAAAAGATAACGCAGCACCGATTGTCAGACGATTCCAAAGCCCGATAGGATGGCCCCTGCTTACTCCAGGCGCTCTAGATTGCAGGTTTCACGGCCCTGGAAGATGAGACGACCTAACAATAATAAATGGGAGAAAGGTCTATGAGTGAGCCTGTCATGGGTTGGGTTGTTTGCCGCCCACGCGCCGCACGCAGGGTTGCGTTGCTGGCCACAGCGCTCTCGCTGTTTGCCGGTGCCGTGTTGTCGACGCCGGTACTGGCTGCCAGCGATTCCACCGCCGCCGCGGTGTTTGCGATTGAATCGCCCAAGGCTGCCAAAGGCCTGATGATTGATGTAGTCCACGCAGGCAAGCGCTTGGTGGCGGTCGGTGATCGCGGGCATATCCTCTATTCCGATGACCAGGGCAACACCTGGACCCAAGCCAAGGTACCTACCCGGCAACTGCTCACGGCGGTGTTTTTCGTCGATGACAAGCACGGTTGGGCTGTCGGCCATGACGCGCAAATCCTTGCCAGTGCCGATGGCGGTGCTACCTGGACCCAGCAATATCAAGACCTCAAGCGCGAAGCCCCGTTGCTCGATGTGTGGTTCAACGATGCCAACCATGGCCTCGCCGTGGGTGCCTATGGTGCGCTGATCGAAACCACCGACGGCGGCACGTCCTGGAACGACGTCAGCGACCGTCTCGATAACGAAGACCAGTTCCACCTCAACGCCATCGCCTCGGTCAAGGACGCCGGCCTGTTTATCGTCGGCGAGCAAGGCAGCATGTTCCGCTCCAGCGACGACGGCCAGACCTGGGAAAAACTCGAAGGCCCCTATGAAGGCTCGCTGTTTGGCGTGATCAGCACGGCGCAACCGCAAACCCTGCTGGCCTATGGTTTGCGCGGCAACCTGTATCGCTCCACCGATTTTGGCAGCAACTGGGATCAGGTCGAACTCAATGCCACACGCGGTGCGTTGGAGTTCGGCTTGTCTGGGGCGACGTTGCTCGATGATGGGTCCATTGTCGTCGTCGGCAACGGTGGCAGCGTGGTGGTCAGTCATGACGACGGCCAGACGTTCAGCGTATTCAATCGTCCGGACCGGATTTCACTCTCGGCGGTCACGGCCGCAGGCAATGGCAACCTGATTCTGGTCGGGCAGGGCGGCGTTCGTGTCGCCACGCCCGCTGGCGCCGAACTCGTAAAACAATAATAAGGGCGGGGAAAGCATGAGCAGTCATCACAACGATAAAGCGACCTTTCTTGAGCGCCTGATCTTCAACAATCGCCCGGCGGTGATCGTCATCTGCCTGCTGGTGAGCGTGTTCCTGTTCTGGCAGGCGACCTTGATTCGCCCGTCCACCAGCTTTGAAAAGATGATCCCCCTCAAGCATCCCTTCATCGAAAAGATGATGGAGCACCGCAACGACCTGGCCAACCTGGGCAATACCGTGCGTATCTCGGTGGAGGCCAAGGACGGCGACATCTTCACGAAGGAGTACATGGAGACCCTGCGGCAGATCAACGACGAGGTGTTCTACATCTCCGGCGTCGATCGCTCGGGCCTCAAATCATTGTGGAGCCCCAGCGTACGCTGGACCGAAGTAACCGAAGAAGGCTTTGCCGGTGGCGAAGTCATCCCGCAGAGCTACAACGGCTCGCCGCAAAGCCTCGACCAGCTGCGTAACAACGTGCTCAAGTCCGGCCAGGTCGGGCGTCTGGTGGCCAACGACTTCAAGTCGAGTATCGTCGATATCCCGCTGCTGGAGTCCTACCCGGACCCGCAGGACCAGGGCAAGTTGCTGGCCTTGGACTACCAGAAGTTTTCCCATGAACTTGAGGACAAGATCCGCAACAAGTTCGAGGCGCAAAACCCTAATGTGAAAATCCACATCGTCGGTTTCGCCAAGAAAGTCGGGGACCTGATCGATGGCTTGATCATGGTGGTGCTGTTCTTTGGCATCGCCTTCATGATCACCCTGGTGTTGCTCTACTGGTTCACTTGGTGCATCCGCAGCACCATCGCCGTGTTGATTACCACCCTGGTGGCGGTGGTGTGGCAGTTGGGCTTGATGCACGCGGTCGGCTTCGGCCTGGACCCGTACTCGATGCTGGTGCCGTTCCTGATTTTCGCCATTGGTATTTCCCACGGCGTGCAGAAGATCAACGGTATCGCCCTGCAATCGAGTGATGCCGATAACGCCCTGACCGCCGCACGACGTACCTTCCGCCAGTTGTTCTTGCCGGGGATGATCGCGATCCTCGCCGACGCGGTGGGTTTTATCACGCTGCTGATCATCGATATCGGCGTGATCCGCGAACTGGCCATCGGTGCTTCCATCGGTGTGGCAGTGATCGTGTTTACCAACCTGATCCTGCTGCCGGTGGCGATCTCCTATGTGGGTATCAGCAAGCGCGCGATTGAGCGCAGTAAAAAGGATGCGCACCGCGAACACCGTTTCTGGCGGTTGCTGTCCAAATTCGCCAGCCCGAAAGTCGCGCCGGTCTCGATTTTCCTGGCGCTGATCGCCTTTGGCGGCGGCCTCTGGTACAGCCAGAACCTGAAGATCGGCGACCTTGACCAAGGCGCCCCGGAACTGCGCCCGGACTCGCGCTACAACAAAGACAACAACTTCATCATCAGCAATTATTCCACCAGTTCCGATGTGCTGGTGGTGATGGTCAAGACCCGAGCCGAAGGCTGCTCGCGCTACGAAGCCATGGCGCCTATCGACCAGTTGATGTGGAAGATGCAGAACACCGAGGGCGTGCAGTCGGCGATTTCGCTGGTGACCGTATCCAAGCAGATGATCAAGGGCATGAACGAAGGCAACCTGAAATGGGAAACCCTGTCGCGTAACCCGGACGTGCTCAATAACTCCATCGCCCGTGCCGATGGCCTGTACAACAACAATTGCTCCCTGGCGCCGGTGCTGGTGTTCCTCAACGACCACAAGGCCGAGACCCTTGACCGCGCCGTGCATGCCGTGCAGGACTTCGCCAAGGAGAACAACAAGGACGGCCTGGAATTCATTCTCGCCGCCGGCAATGCCGGGATTGAAGCGGCTACCAACGAGGTGATCAAGGAATCGGAGTTGATCATCCTGATCCTGGTGTACCTGTGCGTGGCGACCATGTGCATGATCACCTTCCGCTCCTGGGCGGCGACCCTGTGCATCGTGCTGCCGCTGGTATTGACCTCGGTACTGGGTAACGCGCTGATGGCGTTCATGGGTATCGGCGTCAAGGTTGCGACCTTGCCGGTAGTGGCCCTGGGCGTGGGGATTGGCGTGGACTACGGCATCTACATCTACAGCCGCCTGGAAAGCTTCCTGCGTGCCGGCCTGCCGCTGCAAGAGGCGTACTACCAGACGCTGAAATCCACCGGCAAGGCCGTGCTGTTCACCGGCCTGTGCCTGGCCATTGGCGTGTGCACCTGGATCTTCTCGGCTATCAAGTTCCAGGCCGACATGGGCCTGATGCTGACCTTCATGTTGCTGTGGAATATGTTCGGCGCGCTGTGGCTGTTGCCGGCCCTGGCGCGGTTCCTGATCAAGCCCGAGAAGCTGGCGGGGCAGAAGGGCAATTCGTTGTTTGCTCACTGAGCCCCTTCAAGGGGCGTCCTGCAGGAGCGAGCAAGCTCGCTCCTGCAGCGCCAGGGTTATAGCTTCAAGAACAGTTTCTGATCCAGGGGTGGGTTGATCCGGGTATGCACGATTTCTTCGATTGAAGAGTTATCCTGGCCGGCCTGGCGCACCAGGTCCTTTTGCGTCAGGTAGCGCTGCTCCGGAATCTTCAAATGCGCAGCGCTGTGGTCGGCAACGGGTGAGTTGGCCTTGGTGTAGTGAAAGTGCGCATACCACAAGTCCTTGAGTCCGTTTTTGTCGCGTATCGCGTACTCGGTGAGAAAATCGCCGCCCTTGAGGGGTTTATAGCGCTTGACTACACCGATATCAACGCGGCCATGGGTCCACAGGTAATCGATATTTTCCGGCCGTGGCGCCTGGCGCAGGTAGCCATCGCACCTGTGGGCAATGGCCTGCTCGCGCATGTGTGCCACTGCATTCTGCCATTGCTCCACCAGGGTTGCGGTTCGCCTATCGGCCTTGTGGTTGGCCTGCGCTTCCCGTGCCACTTGCTCAAGGCTATCCGCCTGGGCTTCGAGCATGTCGCTCCAGTCCTGGGGGTTGACGGATTCCCGTTGAGTCGGGTCATCAAGCTTCCTTTTCTGGAATTGAATCGAGCGTTCGATACTCAGCTGTTCGCTCATTAATTGGCGGGCCGAATCGACATAGGCCGATAAGGGTTTTGTCGCGGGCACCGGTTTGGGTTTGACTGCTTTTGGCTTGTCCACCGTCACCCATTCGCCGTCGGCCTGATGCCAGCTGTAGGTTTTCAGTGCCTGGCCGCTCTGGGGATCGAGGACATCAATGATCGGAACCGTTTCCCCGGGTTGCCTGGTGCGTAGTGTGCCGACCAGGGTTTGCTTGTCTCGGGTCTTGAACACCCGTTTGTTTGCCGACTTGCGCGCCCGCTCCTCCCGACGAAGCATCAAAGGTGGCAGGTGTTGTTCTTCACGGATCAGGTCGGCCAGTTCGGCCTGGGCCTGGGTGATGACTTTTTGCAGGGATTCAATAAAGTACGCGCCATAAACCGGACGGACGCTTTCGGGGCTGATGTCCTGGAGGGCTTGAGTGTTGCTCAGCTCGGCCTTGTATTTATCGATCAGTTCACTGAGTACCGCGATACGTTCGTCGGCGGTATAGCCCTCGTGCTGCTGCAACTCGATATGGGACATGGACACCGCGTTGAGCTCGGCACGGTTGAAGCGATCAAGGAAGAACCTTTTCTCGGGGGCGTTAGTAGGGACCATACGGTCGATGCTCAACTCACGCAGTGTGCTCAGTTGCTCCAGCCGACTTGTCAGTACCAAGTTGGCTGGTGGTTGTTGGGTGCTCCTGATAAAGATTTCGGCCTGTTTCTTGTTGGCGGGCGAGTCGCTTTTCCATTCATCGAGCAGTGCCTCATAGGCGTCCCCGGCCCTTATCAGGCGGGTCAGGCGCATCTCGCGCAGGCTCATGGCTTCGACCATTTGGGCATAGGCCTCGGGCTGATTGGCGCGGACCTTTTCAGCCAGGCTGGACATCGGCTCCCCCGAGGGGGCATGGGTAAACTCATTGGCGTCGTACAAGTGGTCGACGTAGATCGAGCGCAGGGTTTCGGCGATTGCCCGGTACTCGCCACCCCGTACATCCTTGAACACCTCCAGGTCCATGGCCGGATTATCGCTGCTTACCGCCTGGATCGCGTCTTTGCGACCCTTAATGGCGAAGCTGGCGTAACGTTGATAGTCATCCAGGCGCTTGCGCAGTAATGCTGTCAGGTTATGGTTATTGCTCAGCTCCTGCTGGTAGCGCTCGGCGAAATCAGCGCCGCGCTCTCCGCTGTTGACCAGGCCCCAGAGCGTCTTGAGGGTCTTGTCCGACTTTTTCAGGCTCTCCTCGGTTTGCTGGAGGCGCTCCTGGGCACCCATCATGAGCACTTCCATCGGCAGCACACGCTGGCGATGGGCCGCGAAGTTGTTGAGCATGACTTCACTCTGGTTGAAGTTCTCTTCGAGGGCGGCTTGCACCCGTTCACTGATGGGCATTCCGCCCTTGAGCCGGGGAGCTATATCCAATTGCCAATGGGCCTGGGCATCGCGCCTCAAAGGCGGGCCGGTACGCGTCTTGTCGTGCTCGTCTATCACAAAAACGCCGTCGAGATCCCGGGCCACCCGGAACCAGTGGTTATCGATATGGGCATGCAGTTTGTCGTCGATAAGGTAGAGACCTTCGGTTCTCCCGGTTTGAATCGGTGTGACCTCGCCGGCCGGTGCCGGAACGCTGAAGGTGTTGATATAGGCGCGCTGGGCAGGGCTCAGGCCCCGTAGGTTGGAGAAGGCAAAGTCGAACGGCTGGTGGCTGTCGAGCAGCCCGCTGGGCGCAGGCGCGTCTTCTTCGATCAGCACCTGGGTGGGCGGCGCCGTCTCGGCAGTGCGCCGCAGCGGGATCGACACTTGCGCACGCTCCATAAAGGGCACCTTGCCCAAGGGCCGTGCGGTGGCCTCGCTCGGCGTAGCGTGACTCAACAAGGTGGCGACATTCACCAGCAGGTCCACCATCGCTTGCGTGGTGTCTGCATGCGTCGACTCAGTGGCGTGCTTGATGTCGTTTTCGACACTGGCCAGTTGCAGCAGCCAGCCGGCCATGGCTCCTGGG
This sequence comes from Pseudomonas sp. rhizo25, assembly GCF_031931935.1. Taxonomy (NCBI): domain Bacteria; kingdom Pseudomonadati; phylum Pseudomonadota; class Gammaproteobacteria; order Pseudomonadales; family Pseudomonadaceae; genus Pseudomonas; species Pseudomonas sp. rhizo25. The sequence goes on from NZ_JAUJXA010000003.1 coordinate 86,897, forward strand.
CCGCGCAGTACTGGAAGCAAGGTATTGAACAGCAGCCAGCCGAGTTCCTTGTGCTGCGCCCAGCGGCTTTGGGCATCCGAGGTGGACTGGCCTTGGGCAAGGGTCACCAGGCTTCGGGCATTGCTGTTGTACAGGTGTTGCATCAGGTTGCCGTCGAGCAGGTCGCTTCTGAGCGTGCGGGCTGCAGCAAAGTCGTCGAGGGCCAATGCGGTCGGCGCAGGCGTTGCTGGGGCGTCGAACTCGTTGAACACGCTGTAGTGGGCGACATGGGGCGTCTTGAAGCCGCCATTGCCGTACACCGCACGGGCTTTGTCATCGGGCAGCCAGGCCAGGACACTCTGTTGCAACTCACCCGGTGCCTGGATGGCGGCCAACAGCGCGTCACGGCTGGCGAACTCGAGTAGCGCCGGCGAAAGCATCGGGCGATAGAGCAGATGCGGGCCGCGTGCGGAGTCCAACGGCTCGATCAGGAACATATTGGCCACCTCATCCGGTGTCGCGCCAGGTTTGCGCAGGAACGCCAGGGGGCGCACAGTTATCTCCTGGTCGTCGACCCTGCGCGCGCCGGTGCCAGGCCGAGTCACGGCCTCGACAAAGCGGCAGCCTTGCGCGGTGATGCCGGCCAGGCCTTTGAGCTTGAGTTCCTGGGCCTGCATGTTCAGTTGCAGCGGTACCTGCTCGACAAATAATGCGGTGCGTTCCCGGGCGTCGGCTGTGTCGCTGAGCAGGCGCTGGTTCAGCAGGGCGGGGTAGTGCTCGCCGATATTGACCGTGCTGATCAGGTCCTTTAGCCTCTGCGGCATCTGGGGGTCGGTCACCGGCTGCCCGCGCAGGCGGATATCCATGCTGCCTTTTGGCAGGCCGGCGAGGTTAGCCAGGGCCATGTCCACCAGGCTCATCTTGATCGGCTCGATGTAGCCGCCGGCCAGGGTGCCCACGGCCACCTTGAAGGTGACCTCCAGGTCGCCTGCGCTATAGCCCATGGACGCCAGTTGGGCGTTGAGCTGTTGTTCGGTATAGGTGCGGATATCGGGAATATCGCTGAGAAAGGTGCGCCCCTGGTGACGCGCTACGCTGCTGGCCAGGGCGAGGGTGTTGCGCTGGAAAGCAAGCTGCTCGGCGGCGCTGGCGTTGTTGAGCCATGCGGGCAGGTTGCGCTTCATCTGCGCCAGCCGTCCTGGCGTTGTGCTCGGCTGGCTATTGAACAGCTCAGCCGTGTCGGTGGCCTGGGAAAACAGCTGCTCAAGGTCGCCCACCTGCATACTCGCCGGTAGGTTTATGGCCTGCAGGTTGTTCAATTGGCGGTTGAGGATCATAGCGGCCTGGGTGTCGAAAATATTGCCGTCTGGCTCCATGCGCTTCCAGGACAGATGATCGAAACTGCGTTGCCCTTCGAGCCGTTTTGACAGGGATGCGGCGAAATCCTCCATTGAGGCATGGGGCGTCACCACCCCCGCGGGCGTCACCTGCAGTATCAGCTTCTGGTCGCCAACCTGGCGCGTGATCAGAAGGTCGGGGCTCAGAAGGGTGGCGGTGGTGGCTGCCTGTTTCAAGGTGGTCTGCACCATGAAGACTTGCGCCGCATCGGCGCCGATCACCCGACGGCGCTGCGTGATATCGGGATAACGTACGACCTGATCGAGGGTCTCGCGCTGCACTGCGCTCAGGCCCGGTTGCTGCAAGCCTGCCACGCGTACGGTGTCATTGAGACTGTCGCTGAGCCAGAGCCAGTGGCTGGTGGCGCTGGGGGTGTCCTGGCCCCAGAACCGGGTCAGGGCCTGCGCGTAGGCGTCCACAAGATTGGGTCGCAGGCTACGGATGGCCAGTTCGACAATGCGCGTATCCAGGGGCTCGCTACGGTTGCTGGCATCGACGACGCTCAGGGGATTGGCGGAGTGGGATTCGACCCATTGACTCTGCGCCGTGAAGCCCAGGTCGCTGCCGGTTGCCAGGTGTACGAGGGCCAGGTCCAGCAGTGGCGTCAGCTTGTACTGTACCGAATCGGTCGGCAGGCGGGTCGCCAAGGAAGTATTGGCGCTGTCGAAGTGCAGCGTCGGGTAATGGCGCTTGAGGGCCTCGTCCAGCATGCCCGCGACCACTGAACGCACCGTTGGCCGGCTGGCGAACTGGTTGGCGATCACCTCGGCGGGTGAGTTGGCCGCTGGCGCTGGCATTTCACTGAGCCTGCTCTGGAGGGTAGAGGGCATGCGTACGGGTGTCGGCAAGTTCGAGCGTCGGGGCTGCGCATCGCTGAGTGATGGCTGGTCGACCTTTGGCTCAAGCGGTGGCGGCGCAGGTTCGGCGGGTAGTGTGGCAGTAAATACGCGAGGGTTGTTTCTGATCGATTGCATGGCGCAATTCCTTTGCTGGGATGGAAATCGAGCAAGAAAAATATCGCGTTGGCAGACGGGCGAAATCGGCATTGCGTTAGGAGCTATTGCCGGAGCGTGCCCAAGCCCCGTGTTCCCTGGAGCCGCCCGGTGTATTTCCTCGTATTTGTAACCGGCGTGCGCGGCAAAGCAGGACCGCACGCGCTGCCCTGCGCTATCATCGGGGCTTTCCCGTAGATGATTGACTACCATGACTGCCGACACCCTGACCACCGTCCTTGCCACCAGCGACATGCTTGAAATCGATGGCCTGCATGCCTTTGACTTCGAACTCAAAGACGAAAAGCTGCTGATCACCGCCATGGACGGCCGTGCAGAAAAGCGCTGGGCATTCAGCTCGGCCCAGGTGCAGGCGGCCACGTTTGACGACACCCTGCAAAGCTGGACCCTGACCGGTGATTCGGGCGAGCACCGCCTGATCTGCATGAGCGCCTTCACCGGCAACAATAACGATGAGGATGAAGCTGATGTTGATGCGTAAATTCTGGCCCCTGTTGATGGCGGGCAGCGTCGGAGCCATGTCGGTGCAGGCTGCGCCGGCTGACACCTATGAACTGCTGGTGGGCAGCTACACCGCCGGTACCAGCGAAGGGATCTACCGCCTGCAGTTTGACAGCCGCACCGGCCAGTTCAGCGGCCAGCCCGTACTGGCGGCCAAGACGGCCAACCCCTCGTGGCTGACGGTTTCCCAGGACCAGAAGTACCTGTTTGTGGTCAACGAGAACGGCCCGGGCCAGAAAGACCCGGTCGGCCGTGTCAGCAGCTACCGCATCGACCCAAAGAACTATCAGCTCACCCTGATCAACCAGGTTCAGAGCCTGGGCAATGAGCCGACCCATTCCAGCGTCGCCGCCGATGGCCGCCACCTGTTCGTCGCCAATTATTCGGTGCTGGAAGACCCGGGCGGCAGCCTGGCGATCCTGCCGGTAGACGGCGAGGGCAAGCTGTCGGCCCCGGTGCAGTTGAGCGGGCACCCGGCCAGCCGGGTGAACCCTGAGCGCCAGGCCTCCAACCATGTGCATTCGGTGGTGTCGTCGCCGGATGGCAAGTATGTATTCGTGCAGGACCTGGGGGCGGACAAGGTGTTTGTCTACCAATACGACCCCAAGGCCAACCACGAGCTGCCGCTGACCCCGGCCAACCCGCCTTCGGTACAGTTGCCGCCGGGCAGCGGCCCGCGCCACTTGCTGTTCAGCGCTGACGGCAAGCACGCCTGGCTGACCACCGAAATGAGCGCCCAGGTCGCCGTGTTCGACTACAACGACGGCAAGCTCACGCAAACCCAGTTGCTGGACTATGCCGCCGGCCAACCGGTATCCGACAAGGCCGGTGCTGCGTTGCATGCTTCAAGCGATGGCAAGTTCCTCTATGTAAGCAACCGTGGCACGGCCAATCAGTTGCTGGTGTTCAGCATCGATCCGGCCACCGCGCACCTCAAGGAAGTCCAGCGCCGCTCCGTCGAAGGTGATCACCCACGCGAGTTCAGCCTGGACCCCAGCGGCAAGTTCCTGCTGACCGCTAACCAGAAAAGCAATGAAATCGTGGTGATAGAACGCGACCCCAAGACCGGCCTGCTGGGTAAAACCGTGCAGAAGTTGCCGATCGATGCGCCCAGCGACCTCAAGTTCCTGGTGCGTCAATAAGCCACAGGCCCCGCATTGCGGGGCCTGAGCCTTTGTATTAATTGCATTGATAGCAGCTACTGTTTCAAAGCATTTCTAAGGTCCAACCCTCGGGCGTAAGTTGAGTTCCAAGGCCTCCACCGGCCACTCAACCAAACGAACACAAGGGTTACCGCCATGAACTTGAATCTCTTCTCCATCATCGCCGCTTCCGCTGTCTCCGCCACCGTAGCATTGCCAGCCGCTGCCAGCGTGGAAGTCACCGGCAAAAAATCCAGCGTTACCGCCTATACCCAGAAATACCTGCAACAGAGCGCCAACTTCTACGCGGCGCTGGATCATAAGACCCAGGCTTAATGAAGATCAAACTGTGGGAGGGGGCAAGCCCCCTCCCACAGTTTGATTGTGTTGGTTTCAAGATTTTGCCATTACTGCGATAAACAGTGGTGACTCCAGGATCCGCTGCAGCCACGCCTGAAGCCGTCGATACGGCGCCCCCGCAAACCATGCCCGGTCCACATGAGCGAACTGCCGCACGAACGGCACTACGGCCGCGTCCGCCAGACTCATGTGCTCGGCGAGCAAGTACTCCCGGTTCGTCAGCAAATCCTCCAGCTTCTGCAAGAACACTTCACCCTCGGCGCGATAATGCTCCATCGGCTGCTCCGGGTAGCGCTCGGCATACTTGTATCGATTCAAGTGATGTTTGAACACCTGATCATTCTCGGCTATCAGCGCCAATACCTCAGGTTTGCCCTCGAGCAGCCAATCATCAGGATCGTGCTGTGCCAGGGCCCATTGCATGATGTCCAGGCTTTCTTCGAGCACTCGACCCTCCACGCTCAACACCGGCACCGTACCCTTGGGCGACAGCGTCAGCATCTCGGCCGGCTTGGCTTTCAGGCTGACTTCGACAATGCGCACCGCCACGCCTGAATAACGCAACGCCAACCGCGCCCGCATCGCATAGGGGCAGCGCCGGAACGAATACAGCAGCGCCTCGTTCACTTGACCTCCAAAGTACTCAAGCCATTACCCTGGCGCTTGACCTGGATCTGCACCGGGATGCGTTCGTGCATTTCCTGCACGTGGGAGATCACCGCCACCTTGCGTCCCTGGGCCTGCAGGCCGTCCAAGGCGTCCATGGCCAATTGCAGCGACTCGGGGTCGAGGCTGCCGAAACCTTCGTCAATAAACAGCGATTCGATCTTCAAGGTACTCGACGCCATGGACGCCAGGCCCAGGGCCAGCGCCAACGACACCAGGAAGGTTTCGCCACCCGACAGCGAGTGCACCGAGCGCAGTTCGTCGCCCATCTCGGTGTCCATCACCAGTAGGCCGAGCATGCTGCCACCGCGTTTAAGCCGGTAGCGGCGCACCAGTTGACGCAGTTGTACGTTGGCGTGGTGCACCAGCAAATCGAGGTTATAGGCCTGGGCGATCTTGCGGAAGGTGTCGCCGGTGGCCGAGCCGATCAGCGCATTCAGGCGCGCCCAGCGTTGCCACTCTTCGTAAGCCTTGGTGATCTGTTCGGTGAGGGCCTGGTTGGCGTCCTGGCGGCGCTGGTCTTCAGATTGACGTGCGCGCAGTTCCGCGCAGTGTTTCTCGCCGTCGGCCAGTTGCTGATTCAGCATCGCCAGGTTGCTGTCCAATTGCGCGGAGTCCAGGTTGCCGTTGTGCAATGCCTGGTGTTCGGCCAGGCGCTGTTCACGCTCTTGCAGCAATACCTTGGCCTGCTCGACGGCTTTTTCGCTGTTGTGCAACTGCTGGCGCAGTTGCGCGACCTGTGCTTCATCGAAGGCCAGCAAGCGTGTCAGGCCGTCGTCATCCAGTTCAGGGTGCAGGGCGCGCCACTCGGAGACGCGTGTGGCCAGGTTGTGTTGCTCAGCTTGCAGTGCTTGCTGGCGTTCCTGCAGGGCCTTGAGGTCCGCCGCCACCTGCACCAGGGCCGTGTGCACGCTATGCAGTTGCTGGTTGGCGTCGTTCTCGGCCTGGCGTGACTGCTCGACGCTTTGCTCCAGCTGTTGCTGCCAGTGTTCGGCGCTGGGATGCTCACCCAACAACGCGCTGAGTTTTTCCTGGATCACCTGTTGCTGCGCCGCCAACTCGTTGACCTGCAGATTCAGGGCGTCGAGTTGCTGTTGACGGTGTTGCTGGTGGGTCTGTTGTTTTTCGATGGCTTGTTGGCGCTCTTGCTGCTCGGCCAGTTCATCACGTTGATGGCCCAACTGTTCCAGGCGTTGGCTGACCTGTTGGTCGAGGCGCATGAAGGTCGTCGCGGGGTCGTTGCGCAAGCCTTCCAGGGTGTCGGCGGGCAACAGGCCGGCGAAGGCGTTGAGTTCTGCGTCGAGGCGTTCGCGGTCGTTGGCCAGTTCGCGCTGCTGGTCCAGCAGCAATTGCCGGGCTTGCTGGCTGGCGTCCTGGGCCGCTTGCAGTTGTTGCTGCAAGCGACCGGCATTTTGTTGCAGGTTGAGCAGGGCGCTTTGGCGCTGTTCGTCCTGGCTGATGCTTTGGGTCAGCTGTGCCAATTGTTGGACCAGCCAGGTGCTGCGTTGGGCGACGTCCTGATTGAACAGCGAAGCGGACAGCGAATGGGCTTGCAGACTTAGTGCCAGGCCCTGTTGCTGTGTAGCCAGCTGTTCCTGTTGGCGCAGAAATTCCTTTTGTTCGGCGATCAGGCCGCCGACCTCACCGCGCAACTCGGTGAGTTTTTCCTTGAGGCTGTCGACGGCTTTCTGTGCCGTGGCTTCTTCGTTTTCATCGTGGCGACCGAGGCTTTGCAGCAGGGCTTCGGGTTGGTGAAACGGATGCTCGTGACTGCCGCATACCGGGCAGGGTTGGTCATCCTGCAACTGCCCGCGTAGTTCCTCGACGCTGGCACTGCGGGCCAGGCGTTGGCGCTCCAACAGTTGTTTGGTCACCGACAAGGCTTGCTCGGCAACACTGAGTTCGGCCTTGGTTTGCAGGCCAGCCTGGTTCAGCTGCTCACGTCTTTGCGCAGCGTCGGTCAGTTTCTGCGTCAGCGTGGCAGCCTGTTGATCCAGCTGTTGCTGGCTGTCCCACAAGCGTGCCAGGTCTTCGAAGGCGCGCTGTTGCTTGCGATTGTCTTGCAGCAGGCCGGCCAGCAGCTGGATCTGTTCGGCTACGGCGTGGGGTTCGGCACCGGCTTCCTGGTAGAGCAGCTCCAGGGCTTCACGCTGTTGGGTGAACTGCACGGCGGCGGCGTTGGCACGCTGTTCTAGCTGCGGCAGTTCTGTCTGCCCTTTGTTGAGGCGATTGCCGACCAACATCAGCTGTTGGAGGCGGTCGCGGTAGGCGTTCCAGGCCTCGCTCAAGGGGGCGAGGGCGGCGCTCTGCTCAAGCTCGGTGGCCAGGCGCTGCAGGCGCTCGGCGACTTGGGCCTGCTTGTCTTGCAAACCCTCGAGCAGGGCCTGGCCTTCAGTGCAGGCGTTTGCGTGCTGCTGTTTTTCCTCGGTGCGCTTGGCCAGTTCCCTGGTCAAGTGGGCGAGGGTGTTTTGTTCTTCCACGGCCTGGCGCAGCAAGGGCGCGGCGTCGGCCTGGTTTTTCAGCGCGTCGGCCAATGCCGCGTGGGCGGCTACTTGCTGTTGTTGGGACTGTTCCTGGCGGACGTGCAGTGCGGCTTGCTGATCGATGTGTTGCTGAAACTGCGCGGCCAGTGGCGTCAGCAAGGTGTCTAGTTCTGCCTGGCGCAAGAAGTGATGGCGTTGCGGCGCCAGCTGGTCGAGGCGATCCAGGTCCTGGCGTTGCCGGCCTTGGCTGTCCCAGTGTTGCTGGGCTTGCTGCAGCTGTTCGACGGCGCTGAGCTGGCGCTCTTGCCATTCACGCAGCTCCTTGAGCCAGGTGTGCTGCAACTCCAGTTGCTTGAGCTGGGCTTGCCGGGTCTTGAGCTGTTGCTGGGCGTCGGCCAGCTGTTGATCCAGCTCGGCGCGGGCTTCGGCGGCCAGGGGCACTACGCCTGTTGCTTGGTCTTGCAGTTGTTTGTGGGCGTCCTTGGCGTCCTTGGCCTTGTCGAAGGCACGGCGGCCAAGTTGGGTGTACAGCGCGGTGTCGGTGAGCTTTTCCAGCAGTTCGCTGCGCTCATTGTCATTGGCCTTGAGAAAGGCGCTGAACTCGCTTTGCGCCAGCAACACCGCACGGGTGAACTGCTCGAAGTTCAGCCCCAGGGCCAGTTCCAGCTGGGTCTTGTATTCGGTTTTCTGACTGGCCAGCAGTTGCTCGCTGTCCAGGTCGATCAGGCTTTGGCGGCTGTTCTGCAATTTGCCGCTGGCCTTGTCGCGGGCACGGTTGGCTTCCCAGCGCGCGCGATAGCGACGGCCGCTGACGCCGACGAAATCCACCTCGGCGTAGCCACCACCGGTACCGCGGCGAATCAGGGTGCGCGGGTCACCGATGGAGATATCGGTGTCGGCATCCGGCATCTTCGCCTGGCCGGTATCGCCCAGGCGCGGCACCGCGCCAAACAGCGCCAGGCACAATGCATCGAGCAGGGTACTTTTACCGGCACCGGTCGGCCCGGTGATGGCGAACAGGCCCGCACTGGCCAGGGGCTCGGCGGTAAAGTCGATTTCGAACGGGCCGGCCAGGGAGGCAAGGTTTTTCAGGCGGATGGCAAGGATCTTCATGGTTGTTCACCCGCTTGTTGTACTTCCTGGAGCAGCACGGCGAAGTCTTTCAAGGTCTGTTCATCCACTTCGCTGCCATAGCTGTCCTGCCAGGCGCGGCTGAACAGTTCCTGGGGCGTGAGCTGGTCGAGTTCGATCAAGCGCTGGTCGTCGGTTTCGGTACTGCCGCGCTGGCCGGCGTATTCGGCGGCGATGCGCACCAGGCGCACGGCCTTGCCTTGCAGGGCGGTTTCGATTTGCTGGCGCAGGTCGGGTTGCGGCTCGTCAAGGCGCACGCGCACTTCCAGCCACGGGTGGCGCTGGGTTTCGGCCAGCAGGTCGATGTCCGGCAGCGCGGCCAGTTGCGTGAGGATCTCGGCCAGAGGCGCGGCTTCCAAGCGTTGCAGGTTGACCGAGCGTGGAATCAGCAGCGGTTCGACGCTGACCAGCCGTTCGCCCTGGAACATCACGTCGAGTACCTGGTGCTTGTAGCCGATCTCGGAAAACGACAGCGGAATCGGCGAACCGCTATAGCGAATACGCTCTTCACCATTGACCTTTTGCGGCTTGTGCAAATGGCCAAGGGCAACATAGCCAACAGTTCTATCGAACAGGCTGGCCGGCAGCGCCTCGGCATTACCGATGATCAGGCTGCGCTCGGAGTCTTCCGACACCGAGCCGCCAGCCATATGTGCATGGCTGATGGCTATCAGCGCCTGGCCTTTCTTGCGTTTGGCGTTGGCGGCGGCGATCAGCCATTCATGCACCTGGCCGATACCGCGCAGGTAGTCATCACCCAGCTGTGCACCGGTGACTTCCGCCGGGCGCAGGAAGGGCAATGCCAGGCACCACGCGGCGATCTTGCCTTTGGCATCCGGCAAGGGGATCAGCAGGCGTTCGGCATCCAGTTGGCCGTCGTCCAGCCACAACACCCGGCCCAGGGCATGGGTGCGCAGGCGGCGCATCAGCGGTGCGGGCAATTCGATACGCGAACCGGAGTCGTGGTTACCGGCGATCATCACGATGGTCAGTTTCGGGTTTTGTTCGTGGGCGCTGATGATGAAGTCATACAGACGCTCCTGGGCCTTGAGCGGCGGGTTGACCGTGTCGAAGATATCGCCGGCGATCAACAGCACATCCGGGCGCTGGGCGTTCAGTTGGCCCAGCAGCCACTCAAGGAAGCAGGCATGTTCGAAGTCGCGTTCCTGGCCGTGGAGGTTTTGGCCCAGGTGCCAGTCGGAGGTGTGGAACAGACGCAAGGCGAACTCCGTGGAGAAGGTGAAAAGGAGGGGAGTTTACCTGTAAAAGCACACGGGGTGCCTGCGGGTGACCCAGATCTGATGTGAGAGGTCAGTCAGCTTAGCGGTCGCTGACACCGCCATCGGGGGCAAGCCCCCTCCCACAGTTGATTTGAGTAGTGTCAGGGGCCTTGGATTATTTAGGATAAAGCGGCGGCAAGCTGGTGGTGTCGGTCGCCGGGCCTTGGTCGCGCTCGGCCACGGGGATGGCCTTGATTGCACGCCACAGGTCGTCACCCATCCAGTACTGGCCGCTTTCGCTGTACAGCGCACCATTCAAACCATCCAGAGCATCTGACAGTGGTACAAACCGCGCCGCCATGTCGGCCAGGGTCTCTGGCTGTTGCCGGGCCCAGGCGTCTAGAGCCTGGCGGGTGGCATGGGGGTCGTTGGCCTGGGTGGCGCGCTTGAGGTCGTCGAGCAAAGTGCGTGGGCTTGGGCCGGTTTGCGCGGCGCGTTGCACGGCCGGTTGTCGGCGGGCACGCCACCAGAGACCGAAGCCCAGCAGAGTGGTGCAGGCCAGGAGCAGCGTGCTCAGTTGCCACTGCCATAGGCGCTCATCGTCAGGGGCGGTGATGATGGTCGGTGTGGCAGGTGTATCCACCATCAGGCTTGGGTTAACCGCCACTTGCACGGTGCGCGCCGGCAGGCTGGTGCGTTCCAGGTGGTCTTCGTGGGTGTTCCACCACACCACTTCAACCGGCGGCAGTTCCAGGGCGCCGGCACGGGTTGGGACCAGGGCTTCGCGGTCTTCACGGCTGCCGGTCAGGCCGCGGTCGCTGGTCTGGTTACCGAGTACCGGTTGATCGGGGTAACGGCGCAGGCCATTGACTTCAGTGCTGGGCATTGCTGGCAACTGCGCGCTGGACAGGCCTTCGGCCTCGACGGTGAGGCTGCGTGTCAGTGAATCGCCGACTTGTACATGGTCCGGCGTGGGGTTCCAGCCTTCGCTCAGGGTCAGATTGCGTGCCGGCAGCCAAGGCGCGTCGGCGGGGTAGAGGTCCGGTTTGGGCTTGATCGTCAAGGGCAGGGCCGTGGAGCTGACGTGAATCATCTTGCCCGGCTTGGTGCCCTGCAGCGTGTTTTCCTGGGCCGGGCGCGACTCCACCAGCGTGGCGCTGAAGGTCTGCGCCGGAATCATCACGGTGCCGCTGTGTTGCGGGTAGAGGGCGTAGCGGGTCTCGATCACGCCATGGCGGATGCTGTTGATGACCTTTTCATAGGTGCGCGACTCGCCCAGTTGCTCGACTCGGGCATCGGGAATCTGCAACGGCGTCAGGCTGCTGTCGTCATACAGCGATACCGAGTGGTATACGCGCACGGTCAATAGCGCCTGGGCCTGGACGTACACGCTGGTCTGGTCGAGGTTGGCTTCGATAAACACCGGGGCCAGTTCGGCGCTGGTGTTCTGGCTGGCGGTTTCCACCACTTGCAGGGTGATCGGCTGGGTCTTGAGTGCGCCGACTTGCAGCGGCGGAATGATCACCGTGCCGTTTTCCTTGGGCAGCAGGGTGATGATCCAGCGTGTGGTGGCGTGGTTATCGCCGCCCAGTGTGGTGAGTTGGTTGATCTGGCGGGTGCCGCTGACTTCGAACTGCGCATCCAGGGGCGACAGGTCCGGCTTGCCGAACTGGGTCACGTCACTGGATTCCACCGTCAGCTCCACCGTTTCCCCGGAGTTGAGGCGGCTGCGGTCAACGCTGGCGACCAGGTTAGCCGCCTGGGCGTGGCCTGCCGACATCGCAAGCAGGAGCAGAAGGGTGGTGCGGCGGCTCATCGAGTCGTGTCCTGATGTTGTTGCTGTTCGTACCAGAATTTGCGCCGCAGCAGCTCGCCGGGGTTGTCCGGGATCTCCTGCAGCCATTGCTCCAGGGCCTGGCGGCGCTCGCCTTCAAGGCGGGTATCGGCTGGGCGCAGGGGCGGCGTGGTGGTGCGCTCGTCGCCCAGTTCGCTGCCCGGCACTTCATTACCGCCCGGCTGTGGCGTGGCGCCGGTCTGGGCCTTGTCAGTGCCGGCTTCGCCCTGGCCTTGAGACGACTGCTCGCCACCCTGGGCCGTTTGCCCGCCGGCGCCCGGCTGCGCAGTTTGGCCGGGTTGGGCGGTTTCGTCATCTGCGTTTTTTGTTGGCTGGTCCGGTTCGGGCTGCGCTTGCGCCTGCATCAGCGTTTCAACCAGGGCTTTGTTTTTCAGTGCTGGTTGCAGGTCGGGCTGGGCTTCCAGGGCCTGTTCATAAGCGTCAATAGCGGCCTCCAGTTCACCGGCCTTGGCCAGGGCATTGCCCCGATTGTAGTGGGAATAGGCGTCGCTGCCCTGGGCAAAACGTTTAATGGCCTCGGCGTAGTTGCCCGCCTCGTACAGCGCCACGCCTTGCCATTGCGGGTCCTGGAAGCGTTCGGCGGCTTCGGCCGGGCGCTTGTGCTTGAGCAGGTACTGGCCTTGCTGGTCGGGGCGCAGCCATAGGTCTTGCAGTTCAAAGGCATAGCTGGGCTGCGGCGCGCCCAACAGCAGCAACGGCAAGCAGAACAGCCAGCCGCGGCGCCCGGCGCAGGCAGCCAGCAGCAACAGCGGCAGGAGCAGCCAGTAACCCTGGTCGGCCCAGGTTTCCAGGTGCAGCAACTGGCCGTCGTTGCGCAGGGCTTGTGCGCTGTCGAGCAGGCCGAGCTGGCGCAGGTCCTTGTCGTCCAGGCGCGCCGCACGGTAGCGGCCGCCCATTTCACTGGCGAAGGCCTTGAGGGTCGGGCTGTCGAGGCGCGGCACCAGTATCGCGCCCTGGTCGTCCTTGAGGAACTCGCCGCTTTCCTGGGTCACTGGCGTACCTTCGCGGCTGCCGATGCCGAGGATCGACAAGGGCGGTGCCTGGGCACTTTGCAATTGCAGGCGGATGCCTTGGCGTTCCTGTTTCGACAGCGAGGAACCGACCAGCAGCAGGCGCCCCTGGCCCAGGCCGCCTTGCTTGAGCAGGCCCATGGCCTTTTCAACCGCCAGGTCGGCACGGTGGCCGGGCTCGGGCATGATCGAGGGGCGCAGGGCTTCGAGCAGGTTGCGGCTGGTGGCCAGGTCATCCGAGAGCGGCACCAGGGTGTGGGCGCTGCCGGCATACACAACGATGGCGGTTTGCGCATCGCTGCGCGCTTGCAGCAAGTCGTACAGCTTGCGCCGCGCCTGCTCCAGGCGGTTGGGCGGGCTGTCGGTGGCGAGCATTTCCGGGGTCAGCTCCAGCAGTACCACCAACGGGTCGGAGGGTTTCTGGCTGGACTGTTCCACTCGTTGCCAGCTAGGGCCAAGCAGCGCCAGTACGGCCAACAGCCAGGCAATACCCAGCACCACCCAGGGTGATTTGCTCTCGCGACCATTGCCACCACTGAGCAATACGGCATGGAAGGCCGGCGGCAGGATCATCTGCCAGCGCCCGGCGCGCTTTTGCCGGTGCCACAACTGCCACAGCAACCAGCCAAGCAGCGGCAACAGCAACAGCCACCACGGGCGCAACCAATGCGGCCACAGGGCAATCATCGGCGCCTCCGCAAACGCAGGCGCTGAAGGCGCTGGCGCCATTCAGGGTGTTGTTGCAGGAAAATCCCCTTGCTCGACAGCTTGTTGAACCAGCGTTGTAAAACGTTGTTCGGCCAACGCTCCTGGATCACCAGCAACAAGCTCAAGATCAGCGCCAGGGCCAACGGGGCGCTGTACAAGGCGTGGGCCGGGCGCGCTTGGGTCGGTTGTTGTTCGACGGGCTCGAGGGTGTCGAGGGTGTCCTTGATCTGTTGCAGTTCTTCGCCATCACGGGCACGGAAATACTGGCCCCCGGTGGCTTCGGCCAATGCCTTGAGCGCCGGCTCGTCAAGGTCCAGGCTCGGGTTCACGCCGAGAATGCCCAGGGAACCGGTTTGCTCGGGGTCGGCACCGATGCCGATCGGGTAGATCTTCACACCCTCTTCGGCTGCCAGGCGCGCCGCTGTCAGCGGGTCGATCTGCCCTGCGTTATTGGCGCCGTCTGTGATCAGGATCAGCACGCGGCTCTGCGCCGGGCGCTGGCGCAGGCGCTTGAGGGCCAGGCCAATGGCGTCGCCGATAGCGGTGTTTTTGCCGGCAATGCCGATGCGCGCTTCATCCAGCCAGGTGCGCACGGTGCGCCGGTCAAAGGTCAACGGAGCTTGCAGGTAGGCTTGCGTGCCGAACAGGATCAAGCCCACTCGGTCACCTTCACGTTCTTCAAGAAAATCCCCGAGCAGGTGCTTGACCAGCGATAAGCGACTCACGTCGTCGCCCTGCCAATGCATGTCGGGGAAATCCATGGATCCGGACACGTCGACCGCCACCAGCAAGTCCCGACCACTGGCGGCAATCGGCAAGGGTTCGCCAAGCCATTGCGGGCGGGCGGCGGCGGTCAGCAGCAACAGCCACAGCACCACGAACGGCGCTTGCTGGCGCCAGCCGGGCAGGTTGGCGCGGGCGCGACGGCGGGCCAGGCCTTCGAGGTCGCTGAGGTAACTGACTTTCAACGCCGGCTCGCCGCTGTCGGCCACCGGCAGCACCAGGCGCATCAACCAGGGCAAAGGCAACAGGGCGAAGATCCACGGCCAGGCGAACTCAAACATGTTTGCGAATCCAGGTGTCGACGGCCTGGGTCAGGCCGGCGATGGCTTTGTCATCGAGTTTGCATTCGGGTTTGTAGGCGCCTTCCACCAGCACCATCCAGCGCGTCAGGCCGGCCGCGGGGCAGCGGTTATCCAGGAAGGCCAGCCATTTGCGCCCGTTGAGGGTGTGGCTCTGGCTGTAAGGGTAGTCGTTGCGACACAGGCGCTTGAGCAGGCCGTTGAGTTGCTGCAGCCAAGCGCCGGCGGGGGCGCCGTCGTAAGGCTTGGGCATCAGCGCCAGCTCGGCCAGGGCGGCGATGCGCAACGGGTCCAGCGGTTGTTCGGCGCGGGCTACAGGGCGACGGGTCGGCAGCAAGCGACGCAGGGACCACAGGCCCCAACCCAGGAGCGGGATGACCAGCAGCAATAGCCACCAGCCCGGCGCCGGAGGCCAGAAACCAATGGCTGGCGGGGCAATCAGCGGTTGCAGTTGGTCCAGGCTGCTCATTGTTTTTTAACCGGGCGTTGCGGGTTGAGGTATTCGCGCAGTTGCTCGACCATTTCACTCTGGGTGCTCAAGGGCATCAGCAGCACGCGCAATTTCTGCGCGAGCCGCTCCCAGCGGGCGATACGCGCCTCGGCTTGGGCCTTGTAAGCCTGGCGCAAGTCGATGTTCAGCGTGTCCAGCTCCAATTGCGCGCCACGTTCGGCAAAACGCAGCAGCCCGGCGGCGGGCAGGGCGTGGTCCAGTGGGTCGGAGATCGGCAGCAACAGCAGGTCGCAATGGCGCGACAGCAGGCTCAGCTGCTGCTCGGCGCCTTCGGTCAGTGCGCGTTCATCGCAGATCACAATCCCCAGGCTACCCGGGCGCAGCACCTCGCGACCACGGCGCAGGGCCATGCCCAGGGCGTCGGCCTCCGGGCGGCTTTCGGTATTCAGGCTCTGGTTGACTCGCACCAGGCGGTTGAGTAGCTGCAGCAGGCTTTGCTTGCTGCGCCGCGGCTTGATCTCGTAGTGCTCACTGTCACCGAATACCAGGCCGCCGACCCGGTCGTTATGCCCCAGCGCTGCCCAGCCGATCAGGCTGGCGGCCTGGGCGGCGAGCACCGACTTGAACATCTGCCCCGAGCCGAAAAACAGCCGGCAGCTCTGCTCGACCATGATGAAGATCGGCCGTTCGCGTTCTTCGTGGAACAACTTGGTGTGCGGCTCCTGGGTGCGCGCCGTGACGCGCCAGTCGATGGTGCGCACGTCGTCGCCGGCCTGGTACACGCGTACCTGATCGAAGTCGACACCGCGCCCGCGCAGCTTGGAATGATGCAGGCCGATCAATGGGCTGCGCTGGCCCGGCGTAGAAAACAACTGCACTTCACGCACGTGGTGGCGCATCTCAATCAGTTCACTGAGGGTTACGCGGATACCATCGCCTGCGTTCATCGACTTCAAGCGACGGCAACAACGTCAAGAATGCGTTGCACCACGCGATCCTGGTCCACCCCGGCGGCTTCGGCCTCGAACGACAGGATGATGCGGTGGCGCAGTACGTCGAACAACACCGCCTGGATATCCTCCGGGCTCACGAAGTCGCGACCGGCCAGCCAGGCATGGGCGCGGGCGCAGCGGTCCAGGGCGATGGAACCACGTGGGCTGGCGCCGTAGGCGATCCACTCGGCCATTTCCGCGTCGAACTTGGCCGGGGTGCGCGTGGCCATCACCAGTTGCACCAGGTATTCCTCCACCGCATCGGCCATGTACAGGCCGAGGATTTCCTTGCGCGCGGCGAAGATCGCCTGCTGGCTCACGCGGCGCTCGGGCTTGGTTTCACCATTGAGTGCTTCGCCGCGGGCCTGTTGCAGGATGCGTCGTTCGACGGCGGCGTCCGGGAAGCCGATCTTGACGTGCATCAGGAAACGGTCGAGCTGGGCTTCGGGCAGCGGGTAGGTGCCTTCCTGCTCGATCGGGTTCTGGGTGGCCATCACCAGGAACAGCGGCGACAGCTCATAGGTACTGCGGCCCACGCTGACCTGGCGCTCGGCCATGGCCTCAAGTAAGGCCGACTGGACCTTGGCCGGGGCGCGGTTAATTTCGTCGGCCAATACCAGGTTGTGAAAGATCGGCCCCTGCTGGAACACGAAACTGCCGGTTTCCGGGCGATAGATCTCGGTGCCGGTGATGTCGGCCGGCAACAGGTCGGGGGTGAACTGGATACGATGGAACTGCGCTTCGATGCCTTCGGCCAACTCCTTGATCGCCTTGGTCTTGGCCAGCCCGGGTGCGCCTTCGACCAGCATGTGGCCGTCGGCGAGCAGGGCGATCAGCAGGCGATCGATGAGTTTTTCCTGGCCGAGAATCTGCGTAGAAAGAAAGGTTCGCAGCGCAAGCAGCGCTTCACGATGTTCCATCGATGACGGTTCCTGGAAAGATGAGCCTGATGATCGAGCACGAGCGTCAGGCTTGGGAGGCTTACTTTAATGCATCGAAGGGGGTGGCGACTAACGACGTCACGGGTATTTTCAGAAAAACTTGTAGGGTTTTTGTGTGGGAACACGGTCAATGTGGGAGGGGCTTGCCCACGATGGCGGTGTGTCAGCCACAGATGTATGAACTGACCCGCCGCTACCGGGGCAAGCCCCCTCCCACATTTGATCTATGTGCAGCTCAAGTCCGGATGAAAGTACCAGTGCCTTTGAGGATGTTCTGCAAGGTTTTCTCCACTTCGGCCAGGTCGGATGCGGCCGTGTCGTGGGTGATCTCCAGATGATTCTTGCCGCCCAATGCATCGGCATCGCCTGCGGCGAGATCTACCAGCAAGGTCGTGTCACTCAGGGTGATCTTCAGGCCATCTAGGGTCGACGGCTCGTAATCCCAGGTCAGTTCCACTTCATCTTCATCTGGGTAGCGGCTGAGCATGAACATCTCGCCGTTCTTGCCATGGCAGCAGAGCATGGCCATGTTGTCTTCTTCTTCGTCGCACGGGGTTGCCATCAGGGCGTCGGTTTTCAGCTGCAGCATGGGAAATCCTGTGTGGAGGAGGGTGTTGCGCTGGCAATTGTGCCATTACGGCGAATTTTATGCTGCAGGGTGTGTCAGGCCCCGGGCATGACCTGGGGTGCGGTATCAGTCATTTTCGGTACTCGGGGGTTGAAAAACGCAGGTTTTTTGTACGGAAAAATGCGGTTGCCCAAGTTGCAACCTATTGCCTGCTTACCGATGACCGAATATGTCGCAGCGTCGCAAGCACCAGTCTTCGTACACTCGTTAAGCTGCGCAACGTATGTGCTCCGCGCCAGGCGCTTGACCTGCCCGTCGTACCGTCACCCGGCAGGGGCACATCTTATGGACGTTGTATGTGACCTGACTGTCTTGTCCAGCTTCACCCACCTGTCGCCCTGATTCGTTTATCGTGTCCCACGAACAGAGCCGACGGTCTCCCCGCAAGGGGATAACACGCGACGCTTCCATCAATAACAAGCCCAAGCGGAGTACCACAGATGGCGTTCTTCACCGCAGCCAGCAAGGCCGACTTCCAGCACCAACTGCAAGCGGCACTGGCCCAGCACATCAGTGAACAGGCACTGCCACAAGTGGCGCTGTTTGCTGAGCAATTCTTCGGCATCATTTCCCTGGATGAACTGACCCAGCGTCGCCTTTCCGACCTGGCCGGTTGCACTCTGTCTGCCTGGCGCCTGCTTGAGCGCTTTGATCACACCCAGCCCCAAGTGCGGGTCTACAACCCCGATTACGAACGTCATGGCTGGCAATCGACCCACACTGCGGTCGAAGTGCTGCACCATGACCTGCCTTTTTTGGTGGACTCGGTGCGCACCGAGCTGAACCGCCGCGGCTACAGTATCCACACCCTGCAAACCACCGTGCTCAGCGTGCGTCGTGGCAGCAAGGGCGAGCTCCTGGAAGTCCTGCCAAAAGGCACCCAGGGCGACGGCATCCTGCAAGAATCGCTGATGTACCTGGAAATCGACCGTTGCGCCAACGCCGCCGAATTGAACGTGCTGAGCAAAGAGCTTGAGCAGGTGCTGGGCGAAGTGCGCGTGGCAGTTGCCGATTTCGAGCCGATGAAAGCCAAGGTCCAGGACCTGCTGGCTGGTATCGATGCCAGCCCATTTGCCATCGACGGCGAAGAAAAAGCCGAGATCAAGAACTTCCTCGAATGGCTGGTGGGCAACCACTTCACCTTCCTCGGCTACGAAGAGTTCGTGGTACGTGACGAGGCGGACGGCGGTCATATCGAATATGACGCCAGTTCCTTCCTCGGTCTGACCAAACTGCTGCGCGCCGGCCTCACCGCCGAAGACCTGCGCATCGAAGATTACGCCGTGGCCTACCTGCGCGAACCGACCGTGCTGTCGTTCGCCAAGGCTGCACACCCAAGCCGCGTGCACCGCCCGGCTTACCCGGACTATGTGTCGATCCGTGAAATCAGCGCCGACGGCAAGGTCATCAAGGAACACCGCTTCATGGGCCTGTACACCTCCTCGGTGTATGGCGAAAGCGTGCGGGTGATTCCTTACATCCGCCGCAAGGTCGCGGAGATCGAACGTCGTTCGGGCTTCCAGGCCAAGGCGCACCTGGGCAAGGAGCTGGCCCAGGTGGTTGAAGTGCTGCCCCGCGACGACCTGTTCCAGACACCGGTCGACGAGCTGTTCAGCACCGTGATGTCAATCGTGCAGATCCAGGAACGCAACAAGATCCGCGTGTTCCTGCGCAAGGACCCGTACGGTCGTTTCTGCTACTGCCTGGCCTACGTGCCGCGTGACATCTATTCCACCGAAGTGCGCCAGAAGATCCAGCAAGTGCTGATGGATCGCCTCAAGGCCTCGGACTGCGAGTTCTGGACCTTCTTCTCCGAGTCCGTACTGGCCCGTGTGCAACTGATCCTGCGGGTCGACCCGAAGAACCGCCTGGACATCGACCCGCTGCAACTGGAAAAAGAAGTGGTGCAGGCTTGCCGCAGCTGGCAGGACGACTACGCCAGCCTGGTGGTGGAAAGCTTCGGTGAAGCCCACGGCACCAACGTACTGGCGGACTTCCCGAAAGGCTTCCCGGCCGGCTACCGCGAGCGTTTCGCCGCGCATTCGGCCGTGGTCGACATGCAGCATCTCAACAGCCTCACCGAAGCCAACCCGCTGGTGATGAGCTTCTATCAGCCCCTGGGCCAGGTCTCCGGCCAGCGTGAGCTGCATTGCAAGCTTTACCACGCCGATACCCCGCTGGCACTTTCCGACGTGTTGCCGATCCTGGAAAACCTCGGCCTGCGTGTGCTGGGCGAGTTCCCGTATCGCCTGCGCCATGCCAATGGCCGTGAATTCTGGATCCATGACTTTGCATTCATCGCCGCCGAAGGCGTGAACCTGGATATCCAGCAGCTCAACGACACCCTGCAGGACGCGTTCGTGCATATCGTCCACGGTGATGCCGAGAACGATGCGTTCAACCGCCTGGTGCTGACAGCCGGCCTGCCATGGCGCGACGTCGCGTTGCTGCGTGCTTATGCTCGCTACCTCAAGCAGATCCGCCTGGGCTTCGACCTGGGCTATATCGCCAGCACCCTGAACAACCACACCGACATCGCCCGCGAGTTGACAAGGTTGTTCAAGACCCGCTTCTACCTGGCACGCAAGCTCACTGCCGACGACCTGGAAGACAAGCAGCAGCGCCTGGAACAAGCGATCCTCACCGCCCTGGACGACGTTCAGGTGCTCAATGAAGACCGCATCCTGCGTCGCTACCTGGACCTGATCAAGGCCACGCTGCGTACCAACTTCTACCAGACCGACGCCAACGGCCAGAACAAGTCGTACTTCAGCTTCAAGTTCAATCCGCATGCGATTCCTGAGCTGCCTAAGCCGGTACCGAAGTTCGAAATCTTCGTGTACTCGCCGCGTGTCGAAGGTGTGCACCTGCGCTTTGGCAATGTCGCCCGTGGCGGCCTGCGCTGGTCCGACCGTGAAGAAGACTTCCGTACCGAAGTATTGGGCCTGGTAAAAGCTCAGCAGGTGAAGAACTCGGTGATCGTGCCGGTGGGTGCCAAGGGCGGTTTCCTGCCGCGTCGCCTGCCATTGGGTGGCAGCCGTGACGAGATCGCGGCCGAGGGTATCGCCTGCTACCGCATCTTCATTTCCGGCCTGCTGGACATTACCGACAACTTGAAGGATGGCGCCCTGGTGCCGCCGGCCAACGTCGTGCGTCATGACAGCGATGACCCTTACCTGGTGGTGGCGGCGGACAAGGGCACTGCGACCTTCTCCGACATCGCCAACGGCATTGCCATCGACTACGGCTTCTGGCTGGGCGACGCATTTGCCTCCGGCGGTTCGGCCGGTTACGACCACAAGAAAATGGGCATCACCGCCAAGGGCGCGTGGGTCGGTGTGCAGCGTCACTTCCGTGAGCGCGGCATCAACGTGCAGGAAGACAGCATCACTGTGGTGGGCGTCGGCGATATGGCCGGTGACGTGTTCGGTAACGGCTTGATGATGTCCGACAAGCTGCAACTGGTCGCAGCCTTCAACCACCTGCATATCTTCATCGACCCGAACCCTAACCCGGCCACCAGCTTCGTCGAGCGCAAGCGTTTGTTCGAGCTGCCGCGTTCGTCGTGGACCGACTACGACACCAGCATCATGTCCGAAGGCGGCGGTATCTTCTCGCGCAGCGCCAAGAGCATCGCCATCTCGCCACAGATGAAGGAACGCTTCGACATCCAGGCCGACAAGCTGACTCCGACCGAACTGCTCAACGCCTTGCTCAAGGCACCAGTGGATTTGTTGTGGAACGGCGGCATCGGTACCTACGTCAAGGCCAGCACCGAGAGCCATGCCGATGTGGGCGACAAGGCCAACGACGCGCTGCGTGTCAACGGCAACGAGCTGCGCTGCAAGGTGGTGGGTGAGGGCGGTAACCTCGGCATGACCCAACTGGGCCGTGTGGAATTCGGCCTCAATGGCGGCGGTTCCAACACCGACTTTATCGACAACGCCGGTGGCGTGGACTGCTCCGACCACGAAGTGAACATCAAGATCCTGCTCAACGAAGTGGTGCAGGCCGGTGACATGACCGACAAGCAACGCAACCAGTTGCTGGCGAGCATGACCGACGAAGTCGGCCACCTGGTGTTGGGCAACAACTACAAGCAGACCCAGGCCCTGTCCCTGGCGGCGCGCCGTGCCTACGAGCGTGCCGCCGAGTACAAACGCCTGATGAGCGATCTGGAAGGTCGTGGCAAGCTGGACCGCGCCATCGAGTACCTGCCGACCGAGGAACAGCTCAGCGAGCGTGCTTCTACCGGCAAGGGCCTGACTCGTCCGGAGTTGTCGGTGCTGATCTCGTACAGCAAGATCGACCTCAAGGAGGCGCTGCTCAAGTCGCAGGTGCCGGATGACGAGTACCTGACCCGTGACATGGAGACCGCGTTCCCGCCGAGCCTGGTGGCCAAGTTCGGTGAGGCCATGCGTCGTCACCGCCTCAAGCGCGAGATCGTCAGCACCCAGATCGCCAACGACCTGGTCAACCACATGGGCATCACCTTCGTGCAGCGCCTCAAGGAGTCGACCGGCATGAGCCCGGCGAACGTGGCCGGCGCCTATGTGATCGTGCGCGACATCTTCCACCTCCCGCACTGGTTCCGCCAGATCGAAGCCCTGGACCACCAGGTCTCTGCCGACGTGCAATTGGAGCTGATGGACGAGCTGATGCGCCTTGGCCGTCGCGCTACGCGCTGGTTCCTGCGCAGCCGTCGCAACGAGCAGGACGCCGGGCGTGACACCGCGCACTTCGGTCCGCACTTGGCCGCGTTGGGTCTCAAGCTCGACGAGTTGCTGGAAGGTCCGACCCGCGAAGGTTGGCAGACCCGCTACCAGGCGTACACCGAAGCCGGTGTGCCGGAGTTGCTGGCGCGCATGGTGGCCGGTACGACCCACCTGTACACCTTGCTGCCGATCATCGAAGCCGCCGACGTGACCGGGCATGACGCCGCCGAAGTGGCCAAGGCCTACTTCGCCGTCGGCAGCGCCCTGGACCTGCCGTGGTACCTGCAGCAGATCAGCGATCTGCCGGTAGCCAACAACTGGCAGGCCCAGGCCCGCGAAGCCTTCCGCGACGACGTGGACTGGCAGCAACGGGCGATCACTATCTCGGTCCTGCAAATGGCCGACGCGCCACAAGACATGGAAGCCCGCGTGGCCCTGTGGCTTGAGCAGCACCAGGACATGGCTGATCGCTGGCGCGCGATGATGGTGGAAATTCGTGCTGCTGTTGGCACGGACTACGCCATGTACGCAGTGGCCAACCGGGAGTTGCTGGACCTGGCGTTGAGTGGTCAGTCGGTGCTGTAAGGTGCTGGCAGAGCGTTAAAACCAGAAAAAACCTCGTGTCGTAAGACACGAGGTTTTTTTTCAGCCGCGCTAATCAGGCTCCAGGCCAAGGCACGATCAATTGGGTGAGTAACCTACAACTACCTTGGGTTCGTAGTATTTAGGCGCCGAGGCTATTTTGCTTGCCAGCTCCGACTCAATAGCTGGGACGGCATCATGGTCAGTCGCATTCATCTGATGAGCGATGAAAGCGAGGGTCTCTTCCAACCCTGGAACAGGCCTGGTGTTAGCCGTTCTATCCCACTCGAACTTCAGCGCGGCATAGGCCTTGGGCAGGTCTCTGGCCAATCCATAGGTGCGAGCCGGCCTGGTTTTGTCTCGTGCAAGCGCGGCAAGTGCATAGCCATACTCCAGCAACCCGTCCTGGTCACCTGTCCACGCCAATTGAGCAAGCCTTCGCTGCTTTTCAACCATCGTGGCGGTTGAAGCCGGGGAGAACAAACGGTCCGCGAGTGCCAATGGATATCCGCTATCAGCGGCTCTTTGACACAGCACTTCAATTTCTGCCGTGCGCGCTACGGCGTTGGGCATCAGTCCCGGGTGTTCCCGGTAGGTTTGGGCGAGTTTGAATAAGGCTCTGGGGTTGCCCGTTTCGGCAGCCTTGGTCAGCCAGGTGAAGTCCTCCGTCAAGGTATACAAATTGAACATGCCTTGTATGTCACCCTGGGCTGCGCTCGCCGTGGACAGGGCCTTAGCCTTAGTCAGCGATTGGCTATCACCCAGCCACATCAAGGCCAGGACATGATCCTGTGCCGCTGCGAGCTTGAGCCATCCCACTGTTCGCGGGAACGGGTAGCGGAACGCTCCGAGTTGATAACCGCTGCAGATAGCCATGCCGTATTGCGCTTCGGCATCGCCGGCCAGCCCAGGGAACGTCAAATAAAACTCGGCCTCGTCAAAGCGTTCTTGTTGGAATAACGCTGTTCCGATGGCTTTCGAGGCATTGGTCAGTTCGGTCAATGAAGTCTTTAGCGGCTCGGTCAGAGAAGCCTTATGCTCGTTCAATTGGCTGACCAGGGTGTACAGGTTCTCGTAAACTTTTGGATCAATGATCATCTTCAATGCCAGTCATAAAGCACTCAATCAGTGCGAAATCCAGACTATGGAAAGATGTCGGTAAGCCGGCGCTATATATCTAGGGCAGGGGCGATGAGGCGGCATTGGAGGTGATTCAGGTGTTGGGTCATTCGCTCTACAGCGGTGGCGCAATCATGCTGCTCCACGGCATCGGCAATCGCAGTGTGTTCTTCCCAGGTACAGGCCGTATGGTCTGTACCTGGGCAATGCGCAATAGCCAGAGCCGTCAAAGGCACCAGGCTATTGAGGAATTGCGACAGTGGCGCATTCCTCGCCATCGCCGCCAATTGCAGGTGGAATTCTCCCGACAAGCGAAGTGCGGCCCCGCGTTGTCCACGGGCAATGCAGTCACGTTCACGGTTGATCAGTTCGCGCAGTTGGCGTATTTGCGACGGCTTTGCTTGAGCGCACGCCAGTTGAACCAAGGTTATTTCGACCATGCGCCGTGCTTCCAGGATCTGCCGCGTTTGCAGGGCGTGCGGCGCAGCCACCTGGGCGCGTTGGTTGGGGCGCAGGATGATCACTTGTTGTTGGGATAGCTTTGCCAGCACGCGGCGAATCACACTGCGGCTCACACCAAAGATTTCAGCCAGGCCTTCCTCAGTAAAACGACTGGCAGGGGCGATGCGTTGTTCCAGGATGGCGTCGAACAGTCGAGGGTAGATGTCATCCACCGAAGGCTTTTTGCCGCCGACCAGGCGCAGGGGCGCAAGGATGGTTTCGTAGTGCAAAGCGTGAGCATTCATGGCCTGCCTCCAAAAAATCAGCTGCCCAGATGGTCGTCCGGGATATTCAGGCGAATGCCCATGCGCAAGCCTTCCTGAAGAATGTGCCGACGCATTTCGGCACTGGCCAGGGCGCTGTTCTTGTTGCGGATGGCGCGCACCACGGCTTCGTTTTCCCGCAGGCGCTCAGCCAGGTGTTCAGGCGAGTTGCGCAGCACTTGTGCGCTTTGCTTGAGTGCGTTGCTGGTTTGCTGCACCACATTCTGGAAAATCGGGTTGGATGTGAGGGCGAACAGTTCTTCGTGGAAATCGATATAGGCGTTCATGCCGGCTTCGGCATCGCCAGCATCCAGGGCTTCGCGCATGTCCATCAAGGTCAGGCGCAATTGGCCGACTTCCTTGCTGCTGATGGATTGGGCCACCAGGCCGACGATAAAAGGTTCGAGGGTGTAGCGCAGTTGCAGGATGTCTTCGAGGCTGGCATCGGCCACGGCGTCGCTCGATTGCGGCTCGCTGACGCTGGTTTCCAGCACAACGACGCCTTTGCCGGGCATGGAGCGCACCAGGCCGAGTGTTTCCAGCACGATCACGGCTTCACGCAGGCTCGGACGGCTGATGCCCAACTGTTCAGCCAATTCACGCTGGCCGGGCAGCATTTCCCCGCGCCGCCACTGGCCGCGCTTGAGTGCGGCGCGCAGTTTCTCTACAACTGAATTGACGACGGTTGAAGTGCTGATCACGTCGTGTGCTCCTTGAAGTTGCGAATACGAGGTTCAAACTGTTGAAGATCAAAGTGTGGGAGGGGGCAAGCCCTTCCCACATTAAAATTCCTGATGCGCCGGCAGTACCGGTTTCTTGGCCTGGAAGGCATACCCTTGCTGGCCGTCCAGCACCTTGTTGGCGCGTTGGATATCAATGTCTTTCTCCCAGCGCGCAATCGCCACGGTAGCCACGCAATTACCGATCAGGTTGGTCAATGCACGGCCAATGCCCATGAACCAGTCCACTGCCAGTACCAGCACCAGGCCGACCACTGGGATCGCCGGGATCGCCGTGAGCGTCGCCGCCAGAATCACCAGCGCCGAGCCCGGAATACCGTGGGCGCCTTTGGAGGTGATCAGCGATACCAGCAGGATGGTCAGCAAGTCGGTCATCGACAAGGGGGTGCCGGTGGCGTTGGCGATAAACACGATGGCCAGGGTCAGGTAGATGGAAAAACCGTCGAGGTTGAACGAGTACCCGGTGGGGATCACCAGGCCCACGGTGGAGCTGCCAATCCCTAAGTGTTCGAGCTTGCGCATGATCTGCGGCAGCACGGCATCGGAGGAGGCGGTGCCCATCACGATCAGCAGCTCTTCACGCAGGTACTTGAGCAGCGGCAGCATGCGCAGGCCCGACAGGCGCATCACCAGGCCGAGGATCAGCGCGACGAAAGCAAAGCAGGTCAGATAGAACAGCCCAACCAGGCTGCCCAGATGTTGCAGGGAGTCGAGGCCGTAGGTGCTGGTGGTGAACGCGATCGCGCCGAACACGCCAATCGGCGCCAGGCGCACGATCATGCCCATGATGCGGAAGATTACATGGCTCAGCTCGTTGATCAGTCGCGAGATGCCGCTGGCCGCTTCGCCCACCAGGTTCAGCGCACTACCGAACAGCACCGAGAACAGCAGCACTTGCAGCACGTTGTTGTCGGCGAATGCGCCGATGACCGAGTTGGGGATCAGGTCCATCAGGAACTGGCTGGTGCCCTTGATGTGCTGGCCCTTGTCGGCCAATTCGTTCAAGCCAGCAGACGACAGTTGCTCCAAATGAATATTGGCGCCGCTACCAATGCCGGTGCTGAACGCCATGATCAGCCCGAGCACCAGGGCAACGGTGGTGAGCACTTCAAAGTAGATCACCGACTTGAGGCCGATGCGTCCGACTTTCTTCAAGTCGCCGGCGCCGGAAATACCGCTGACCACCACGCAGAAGACAATCAGGCCAATCAGCATTTTGATCAGCTTGATAAAGCCGTCGCCCAGGGGTTTGAGTTGCGAGGAGAATTCGGGGAGGGCCAGGCCGCAGACTATGCCCAGGATCAGGCCAATCACGACTTGCAGGAAAATCGAACGCGAGCACCATCTGAGCATGGGAAGGATCTCTATTCGGTGCCCTGGTGGTTCCAGGGCTTAATTGTTGTGGTCTTACCGGTAAGTCCAGTGCGCGGCCAGTCTACGCTTGGCTTTTTTCAAATCACAAGTAAATATTCGGCGGTCGGCGGGTCCCGGTCTGACCAGTGGGTCGGTAAGTCCGGTGCTTGAGCGGTTGGCGGGGTTTGAATTTTTTTGCGTATCATCCGCCCTCGGCACACGAGGTGATGGATGGACCA
This sequence comes from Pseudomonas sp. rhizo25, assembly GCF_031931935.1. Classification (NCBI taxonomy): domain Bacteria; kingdom Pseudomonadati; phylum Pseudomonadota; class Gammaproteobacteria; order Pseudomonadales; family Pseudomonadaceae; genus Pseudomonas; species Pseudomonas sp. rhizo25. The sequence goes on from NZ_JAUJXA010000003.1 coordinate 113,969, forward strand.
ATCAGGACTGACCACCGACGCAGCAGGGCATGCCCATTGCTCTTGGCGCAACGCCGCCCCCGAATACCCCCATTACCACGATCACGAGTGGGGCGTGCCGGTGGCCGATGACATCCAGTTGTACGAGAAGATCTGCCTGGAGGGCTTCCAGGCGGGGATGGCGTGGATCACCATCCTGCGCAAGCGTGAGCGTTTTCGGCAGGCCTTCGAGGGTTTTGATTTCCGCCGGGTGGCGCAGTATGGCGAGGCGGATGTCGAGCGCTTGATGCGTGACCCGGGCATCGTGCGCAATCGGGCCAAGATCGTTTCCACCATCAACAATGCGCGTCGGGCCTGTGAGCTGGTAGATGAAACCGGCTCGCTGGCGCGCTGGTTGTGGGCATTCGAGCCCGCCGAGCAAGAGCGCCCGGCGGTGGTGGACATTGCGTACTGGACAGCCAATCCGACCTCACCGGCTTCGGTGCGCCTGTCCAATGCCCTGAAGAAGCGTGGCTGGACCTTTGTCGGTCCGACCACCATGTACGCGCTGATGCAGGCGATGGGCATGGTCAATGATCATCTGGAAGGCTGCGTTTGCCGCCCGCGCATCGAAGCGCAACGGTGCACGTTCAAGCGCCCTTGAATCGGGCGTGGGAGGGGGCGGCCTCCCGACCGCGGTGTGTCAGACATGGGTATCTACACAACTTTCCAGCCGACGACTATCTAGCCAATGCGCCGCGATCCAAATGTGGGAGGGGGCTTGCCCCCGATAGCGGTGGCTTAGCCAACATCAATGTTTGCTGGGCCGACGTCGTCGCGGGCAAGCCCCCTCCCACATTGGTTCAGCGGTGCGGCGGGTTACTGTGGCAGGGGTGTGAGCACTTCAGCCTTGTCATCCATCACCATCACCACCAGCAGTTTCGCCGGTTGGGTCTGGCTGGCATTGCTTGACTCAAAGTGCCGCGAGCCCGCCGGTTCGTAGAACGATTCCCCGGCTTTGTAGGTGATCACCTTCTCATCGTTGACCCGCGACGTGACCTGGCCCTCCAGCACATAGGCCACGGCAGTACCGGTGTGGCTATGGGGTACCGTGGCCTGGCCGGGGGCGTAATCCACGGTCAGCATGAGGACTTTCTTGCCGGGCACGTTGGTCAAGGCGTGCTCTTGCAGCACCTCGAGCGTTTCCTTGTTGTACACCGGGTCGTGGGCGTAGGCGCTGAGGGACGCGAGCATCAGCGTGGCGGCGAGTATTCGTTTCATGGTGAGGGTTCCAGGTAGTTCGAGACCGCTTCACCCTACGCCGTAGCCTGCACGCCACCAATGACCAATGCGCCGGAAAAAACCTTAGCCAATCTGCTGGAGGATGTCGCGGACCTTGTCCAGCGCCGGGTCGATGTCCAGGGTTTCAATGGCGCCGAAACCGATGATCAGGCCCGGGCGAGCAGGTGCGTCGTGGTAGAACACGTCCAGCGGATACAAGCCCACTTCGGCCTGGCGTGCCATTTCTATCAGCAGCGTGATATCCACCGGCACTTTGCACAACGCTGCCATGTGAAAGCCGGCCACCGTGGGTACTGCTTCAAACCAGGGTGACAGATCACCGGCCAGGCGTTGCAGGATGCGTTGGCGGCGCCCGGCATAAACACCATGACAGCGGCGGATATGCTTGAGCAAATAGCCTTCGCTGATGAACTTGGCCAGTGCCCATTGCGGCAGGGTCGAACAGTGCTGGTCGGTCAGTTGCTTGGCCTTGAGCACCGCGGCATAAATCGCCGGCGGCAGCACCGCGTAGCCCAGGCGCAACTCTGGCAGCAGGGTTTTCGAGAAAGTCCCGACATAGGCCACCACGCCACGGGTGTCCATGCTTTGCAGGGAGTCGGTGGGGCGGCCTGCGTAGCGGAACTCGCTGTCGTAGTCGTCTTCGATGATGATCGCGCCAAGCTCGATGGCCCGTTCCAGCAGGACTTCGCGGCGTGGCTGGCTCATGGGCATGCCGAGGGGGAACTGGTGGGACGGGGTCACGTAGATGAGCCGGGTACCCTCGGGAATGTCCTTGACCCGGATGCCCTGGTCGTCCACCGGCACACTGGCGACGCTCGCGCCCATGGCCACGAACAGTTGGCGTGCGGGGCTGTAGCCCGGGTCTTCCATGGCCACGATACTGCCCGGCTCCAGCACCACACGGGCGATCAGGTCGAGGGCCTGCTGGGCGCCATTGGTGACCACGATGTCGCGGTCCAGGCATTTGACCCCGCGGGAAAACGCGATGTGCCCGGCGATGGCACTGCGCAGGGCGGGCAAACCTTCGGGCTGGCTGTAGAAACCACTGTGCTGGGCGATACGGCGCAAGGCATGCTGGGTGCAGCGCCGCCATTCCTCCTGGGGGAATTGATTGCGCGTGGTGGCGCCGCCGATAAATTCGTAGCGCAGGATATTGTCGTCGGTGGGGTGGCGCATGGGCGAGGGCAGTGCCGCCCACTTGCCCAGGTTGGCGGCGCAGGCCAGGTCGGTGGCGCTCTGCACGCGGTCGGGCTGTGGCGCCCACGCATTGACGAAGGTGCCCCGGCCAATCTTGCCGACCAGCAGGCCTTCGTAAGTCAAGGTAGCGTAGGTGTCGGAGACAGTTTTGCGCGATATGCCCAGTTGCTCGGCGAGCAGCCGGCTGGGAGGCAGTTGTGCACCGGCCGAGAGTCGCCCGGTGGCGATGGCTTCGCGCAACTGCTGGTAAAGCTGGGCAGCCAGGTCCTTGCGGCCGGTGATGACGAGGTGCAGTTCCATGTTTCATCCTGGGACAGATCGATCTGCGCCAAGGTTACGCGCAAACCGATCCGAAGAAACCCAGGCGATGTCAGGACAGGAAGCCCCCATCCACATTCAGCGACACGCCGGTGGTGTAGCTCGATGCATCACTGGCCAGGTACAACACCGCGCCGGCCATTTCGCTGGGGGCGGCCACGCGCTTGAGCGGGATCTGCGCCAGGGCCGTTTTCAGGATCGAGTCGTTCTTGACCAGCGCCGAGGCGAACTTGGTGTCGGTCAGGCCAGGCAGCAGCGCGTTGCAACGGATGCCGAACGCCGCACACTCCTTGGCGAACACCTTGGTCATGTTGATCACGGCGGCCTTGGTCACCGAATAGATGCCCTGGAACACACCTGGCGAGATGCCGTTGATCGAAGCCACGTTGATGATGCTGCCGCCGCCGTTTTCGCGCATCAGCTTGCCGGCTTCCACCGACATGAAGAAGTAGCCGCGAATGTTCACGTCAACGGTTTTCTGGAATGCACCGAGGTCCGTGTCCAGCACGTTGCAGAACTGTGGGTTGGTCGCGGCATTGTTGACCAGAATATCCAGGCGCCCGAACTGCTCGCGGATGCCGGCGAACACCTGGGCGATCTGCTCCATTTCCCCAATGTGGCAGGCAATGGCGGTAGCCTTGCCGCCGTCGGCGATGATTGCATCGGCCACGTGCTGGCAACCTTCCAGTTTGCGGCTGGAAACAATCACATGGGCGCCTTGCTGGGCCAGCAACTTGGCGATGGCCTCGCCGATGCCACGGCTGGCGCCGGAAACGAAAGCAATCTTGCCGTCAAGGTCGAACAGGTTGGTCTTGGACATGAGGGTTCCTTGTGGTTGCAATCAGAGCGCGGATTTGCCGATGACATTCAGGCTCATCTGCTCAAGCAATGTGTTCATATGGATGAACTGCGCAAAGCGTTTGTCCTGGGTCTGGCCGTGAAAGAAGCGGTAGTAGATCTGCTGCACAATGCCGGCCAGGCGGAACAGACCGTAGGTGTAATAGAAATCGAAATTGTCAATCTGGATGCCGGAGCGCTCGGCGTAGTAGTCGACGAACTCGCGGCGGGTGAGCATGCCCGGGGCGTTGCTCGGCTGGCGTCGCATCAGTTGCACCGGCGCCGGGTCGGCGGCTTCGATCCAGTAGGCGAGGGTGTTGCCCAGGTCCATCAGCGGGTCGCCCAGGGTGGTCAGTTCCCAGTCCAGCACGCCGATGATCTGCATCGGGTTGCGGGGGTCGAGGATCACGTTATCGAAGCGATAGTCGTTGTGCACGATGCTGGAGGTCGGGTAGTCGTCGGGCATTTTGTCATTGAGCCAGGCACGCACGGCTTCCCATTTTGGTGCATCGGGGGTCAGGGCCTTTTCGTAACGGTCGCTCCAACCGCGAATCTGCCTTGCTACGTAGCCTTCGGGCTTGCCCAGGTCGGCCAGGCCGCAGGCCGCATAGTCGACCTGATGCAGTTCGACGAACTTGTCGATGAAGCTTTTGCACAAGGCTTCAGTGTTGGTCGCGTCCAGCCCCAGTTCGGCCGGCAGGTCGGAGCGCAGGATGATGCCGTTGACCCGTTCCATCACATAGAACTCGGCGCCGATCACTGACTCATCGGTGCAGTGCACGTAAGCCTTGGGGCAGTACGGGAAGCCATCCTTGAGTTGATTGAGAATGCGGTATTCGCGGCCCATGTCGTGGGCGGATTTGGCCTTGTGGCCAAACGGTGGGCGGCGTAGCACGAACTCCTGGCCCGGGTATTCCAGCAGGTAGGTCAGGTTTGACGCGCCGCCGGGGAATTGGCTGATCTTGAGCGTTCCCTGCAAGCCTGGGATATGAGCCTTGAGGTAGGGATCGATCAGGCTGGCATCAAGCTCTTCGCCGGGGCGAATCTGGGTCGATTGGTCGTTCAGCGCCATGCTTATCCCTTCTGCTTATTCTAAAGGCCTTGGACTATTTCCTAATCTAATGCGCACCACCGCCCAGCAACAAGGTCGGGGCGGTTTAATAGGTTAGCGTGTTGAAGGGTGATCAGCGTGCCTGATTGGTCATTTTGCGGGCGCTGGCAACGGGACCGGCGTCAGTACAGGGCGGCCGGCAAAGTATTCCACCAGGTTGTCGGCCACCCGTTGCACCGTGTCGTGAGCGGCTTCCGGTGACAGGCCGGCCACGTGGGAGGTGAGCACGGTATTGTTCAGGCGCTTGAGGGCGTCCGGCACCTTGGGCTCATCGTCGAATACATCCAGCGCGGCGCCGCCGATACGCCGTTGTTCCAGCGCGGCCACCAGGTCAGCGGTTACCACCACGCTGCCGCGGCCGATATTGACCAGATAGCCATTAGGGCCCAATGCATCCAGGGCGTGTTTATCGATCAGGTGGCGGGTGCTGGCTCCACCGGGCGTGGCCAGGATCAGGAAATCGGACGTGCGAGCCAGTTCTACGGCAGTTGAGCAATAGGTGTAATCCACATCATCGCGGGGTTGGCGGTTGTGATAACTGACCTCCATGCCGAAGCCAAGGGCGGCACGCTTGGCGATCTCCAAGCCCACGGCACCCAGGCCGAGAATCCCCAATTGCTTGCCCGCAAGGGAAGGGCGCATCACCTTCGGCCATTCGCTGCGCCGCACGGCCGCATCGGTCTGGGGAATGCCGCGCACCAGTGACAGCAGCAATGCCATGGCGTGGTCGGCCACCGAAGGCGCGTTGACCCCGGCACCATTGGTCACCACGACCCCACGGTTGCTCGCCGCCTGCAGGTCTACATGCTCGTAGCCGGCACCGATCACGCAGATGATCTCCAGCAAGGGCAGCGCTGCGATTTCCTCGGCGTACAACCCCAGCGGCCCGCGGGTCAGCACGGCCTTGATCTGCCCTGCGTGGGCCTTGATCGCCTGTGCCCGCTCTGCGGGCGTCGGCGCCAGGATCACGTGAAAGTCGTTGCTCTCGATGATTTGCAGGTATTCGTTGATGGTTTCAACCAGGACCAGGACAGTGTTGGGCATGGGGCAGCTCTTACTGTGGGGTTCGATCCTGGGATTATGCGGGATTTTTGTGGCACTAAAACCGGGGGGCCAAAAGAATGTTTGCCTGGTCGAACAGACGCCTGGGCCCAACGCCGAACCGATTGGCAATCTCGGAGCGGCGCTTCGGTTCCAGGAGACGCCGCGTAGTTGCCAAAGGATTAATTGCTTTCCTGGGCCTTCTTTTGTAACCCCTGGAAGATGTCCCGGTAATCGTAGCTGGGAAAGAACTCTGTTTTATAAGGGCCCCAAGCGGTACTTTCCAGCGCCATGTTGAGCGCCACCAGTTTGGACGCGGGCAAGCGCAACACAATGATGTGGCCGATGCCCATGGTGATGTTCCAGCTGACAACCTCTACTCCCGGTGGTGGGAATGACTTGAAGAAATCCTGCTTATGAAGTTGAGCCCTCAATTCACTCAGTGAACGTGATTGATCGTGCCTCAAGAACACTGTAAGTAGCAGTGCATTGTCTGCGGTAATAGCAGCAGTCTCTTTGACGGCTGCAGGTGATGCAGTCTGGGCAATAACGCCGGTTGAAAAAAAGGCGGACGTCAGTACAGTAGAGATTAATAGTGATTTGAGCGGGTTGTTCATAAGTGAAGATCTTCTTTTTTGGGGGGGGAAGTCAGTGATCGGGCACTGCGCGGGAGGTGTTGTTGGATACGGTTAATGGGTAGGGGTGGTTTTTATCGGCCCCGTGTAAGGCGCATGCACCACATAGATTCGTACGTTTTCGTTGGTTTGCACCATGTCGCGAGGTACTTCCCGCGAATAAGTGAATTCCTGATTGTTCAGGACTTCCAGCCGCCTGACGATGCTCCTGTGCGGGCCTTTGTCAGGCACCAGGATATGGGTCTTCCTGTCGCCTGTGACCATGAAGTATCCACCACCACCCTGATCGTATTTCGAGAGACCAGTGTCGGTATAAAAGAATTCATAGCGGTTGCGTTCGGGATCCCACATCGAGATGCCAACCACGCCTGGGTACTTATCCTTGACGTCTATATCAGGCGCACCTTCGATATAAACTTTGGTGGTCAACCATTGGGGCGATGTGCCGAATGCGCGTATATCAGGATATTGCGCTGTCGATTGTGCTTGCGCCACGAGTGGGTTGAGCAACCCTGCAAGAAGTGCGATGGCGAAAAAAACAGAGCGTTTTTGCATGGAGTGATACCTGGCAGATAGTTAATATTATGGCGGTCTTGGTTTGCTGGGTTGGAATATAGACGTGATAAAGGCCGCTCTCAATGCTTGAGTAAACCCTTGTAACAAAAGCTGCCATTAGTAATAAAAAGTAACTTCCAAAATAATATTTGAATGTTATGTAAATAGGCTTTTTCTTGTGGATATTCATATTAATTGATACTTAGGTGTTCTCTCTTTTACTCACGTACAGATACGCCTCTGCTGTTTGAATTCCTCTGCTCCCATGCCGGGCCTGGCATCTTCTCAATGAGAGTTAATTGCCGTTGTCGGGGCCGCAGCGCAACAGTTCCATCGGGGCGGCCGCCCCGCCATTCCTCAGCTAAGTCTTTGCTTATTCGAGAGAATCCCGGACAATCCGGCCCTTGTTATGGCCAGGGCGCTGCCTGTCAGGTTTTTCTGACTCGTCCTGGCCGTGTGAATGCGGAGATCCGACCGGATGAATGATCAGGCCAATAGCGTCGACGAACGCTATGCAACGACACCTGCAACCCTCACAAGCTGGAGCCGCCAGGACACGACCTGGATGCTCGGGCTGTTCGGTACCGCCATTGGCGCCGGTACTTTGTTCTTGCCGATCAACGCGGGCCTGGGGGGCTTCTGGCCGCTGGTGATCCTGGCGCTGTTGGCCTTCCCGATGACATTCTTTGCCCACCGTGGGCTGACCCGTTTCGTGCTGTCGGGCCGTGAAGGCTCCGATATCACCGATGTGGTCGAAGAGCATTTTGGCATCAAGGCCGGTGCGCTGATCACGTTGCTGTACTTCTTCGCGATCTTCCCGATCCTGTTGATCTACAGCGTGGCCCTGACCAATACCGTCAGCAGTTTCATGGAGCATCAGTTGCACATCATGCCGCCGCCCCGGGCGATCCTGGCGTTCGTGCTGATCCTCGGCTTGCTGGCCGTGGTGCGTTGCGGCGAGCAGGTGATCGTCAAGGCCATGAGCCTGATGGTGTATCCATTTATCGTCGCCTTGCTGTTCCTGGCCGTGTACCTGGTTCCGCATTGGAACGGTGGCATTCTCAGCACCGCCAGCGAAGTGCCGGCCCCTTCGGCGTTGCTTAATACGCTATGGCTGGCGATTCCGGTGATGGTGTTTTCGTTCAACCACTCGCCGATCATCTCGGCCTTTGCGGTGGACCAGAAGCGCCAGTACGGTGTACATGCCGAGGAGCGCAGCTCGCAGATCCTGTCTCGCGCGCACCTGCTGATGGTGGCGATGGTGCTGTTCTTTGTATTCAGTTGCGTGTTGACCCTGTCGCCCGCGCAGTTGGCCGAGGCCAAGGCACAGAACCTGTCGATCCTGTCGTACCTTGCCAACCACTTCGACAACCCGACTATCGCCTTCGCTGCGCCATTGATTGCGTTCGTGGCGATTGCCAAGTCGTTCCTGGGCCACTACATCGGTGCCAGCGAGGGCCTCAAGGGCCTGGTGGTCAAGACCGGCCGCCGCCCGGCACCGAAGACCCTGGACCGCATGACCGCCGCCTTCATGCTGGTGGTGTGCTGGATCGTCGCCACGCTCAACCCGAGTATCCTCGGCATGATCGAGACCCTGGGTGGGCCGGTGATTGCGTCGATCCTGTTCCTGATGCCGATGTACGCGATCCGCAAGGTTCCGGCCATGGCCAAGTACCGTGGGCAGGCGTCGAATGTGTTTGTCACGGCAGTCGGCTTGGTTGCCATTACGGCATTGGTCTATTCGCTGATTGCCTAAGGCCTGACACAGCCTGCAAGGGCTAAGCAGATCCAAATGTGGGAGGGGGCTTGCCCCCGATAGCGGTGTATCAGTCACCCATGAATTGACTGAGCCACCGCTATCGGGAGCAAGCCCCCTCCCACAGTTGTTTGGTGGTGTTGCTGATGCCGAATTACAACCTGGCTGGTGTATCCGCTGCTTGCTCAAGGCCTGACACGGCCTGCAAGGACGACACAGATCCAAATGTGGGAGGGGGCTTGCTCCCGATAGCGGTGTATCAGTCACCCATGAATTGACTGAGCCACTGCTATCGGGGGCAAGCCCCCTCCCACAGTTGTTTGGTGGTGTTGCTGATGCCGAATTACAATCTGGCTGGTGTATCCGCTGCTTGCTCAACGCCTGACACAGCCTGCGAGGGCAACAGAGATCCAAATGTGGGAGGGGGCTTGCTCCCGATAGCGGTGTATCAGTCACCCATGAATTGACTGAGCCACTGCTATCAGGAGCAAGCCCCCTCCCACAGTATTACAGGCATAAAAAACGCCGCGTATCTTGCGATACGCGGCGTCTTTCACATCAACACACCGTTAAGCTTGAATCACCGGGATGTTGGCGCTTGCTGCGATCTTGCGGAACTCAGCGATCTGGTCGAAGTTCAGGTAGCGATAGACGTCGCTGGCCATGGTGTCCAGTTTCGCTGCGTAGCCCATGTACTCTTCGACGGTCGGCAGGCGACCCAGAGTGGAAGCGACTGCCGCCAGCTCAGCCGAAGCCAGGTAGACGTTGGCACCGTCACCCAGGCGATTCGGGAAGTTACGGGTCGAGGTCGACACCACGGTCGAATTCGGCTCTACCCGTGCCTGGTTACCCATGCACAGCGAGCAGCCCGGCATTTCCATGCGTGCGCCAGCCTTGCCGTAGATGCCGTAGTAGCCTTCCTCGGTCAGCTGATGCGCGTCCATCTTGGTCGGTGGCGACAGCCACAGGCGGGTTGGCAGCTGGCCCTTGACCTGCTCCAGCAGCTTACCGGCAGCGCGGAAGTGACCGATGTTGGTCATGCACGAACCGATGAACACTTCGTCGATCTTCTCGCCGGCAACGCTGGACAGCAGACGGGCGTCGTCCGGGTCGTTTGGCGCGCAGAGGATCGGCTCGTTGATCTCGGCCAGGTCGATCTCGATGATTTCGGCGTATTCGGCGTCGGCATCGGCTTCCATCAGTTCCGGGTTGGCAACCCAGGCTTCCATCGCTTGGGCGCGACGTTCCAGGGTGCGTGCATCGCCGTAGCCTTCGCCGATCATCCAACGCAGCAGGGTGATGTTGGAGTTCAGGTACTCGGTGACGGAGTCCTTGGACAGCTTGATGGTGCAGCCGGCAGCCGAACGTTCGGCCGAGGCGTCGGACAGCTCGAAAGCCTGTTCCAGCGTCAGGTCGTTCAGGCCTTCGATTTCCAGGATGCGCCCGGAGAAGGCGTTCTTCTTGCCTTTCTTCTCTACGGTCAGCAGGCCAGCCTGGATCGCGTAGTAAGGAATGGCATGCACCAGGTCACGCAAGGTGATGCCAGGCTTCATCTTGCCTTTGAAGCGCACCAGGATCGATTCCGGCATGTCCAGTGGCATCACGCCAGTGGCTGCGGCAAACGCGACCAGGCCAGAACCTGCGGGGAACGAGATGCCCATCGGGAAACGGGTGTGGGAGTCACCACCGGTGCCGACGGTGTCCGGCAGCAGCATGCGGTTCAGCCAGCTGTGGATGATGCCGTCGCCTGGACGCAGCGATACACCGCCACGGGTCATGATGAAGTCAGGCAGGGTGTGGTGGGTGGTCACGTCGATCGGCTTTGGATAGGCCGCGGTGTGGCAGAAGGACTGCATCACCAGGTCGGTCGAGAAGCCCAGGCACGCCAGGTCCTTGAGTTCATCACGGGTCATCGGACCTGTGGTGTCCTGGGAGCCCACGGTGGTCATCTTCGGCTCGCAGTAGGTGCCAGGACGAACGCCTTTGCCTTCTGGCAGGCCGCAGGCCTTGCCGACCATTTTCTGTGCCAGGGTGAAGCCTTTACCGGTGTCGACAGGCGCTTCAGGCAGCTTGAACAGGTCGGTAGGGCCCAGGCCCAGTTCTGCACGGGCCTTGTCGGTCAGACCACGACCGATGATCAGCGGGATACGGCCGCCGGCGCGAACTTCGTCCAACAGCACCGGGGTCTTCATTTCGAAGGTGGTCAGGACTTCATCGGTGCCGTGCTTGCAGACTTTGCCAGCATGAGGGTACAGGTCGATCACGTCGCCCATGTTCATGTTGGTCACGTCGAATTCGATCGGCAGTGCGCCCGCATCTTCCATGGTGTTGTAGAAGATCGGAGCGATCTTGCTGCCGAAGCAGAACCCGCCGGCACGCTTGTTCGGCACGTAAGGCACGTCGTCACCGAAGAACCACAGTACCGAGTTGGTTGCCGACTTACGCGACGAACCGGTACCGACCACGTCACCGACGTAGGCGATCGGGAAGCCTTGGCCGCGCATCTCTTCGATCTGCTTCATCGGGCCGGTCTTGCCTTGTTCGTCCGGCACGATGCCTTCACGGGCCATTTTCAACATGGCCAGGGCGTGCAGCGGGATGTCTGGACGGGACCAGGCATCAGGCGCAGGGGACAGGTCGTCGGTGTTGGTCTCGCCGGTGACCTTGAACACACGCAGGCTGATCTTGTCGGCCAGGGTAGGGCGGTTGCGGAACCACTCGCCGTCGGCCCAGGACTGGATCACGCCCTTGGCATGCTCGTTGCCATTGCGGGCTTTTTCAGCCACGTCGTGGAATGCATCGAACATCAACAGGGTGTGCTTGAGCTGGGCGGCCGCGACGGGCGCCAGGGTGGCGTCGTCCAGCAGCTCGACCAACGTCACGATGTTGTAGCCGCCTTGCATGGTGCCGAGCAGTTCAACAGCGCGTTTCTTGTCGATCAGGGGGGAAGTGGCTTCGCCCTTGGCCAGGGCAGACAGGAAACCGGCCTTGACGTAGGCAGCTTCGTCAACGCCTGGTGGAATGCGGTTGGTGATCAGGTCAACGAGGAATTCTTCTTCGCCAGCCGGAGGATTTTTCAGCAGCTCGACCAGGCCTGCGGTTTGTTCGGCGTTAAGCGGCTGGGGAACGATACCCAGGGCGGCACGCTCTTCGATATGTTTGCGGTAGGCTTCAAGCACAGTTATTACCCTCATCAGTGGTCCCACGGGACGCTCATCCAGGCATGAACGGCACGCATGCGCTCGGGGGCTTTTTGAGCCGCAAAGCCAGCGCTGCCGTCATTCCTTTACAGAAGCTGCTTTCAAAGTTTTACGCCTGCAGAACGGAGCTGATGAGGGTTGGCGCGGGTTCTGACCTACCGGGTCGAGCCCACGCCAACACCGTTCTGAAGGAACGACTGTGCTCGTGACGCTTTGAAAACAGCTTCCAGCGGATTATTGGCGCCTTACAAGGCCGGGTGATTCTACGGCAAAAAAAATCTAAAGGTAAGTTGCCTGGCCAAGTTTGCTGGGTGATCAACCTTAGACAAAGGGCTAACATGGCGCACTGTTTCGCTGATTTGCGTGTTGTTGACCATGCCCAACCAAACCATCAAGACTCCCTGCGTCGGCCTGTGCTCCACGGTCTACGGCGATCTCGTGTGCCGCGGCTGCAAGCGCTTCCACCACGAAGTGATCCAGTGGAACGGCTATAACGAAGAGGAAAAACGCGCAGTCTGGCGCAGGCTTGAGCAACTGCTGGTGCAGGTCATGGCCGGCAAAGTGGAGGTCTTCGACCCCAAGACCCTGCGCGGGCAGTTGGAGCAACGCAAGATTCGCTTTGTGCCGCACCAGTCCGAATACTGCTGGGCCTACCAGCTGATTGCACGCGGGGCGCGGGTGATCAATAACCTGGAGGCGTACGGCATGGTGCTGTTGCCGGAGTTTCGCGATTGGGCGTTGCCGGAACTGCGCGATGCCATTGATCGGGAGTTCTTTATCCTCTCCGAAGCGCATTACCAGCGCTATATCGCCCCGGGATTCTTGAAAGATGCGCTATCTACCTGACAGCAAGCCCCCTCCCACATTTTGCCCTCTATTGTTCTTCAGGGCTTGGTTGCCAGTTCTTGCAGATGATCCATCAACTCCTGCGGCTTGAGCACCAGCACATCGCTTTGCACCGCATCCAGCACCACCTCCGCCGTATTGCCAATCAACGCCCCGGAAATCCCGGTGCGCGCCACGGTGCCGATGATGGTCACTGCCGCTTGCAACTGATGGGCGATGTGCGGGATCAGCACATCGGCCGGGCCTTCCTTGATATGCAGGTGCCTTTCGTCCACGTCGAACTCAGCCTGGAACGCCCGGCACTGCTCGCGATAGCGCGCCTCGATGGTTTCCTTGAGCTGGAAGGTGGGATCCGCCGCCGACAGCATTGGCGACGGGTGGGCGCTGATCACATGCAGCTGCGCCTTGGCCAGGCTGGCGATATCAAACCCGTGGTCGATGATCGAATTGTGCAGCGAGCGGTGTTCGCCGTCGGTGTTGCCCACATCGATAGCCGCCAGAATCACCCCGCCGGCCCATGGCGTGGCGGTCTTGACCAGCAGCACCGGCGTCGGGCAATAGCGCAGCAGTTTCCAGTCCGCTGGCGTCAGCAGGGCCTTTTTCAGCGGGCTGTCGGGAAAGTGTTGCTTGATCACCAGGCCGCAGCCCTCGGCTTGCTGCACATCGATGATGGTTTCATGCAGGCTGTCGTTCCACGCCTGTTCGGTGGAGACGCTGTAGCCGTCGTTCCTTAAACCTTCCTTGAGCACGCTCAAGAGCGCCGAATGCTCATGGTTCTTGTCGCAGACCAGCAGGTGCAGGTGTGCGTCGGTCACCCCGGCGATCAGCTTGGCGCGCTTGAGGGCCAGGCTTTCCGAATGCTCGGGCTCGATGACCACCAGAATGCTGCGGATGGCTTGCATGATCAGGATCTCCAGGAAGGGGCATGCAACAACTATAGTTGCTGCCCGTCAGACGTCATGTTGATACACATCAAGGCCGGTGGCTGGTGGTCTTTGACGGGGTCGGTATAATCGGCGGCCTTTTGTGATCCTTTACCCGTGAGCCCGATGAACCTGCCCGAAATCCATGAATTCCTCGGCTGCCGCACCCCTGACGCCTGGGTGCAGGCTGCCCTTGCCGATCAGGATACCCTGCTGATCGACCACAAGAACTGCGAATTCAAAGCGGCCAGCACCGCCCTGAGCCTGATGGCCAAGTATCACGCCCACGTTGACCTGATCAACATGATGTCGCGCCTGGCCCGCGAAGAGCTGGTGCACCATGAGCAAGTCATGCGCCTGATGAAAAAGCGCAAGGTCGAGCTGCGCCAACTGCACGCCGGCCGTTATGCGTCGGGCTTGCGCAAAGTGGTGCGCAGCCATGAGCCGGTCAAGCTGGTGGACACCCTGGTGGTCGGCGCTTTTATCGAAGCACGCAGTTGCGAGCGTTTCGAAGCGTTGGTGCCGCATCTGGACGAAGAACTCGCCAAGTTCTACTTCGGCCTGTTGAAAAGCGAGGCGCGGCACTTCCAGGGCTACTTGAAGCTGGCGTACCAGTATGGCGACGCCAAGGACATCGCCCAGGTTATCGAGCGGGTGAGGGCGGTCGAGCAGGAGCTGATCGAATCACCCGACATCGAGTTCCGCTTTCACAGTGGCGTGCCAGCCTGAGGCCACGGCCACACCGAGCAAGGCGGTGATGCCGGCCAGCAGCAGGATCACCGTTCGCATGCCCAGGGGCGCTGCCAGCACGGCAATCATCAGGCCCGCCAATGGCTGGGCCAGGTTGTTGAGCAAGGTGATCACACCCACCGTCTTGCCGAAATCCTGTACTGGAATGACCCGTTGACGGGTGCTGCGCAGGTATACGTTGAACATCTTGTCGAAGCCGGTCACCAGCAGGAAACCCACGGCGTAGGCCCAAACGCCGGGGCTGATCGCAGTGATCAGCGCGCCGACGGCAATCATCGAATACGACAGCCCGCCCATCACCTTCAGCGGCAACGCTGAGCGCGCCAGATAAAACAGAATCACGATGGTGACCAGCGCGCCGGCGGCTTGCAGCAGGGCGTAGGCATCCTTGTCGGCGGCGTAATGGCCGGTGACCATCGCGGCCGAAGTGGCCAGCGTCACCCCGACAATCAGATTCACACCGACCGCCAGGGTGATGATGCGTTTCAACTCCACCCGGCTGCGGATGTGGCCGAACGCGGTGCGCAGGGGTTGCAGCCAGATTCCCGGGTGCTGCTCATGGAGCTGCAGGTTCACCGTGGTGTTGCGCTGCCAGGCCAGCATTGCCAGGTCTGCCAGCACGAACAGTGCGGCGACACCGAGCACTACCCAGGGCCACGCCCAGACCTCCAGCATCAATGCTGCCAGCAACGGCCCGAGCACCAGGCCGCTTTGATCGGCGATCTGTGAGTAGGACAAGGTCTTGGCGTAGGTGTAATGCTGGAAGATATGCGGCATTACCACTTCGCGCGCCATGATGCCCTGGGTGGTCAATACCCCGCACACGGCGGACAGGATCACCAACCAATGGATACCGTCGAACAGTCCATACAGCCCCACCGCTGCCACACAGGCCAACGCCCGATACACCTGGCTGATATGCAGGATACGTACAGGCGAAAACCTGTCGCAGAGCGCTCCGCACACCGGAAACGCCAGGTAGCGCGGCAGCGACTCGACAAAAAACGCCAGGCCCGCCAATGACGCGCTATTGGTGGTCTGGAACACGATCAGCGGCACAATGAACAACAGGATCTGGTCGCCCAACCGTGACAGGAACAGCGAAACGAAGAACGCCAGGTAATCCTTGCGCATGGAACTCCCTGTGAATGGCGTAAAAGATTGCAGGTTATTTGTTAAAAACTCTTAAAAGCATGAAGCTTCGTCGGTGCGTACTGGCCAGCGGCTTCTGTTGGCCAGCTTGCCACCTATAATGCCCACACTTCAATCCGCCTATCCACACTGAGAACTTATGGAAAACCTGGGTCTGGGCAAGGTCCTGCTCGTTGAGGACGATGAGAAGCTGGCAGGGCTGATCGCACATTTTCTATCGCAACATGGTTTTGAGGTACGGGTGGTCCACCGGGGCGATAAAGCCTTGGCGGCGTTCATTGAGTTCAAGCCGAAGATTGTCGTGCTCGACTTGATGCTGCCGGGCCAGAGCGGGTTGCATGTATGCCGCGAGATTCGCAATGTGTCGGATACGCCCATCGTGATCCTCACCGCCAAGGAAGATGACCTGGACCATATCCTCGGCCTTGAGTCCGGCGCTGACGATTACGTGATCAAGCCGATCAAGCCGCCGGTGCTGCTGGCGCGTTTGCGCGCCTTGCAACGCCGCCAAGTGCCCGAACCTACGGTACGCGGTGCCCTGGAGTTCGGCCGCTTGTCGATCGATCGCAGTTGCCGGGTGGTCAGCCTGGGTGGCGAGAACATTGACCTCACCACCATGGAGTTCGAGCTGCTGTGGTTGCTGGCCAGCAGCTCGGGCAAGATTCTTTCGCGCGATGACATCCTCAATCGCATGCGCGGCATTGCCTTCGACGGCCTCAATCGCAGCGTCGACGTCTATATCAGCAAATTGCGCGGCAAGCTCAACGACAACCCCCGCGAGCCGGTTTGCATCAAGACCATCTGGGGCAAGGGCTACCTGTTCAATCCGTTCGCGTGGGAGGCCTAGATGCTGCGATTGTATCTGCGCCTCTATGTCATCCTCGCGCTCGGCCTGGCCGGGTCGATCTGGCTGGTCAACTACGGCCTGGACGCGTACATGCCAGAGTCCAACGAGACCTATAACCGTGAAGCCCTGCGCGGCCCGGCCTGGGCTTTGGTGGAGCAACTGCGGCCGGTGCAGGGTGAAGCGCGCCAGGCACGCCTGGACGAGCTGCAACCGCATTATGGCTTGCGCCTGAAACTGGTGCCGCGTGACGCCCAGCACCTGAGCGAGCGCGAACAGAAGCTTCTGGCCAATGACCAGGTGGTGGTGCGCGAGGACTTCATGAAGTTCCTGGCGCCTATCGACGACGGCCCGCAATTGCTCGAGATCCAACTGCCGGAAGAGCCCAATTGGCTGTACCTGTGGGCCTATGGATTCCTCGGCGTGAGTTTGGCCATCGTTCTGTATTTCTGGGTGCGTCCGCACTGGCGCGACCTGGAGCACATCCGCCTGGCCGCGCAGCGCTTTGGCGACAACGATCTCGGTTCGCGCATCCTGCTGCCGCGTCGTTCCACCGTGCGCGAACTGGCCGGGCACTTCAACCAGATGGCCGAGCGCATCGAAAGCCTGATCGCCAACCAGCGCGAGCTGACCAACGCCGTGTCCCATGAATTGCGCACACCCATTGCGCGCTTGTCGTTCGAGCTCGATCAACTCAGGCAGCAAAGCGACCCACGCCAGAGCCGTGAGCTGATCAGCGATATGTATTCCGACCTGGGCGAGCTGGAGGAAATGGTCTCCGAGCTGTTGACCTATGCCAGCCTGGAGCGTGGCGCCACCCAGGTGACCCGCGAGAATATCGAGGCCCACAGCTGGCTCGACAGCGTCATCGGCAGCGTGGCCCTGGAGGCCGAGGCGGAAGGGGTGCAGTTGTCGCTGCGCACCTGTGAGGTCGACTTTATCCGGATCGAGCCACGCTTTATGGCGCGCGCAGTGATCAACCTGTTGCGCAACGCCATTCGTTATGCCGACCGCCGTGTGGAAGTGTCGCTGGTCAAGTTCGGCAGCGGTTACGAAGTGCGGGTCAATGACGACGGCCCGGGCGTACCGCTGGAAGGCCGCACCAAGATCTTCGAACCCTTCCTGCGCCTCGACACCAGCCGCGACCGCCGCACCGGCGGGTTTGGCCTGGGGCTGGCGCTGGTCAAGCGCGTGAGCCAATGGCATGGCGGGCAGGTGCAAGTGCTGGATTCGGAGTGGGGCGGGGCGTCATTCCGGATGACCTGGGCTTATGCCGAGTAACACCTTTTGAATACTATGCAAGCCCCCTCCCACAATTTGATTGGGTTACCAACTTGAATCAGAAGGTGTATTCCACCATCCCCATCACCGACGTCTGCAAGCGCCGCTCTACAATCGGGCTCTTGCCCGCTTTATCCGCCAGGTACTGCACATCCAGCAAGGTGGAGAACTGAGTGTGCTCGTTGATCGGTAAGCTCCACACCAGGTTCATACCATTGCTGATATTGCCGCCTGCGGCCTTATATTCCTTGAAGCGGCTGCGGGCGGCCTGGCCGGTGGTCACGCCGTACCAGGTCTGCAGGTAGTCGCGGTCGCCGAAATGGCTATTGAGGCTGGCATCGACGGAACCGAAGCGGCCTTCATACAGGTTGGTGCCCAGGCTCAGCTCCAGGTGGGTGTAGGCCTTGCCGGTGTCTTTGTGGTCATCTTCCTTGAGCGCGTGTTCCAGGCTGGCGCCGATGATCACGCCACCGAGGTTATAGGCCGCGCTCACTCCCAGTTGCGGGCGTGATTTGATCTCGCCCATGCCTTTGAGGCGTTTGGAGCCGGCGTGCATGCTTTGGTTTTTATCTTTACGAGAATCGCTTGCGCCGACGTAAGCGCTGAGGCTCAAGGCATTGCCTTCATAGCCCCAGCCCAGCCCCGTGTCGGTGTCGAGGAAGATGCCCCAGGGGCTGATGATTTTGCCGCCCAGCACGGGGGCTGTCATGCGTTCGTCACTACCGCTGTAGCGCGGCGCATTGGCTACGCCGGCCTTGAGGCTGTATTGCCAGTCTTCGGCCAGGGCCGTGCCGGCAGTGGCCAGCAGGCACAAGGAGGTGAATGACAGGCACAGGTTCTTTGGGTACATCAGGGAATGCTCCTGGTTAGAAATTCAGGGGGGTGTTGGGGGAATGCGTACGTTTGAAGGAGTAGCCCGAGGCACTCAGGCCATTGATCTGGCGGCTGACGGTGTCTCCCAGGCCGTAGCCGCTGCCGGCCAACACCGCATGGGCGTTGTCCACGGGCAGCAGGATGTAGTCGGTCAGCGGCTCGTCATGCAATTGGCCGCGAATCACCAGGAAGCCCTCTTCCAGGCGCACGCTGATGCCGCTCAATGGCGCGTCGGGTTCATGGGTGTTAAGCACTTGGTAGGTGCCGATAGTGTCGGCCCAGGCCGTGGGCAAGGGCGGTGCCTCGATGCGCTCGCCAATGGCGATGCGCTGGCCGTGACTGCGTGCAGTGAGTATCTGCCGGCCTTGTACTTTCACTACATCAAGCTGGATGCGGCCCAGGTCGCCCAGGTCCTTGAGCCAGAAACCGAGGACCTTTTTCTGCGCGCGCAACCAGCCTTGGTCATCGCGCAATAACTCGAAGTCATAGCCGGCCAGTTCACCCGCCAGGCGTTCATGGTCATCCTTGATGCGGAACACGCCCCAGGCGGTCGCGTAGAACCCGGCCAGGCGCTTGCGGTCAATGGCTGCCGGTACATGACGCAGCTTGAGGCCGTGGCTGGGGGCATGGCAGTCGTCGGCGCAGACGGGTTTTCCGGTCTGGGCCTCAAGCATCAGGCGCAGGCTGTCGGTGGACAGCGACACCACCATCTCTTCGGCATTGCTGTCGTTGGCCATGATGATCACGGCCAGTTGCTGGTCCGGCAGCAGGGTCAATTGCGCGGCGAAATCGTCACCGCCACCGCTGTGCTGATAGGTACGCACGCCCGGACCAATCGGCTCGTCACCGCAGGGCGCCAGGAACCAGCCCAGGCCCATCTGGCAGTCGAAGTCCAGGGCGTTGCCGGTATTTTGCTGGGTGAACATCGCGTCAATCGATGCGCTTTCCAGCACCTGGTTGCCTTCGTAGCGGCCTTTGGCGAACAGCATCTGCACATAGTGGCTGAGGTCCTTGGGGCTGGCCCACAGGCCGCCAGCGGCGAGGTCGCGCACCTGCGCGTCGGTGCTCGCACTGCCGTCCTCATAGCCCAAGGCGCGAAAGCTCAATTGCGCGCCGGTGCCGAGGAAACTGGACTGATTCATCTGCAAGGGTTTGAGCAGGCTGCTTTGCAGTTGGGCTTCGAAACTTTTGCCGCTGCTGCGTTCGATGGCGGCGCCCACCAGTGAATAACCGAGGTTGGAATAAGCCACCTGGGAACCTGGCAGGCTGCTCAGCCACACGCCCGATACGCGCATCGGCATCTGCCCCATGGCGTAGGTGCTGCGAAGGTCGCGCAGGTGTTCGCTGGGTAGACCGGATTGATGGCTGAGCAAGCGCCGCAAGGTGATCGCACGATCAGCGTCGGTTTGATCGCTATGAAAGCGTGAGCGTACGTAGAATTCGCGCAGGGTTTGCTGGATCGGCGCATCCAGTGCCAGGCGTTGTTGCTCTACCAGTTGCAACGCCGCGGTGGCGGTGATCAGTTTGGAGATGCCGCCGGCACGAAACGCCGTATTGGCAGTGACCGGCACCCCTTGGGCCTTATCGGCCAAGCCAAAGCCACGGGCCCAGATCAGCTCCTGGCCGTTGACCAGGGCAATCGACAAGCCAGCTACATTTTCCCGCGCCATGTCCTTGGGAATGCGGGCTTGCAAGTAACGGATGATCGCGCCGTAATCGCCTTTTTGAATCGTCGGCGGGGCAGGCGGCTGCGAGTGGCAACCGATACTGCCCAGCAGGCAACCCAACAGCGGAATACCGCGCAATCTGCGAAACATGGAAGAGCACCCGATTGGTATTTGGATGCTCGAATGCTAGGGCTGCGGGGGCCAACAATCTTTGAGTGCTTTGTCGAGAAACTGTCAAAGACTGTTAACGGCTACTGCTCCACACTACTTAAGTACGGCGCAACACTGTGGGAGGGGGCAAGTCCCCTCCCGCATTCCAAACCTCTGTTAACCCACAAGTCCCAAACGCTCATGCCAATCGGCAATCGATTCCTCAGGGTATTCATCGAACCGCAAGTCACCCTTGCGCACACTGACCTCCACCCACGGCGCCTTGGAGCCCAGCATCAGGTGCGTGTGTTCCGGCGGCACCGGCAACGGCGTGTCGATGGCCGAGGCAAACGGGTGGATCAGCTCCGGCCACTGCGGGCTGAACAGCCACAGGCCGCTGCCGCACCGGGAGCAGAAATGCCGCTCGGCGCTGCTCGCATGGGCACGGCTGGCGCCCTCGGGCTTGAGCTTGGCGTGGTAGATGGAAATCTGCTTGCGCCCGCGTACCTTCAAGCTCTTGGCATCACCGCCGAGGTTGATCGCATAACCGCCGCCGCCCTGGGTCTTGCGGCAGATCGAGCAGTAGCAGCGCTGGTAAGGGTAGGGGTGGGCGCTGGTCAGGCTGAATGTCACAGCGCCACAATGGCAGGATCCTTCGAGTTGCATGGGGCGTCTCCTCTGGCAAGGTGACGTTCAAGCTTAGGCGTTTTCCGGCATCAAGGTAGCGATCAGTGCGCGAATGGTGCCCGGCAGCGCCTCCAATTCGCGTACCAGGATGCTGCGCTCGCGAATCGCCCAGGGCTCATCCAGCTTCACGGTCACCAACTGCATGGTGCGGCTGTGGCGCAGGGCAGCGGACTCGGGAATGATGCCAATGCCCACCCCGGCCTCGACCATCCGGCAGATCGCTTCGAAACTCGAGACTTGGATGCGCAGCGACAACTGCTTGCCCAGGCGCTCGACGTGTTCGCGCAAAAAGCTCAACAGCGTGCTGCCTTCATGCAGGCCGATATGCTGGTACGCCAGGGTCTGCTCCAGGGTGACCGACGGCTGGTCTGCCAGGGGATGCCCGACCGGCACCATCAACACCAGCTCATCGGTGCTGAAATGCAGCACTTGCAACCCCGATGCCTCTACGGGACCGGCAATGATACCCATGTCACTGGTGCCATCGAGCACACCGCGCACGATATCCCGGGACAGGCGCTCCTGCAGGTCAACGGTCACCCCCGGCCGCTGGGACAAAAAGCCCGCCAGCACTTCCGGCAAGAACTCGGTGACCGCCGTGGTGTTGGCGAAGATGCGGATATGCCCGGCCGAATCCACGCCGTATTGAGTGAACTCGCTTTTCAGGTAATCCACCTGGCGCATGATCAACCGCGCGTGGTGCAACAGGCGTTCGCCTGCCGGGGTGATCTCTACCCCACGGCTGTCGCGGTACAACAGGCGGGTGTCGAGCTGGCCTTCCAGGGCCTTGATCCGCGCACTGGCGGCGGCCGGCGAGAGGAACGCTCGCTTGGCGCCCTGGGTCAGGCTGGGGGATTCGGCGATATGGATAAACAGGCGCAAGTCGGCGAGATCAAAATGCATAAAAAACTCCCGATTGCAGTGGGTCAGTACCCAATGTGCTAGCTGATACACCGCCATCGGGAGCAAGCCCCCTCCCACATTGGAGATGCGGCGTTTTTTTGTAAGTTGGCGTTCAGCATAGCCGAACGCTGGTTTATTGAAATGCAAATTCTCAGAACGGCCAGGCCCTTGCATGATCGGCAGCAGACACCCACTGCCTGAGGATCTGCACCCGATGAGTGCCACTGATTGGATCGGCCGAAGTGAAACCGCCCACGACCACCTGAGCCATAACCTGCTTAAGCGTATCGCCGCTACGTTCGGAGAAACTGTGCCCGCCGAGGGCGAAGCCGTTGCGCCATTGTGGCAATGGTGCTTTTTCCAGGACGCGCTGCCGGAATCGGCCTTGGGTAGCGACGGTCACCCCGCCCGCGGCGGCTTCCTGCCGCCGGCCGATAATCGCAATCGCATGTGGGCCGGTGGGCGTATCGAATTCCTGCACCCACTGCGTGCCGGCGAGGCGGCCACCCGTATGTCGACCATCACCCAGGTCGAAGAAAAGGCCGGGCGCACCGGCTCGTTGCTGTTTGTCACTGTGCGCCATGACTACTCCCAGGACGGCCGCCTGGCGATCCGCGAGGAACAGGACATTGTTTACCGCGAACCGACACCGCCCAAGCCCGGCAGCGGCGATGCCCTGGCCCAGGGCGAATGGACGGAGACGGTCGAGCCGACGCCCACCTTGTTGTTCCGCTACAGCGCCGTGACCTTCAACGGCCACCGCATCCACTACGACTACCCCTATGTCACCGGTACCGAAGGTTATGCCGGCCTGGTGGTGCATGGCCCGCTGATCGCCACCTTGAACCTGCGGGCGTTCTGCCGCGCGCATCCGGACGCGACGCTGCGTCGTTTCAGCTATCGCGGCATACGCCCGTTGATTGCGCCGCAGCCATTTGAGGTGGGCGGGCGCCTCACCGCAACCGGGGTCGCAGAACTCTGGGCCGGCAATGCCGAAGGCCTGGCGCAGACCGCCCAGGTGTATTTCGAATAATCCAAGAACAATAGGCGGAGAGCCGTTAATGAACCCCAATGACAACGAAGAACTCACTGCCATCCGCGAAGGCGTGCGTGCCTTGTGCGCCGAGTTCGATGCCACCTATTGGCGCAGCATCGATGAACAAAAGGGCTTCCCCGAAGCCTTCGTCAAGGCGCTGACCGACGCCGGTTGGCTGTCGGCGATGATTCCCGAGGAGTACGGCGGCTCCGGCCTGGGGCTGGCCGAAGCCTCGGTGATCCTCGAGGAAGTCAACCGCTGCGGCGGCAACTCCGGCACCGTGCACGGCCAGATGTACAACATGTTCACGCTGTTGCGTCACGGCAGTGAGGCGCAGAAACGCTTCTACCTGCCCAAGCTGGCCAGCGGTGAGTTGCGTCTGCAATCGATGGGCGTCACCGAGCCCACCACCGGCACCGACACCACCAAGATCAAGACCACCGCTATCAAGCGTGGCGACAAATACGTAATCAACGGTCAGAAAGTCTGGATCTCGCGGGTGCAGCATTCCGACCTGATGATCCTGCTGGCGCGCACCACGCCCTTGGCCGAGGTGAAGAAAAAGTCCGAAGGCATGTCGATCTTCCTGGTTGACCTGCGCGACGCCATCGGTAACGGTCTGACCGTGCAACCCATCGCCAATATGGTCAACCACGAAACCAACGAGCTGTTCTTCGACAACCTCGAGTTGCCCGCTGACAGCCTGATTGGCGAGGAGGGCAAGGGCTTCAAGTACATCCTCGATGGCCTGAATGCCGAGCGCACCCTGATCGCCGCCGAATGCATCGGTGACGGTCGCTGGTTTATTGAGAAGGCCAGCGCCTACGCCCGCGACCGCGTGGTGTTTGGCCGGCCCATCGGGCAGAACCAGGGCGTGCAATTCCCGATTGCCGAGGCCCATATCGAGATCGAAGCGGCCGACCTGATGCGCTGGCGCGCCTGTGAGGAATACGACAGCGGCAAGCACGCCGGGGCCAGCGCCAACATGGCCAAGTACCTGGCGGCCAAGGCGTCCTGGGAAGCGGCCAACGCCTGTCTGCAAACCCACGGCGGTTTTGGCTTTGCCTGCGAATACGACGTGGAGCGCAAATTCCGCGAGACCCGCCTGTACCAGGTGGCGCCGATCTCCACCAACCTGATCCTGTCCTACGTGGCCGAGCATTTGCTCGAACTGCCACGTAGCTTCTGAGGGCCTGAGCATGCGTGATACCCAGGCCCTGTGCCGTTTCCTCGCTGATCTGACGTATCAACAGGTGCCCGAGCCGGTACTGGTGCGCATCGAAGAGCTGTATCTGGATTGGCTCGCTTCGGCACTGGCCAGCCAGGGCGCTCATCCGATTCCACTGTTCGAACGTTATGCGCAGAAGATGGGGCCGAGCAGCGGCCCGGCCCAGGTGATCGTCAACGGCACCGGCACCAGCGCGTATTTTGCCGCGCTGGTCAACGCGGCCTCATCCCATCTGGTGGAGCAGGATGACCTGCACAACAGCTCGGTGCTGCACCCGGCCACGGTGGTGTTTCCTGCCGCTTTGGCCGCTGCCCAGGACCTCAATAAGTCTGGCCGCGAGTTGTTGTTGGCCTCGGTGGCCGGTTATGAGGCTGGGATTCGCATCGGTGAATTCATGGGTCGCTCCCACTATCGCATCTTCCACACCACGGCCACGGTCGGCACCCTGGCGGCGGCGGTCGCGGTGGGCAAGTTGCTCGATTTCAACCAGGAACAGTTCATCAACCTGCTCGGCAGCGCCGGCACCCAGGCGGCCGGGCTGTGGGAGTTCTTGCGCGATGCCGCCGACTCCAAGCAACTGCATACGGCCAAGGCGGCGGCGGACGGCTTGCTGGCGGCCTATCTCACCGCCGATGGCTTGACCGGCGCACGCAATATTCTGGAAGGCGACCAGGGGCTGGCGGCGGGCATGTCCACTGATGCCGAACCAGGCAAATTATCCGCCGGCCTGGGCAGCCGTTGGGCGCTGGTGGAAACCTCGTTCAAATTCCACGCTTCCTGTCGCCACACCCATCCAGCCGCCGATGCACTGCTGGCGGTGATGCAGCGCGAGGGCTTGAGCGCCGCACAGATTGCTCGGGTACAGACCCGCGTGCATCAAGGCGCCATCGATGTGCTCGGTCGAGTGACGGTGCCGACCACGGTGCACCAGGCCAAATTCTCCATGGGCACCGTGCTCGGCCTGATCGCCGTGCATGGCAAGGCTGGGCTGCCTGAATTCCATGAACTGGCGTTGAGCGACCCCGCCGTCGCGGCCTTTCGCGACAAGGTCAGCATGACCCTCGACCCCGAGGTCGATGCTGCCTACCCACAACGCTGGCTGGGCCGCGTCACCGTCACCACCACCGACGGCCGCACGCTGCACGGCGCCATCGACGAGCCCAAGGGCGACCCGGGCAACACCCTGAGTCGCGCGGAGCTGGCGGACAAATTCCAGCGCCTGACCCAATTCAGCAACGCCCGCACCTCGACCCAGGCCAGCGGGTTGATCGAGCAGGTGTGGAACCTGCGCCAAACCGCGTCCATGGCCCATTGGCTTTGAGGGATTTGTCATGAGTAACCAACGACCGCTGGACGGCATCACCGTCGTCAGCCTGGAGCACGCGATTGCCGCGCCATTCTGCACCCGCCAACTGGCCGATCTGGGGGCCCGGGTGATCAAGGTCGAGCGTCCCGGTGCCGGTGACTTTGCCCGGGGCTATGACGAACGCGTGCGCGGCCTGGCGTCGCATTTCGTCTGGACCAACCGTTCCAAAGAGAGCCTGACCCTGGACCTCAAGCAGGACGAGGCGGGCGCCATTCTCGAGGCGCTGCTCGCCGATGCCGATGTGCTGGTGCAGAACCTGGCTCCCGGCGCGGCGGCGCGCATGGGCTTGTCGTTCGAGGCGTTGCATGAGCGTTTCCCGCGGCTGATCGTCTGTGATATTTCCGGCTACGGCGAAGGCGGGCCCTACGAGAAAAAGAAAGCCTACGACCTGCTGATCCAGAGTGAAGGCGGCTTTCTCTCGGTGACTGGTGGCCCGGGTGACGAGCAAATGGCCAAGGCCGGTTGCTCCATCGCCGATATCTCCGCTGGCATGTACGCCTACAGCGGCATCCTTTCGGCGCTGCTGCTGCGTGGCAAGACCGGCAAGGGCAGCCGCATCGACGTGAGCATGCTCGAAAGCCTGGTGGAGTGGATGGGCTACCCGATGTACTACGCCTTCGACGGCGCGCCACCGCCACCTCGTGCCGGCGCGGCGCATTCGACGATTTACCCGTATGGGCCGTTTCCCACCGGTGACGGCGGTACGGTGATGCTCGGGT
This sequence comes from Pseudomonas sp. rhizo25, assembly GCF_031931935.1. Classification (NCBI taxonomy): domain Bacteria; kingdom Pseudomonadati; phylum Pseudomonadota; class Gammaproteobacteria; order Pseudomonadales; family Pseudomonadaceae; genus Pseudomonas; species Pseudomonas sp. rhizo25. The sequence goes on from NZ_JAUJXA010000003.1 coordinate 140,304, forward strand.
TGCAGAACGAGCGTGAGTGGGCGGCGTTCTGCGACAAGGTATTGCTCACCCCCGCGCTAGCGACGGACGAACGTTTCAGCGCCAATTTCAAGCGTTCGGCCAACCGCGACGCGCTGCGCCAGATCATTGTCGCAAGCTTTGCCCAGTTGGACGCCGAGGCGGTGATCCAGCGCCTGGAGGACGCGCAGATCGCCAGCGCTCGGGTCAACGATATGCAAGGCGTGTGGGACCACCCGCAACTCAAGGCCCGTGACAGCTGGCGCGAAGTCGATAGCCCGGCCGGGCCGTTGCCGTCGCTGTTACCACCGGCGCGCAATGCCGCGTTTACCCCGCGCATGGATGGCGTGCCGGCTTTGGGACAACACAGCCAGGGTATCCTCGACCAGCTGGGTTATTGCGCCGACACCATCGACAGCCTGCGTGCACGCGGCGTTATCTAACCAGGAATTTCAGCGATGCCAAAGCCCCTAGTACGTTCAGCGTTATTTGTGCCGGGCAGCCGCCCGGAGCGGTTTGCCAAAGCCCTGGCCAGTGGCGCTGACGCGGTAATCGTGGATTTTGAAGACGCAGTGGAAGAACCGCTCAAGCGCCAGGCCCGGGACAACCTGGGGGAGTTCTTGCACGCCCATCCTGGGGCCCAGGTGTGGGTGCGTATCAATGCGCCGGAGCACGCCGAGCATTTTGAGGATGTGGCGTTCTGCAAGGCCCATGCAAATGTCGCGGGTGTGCTGCTACCCAAGGTTGAGAGCGCAGCCCAGGTCGCCGTAGTGGCTGCCACCGGCAAACCCATCTGGCCGATCATCGAAAGCGCTCGCGGCTTGTTGGCGGTGGCCGACATTGCCCATGCTCCGCTGGTGGAGCGGCTGTCGTTCGGTGGCTTGGACCTGGCCCTGGACCTCAACCTGAGCAGCCATTCCCGCGCCGCTGAGTTTGCCCTCGACCAGGCGCGCCTGGCGCTGATCGTGCATTCGCGCGCCGCCGGGCTGGTCGCACCGCTGGACGGCGTACACCCCGCCATCGACGACCCCGAGGGCCTGCGCTGCTCGATCCGGCACGCTTATGAAATGGGCTTTGCCGGGGCGTTGTGTATCCATCCCAAGCAGGTTTCGGTGATTCACCAGGCGCTGGCGCCCAGCGCCGAAGACCTGGCATGGGCCAAGCGCGTGGTGGAGGCCGGAGCCCATGGGGCAGGGGCGTATCAGATTGATGGGCAGATGGTGGATGCGCCGGTGCTGTTACGGGCCCAAAGACTGCTGGCTGCCCAACTCTAACTGGATAACCCCCCCACAAGGTTCTCCATTGATCTTGAGATTGGTGTTCGGCCAGGCCGAACGCAGGTATCTAGAATTCGAAATTCTCAACACGCGTCACATCAGGCACCTTGCCTGACAACACAACAATAAGAAGGTGATTTCCCATGCTCAAGTTTTCTCGGGCGCTGCTGTGCGCCGCCACCTTGTTTGCCGCAGGCCTGGCCCAGGCGGCCGACCCGATTGTGATCAAGTTTGCCCACGTGGTCGCCGAAAACACCCCCAAGGGCCAGGGCGCGTTGCTGTTCAAGAAACTCGCCGAAGAACGCCTGCCCGGCAAGGTCAAGGTCGAGGTGTACCCGAACTCGTCGCTGTTCGGCGATGGCAAGGAAATGGAAGCGCTGTTGCTGGGCGATGTGCAGATGCTGGCGCCGTCCCTGGCCAAGTTCGAGCAGTACACCAAGCAAGTGCAGATCTACGACCTGCCGTTCCTGTTCAACGACCTGGCCGCCGTCGACCGTTTCCAGGCCGCCGAGGGCAAGCAGCTGCTGACCTCGATGCAGGACAAGAACATCCTCGGCCTGGCCTATTGGCACAACGGCCTCAAGCAGCTCTCCGCCAACAAGGCCCTGCATGAACCCAAGGACGCCCGTGGCCTGAAGTTCCGCGTGCAAGCCTCCAGTGTGCTCGAGGAACAGTTCAAGGCGATCCGCGCCAACCCGCGCAAGATGAGCTTCGCCGAGGTCTATCAAGGGCTGCAGACCGGCACCGTGAATGGTACCGAGAACACCTGGTCGAACTATGAAAGCCAGAAGGTCAACGAGGTGCAGAAGTACTTCACCGAATCCAACCATGGCTTGATCGACTACATGGTGATCACCAACGCCAAGTTCTGGAACGGCCTGCCACCCGATACCCGCAGCACCCTGGAGCAGATCATGGCCGAGGTCACCGTCGAGGTGAACAAACAGGCCGAAGCGCTGAACCAGTCGGCCAAGCAGAAGATCATCGACGCCAAGACCAGCGAAATCATCGAACTGACGCCTGAGCAACGCACCCTTTGGCGCGAAGCCATGCGCCCGGTGTGGCAGAAGTTCGAAGGCGCGATCGGGGCTGACCTGATCAAGGCGGCGGACGCTTCCAACCAATAATCCCAGGGTGTACTGAGATCCAATGTGGGAGGGGGCTTGCTCCCGATAGCGGTGGATCAGAGACAGATCTGCAAGCTGACACACTGCTATCGGGAGCAAGCCCCCTCCCACATTTCGGGCAAGTTCCACCCTGGTATTTCATTTGCCTCGCGAGGTTTTGCCATGCAAACGCTAAGGCGCGTCTGGGAGCACTTGGAGGAAGGCTTTATTGCCTTCCTGCTCGCCGCCATGACTCTGGTGACATTCGTCTACGTCATGCTCAACAACATCTACACCCTGTTCTTCGCCCTGGCGGATAAATGGGCGTGGAGCAGCAATTTCTTCAACGTCCTGGGCGACGGCACCATGACCTGGGCCCAGGACATGACTTGGAGCGTGGCGCTGACCAAGGCCATGTTCGGCTGGCTGATTTTCTTCGGCATTTCCTACGGTGTACGCACCGCCGGCCACCTCGGCGTGGACGCGCTGGTCAGGCTGACCAAGCGCCCTGTGCAACGCCTGCTCGGCCTGCTCGCTTGCTTGTGCTGCCTGGCCTATGCCGGGTTGTTCATGGTGGCCAGCTACAAGTGGGTGAGTGCAGTGATGACCGCACATATCGGTGCCGAAGACCTCGACCAGTTCGGCGTCGATGTGGGCGACATCGTGGTGATCGTGCCCATCGGCTTTGCCTTGGTATTCATCCGCTACCTGGAAATTTTCTACCGCATCTTTACCCACCGACAAGTCGGGTTGGGTCTGGCCGACGAGGCCGGTGAGGCCAGCAAGTTGGCCGGCAGCCATGAGGAGCGTCACTGATGGCCGTGCTCTGTCTGTTCTTGCTGTTGTTCGTGTTCATGTTCCTGGGCGTGCCGATTGCGATTTCCCTGGGGCTGTCCGGTGCGGTGTCGATTCTGATGTTCAGCCAGGACTCGGTGAGTTCCCTGGCGATCAAGCTGTTTGAAACCTCCGACGCCTACACCTTCCTGGCGATTCCGTTCTTCCTGCTGTCCGGCGCGTTCATGACCACCGGCGGCGTAGCCCAGCGGCTGATCGACTTTGCCAATGCCTGTGTGGGCCACATCCGTGGCGGCCTGGCGATTGCGGCAGTGCTGGCCTGCATGTTGTTTGCGGCGCTGTCCGGCTCGTCACCGGCCACGGTGGCGGCGGTGGGCTCGATTGCCGTGGCAGGCATGGTGCGTTCCGGTTATCCGAAGGAGTTTGGTGCGGGGATCATCTGCAACGCCGGGACCTTGGGGATCCTGATTCCGCCGTCGATTGTGATGGTGGTGTATTCGGCGGCGACTGAAACCTCGGTGGGCAAGCTGTTCATGGCCGGGGTGATCCCCGGACTGTTGCTGGGCCTGATGCTGATGATCGCGATCTACATCGTCGCGCGTATCAAGAAGCTACCCGCGCAACCACGGGCGACATTTCGCGAGTGGTTGAGTTGCGCACGCCGGGCGTTCTGGGGCCTGTTGCTGTTGGTGATCATCCTCGGCGGCATCTACAGCGGCATGTTCACCCCCACCGAAGCAGCGGCGGTGGCGGCTGTGTATTCGGCGTTTGTGGCGCTGTTCATCTACAAGGACATGAAGCTGCGTGATTGCCCCAAGGTGCTGCTCGAATCCGGGCGGCTGTCGATCATGCTGATGTTCATCATCGCCAACGCCATGCTGTTTGCCCATGTGCTGACCACGGAGCAGATCCCCCAGGAAATCACGGCGTGGGTCATCTCCGAAGGGCTGACGCCGATTGGTTTCCTGATCATGGTCAACGTGGTGCTGCTGATTGCCGGCAGCTTCATGGAACCGTCGGCCATCGTGCTGATCCTGGCGCCGATCTTCTTCCCGATTGCGATGAAGCTGGGCATTGATCCGATTCACCTGGGCATCGTGATGGTGGTGAATATGGAAATCGGCCTGGTGCATCCACCTGTGGGGTTGAACCTGTTCGTGACCTCGGCGGTGACCGGGTTGACGCTGGGGCAGACCATTCGCGCGGCCATGCCGTGGTTGCTGATTCTGTTGGTGTTCCTGATCATGGTCACTTATTTGCCGTTCATTTCCCTCGCACTGCCGCACTGGCTCGGAATGTAAAGGCAGTCAAAAATGTGGGAGGGGGCTTGCTCCCGATGAGGGAGTGTCAGTAATGCATCTGTAACTGAACCACCGCCATCGGGGGCAAGCCCCCTACCACAGGGTTTTTCTGTTCGGTGTTATTTATCCAGCGCACTCAAGATCGCGTGCGCCACCTTCACCCGCTCGGCATTCGGATAGTTGCGGTTCGCCAGGATCACCACGCCCACATCCTTGCTCGGCACATACGCAACATACGCACCAAACCCACCAGTGGAGCCGGTCTTGTTGTACAGCACGTTGGCCGGTTGCGCCTGGGCCGGGCTCAGCCAGTTGACCTTGTGCGGCTCCATCGCCATCGGCGTGGAGTTGCCGTCGATCAACGCTTGCAGGGTGATGGGGTAGGGGTAGCGTTCCCAACCCAGGCCCTGGGTCATGCCGTTGACGGTGTAGTAGCCGGCGTGAGTGGCGGCAATGGCCTGTTGTAGCGGCTGTTCCAGGGCCTGCGGGTGCATGTTGGCGATAACGTAGCGAGCCAGGTCCTGGCTGCTGGTCTTGATGCCGTAGGCTTCGCCGCCCAAGGCGCCGGGGCTGACGCGTACGGGGTTTTGCTGCTTGTCATAGCCTTGGGCATATTGGCCGGCTTTGTCGCTGCGCACGCTGACATAGGTGTTGGTCAGGCCCAGCTTGGGCAGCAGGGTCTTCTCCATGGCGACGTTGAACGGCTGGCCCAGGCTTTGCGCTGTCAGGTAGCCGAACAGGCCGATGCTGGGGTTGGAGTACAGGCGTTGTTCGCCCGGCGCATAAGTGGGCTTCCAGTGTTGGAAGTAGCCGAGCATGGTCTTGGCACTGTCGGCTGTTTTCGGGAACTGCAGGGGCAGGCCGCCTGGTGTATAGGTCGCCAATTGCAGCAGGCTGATGTGATCGAACGCGCTGCCAGCCAGGGCGGGCAAGTGTTGGCTGGCCATGTCCGACAGCTTGAGCTTGCCGGTGGCCTGGGCATACCCGCCGAGGGTGGCTGTGAAGGTTTTACTCACCGAGCCGATTTCGAACAGGGTGTCTTCGGTGACTGGTGCCTGGGTGTCCTTGGCGGCTACGCCGTAGTTAAAGTATTGCACCTTGCCTTGGTTAACGATGGCCACCGACAAGCCCGGGATAGCTTGCTGCTGCATCAAGGCTTTGACGTTGCTGTCCACGACCTGGCGTATATCGACGGCGGCCATGCAACTGCCAGACCCCAGTAATAACGCGGAAACCAGCAGTGTTTGTAAGTTACGCTTCATGGTGACTCGCTTCCATGTAAAAGAGTGATGACGATCAGAACCTGCGCAGGCGTGGCAAATCTAGGTGGATTTCAGGACGCGGGCAAACGATGATATCTCGCACCAGCCATTAGAAAAATTGGGGTAAGCCTTGCTGCGTTCCCACTTGCCGCTCAATGCCCTGCGTGCCTTCGAAGCCTCGGCGCGCCATTTGAGCTTTACCCGTGCGGCCATTGAGCTGTGCGTGACCCAGGCGGCCGTCAGCCATCAGGTTAAAAGTCTCGAAGCCCAACTCAATGTTACGTTGTTCAAGCGCTTGCCTCGGGGCTTGATGCTCACCAGCGAAGGCGAAACCCTGCTGCCCGTGCTGCGTGATGCCTTTGATCGCATTGCCCTGACGTTGGGCCAGTTCGAGGGCGGGCATTACCGTGAAGTGCTGACGGTGGGGGCGGTCGGCACCTTTGCGGTGGGCTGGCTGTTGCCACGCCTGGCGGATTTCCACAGTCGCTACCCGTTTATCGACCTGCGCCTGTCCACCCACAACAACCGCGTGGATGTGGCCGCCGAAGGCCTTGACTACGCGATCCGCTTTGGCGCCGGTGCCTGGCACGGCACCGATGCATGCCCATTGCTGGAGGCGCCATTGACGGTGTTGTGCGTACCGCAGATTGCCGAGCAACTGCACAGCCCGGCGGACGTGTTGAAGCACACCTTGCTGCGCTCCTACCGTGCCGATGAGTGGAGCCTGTGGTTCCAGGCCGCCGGCTTGCCCACCGATACGCGGGTGCCGCGCGGTATCGTGTTCGACTCCTCGCTGGCGATGATGGAAGCCGCCCTGCAAGGCAGCGGCGTGGCGCTGGCGCCGGCGCTGATGTTTTCGCGGCAGTTGGAGAGCGATGTGCTCCGCCAGCCGTTCCAGGTAGGAATTACGACTGGCAGCTATTGGTTGACCCGTTTGCAGTCGCGCAATGAAACACCGGCGATGCTCGCGTTCAAAGGTTGGTTGCAGACGAGTGCTGCCTAACCTGGGAGGGTCTGTTAGACGAGGTATTTGTGGAACCAGCCCAGGGTACGCTCCCAAGCGAGGTGCGCTGCTGCTTCGTCATAGCGCGGTGTCGAATCGTTGTGAAAGCCGTGGTTGGCGCCCTTGTAGATATACGCCTCATAGGTGGTGCCGGCGGCTTTCAATGCCTGCTCATACGCCGGCCAGCCCTCATTGATTCGCGTATCCAGCTCACCGTAATGCAGCATGATCGGCGCCTTGATGCGCGGTACATCCTTGGCATCGGGTTGGCGCCCGTAGAACGACACCGCCGCGCCCAGTTCCGGGTAGGCCACAGCCGCTGCATTGGTCACGCCGCCGCCATAGCAGAACCCGGTGATGCCGACCTTGCCGGTGCTGCTGTCGTGGTGCATCAGCCATTCGATGGCGGCGAAGAAGTCGTTCATTAGCTTGGTCGGGTCGACGGTCTGTTGCAGTGCCACGCCTTTTTCGTCGTTGCCGGGGTAGCCCCCGACCGAGGTCAGGCCGTCCGGGGCCAGGGCGATAAAGCCGGCCTTGGCCAAGCGCCGGGCAACGTCTTCGATATAGGGGTTCAGGCCACGGTTTTCATGCACCACCACCACGGCCGGCAGCTTGCCGGCGACCTTGGCCGGGCGCACCAGGTAGCCGCGCACCGTGCCGTTGCCCTTGGGCGATGGGTAGGTGATGTAGTCGGCGACGATGTCCGGGTCAGTGAATTTCACTTGTTCGGCCAGGGCGTAGTTGGGGCTCAGGGCTGCCAGCAGCGCCGAGGCGGTGAGGCCGCCGAAGGTGAACAGCGCCGCACGGTCGAGAAATTCGCGGCGGTTGAGCTTGCCGTGGGCGTAGCCGTCGTAGAGCTCCAGCAGTTCGGGGGCAAAGTCCTTGGCGGTGAGACGGGTCATTGTGCAGTCCTCGGTCAGCGGTTGCAGTCACTGTAGACCAGGATCAAGGCTCGCGACCATGGGCGGCCGCGGCCAGTTGGCCGGTGTCGACCCGCACGAACACCGAGTCACCGATGGCGGTGAGTACGTCGCCGGCATACACCTCGCAGACTACGCGGCTTTTGCGTCCGACGTCGCCTTCGACCCGCGCACGCAGGGTCAGGGGCACACCCATGGGGGTGGGCTTGATGAACTTGATACCGAGGTTGCCGGTGACGCAGTCAATGCGTGGCAGGCTGCCGGGTTCACGTTGCTCGGCACGGTAGTGGTAGGCCATGGCGGTCCAGTTGGAATGGCAGTCCACCAGCATGGCGATCAGGCCACCGTAGACCAAGTCCGGCCAGCCGCTGTATTTAGCCTCGGGCTGATGCTCGGCGATGACGTGCACGCCATCGTCGGCCCAGCGGCTCTTGATGTGCAGGCCGTGGGGGTTGCTGCTACCGCAGCCATAGCAGATGCCTTCAGGCGCGGTAGTGTCCTGCAGAGATGCGCTGTGCATGTAGAGTCCTTGTTGTTCTTGGGGCGACGCCTCTGTTTAGCAGGCTGCGCGTCAGCGAGCAAACTTCTTCGCCCCGGCCACGCAGCCGATCACCGCCACCGTCACCAGCACCATGCCCAGGCTGACCTGTTCGTGCAGCAGGCCCGCCGCCAGCGCCAGGCCGAAGAAAGGTTGCAGCAACTGCAACTGGCCGACTGCAGCAATACCGCCCTGGGCCAGGCCGCGGTACCAGAACACAAAGCCGATCAACATGCTGAACAGCGACACGTACCCCAGGCTCAGCCACGCTGGCAGGCTGATGCCATTGAAGGACGAAGGCGCCAGCAGCAGGCTCAGCGGCGCCACTACCGGCAGCGACACCGCCAACGCCCAGCAGATCACCTGCCAGCCGCCGAGGCTGCGCGACAGTTTGGCGCCTTCGGCATAACCCAGGCCGCATACCAGCACTGCCAACAGCATCAATAAGTCGCCCGCAGGAGCGGCGCTCAAGCCTTGGGCCAAGGCATAACCCATCACCAACAGGCTGCCCAGGATCGAAAACAACCAGAACACCGGCCTGGGCCGCTCACCGCCACGCAGCACGCCGAACACCGCCGTGGCCAGTGGCAGCAGGCCGATGAAGACGATGGAGTGGGCCGAGGTCACGTATTGCAGGGCCAGGGCCGTCAGCAGTGGGAAGCCGATCACTACGCCGAGGGCGACGATGATCAGCGGTGCCCATTGCTGGCGGGCAGGGCGTTTCTCCTTGAACAGCCACAACAGGCCTATGCCCAGCAAGGCGGCGATGGTCGCGCGGATCATGGTGAGGAATACCGGGTCGAACTCCATCACCGCCAGGCGCGTGGCCGGCAGCGAGCCGCTGAAAATCACCACGCCGATAAAACCGTTGATCCAGCCCTGGGTACTGCTATCCAGGGTGCCGAGGCGGGAGGTACGTTCCATAAGGGGCTGTCCGAAAAAGGGGGATTGCGTGGCGGCTATCCTAGGGTTGAAGATTAAGGCAATCAAAAAATTGTCATGGATACAGCTTTATGCCCCGTGCCCGCTACAAGTCGCTGGTCGATACCTTCGCCGAGGCCATTCGCAGCGGTCAGATGCCACCTGGCACGCGCCTGCCCACTCATCGGCAATTGGCCGCCGAGCATGGCTTGGCGCTGGTGACTGCCAGCCGGGTGTACAGCGAGTTGGAAGCCATGGGCCTGGTCAGTGGTGAGACCGGGCGCGGCACCTTCGTGCGCGAGATTGCGTTGCCGCCGGGGCAGGGCAGTGGGCAGATGACGGTGGCGGCGGGCCTGTTGGATCTGAACTTCAATTACCCGTCCTTGCCGGGCCAGGCCGAACTGTTGCGTACGGCGTTGCGCCAACTGGCGCTGTCCGGCGACCTGGAGGCGCTGCTGCGTTACCAGCCCCATGCCGGGCGTGTGCATGAGCGCGCCGCTGTGGCGCGACACTTGTTGAACCGAGGGCTGACGGTGGATGCCGAGCAAGTACTGGTCGTCAGCGGCGCCCAGCATGGTCTGGCGGTGACCCTGATGGCATTGCTCAAGCCTGGGGATGTGATCGCGGTGGATGCGCTGACCTACTCGGGCTTCAAGGTGCTGGCTGAAACCCTGCACCTGGAAATCGTCGCCATCCCGGCCACGGCCAGCGGCCCGGACCTGGACCACCTGCACAACCTGTGTCGCAGGCGCCCGGTACGTGCGGTGTACAGCATGCCGACCCTGCATAACCCGCTGGGCTGGGTGCTGAGCCTGGAACAGCGCGAGCGCTTGGTGGCGATTGCACGGCAGCACAACCTGATGATCATCGAAGATGGCGCCTACGCGTTTCTCGCCGACGATGCGCCCGCGCCGTTGGCGACGCTGGCCCCGGAGCGCACGGTGTATATCGGCGGGTTGTCCAAGAGCGTCGCCACCGGTTTGCGCGTGGGTTTTATCGCTGCGCCGTCGGCTTGGGTGAACACGTTGGAACGTACGATCATGGCCACCACCTGGAACGTACCGGGGGTGATGAGTGCGATTGCGGTGGCCTGGCTCGAAGACGGTACGGTGGCGCAACTGGAAGCGCAAAAGCGCGAGGATGCCCAGGCCCGCCAGGTGTTGGCGGCGCAGGTGCTGACGGGGGTGAGGTATATCAGCCATCCGTCATCGTATTTTTTGTGGTTGCCACTGGCGGAGGATGTGCGCGCCGATCAAGTCGCCATGACCTTGCAGCGCGACGGTGTTTGCGTCTCCACCGCCGAGCCTTTCGCGGTCTCGGCCCAGGTGCCCCACGCACTGCGCCTGGCCCTGGGTTCGGTGACAATGGCGCAGTTGCGTGAAGCCCTGATGAAGGTGCGCAAGGTGGTGGCGTGGTGACCTGTTCTCAGTACTTGTAAGCCTGGCGCCCGATCAGCAGCCATTTGCCATTTTGCTTCTGCCAGACCTGGAAGTTGTCGATATCGGTTGGCGTGTCCACACCGCTGTTCACCGCCAGGGCATGGAAGTGGTTGCGCACCAGGGCGGTATCGCCATTGAGAGTGATGGTCTGGTTCTGCATTTCCAGGGTTTTGAAGGCGCTGGTGTGTGTTTCCAGGTCGGCGATAAATTGCGCCTTGTTCTGCACCTTGCCGCTGGAGTGGCCGTAGGTGAGCTTGTCGGACGTCAATGCGTGAAGCTGCTTGAGGTCCAGGTGCAGCATGGCTTGGGTCAATTGATCGACTGCCTGGGCTACGTCCTTTTCTGCGGTAGCAGGCGCGGCGGCGACGTAGCCGCAGAAAAGGCATAGGAAGCCGATCAGCACTTTGAGCTTGGGCATGGGTGTTTCCTTGTTTTTGTTGGGGTGGATACGACGAGGTATGTCGTCGTACAACAATGCAATAGTTTCGGCGTGGAAGGAAAGTGAAATTTTGCAGCGGTGTGAAGTGATTAGAGGTTAGGGTGGGTAAACACCCCCTCCATAAGCCAAGGTGCAAAATGGATTTTGACTGGCATAGCGACCCTCTCACCCGCGCTACACCCGTGACTCCCAACTACAAAAACACTCAGAACGTTCGCCGTTTCATGCTTGAACAGTGCGGGCCGAGGTTCAAGTTCAACCGTCCATTCATGGCGTGGATACGCAATGGCGACCCCAAGACTATGGGTGATGTGGTGGACGAGTGGCGGCGTCGCGAGGCTCCGCGCTCCTGAGCCACGGTGCGTGATGTGAAAATACGCTCAAAATGTGGGAGGGGGCTTGCTCCCGATGGCGGCAGTTCAGTCAGCACATCTGGTACTGACACACCGCTATCGGGAGCAAGCCCCCTCCCACAGTTGAATTGCGTTTAGCTGGCCGCCAATGGTGGCGTACGCGGCGGGATCATCCGTTTACTGCCGGTGGCTTCGAACGCCGAGGCAAAGCGCAGCAGCGCCGAATCGTCATAGGCACGCCCGGCAAACGTCAGCCCCACCGGCATGCCGATATCCGCCATCACGCCCATCGGCACGGTGACGGTGGGCACGCCCAGGTGGCGAATCGCGAGGTTGCCGTTGGCTACCCATACGCCGTTGCTCCAGGCGATGTCGGCAGACGCTTCGTTCACATCGGCATCCGCCGGGCCCACATCGGCCACGGTCGGGAACAGCACGGCGTCGAGGCCGAGGTTGTCCATCCAGTCTTCCAGGTCGATACGCCGGGTTTGCTCAAGGCCACGCAGGCCATCGGGCAGGGTGCTGATCTGGTCCCATGGAGTGATGCCGCGTTGGGCCATGCGCACGTATTCGTCCATGCCGGCGGCCAGGTCGTCTTCGCGGTTGGGCAGGGTGCCAGGGTCGTGGGGGAAGATCTTCGGCCCATCCACGTCGGCCAGGCGATTCAGGCTCGGGTCGCCGTTAGCGCGCAGGAAGTCGTCGAACGCCCACGCGGACAGCTCCCACAACTCATCGTGGAGAAACTCCTTGGACACCAGGCCACGGGTGAACACCGTCGGTGCGCCGGGACGGTCGCCTTCGCAGTTGGATACCAGCGGGAAGTCCACCTCGATCACTTCGGCCCCGGCAGCTTCCAGGGCCTGGCGCGCGGCTTGCCACAACTCGATCACCGTGGCACGGGTGTGGATCTTTTGCCCGGTCGGCCCGCCGATACCGGGTTTTTCGCTGGTGCCGGCTTCAGGGTCGGCATTGATGTACATGCGCGGCACGCCAAAGCGTTTGCCGGCCAGGCTTGCGCTGCCTACCGCCAGGGCGGCGTACGAAGCCGGGCGCACCGACGTGACGCTGGGGATCGGCACCCAGGGCTGCAGGCGCCACAGGTCGCCGCGCTTGTCGGGGTCTTCGGCCACCACCACATCGAGCACGTCGAGCAGGTCGGCCATGGTGCGCGCATAGGGCACTACGACGTCCATGGTCGGGGTCAACGGCCAGTTGCCGCGTACCGAAATCACGCCACGGGAAGGGGTGTAGGCACACAGACCGTTATTGGAGGCCGGGCCGCGACCGCTCGACCAGGTTTCCTCGGCCAGGCCAAACGCTGCAAAGCTGGCGGCAGTGGCGGTACCGGCACCATTGGAGGAGCCAGAGGCAAACGGGGCGGTGAGGTAGTCGGCGTTGTAGGGGCTTTCGGCGCGGCCATACACGCCACGCTGCATGCCGCCATTGGCCATCGGCGGCATGTTGGTCTTGCCCAGGCAGATGGCGCCGCCCGCACGCAGGCGTTCAATGGTGAAGGCATCACGCTGGGCGACCAGCTTGGCAAACGCCGGGCTGCCGGATGCAGCGGTCAGGCCCTTGACCAGATAGCTGTCCTTGGCGGTGTAGGGAATGCCATCCAGCGGCCCCAGGGTCTGGCCCTTGGCACGGCGCGCGTCAGAGGCTTCGGCTTCCTTGAGGGCGTCGAGGTTGCGTACCACCACGGCATTCAATGCGGTGGCGGTGTGCGGGCCATCGTAGGCATCGATCCGCGCCAGGTAGGCCTGGACCAGTTCAACTGCCGTGGTCTGACCGGCTTCCAGCGCAGCGCGCAATTGGGCAATGGAGACTTCAGTAACTTGCATCAGGTTTTTTTCGCCGCCTTCAAGTGGGGGTATGGCGGCAGTCTACGTACAGATATTTCACAAAACCAGCGTGGCATGCACTGGGTAGGCGGCGTGCATGATCGGCCAGATGAACACGTCAGCGCGATTGCGAGCGATAGAGCTTTGTCGCTATGGTGGGCGCGATGACTACCATTGCACTTCAAGGAAGAGACCATGCACAGACCCTATATCGCCCTGGCTGCCTTGCTGGGATTTACCCTCTACACGGTGGGGACGATGCTCACGGCTGAGCAATCGCTGTTGGCGTTTGGACGGGAACTGATGTCGCGGCCCGATACGGCGCAGGTGGTGATCGACCTGTATTTGATGGCGGTGCTGGCGTCTGTGTGGATGTACCGCGATGCGCGTGGGCGAGGGCGGTCGCTGGCGTCGGTGTTGCCGTACTTTTTGTTGACGGCGGTGTTTGTGTCGGTGGGGCCGCTGCTTTACATCGTGGTCAATGGGTTTTCCCGTCGAGCACTCAACTAAGCGTGTGGCAAGGGCGCAAGCCCCTCGCCACCGATATTGCGCGGCCTATCAGGGGTTGAGGAACGCCTGGTAGTTGTCCTTGGTGATTTGCTGATAAGGAATCGTCAGTTCCGCCGTGTACGGCTGCTTCTTGACCATCTTCACCGCCAGGTCGATGGAGCCCACCGCCTGGCCCTTGTTGTCCTGGTACACGGTGACCAGCAACTGGCCTTTTTTCACCGCATCCAACCCAGCCGCGCCGCCGTCGCTGCCGGCCACCAGGATGTCCTTGCCCGGCTGCATGCCTGCCTGGCTGATGGCCATGGCCGCGCCGATCGCCATTTCATCGGCATTCGCCGCCACGGCATCGATTTTGCGCCCGGATACGATCCAGTTGTTCATCAGGTCAATCGCCTTGCTGCGCTGCCATTCGGCACTTTGTTCCTCGACAATCTTGATATCGGGGTAGTCCTTGAGCACAGTCTTGACCCCCAGCGTGCGGTTGTGGGTGGCATTGTTGGACAGCAGCCCGAGCATGATCGCCAGGTTGCCCTTGCCGCCCATTTTCTCGGCCAGGTAGCGCATCTGGATTTCCCCCGCCTTGATCTCGTCCGAGCCTACATAGCCCACGCCTGCCGGCACCTCCTTGAACTCCGGGCGACGGTTGACATACACCAGCGGGATCTTGGCCTGCTGGGCATTGAGCGTCATTTTCTGAGTGGCGGCGGTGTCCACCGCGTTGACGATGATCGCGTCCATGCCCTGGGCGGCAAAGTTTTGTACCTGGTTGAGCTGGCGCACCACATCGCCCTGGGCGTCTTCAAATTGCAGGGTGACGTCGGGCAGTTCCTTGGCGTGGGTGGCCATGTAGTCGCGCATTTGCGCGAGGAACACGTCATCCACCTGGGCGATGCTCACGCCGATACGAATATCAGCCAGGGCCCAGGGGCTGATCGCAAAGGTCAGCAGTGCTGCAAGGAGTTGCTTTTTCATGGTTTGCTCCGTTGTTTTTGTTGTTGTCAAAGCATCGAGATTCACGCTTGGCGCTTGGCCCGCCAATGCGCCAAGGCAGCAGCGAAGTCCGAGCACGGCCAGCGTTCGTTGAGGGCTTGCAGCATCAGCTGCTGCCCGGTTTGCGGAGCCAGGCCCTGCGACGGTGGGTCGGTGTCGAGGTTGGTGGGGAAGGAGTAGCCATCTGCGGTGCAGGCGATCACGGCTTGGGCATCCAGGTTGGGATTGGCCAGCAGCACTGGGTAGACCGCCAGCATCATGCGGTCGCGGTCGACGGCTTCCATCGGCTTGCCGAACGCCGATGAGATTTGCAGCAGGTTGGCCATGCGCTGGCGGTCAGTGGTGCGGTTGGTGCCGGCGGCATGGAACAGCGCCGGGTTGAAGAACAGCAAGTCGCCCTTGTTCAGCGGCAATTGCACTGCGTGTTGCTGAAAGTAGTCGATAAAGTCCGAGCGACGCCAGGCCAGATAACCCAAGGCGTACTGTTGGGAAAACGGCAACAGCTGGGTCGGGCCGGTTTCCAGCGGCATATCCGAATGGGCGATGGCACCCTGGAGCGTCAAATACTGCGACAACACATGCAGCGGCAGCGGAAAACGCTCGACTACTTCATTGGTCTGGAAGCCCAGGTGATAGTCGCGGTGCGGCTGCTGTGCCTGGCCACCGGGGCGCACCACATTGACCTGTGCCGTGACCTGGAAGCCCGGGCCCAACCAGGCCTCGGCAATCAACCCCAGCAGGGGGTTGGCGTAGTACTCGGCAAAGGATTCGGGTGACTGCACGGCAGCTTTTTGCAGCACATTCCAGATGCGTCCGTTGCTGCCGGCCTTGGCAAAGTGATCGGCGGCCACGCCATGGGCGGCTTCATGGGCAAAGATCGCTTCGAACACCCGGCTGTGGCGGTCCACCACTTCCAAGTCTTCATAGGCTTGGCGCACCACCATCACGCCGGGACCGTCACGGAACAGGTGATGCAGTTCGTTCATGACGGCCAGGCGGTCACTGTTGCGCAAGGTGTGGGCCTGATAAATCGGCACGTTGCCTTGCACCTCAAGGCACAGCGGGTAGTCGCTGGTGTTGGTACGCTGTGCGCAGATCCGGCTGAAATCGGCCAGGCGCACGGCGTCGCCGGTTACGAAGGCAGGCATCACACACCTCCGGGGAGGCTCAGGGCCTGGTGGGGTTGCGGCGTGCTGCTGTCGGTGCAGCCAACCACCCCTTGCTCCAGGTCGATCACCGCGCCGCTCATCATTCCCGACTCAGCGGACAACAGAAACGCCACGCTGCGCGCCACTTCTTCGGGCTTGAGCAGGCGTCCAAACGGTTGGGCGCGTTCGGCCTCTGCCAGCCAGCCGTCCTGGGCGCCGTGGTACTGACGCTGTATCTGGTCCTCGTGGGGCGTGTCCATCCAGCCGATATTCAAGCCATTCACACGGATGCGGTTGCGCAATGCACTGAAGGCGACGTTCTTGGTCAGGATCGCCAGTGCGCCCTTGGACGCGGCGTAGGCACTCAAGAACGATTGGCCGCCATGCCCGGTAACGCTCTGGATATTCACCACCGCGCCTTCCACGCCATTGCTGATCATCAGCTTGAGTGCTTCCTGCATCAGGAAAAACGGCGCGCGCACATTCACCGCAAACAAACGCTCGAACAGTTCCGGCGAGGTGTCGAGGATGGTGCCGCGGTCAGACATGCCGGCGCAGTTCACCAAGCCGTGCAAGGTGCCGAAATGGCTGCGCGCAGCCTCGATGATCGTGCGGCAGTCCTCGACCTTTTCCAGGTCGGCCTCGACAAAAAAAGCCTGGCAATCCAGCCGTGCCAGCTGGCGTACCTGCTCTTCGCCCTCGGCACGGCGGCGCCCGCAAATGATCAGCCCGGCTGCGCCACGGCGAGCCAGGGTATGGGCTACGGCCGCACCGAGACCCTGGGTGCTGCCGGTAACGACAAAGTACTGACCGTTGAACGAGGTCTTAAGGTCGGTGTGGGGCATTGGGCTCTCCTGGGATTTTTGTTGTTTTGCCGGCCCGGCTCGACGCCGGACAAAACTGAGACTAGCATTGCAAAACCTCAGTAACGCCCAAAAAAGACCTCAAAAACACCTCAGGCAAAGCCCATGCTCGAACGCGCAAAGCATTTTTCCATCAAGCAACTCGCCACCCAGGCCGGCGTCAGTAAGGCCACGGTCGATCGCGTGTTGCACCAGCGTGGCAGCGTGCATGCGCAAACCCGGCGACGTATCGAGCAGGCGCTGGAGGAGTTGGAGTCCCAGGAGAAAAACGGCCTGGCCGTGGGGCGCACCTTCCATGTGGACGTCATCATGCACACGCCCCATCGTTTCAGCGCGGCGGTGCAGGCGGCAATCGTGGCGCAGTTGGCCAGCCTCGCGCCATTTCGCATTGCGCCGCGCTTTCACCTGTTCGAAGAAATCGAGCCCCAGGCCATGTACGACCAATTGCTGCGCTGCCTCGACACGGGCAGCCAGGGCGTGGTGCTCAAGGCCGCCGATGAGCCGGCGGTGAACCAGGCGGTGAAGCAACTGATTGCCGCCGGCATTCCGGTGGTGACCTTGGTGACGGACCTGCCCCAAAGCGAACGCATCGGCTATGTGGGCATGGACAATCGCACTGCCGGCCAGACCGCCGCCTACCTGATGTCGCGCTGGCTGCCCAGCCAGCCCCAGGACGTGGCGGTGGTGATCGGCAGTGAACTATTCCGTGGCGAAGAAGAACGCGAGATGGGCTTTCGCGCCTGGCTGCGTGGCCGCGCCGAGCACTTGCGGGTGCTGGATATCAGCGGCGGCTATGGCGTATACGAGCGCACCTTTGAGCGGGTGACCCAAGCCTTGCACCAGCATCCCGGGCTCAAGGCGGTTTACAGCGTCGGCGGCGGCAACCGTGCGATCGTCGATGCCTTTGCCGCACAGCGTCGCCCATTGGAAGTCTTTATCGGCCACGACCTCGACGAAGAAAACCGCCAACTGCTGAGGGAAGAAAAAGTCGCGGCGATCATCGATCACAACCTGCAGATCGATGCCCGCCACGTGTTCCTGCACATCCTGCAATACCACCGGCTATGGAAGGCCGGGCCGATTGCGCCCTCACAGGTGCAGATCGTCACGCCGTTCAACCTGCCGGACTGAAGTTCTGAAACTACAAATCCAATAACGATCCAGGAGTTCGACCATGCTACGTATCGCCGTTCTAGGTGCCGGGCGCATCGCCAAGATCCACGCCGCCAACGTCGCCGCCCATCCCAACGCCACGCTGGTGCTGGTGGCCGACCCTTGGCGAGAAGGCGTCGATGCCCTCAGTACGCAGCTGGGATGCGAAGCGGCGTATGACTGCACCGCCGTACTGAGCCGCGAGGACATCGATGCGGTGGTGATCGGCACCCCCACCGACACCCACATCGAGCTGTTGCTCGCCGCCGTGGCCCAGGGCAAGGCGGTACTCTGCGAAAAACCCATCGACCTGGATATCGCCAAGGCGCGCAGCGCGGCGCACACCGTGGAGCGCCAGGGCGGCCGGGTGATGCTCGGCTTCAACCGGCGCTTCGACCCCGACATGCTGCGCCTGCGCCAGGCCCTGGATGCGGGCCAGATCGGCGCCGTGCGCCAAGTGATCATCACCAGCCGCGACCCGGGCCTGGCCCCGCGTGATTACCTGGAACATTCCGGTGGCATCTTGCGCGACATGACCATTCACGACTTCGACACCGCCCGCCACTTGCTCGGCGAAGAACCGGTGCAAGTCAGCGCCTACGCCAGCCGCCTGGTAGATCCGACGCTGGAACAGATTGGCGACTACGACAGCGTGATGGTCTTGCTGCGCACCGCCTCGGGCAAGCAATGCCATATCAACTGCTGTCGCCAGGCTGTGTATGGCTACGACCAGCGCGTAGAAGTCTCCGGCGCCAGTGGTGTATTGCTTACCGATAACCATCGTCCCAGCACCCTGCGTCACTGGAGCGCCGAACACACCGAAGCGCTGGAGCCGCTGCAGCACTTTTTCCTTGAACGTTATGCGGATGCTTATCGCAATGAGCTGGCGCAGTTCATCGAGGCGCTGAGTGAGGGGCGTGAGTTGCCTACTGGCATGCGTGATGGGTTGTATGCCCTGCATCTGGCTGATTGTGCGCTGGAGTCGGTGAACACCGGGCGCAGTGTGGCGGTCCGTTATGACCTGTAGCGGGACTTACTTGTGATCGATGGGGTGTGGGAGGAGCTTGCTCCCGCAGCGGCCTGACAGCCGCCGATGATCCAACTGATGCGCCCGCGATCCAATGTGGGGCTTGCTCCCGATAGCGGTGGTTCAGCCAACATCAATGTTTGCTGGGCTGACGTCTTCGCGGGCAAGCCCCCTCCCACATTTGGATCGCGGCGTATCATTTATCTACTTTTGGGTGCACCCAGAAATCACACGCCCTTGGTCGAAGGCAGCAATATCGTCAGGATGCCCACCAACGGCAGGAAAGAGCACAGCTTGTAGACGTACTCGATGCCATGATGGTCGGCGAGCATGCCGAGCAGCGCCGCACCGATACCGCTGAAACCGAACATCAGGCCGAAGAATATCCCGGCGATCATGCCCACATTGCCTGGCACCAGCTCCTGGGCAAATACCACGATGGCCGAGAACGCCGAGGCGATGACAAAGCCGATGATCACGCTGAGCACGGCGGTCCAGAACAGGTCGACGTAGGGCAGGGCGAGGGTGAACGGCGCGGCACCGAGGATCGAGAACCAGATGACTTTCTTGCGGCCGATCTTGTCGCCGATCGGGCCACCGGCGAAGGTGCCGACCGCCACCGCGCCGAGGAACAGGAACAGGTACATCTGCGAGCTGGCAACCGACAGCTGGAACTTCTCAATCAGGTAGAAGGTGAAGTAGCTGGTCAGGCTGGTCATGTACCAGTATTTGGAGAACACCAGCACGGCCAGGACCACCAGGGCAAAGGTCACGCGGCCCTTGGAAAGGCCATGGGTCGCCTGGCTGCCTTGCTTGAGCTTGAACAGGTTGAGGTGGTGGCGGTACCAGCGGCTCAATCCGTACAGCACCAGGATCGCGAACACTGCGAACAGACCGAACCAGGCGATATGGCTTTGGCCGTAGGGAATGATGATGGCCGCCGCCAGCAACGGGCCGAAGGCGCTGCCGGTGTTGCCACCGACCTGGAAGGTCGATTGCGCCAGGCCATAGCGGCCACCGGAGGCCAGGCGGGCGACGCGGGAGGTTTCTGGGTGGAAGGTCGACGAGCCAACGCCCACCAACCCCGCCGCGAGCAGAATCGCCGGGAAGCTGCCGACAAACGCCAGCATCAAAATACCGACCAAGGTGCACACCATGCCCGCTGGCAGCAGCCACGGCTTGGGATGACGGTCGGTGTGATAGCCGATCCAGGGTTGCAGCAAGGAGGCGGTCAACTGGAAGGTCAGGGTGATCAGGCCGACCTGGGTGAAGCTCAGGCCGTAGTTGGCCTTGAGCATCGGGTAGACCGACGGCAGCACGGCCTGGATCAGGTCATTGATCATATGCGCCAGGGCACAGGCGCCGAGGACGCGCATCACCAGGGGGCTTATCTGGGGCGTGGTTGTGGCAGCGGCGGGTGTCGCAGTAAGGCTCGACATGCAGGCATTCCATACAAGGCAGCAAACAGGGGCAGACAGTACTTTAGCTGGCAGCCATTTCTAATTGTTTCGAAAGCTATGCTAAATTCGAAGAAAAAGCCTGTCTCGCGCAATTCGGGCAGAAACCATCGCAAAAAGGGCAAAATGATCAGATCACTGGATAAATTTCTTCGGGATATTGACGAGGGCGACTGGGCTGTCATCAGCTCGGCCACCGATTATCCGGAAAACTGGGTGATCCCTGAACACAGCCACAACAAGCATCAACTGCTGTACGCCATCGGCGGCGTCATGGTGGTGTATTCGGCCCTGCGGCAATGGACGGTACCGCCCAATCGTGGCTTTTGGATGCCCTGTGGTCAAGTTCACTCATTGCGCTGCGTAGGCACGTTGAAGATGCGCAGTGTGTTCGTGCGCCCGGACAGCTTCCCGAACCTGCCGGCCGAGCCGAAGACGGTGACGGTTTCCCCATTGTTGAGCGAGCTGATCAAGGCCTCGGTCAGCCTGAAACCGCCCTATGCCGAGGACTCACGCGATGCCCGGATCATGCACCTGATCCTCGACGAACTGGCCAACCTTCCAGCCTTGCCACTGTCCCTGCCACAGCCTGCCGACCCGCGCCTGAGCCAGATCTGCCTGGCGTTGCAGAACGAACCGGGAGATGCCTCCACCGTCGCGCACTGGAGTGCGCGCCTGGGGCTGGACCAAACCACCATCCAGCGCCTGTTCCGCAAGGAAACCGGTATGACCTTCGGCCAATGGCGCCAGCAGGCGCGGCTGCTGCTGGCGCTGGAGCGCATTGCGGTGGGGGAGAAGATTATCGATGTGGCGTTTGAACTGGGGTATGAAAGCCCGAGTGCGTTTACCAGTATGTTCAAGAAGCAGTTTGGGCGCACGCCGAGCCAGTTTTTCAGGTAGCGCCTTTGATAACGTGCATACGCGCTGGGTGGCGTGAAGCCAGGTAGGCCAGCAGCGTGGCGACTATCAGCAATCCAGCGCTCAGCTCAAAGGTAGCCTGGTAGCCGCTCAGGTCGAACGCCACGCCACCGACCGTGGCGCCGGCTGCAATCGCCAATTGAATGATGGCGACCATCAATCCGCCTCCGGCCTCGGCGTCGTCGGGCAAGGTTTTTGCCAGCCAGGTCCACCAGCCTACGGGCGCGGCGGTTGCTACCAGACCCCAACTGCCCAGCAGCAGCGTAGTCATCAGCGTTGAACTGCCGAATGCCACCAGCGCCAGGGCGATGCCTGCCATGATCAGTGGGATGGCAATCAGCGTCGGGTAAAGGTTGTGCTTCAGGAGACGGTCAATCAAGAACGTGCCTGCCAGACCTGCCAGGCCGAGTACCAGCAGTATCAACGACAACGTGGACCCCTCGACCCGCGTGACACTTTCCAGGAACGGGCGCAGGTAGGTGAACAACATGAACTGGCCCATGAAGAACACGCTGACCGCGAGCATGCCCAGGGCCACCGTCGAGTTTTTCATCAGGCGCAATGCGTTGCCGGTTTTCGCTTTGCCGGTGGGCTTCAACGCTGGCAGGCTGACCAGCAGCCACACCAGTGCAATCACGGCCACAGGCACCACGCAGAAAAACGCCCCGCGCCAGCCGATTATGCCGCCGAGAAAGCTGCCCAGCGGCGCCGCAATTACCGTCGCCAGGGCGTTGCCGCCATTGACGATGGCCAAGGCTCGCGGTACGTGGGCCTGCGACACCAGGCGCATGGCCGTGGCTGCCGACAGCGACCAGAAGCCGCCAATTGCCACGCCGATCAACCCACGGCCGAGCATGAACACCCAGTAGGTCGGCGCAAACGCCACCACCGTGCCGGAGATGATCATTAGCAGCGTCAGTGCCATCAACAGGCTTTTGCGGTCCACCCGTGCGGCAATCGAGGCGATCACCAGGCTGGTGAGCAGGGCAAACACACCCGATACGGAAATGCCCTGGCCGGCCTGGCCTTCGCTGATGTGCAGGTCGGCGGCCAGGGGCGTCAGCAGACTGACGGGCATGAATTCGGAGGCGACCAGTGCGAACGCGGCGAGCGACATCGCCAGCACTGCGCCCCAACGTTGCGGTTCGCAGGCGTTGGACATCATTGCAAAAGGCTCAGCAGGTATTTCATAGGAATGTTCCTTGGCGAGGTGTCGGTCCATTTTCCCCAGGCAGGCAAGGCTTCTGTAGTACGTTTCAGCGGATTACTTGCCTGATCCTCTGAGTTTCAGCCATTTGCGGCGACGCCTTGGAGGTACGCAGGTAAAGTTGCATGAAGAACTGCAAGGGCCTGTCATGACCAACACTCAATCGCTGCTGGATGCGCTGATTCAGTCCATAGATTCGCGCACCCCGGCGCCCGGCGACTATTCCATGCCGATTGCCGGGCTGGGTTTTTATCGGCGTGAACAACCCGCTGCGCCGGTGGTATGCATGGTCGAACCGTGCATCGTGCTGGTGGTGCAGGGCGAGAAGCAGTTGTGGGTCGGCGGTGAGGGCTACCCCTACGACGCCTCCCGCTTTCTGGTGACGTCGCTGGACATTCCGGCCAATTCACAAGTGCTGGTTGCCAGCCCCGAGCAACCCTGCCTGGGCCTGACGTTCAAATTGGACCTGCGCATGCTGGCCGAGCTGATTGCCCAGGGTGATCTGCCGCCGACCCGTGAACGCGCAATGATGAAGGGCGTTGGTATCGGCTCGGTGACCGGCAGCATGCTGGCTGGCTTCGCGCGTTTGGTGGCGCTGCTGGATGAGCCCGAAGCGATATCGGTGCTTGCGCCGCTGGTCCAGCGCGAGATTCATTACCGCCTATTGAAAAGCGATCAGGCCGCTCGCCTGCGCCAGATCTGCTCGGTGGACGGGCAGGGCTATCGCATCGCCAAGGCCATTGATTGGCTGAAGTTGAATTTTGCCGCTGCACTGCGTGTGGAAGAATTGGCAGCCCGCGTGCAGATGAGCGCGGCAACCTTTCATCATCATTTCCGGCAATTGACCGCAATGAGTCCTTTGCAATATCAGAAATGGCTGCGCTTGAACGAAGCGCGACGCTTGATGTTGAACGAGCACCGGGACGTGTCCAGCGCCGCGTTCAAAGTGGGCTATGAGAGCCCGTCACAGTTCAGCCGTGAGTACAGTCGGCTGTTTGGCTTGGCGCCCAAGCGCGATATCGCCTTGTTACGGGGCAGGTCGGATGTCAGTGATCCGCCGGGCTCAGATTAGCGTAGAAAATGCAGCCGATAAGCCGCGCAAACAAGCTCAGGGTCTCGGGCAGGTTGGGGTCGTCGAACAGCATTGCCCGCGAATCCAGCGCACACAGCGCTCCAAACAGGCGCCCATCGGGCAGAAAGATCGGCGCGCCGGCATAGCTTTCAATGGCGTATTGCTTGACCACCGGGCGCGACGCAAAACGGCCGTTTTGACTGATCTGCGGGATGAACATGGCCTGGGGGTTGATGCAGAACTCACTGCACAGAGTGGTTTCCAGGTCGAGTACATCGTCGACATTGATGCCCATTTGCAGAGGGTCGTAGGCCGAGCAGACCACCCATTCCAGGTCGGTAAATTTGGCAATGCCGGCAAATCTCATGCCGGTCAAGCGCGTGACCAGCTTGAGAATGTTCGTTGTGGCTTCGATTTCTGCGATAGCAGCGCGTTCGTCTGCGCTGAGTAGCGATTGTGCGGTGACGCTTGGAATCATGCTGAACACTCCAATGGCATGGCCGCTCGCAGCGGCCATGCACAGTCAGGTCTTAGTTAATCCGTGGATGCTGCTGCACCAGGTTTTCACGCTTGGCTTGCAGCGCGGCAATCTCGGCATCGATGTCTTCGATTTTCTGCTCGATATTGTCGTGATGCTCCTGCAGCAGCTCCTTGGCTTCCGCCATGTCGGAAGCCGCAGGTGCGGCGCCGCGTAGGGGCTTGTTGGCGGTTTCCTTCATGGTCAGGCCAGTGACCAGGCCGACCACGGCGAACACCATCAGGTAGTAGGCGGGCATGTACAGGTCGTTGGTGCTTTCCACCAGCCAGGCGACGACGGTTGGCGTGACGCCGGCGATCAGCACCGAGACGTTGAATGCACTGGCCAGGGCGCTGTAGCGCAGGTGAGTAGGGAACATTGCCGGTAAGGTGGAGGCCATCACGCCGATAAAGAAGTTCAGCACAATGGCCAGGATCAGCAGGCCGCTGAAAATCAGCCCGGTCTTGCCGCTGGTGATCAGCATGAACGCCGGGATCGACAGGAACAGCAGGCCAATGCTGCCGGCGATGATGAACGGCTTGCGGCCGATCTTGTCGCTGACAAAGCCAATGAACGGCTGCACGAACAACATGCCGACCATGATTGCGATGATGATCAACACGCCGCTGTTTTCGGCGTAGTGCAGGTTGTGGGACAGGTAGCTCGGCATGTAGGTGAGCAGCATGTAGTAGGTCACGTTGGTGGCCGCGACGATACCGATGCAGGTCAACAGGCTGCGCCAGTGCTTGGTGGCGATTTCCTTGAACGACACTCGAGGGCCGTGGGTCAGGCCTTCGCGGTCGCCCTGTTCGAGCTTGTCGACGTGTTGCTGGAACGCCGGGGTCTCTTCCAGCGCATGGCGCAGGTACAGGCCGATCATGCCCAGGGGCAGGGCGAGGAAGAACGGCAGGCGCCAGCCCCAGGATTCGAATTCCGCTTCGCCGAGCACGGTGGAGATCAATACCACCACACCTGCGCCAAGCACGAAACCGGCAATCGAACCGAAGTCCAGCCAACTGCCGAGGAAGCCGCGCTTGCGGTCCGGAGCGTACTCAGCGACGAAGATCGATGCGCCCGTGTACTCGCCACCCACCGAGAAGCCTTGGGCCATTTTGCACAACAGCAGCAAAATCGGCGCCCAGATGCCGATGGAGGCATAGCCGGGAATCAAGCCAATGGCGAAGGTGCTCAGGGACATGATCACGATGGTGGCGGCGAGGACTTTTTGCCGCCCATATTTATCGCCCAGAGCGCCAAAGAACAGGCCGCCCAGTGGGCGAATCAGGAAGGGCACGGAGAAGGTGCCCAATGCAGCAATCATTTGCACGCTGGGAGACGCGTCGGGGAAGAACACCTTGCCCAGCACGTAGGCGACAAAGCCATACACACCAAAGTCGAACCATTCCATGGCATTGCCAAGTGCGGCAGCAGTGATTGCTTTGCGCATCTTGCTGTCGTCGACAATGGTGATGTCTTTCAATCCGATGGGTTTGACGCGTTTTTTCCGTAATTTCATGCGGGCCACTCTTAAAGCTGAACAGGGGAGGTGCCATCGCTACGATGGCACCACTCTGTCAGTTCAGATACAAGAGGACACGAAATAATTCACCCCGTCGGGTACTTTTTCTCGCGTTTGCGAAAATATCGTTATCAGTGCCCTCGCGCCGGCGTGCGAATCCACGCCTTAACCAAATTTAAATGTGGGAGGGGGCTTGCCCCCGATGGCGGTGGGTCAGTTAACAAATAGGCGTCTGGCACACCGCTATCGAGGGCAAGCCCCCTTCCACATTGGGTCGTCGCTGTTTTGAGCATTTCGTTCGCTTAACTGACTGCGGCGACGATGGCGATATTGGCTAAACTCGGCTCGCAGGCCTATGCCGCAAACAGGAACGCCATTTGTATGCCAAACCGCCATTCACGCCTCAGCTACCGCCAACCGCAGCCGGCTGATGTTCAGCGATTGCTCGCGATCTTCGGCGACCCGCAGACCAATTTGTTCAACCCGGCCGGGCCCATGCCGGATCTCGCGGCGGCCCAGCGCTTGCTGGCCCATTGGATGGAACAATGGGCCAGTCACGGCTACGGCTGGTGGGCGATCGCCCGCAAAGAAGCGCCCGGACATATCATCGGGTTTGGCGGCATTGCGCAGCTCAACTATCTGACACAACGACGCGTCAACCTCGGCTATCGCTTTGCCGTCGAAGCCTGGGGGCAGGGCTACGCCACCGAGGTGGGGCGTGATGCGTTGGTGCTGGCGTTTGAAACCCTCGGTCTGCCAGAAGTCTTCGGCCTGGTACGACCCGACCATGTAGCGTCGATCCGTGTGCTGGAAAAGATCGGCATGCAACCTGTCGGCCTGTTGGACGACGTGCCAGGCCAGGCACCTAGCTTGGTGATGCGGGTTTGTCATCCTACAACTGCACAAAGCTGACCTTTTTCATACCGGTCTAACTCCTCGATAAGCGGCACTCTTTCCGATTGACACTGCGTGGGCGTCCCGATATAAAAGTCGCAGTTGTACGACGACATATGACGTTACATATGTTCTATCTAACAAAAATAAAAAGTGATGCCATGAATCTGAACGAGCCCATCAGTGCCCATCGTGTCGGCCAGGCAGTCGGCAGCTATCGCTGGACGATCTGCGCGATGCTGTTTTTCGCCACCACGGTCAACTACCTCGACCGCCAGGTGCTCAGCCTGTTGGCACCGCAACTCTCGACGCAATTTGGCTGGAGCAACACCGATTACGCCAACATCGCGGCGGTGTTTCAGTTTGTCTATGCCATCTCCATGCTGTTTGCCGGGCGGTTTGTCGACAAGATCGGCACCAAGGCCGCTTACGTGGTGGCGATTGGGATCTGGTCCACCGGGGCGATCATGCATGCGTTTTCGGTGCCGATGGGCGAGGGCATCGCTGCGATCAGCGGGGCAATCGGCCTGGCAGTGATCCCAGTGTCGATTGCCGGTTTCATGCTGTCCCGCGCTGTATTGGCGATTGGCGAAGCAGGCAACTTCCCTATTGCGATCAAGGCGACTGCCGAATATTTCCCCAAGAAAGAACGCTCACTGGCCACCGGCATTTTCAACTCCGGTGCCAACGTCGGTGCGATCCTGGCGCCGATCTGCGTGCCACTGATTGCCGGCCTGTGGGGCTGGGAAGCGGCCTTCATGGTCATCGGCATGCTGGGGTTCTTGTGGGTCGCGGTCTGGGCTGCGGTGTACGAAAAACCGGAACAGCAAAAACGCCTGTCGGCCGAAGAACTGGCCTATATCCGCAGCGACCAGACCGTACAACCTTTCACCCCAGTGCCTACAGGCACCACCGCAAAGAAAATCTCCTGGTTCAAGCTGCTGACTTACCGCCAGACCTGGGCGTTCGCCTTTGGCAAGTTCATGACCGATGGCGTGTGGTGGTTCTTTCTGTTCTGGCTGCCCACCTACCTGTCGGCACAGTACGGCATGAAAGGCGCCGATATCGTCATGCCGCTGGCGGTGCTGTACAGCATGACCATGGTCGGCAGCATCGGTGGCGGCTGGTTCCCCAGCTATTTCATGGCGCGTGGCGATGCACCCTATGACGGGCGCATGAAAGCCATGCTGGTGATTGCGCTGTTCCCGCTGGTGGTGTTGCTGGCGCAGCCGTTGGGTTACCTGAGCTTCTGGGTGCCGGTGCTGCTCATCGGCGTGGGCGCCTCGGCGCACCAGGCGTGGTCATGCAATATCTTCACCACTGTGTCCGACATGTTCCCGCAGAAAACCGTTGCCTCGGTGGTCGGCATCGGTGGCATGGCCGGTGGCCTGGGCGGCGTGGTCATGACCAAGATCGGCGGCTGGGTGTTCGACTACTACAAGTCGATCAACGACATCCACACCGGCTACATGATCATGTTTGCCATCTGCGCCCTGGCCTATCTGGTGGCCTGGAGCGTGATGAAGGCATTGGTGCCGCGCCACAAGGAAATCACTGATCTCTAGTGGTCGCAGCAGGCAAGTGTAGAAACGCCATCAGCGCGGCAACTATGGACTCTGGAGCATCTTCTTGCACCAGATGCCCGGCATGGGGGACGCGCAGGTAGCGTGCCCCGGCCAATCTGCCAGCCAGTGCATCGCCTTGCGCCACCGAGATCCACTGATCCTCCTCACCCCAGAGCAACTGCACCGGGCAGCGGATGCTGGCAAGTTGTACTTCAATGGCGTCGGTATAACGCTGATCCATTTGTGCAATCTGACGATAAAAGGCTGCCTGGCCACTCTCGCCGGTCCATGGCGTGACATAGGCTTGCAGCACCTCGGCAGGCAGCGGCTTGAATGCGGCGCCCTGGAGATAGGCACGCACAATCGCTTCATGGATATAAGCCGGCGCGTCGCTGAATGCCCGTTCGTGGCCGCGCACATGCTGCACCAGCGGCGAACCCCAGGGCGCAATGGCGACGGGATCGATCAAGGTCAGGCTGGCGTAGTCGCAGCCATCCAACAGATGTGCCCGTAGTGCCGTGGCACCGCCAAAGTCATGGGCGAGTACATGGGGCTGCTCCAGTCGCCAGTGTTGGAGCAGCGCGGCGAGCAGGATGTTTTGCACGCCGAGGGAGACGTCCTGCCCCGGCGCTTTTTGCGACTGGCCGTAGCCCAGCAGGTCGTAATAGAAGACTCGACAGTGCCGGGCGAACAATGGCGCGATGCGGCGCCATACGTGGGCAGAGAATGGTGTGCCGTGCACCATCACCAGGGCCGGCCCCTGTGTGCCGAGTTGGCCCCAGCGCACGGCTTGGCCACGAAAATCAAAGGCTTCGGGCAGTGCCAGGGCGTCACTTGAGTCAGTCATGTTGGAGCTCCCCCAAGGTTGGGTGGGTTGCCGCAGGTTTTTCCTGCGCCAGGATGATACGCACCGCCATCACCACGCCAATCAGCACGGCGGCCAGGCCCGCGACTTCCAGGGGCGTCGGCCAGCGCTGGTGAAACCAAAGGCCGAGCAGGGTGGCGAACAAGGATTCAAGGGCAATCAATTGACCGCTCAGCACCATGGGCAGGCGCCGCGTCGCTGCGTTCCAGGCCCACGCGCCGACGACGGTGGACATCACCGCGATCACCAGGCTCCAGGCATACAGCGGCCATGCCTGGCTCCAGGCAGCGCCAAGGGTTGGCAACTGCAATAAGCCTAGCGCGTATATCCAGGGCAGCAGGCACAGCGCCGCGACGCCTGCACCCACCAGCATCAGGGCGGTCCACAGGCCGGTCGCGCAGGCCGGCAGGCGCGCCAGCTGCTTTTGGTTGATCACGCTGAACCCCAGCCATAGGGCCACCGCACCCAACGAGAAGCACAGTCCGGCCAGCCAGGAACCAGCACCCAGCGAGGGCTGGTGCAGGCTGCTGATGTTGGCCAGCAACAGCCCCACCGTGAGGCAAGACAGCGGCATCACCAACTGGCGCCAACGCAGGGTCTTATGGCTGGCGTTGCCTACCAGGGCCAGTAACACCGGGACCATGCCGACGCAGGCTGGCGTCAATACCGGGCCGCCGAATATCACGCCGGCGGCGATACAGACGCCATAGCCCAGGCACCCCAATGCGCCCAGTACCGCCGCGAACAGCCGCTGGCCTGGGCTTAGCACAGGCAGTTGCGCCCGGCACAGGACCATCCAGACGACACCGAGCGCACCGGCTATCAAGAAGCGCACGGCCATCAGGTCGTAGAGGCTGTAAGCCCCGGTGACGTAGGGCGCAATAAAATTCAGCGCCCAGCCGAGGGTGGCGACCACCGCGAATATCACGCCGATAGAAACTGAGGTGGGGGAAGTGCTCATCAGGTTGATCCATGAAGTAATGCATCCATGGTGCCCAGCCGCGTGGGTGTGCTACAAACGAGTTCTCGGCCTTGAATGCATAACCTCAAATTATGAATCTACTCGGCAAAACCCTACCGCCCCTTGCCAGTTTGTTGCCGTTTGAAGCGGCCGCGCGCCTGGAGAGTTTCTCCAGGGCGGCCGATGAGCTGCACATCACACAGGCGGCTGTCAGCCGGCAGATTCGTGGGCTGGAAGACAACCTGGGGGTGAAGCTGTTCATCCGGCGCAACCGTGCGGTGTTCCTCACGCAAGAGGGGCGTGAATTGGGGCGGGTGGTCAGCCTTGCGTTGCAAAGCATCAGCGATGGCGCGGCTAACCTGCGTGCCTCCCCGCAACGCAACCGGGTGGTGTTGCTGTGCCAGTTGTGCGAGGCGTTCTATTGGCTGATGCCGCGCTTGTCGACGTTCCACCAGCAATACCCGCAGATTGAAATCCAGGTGGTGAGCTGCACGCGGCCTATCACCCATTTCGATAGCCATTTCGATGTGGCCCTGCAAAGTACCCGGCGCGCCAGTGGCGCCCATAGGCTGATGTTCACCGCCTCCGACGAGGTGTTCCCGGTGTGCAGCCCGGCCTACCTTTGCCCGGAGCAGCCGTTACCCCTGAATGAATTACAGCCCTGCACATTTTTGCACCACAGCTCCGAGCCTCCGCACTTGATGGAGTGGAATGAGTGGCTGCAGGTGTTCGGTCGGGTGTTGGCCAGGGATGCGCGCAGTGCCACTTTCGACAGCTACCCGCTGATGTTGCAGGCCGCGGTGGAGGGGCACGGTGTCGCCATGGGCTGGCGTCGTACCGCAAGCCGGCTGATTGAGAGTGGGGCGTTGGTCCGGCCCTGCGCTGAAAGCGTATTTCTGCCTGAGGCAATTTCGGTCTACAAGCAGCAAGGGGCGGGCAGTCGGGGCGAGGTCGAAGCGCTGCTGGCGTGGCTGCAAGCGCAATTGCACAGTGATGGCTGACAGGGGCGTCGCCACCCCTGTCATATCCGGTTAACGGTTACGGGTGACTCGCCAAACAGTATTGGCCAGGTCATCGGCAATGATCAGCGCACCTTTGGGGTCCACCGTCACGCCCACCGGGCGCCCACGGGTCTTGCCATCGTCACCGCGAAATCCGGTGGCGAAGTCGATGGGTTCGCCAGCAGGCTTGCCATTGCTGAACGGCACGAAGATCACCTTGTAGCCCACCGGATTGTCGCGGTTCCAGCTGCCGTGTTCGCCGACAAACACGCCATCGGCAAATTTTTCACCCATGGCCGGAATGGAAAAATCCACGCCCAATGCAGCCACGTGGGAGCCCAGGCTGTAATCGGGCTTGATCGCCGCCGCCACCTTGGCCGGGTTCTGTGGTTGTGCCCGTGGGTCGACGTTCTGGCCCCAATAGCTGTACGGCCAGCCGTAGAAGGCGCCTTCTCGCACCGACGTCAGGTAGTCCGGCACCAGGTCGGGGCCGAGTTCATCGCGTTCGTTGACCACCGTCCACAGTTGCCCGGTACCCGGTTGAATGGTCAGCGCCGTGGGGTTGCGCAAGCCGGTTGCGTAGGGCCTGTGAGCCCCGGTAGTCGCGTCGATCTGCCAGACCATGGCGCGGTCAATCTCCACTTCCATGCCGCGTTCGGTGATGTTGCTGTTGGAGCCGATGCCTACATACAGCTGACGTCCGTCGTCACTCACGGCCAGTGACTTGGTCCAGTGGTGGTTGATCTGCGCCGGCAGGTCGGTGACTTTGACCGGCGGCGCACTGGCCTTGGTCTGGCCGTCGGCGTAGTCGAAGCGCACCAGTGCGTCCTGGTTGGCTACATAGAGTTTGCCGTCGGCGAACGCCAGGCCATAGGGCGCGTTGAGGTTGTCGGCGAACACCGTCTTGAGCTCATAGGTGCCGTCACCGTCGGCGTCGCGCAGCAGGGTAATGCGGTTGCCGCCCTTGACCTTGGTATTGCCCTGGGCCTTGATCACGCTGGCGATCACGTCCTTGGGCTTGAGCTTGGCCGCACTGCCGCCACGGCCTTCGGCCACCAGGATGTCACCGTTGGGCAGCACCAGGGTCTGGCGCGGGATCGCCAGGTCGGTGGCGATGGCGGTCACGCTGTAGCCTTCGGGCACGTTGGGCTTTTGCTCGCCCCACGGGGTGGGCTGCGCAATCTTCATGCTCGGCAACAGGCTGCTTTGTTGTTCAGGCAGTTTAGGGTCAGGGCCGCGAGCCTGGGTCTTGTCGCCTTCGCCACCACAGGCAGTGAGCAGCAGGGCTGCGCTGAGCAGGGTCAATGTGTTGAGGGTTTTCATCGGGCAACTCCTGAGCGCAGGTTGGTCAGGCCGATCCAGGTCGCGACGATCGCCAGCACGGTGACAATTGCCGATAGCACCAAGCCTGTAGGCATCATGGCGTACGCGTCCTTGGCATGCTGGAAGGCGTTGACCAACCCAAGCACCCAGGTTCCCAGCAACAGCAGGAAATAAGCCATAGGTCGCCCGCCCTTATGTTCGGCGCGCACCAGGTTGACCAGCGCAAACAGCAGGGCAAAACCGCAGAACACCAGCGCCCCGGCGATCAGCCATGAGGCGAAGTTGGCCCATTGGATCTGGTAGGTCTGGCCGTAGGCGATATCACTGAGCAGGGCCCCGAGAAACAGCGGCACGGTGCCTGCCAGCAAGGTCCCATGCAATGGGCCAGGTCTGACGACGGGGTAAGTGGGGAGGGTGGTCATGGGGGGGGCGGCTCCTTATCGTTCTGCACCCTGGGCTCAGGGCGCGCTGACTTCGCATAGGAAAGGAGCATGGCATTTATAAGAAAGTTCACTGGGAGGTCGTGTCGAGATGTTTTTCGAACCATGCCGCGTAGGGGGTATTGCTGACTTTGCAGCGGTTGTAATCCGGAGCGCCATCGTGCCACCACGCCGGCCCACGCTCGCCCAATGCGACCTTGGCATGCTGCACCTGCTGCCGGGCGGCTTTCAATGCCTGGGCGTCAGCGGCGCCCTTGGCCGCCTTGACCGCACGGCGCGCATCCATCAGTGCATTGACCCAATGTTGCCGGATCGCCTCATCCAAGGCCGGATTGGTGCAGCGCCACAGTTGCCCCTTGACCACAAAATAGCGGCCGTCCGGTGTGCTAAGCATGGTGCCGATGCAGCACCCGCAGCACGCCCCACAGCATCGACATTACAATTGCCATCCAACCGGCAAACAGGCTGAAGAGTGTCATTGCAAGGTTCATAAAGGTCTCCCGTTGCGTTGTCGTCTCTTTATAGGTGACCTCGCTTGCAAACCAGGATTCAACTGGATGTGTTTACGGCCGCGACTGCATGATTCATCCTGCCGGGCCGAAAAGAGGAAACGCCTTATGCCAACCCTGCATCTGCTGTGCGGCAAGATCGCCTCCGGCAAGTCCACGCTCGCCAAGACCCTGGCCGCCGAGCACCGAGCCATTGTGCTCAGCGAAGACCACTGGCTGGCCAGTCTTTACCCCGGTGAGATCCAGGCCATCGCCGACTACCTGCGCTGTGCCCAGCGGGTGCGCGGTGTACTCGGGCCGCTGGTGGTCAATCTGTTGGAATCCGGCGTGAATGTGGTCCTGGATTTCCCGGCCAACACCCTGGCCAACCGTGAGTGGTTGCTCGGCCTGGCCCAGGCGGCCAAGGTGCCCCACCGCCTGCATTATCTGGAACTGGACGATGCGACCTGCCGTGCCCGCCTGCATGCGCGCAACGCCCAGGGCGAGCATGACTTTGCTGCGACTGACGCCGAATTTGACCTCATCACTCGCCACTTTAGTGTGCCGAGTGAAGAGGAAGGCCTGGTGATTGAGGTGCATCACCCGTGACCCTCCAGCAAACCACGGGCGTCGATGCCGACGGGTTTATCCTCACCGTCGCCGATGTTCCCGTACAAATCGAGTTCCAGCCCGTGCTGGCGGATGTCTGCGCAACCCTGTCCCAGGCGGCGTTCGGGCTGCATGGGATTTATCTGTATGGCAGCGTCGCACGAGGCCAGGCCGAGGTCGGGGTTGCTGATCTCGACCTCTCGTTGATACTCAACGATCCCCCGGATGCTGCGGTGCTCGAGCAAATTGAAACGACCCGAATTGCCTTGGAACAACGGCATCCGCAAGTGACCAAGATCGACTTCGATATCGGTCATCACGCTCAAGTGTTGGCGCCGGAAAACCGCAACAGTTGGGGCTTCTGGCTCAAGCATCATTGCCGCTGTGTATGGGGCGAAGACCTTGCACGGCACTTCGACCCGTTTCGCCCGTCCCGCGCCATCGCCATGGCGGTCAATGGTGACTTCGAGCAAGTGCTCACGGCGTATCTCGTGCGTATCGAACAGGCCGGTACTGAACACGCACGTCATCGCCTGCAGCGTGAAGCATCGCGAGCCTTGATCCGGGCCACTCACACCTTGCGCGCAGACGATGCGCACATGTGGCCGCATACCCTGGAAGAGTACGTCGCGCTGTTTGTTCAACAGTACCCCTCGATGCGCGTGCAAATCGCGTACTTCCTGTTTGAAGCGCGTAACCCCAGCGCTGAGTGCGAGGTGTTTTCCACGCGGCTACGGGCGTTTTTGAGTTGGATGGTTTCGGCGCTCAGGGAAAGGAATCAATCAAATGCGTGAACGCAAAGCCGCACGACTAATGGTGATAAGCCCTGCAAAGCAGGTGCTGCTGTTCCGCTTCGTGCATAAAGACGGCGCATTGGCTGGCAGGAATTACTGGGCTACGCCGGGCGGTGGTGTTGAAGCCGGGGAAACCTATCACAGCGCCGCAATCCGTGAACTGCGCGAAGAGACTGGCATCACTGTCAGCAGCGTTGGCGAATCAGTGGCAGAACGCAGTTTCCCATTGATGCTGCCCAGCGGCGAAACCGTGTTGGCGATCGAGCGCTATTTCGTGGTGCAGGCGCCCAGCGAGGCGCTGTCCAGGGCCGAGTGGACGGCTGAGGAGACCCAGGTGATGGCGGATCATCGTTGGTGGTCGGCAGAGGAGCTGCGCACTACGACGGACACGGTGTGGCCGCAGGGGCTGCTGGAAATGCTCGAGGACGTCGGCGCCTTCTAACCGTTTTCAGGTTGGAAGAACCGCTCGGGCCGGCAAGGCGCCAGGGCAGGGCAGACCCTATCCTCCATGATCTCTTCGCTGGCAAGACTCCCCACGATGGCTGCCAGCGTCACGCCAGGATGCATCGCGCAGACGTACACACCGCTTATGCCTGGCAATTGGCCAATGATCGGAATGCCATCGGCCGGGATGGGCCGCAGCCCGACGCAGGCCAATTGTGGTTCGATGAACGTGACCCCTTCGAGTTCATCCGCAATAGCCTGGGCGGTGCGCCGGGCGATGGCGGCCGCCTGGTTTTCCGGGGCGTCGTCCAGATAGTCTTCGGCTGCCAGCCAGGTCCCCTCAGCACTTTCGCGCACCTCCATTGCAGGGTTGGAAATAAGCGTGCGCACGATGCCGGGTGAGGCGTTGTAGCGGATAAAGATCGCGGGGGAGGCATCAATCGGCAAGGGCACACCCAACAGCTTCGTCAGCGCGGGGATTTCGGTGCCGGCTGCGAGCACCACCACGTCGGCATCGATGACGCCCAGGCTGGTTTCAACGCCGGTGACCTGTGAGCCCTGCATCCTGAAACCCAACACCTGGGTGTGGGTCAGCAGCGTGGCACCGTGGGCCTGGGCGCCTTCCATTAAGGCATGGGTGGTGTGTACCGCGTCGAGTGCGCCTTCTTCGGCTTTGAATTGGGCCTGCTCAGGCGGGTTTCTCAAACGCGGCTCAAGTGCCTGGATACGCTGGCGAGTGATCCGTGAATCCGCCCCAGGCTGAATGTCTGCGCCGTAACACAGGGCGCCCGTCCAGCGTATCTTCACGGCGGGCAGCTCATGCTCCAGGCGGTGATACGCGTCAATCGCTGCACTGCGCAAAGTGGCAATGGGGTCGGGTGCGTCGTGGGTCGTGTTGAGCCAGGCAAATGAGGTGGCCGTGACCCCGGACGCGACTTCGCCGGCCTCGACCACCGTCACATTCGCGCCCTTGCCGGCCAGGTGATAGGCCAGTGAAGCCCCCACGATACCGGCGCCAATCACTACAATGCGCATGCCTCGATGCATATCCGCTTCCTTGTTAATGACTCGCCAGGATCTCGCTGGTCTGGAATACCCTGGCATAGTCCATCGCCAGGTTACTGAGCGACAACGCATGCACATCTTCAGCCGGCCACAGGCGTCCCGACAGGTCGGCTTGATCGAAGGTAAAACAGGCATCCGCCGCCACGATCACATCAAACCCCAGGTTGCCGCCTGAGCGCACAGTGGCCTCCACGGAGTTGTTGGTGATGACCCCGACGATCACCAGTGCAGCGTTCGTCGCTAACGGTTCCATGGCCTGTCCTTTTGCGGGTGAGGCGCGAAACATATCAGCCGATGCGGGGCTTATACAGTGGCCTGTTCGAAAATATGATGGGCCAATGGCAGTTTGACGCTTGACCGTTATTCAACTGGCCTGGCGCAATCTAAATGTGGGAGGGGGCTTGCTCCCGATAGCGGTGTGTCAGTGAGCTTATTTGTCACTGATCGACCGCTATCGGGAGCAAGCCCCCTCCCACAGAAGATCGCCCTGACCCTCGGCGCTTGCTGAGCGCCAGGCAATCAGCGAACGGCTCTGGATTGGCCTTCTGGCTGCTGAAACGCTACCCTCGTTCTCAATTCCCCAACCACCGGCTGTGACAGTGAGTCACGGTCTACATGAATCAGGACGATGAACGATTACTCTCTGAAGCTCGCGAACTACTGGCGAAACTCCCTGGCCGATGCCGAAAACGGCAATGGCGCTTTATTCAACAGCCATGTCAAAACCTATACGGTCTTGCCCATGGCCGCCTTGGCCGCGGGCTGTTTGCCGGCTGAGCAGGTGGAGCTGCTATTTGCCGGCGAACCTGCGCAGTTACTGCACGTCGACGTGACCTTGCGACCGTTTGTCTATGCCTCGCGCCCGGAACACCGCAAGGCGCGCAATGGGTTGCCGGCGTTCATCACACCGATTCTTTGCCGTGTGTCGGTCACCCGCGACGGGCGCATCTACGCGACCGGGCCGGCGTTGGTGCCCCGTGACATCCTCGAGCCGTTGGATTATGACAATTTCACCCTCGGTGCACAGTACGACCTGGACCGTTTTCTGGCCGCCCAAGAGGCGCCCCGGTTCGAACCGCCGCCCTCCGGTACCGACGTGGACCCGGAGCAGTATCGCGAAAAGTGGATCAGCTACCTGCGCTACTGCAAGAACATGTTCCACGCGGTGTGCAACGCTTGGGACGGCGTGGAAGACGGCTTTGACCCGGTCAACTACTGTTACCTGTTCAAGGAGCAGAAGGCTGACGGTTTCAGCATCAACATCGTTGCGCTCTACGATCACCTGCGTGCCAGCAAACCCGATGTGCCATTGTTCGAGCGATTTGCACAGCGTGGCCCCACCGCCGATGAGCCGTGCCTTGCGGCCAACAGTCTGTTCGCCAGCCGACGCGGGCATGCCGGTGACGAATACGCGCTGGCGCCTGCCCAGCGCGATAGCCTGGCGCACCTGTTGGCCGGGAATACCGGGGATATCCTGGCGGTCAACGGGCCCCCGGGCACCGGGAAAACCACCTTGGTCCTCTCTGTGGTGGCCTCGCTCTGGGCCAAGGCTGCGGCAGAAGGCGGCGAACCGCCGGTGATTGTCGCCAGCTCGACGAACAATCAAGCGGTCACCAATATCATCAAGGCGTTCGGTAAAGACTTCGCCGCGGGCACCGGGCCCTTCGCCGGGCGCTGGTTGCCCGACATCAATAGCTTCGGCGCTTACTTTCCCAAGGCCTCGGCCGAAGCGGAGATGGCGCGCACTTACCAGACCAAGAGCTTTTTCCTTGAGCTTGAGTCGCAGGCCTATCTCGACAGGGCCCAGCAGGCTTACCTGGGCCGCGCGGCGATGGCCTTTGCTGGCGACCCGCAACCCACGCTGAAAAATACCGTGGACAAGCTCCAGGCCGAAATTCGCCTGCGCCAGCAGCAACTCGCCGCGATCGAGCAAACTTGGCCACGGCTGGTGGCTGCCCGCAAAGCTATCCAGGATCTGCTCGGCGATGACCCACGGGCGGCCATCAGTCGCCTTGAAACCCAGCTGCGGCTGCAGACTGAACAGCTGGCGAGCACCCAGGCACGCTTGAAAGACTTCAAGCACTACCTGGCCCATGAATCGTTGATCTACACGCTGTTTGGCTGGTTCGGCCCGATTGCCGCCAAGCGCCTGCGCCTGGCCAAGCTTCACGTCGATGAGGCAGACACTGAGCTGCAAAGCGCCGTCGATGTGCATGACATGGAGCGCCGCCTGACCGCCGCCGTGAGCCACGCCGCGCAAAGCCTGAGAACACTCCAAGCTCAGCGGGAGCGGGTGGACGAGTTGCTGCGCGGCGAGCAGCGCGAGCTGTTGAACTGGCAGGCGGTGATTGGCGTATTACCCCGCGCGACCGGCAAGCCTGCCGCACAGGTGACGCTGGAGGACTGTGATGCCTGGGCGGACACTTCGTTGCGCTTCGAGACCTTCCTGCTGACCACCCATTATTGGGAGGGGCGTTGGTTGATGGAAGTCGCCGAGGAGTTGCCGCTGATCCTCAAAAGCCGTAAAAAAAATGGCCGCAAGACCCTGGAAAAAAACTGGCGGCGCTGGATGAAACTCACGCCTTGTGTGGTCGCGACGTTTCACCGATTACCGGGCGAGCTGTCGTGCAGCCGTCGTGATGGCGATGGTTATGTCAAAGACTATGCGCTGAACTTCATCGACCTGCTGATCGTCGACGAAGCAGGCCAAGTGCTTCCTGAGGTGGCGGCGCCGTCTTTCGCCCTGGCCAGGCAAGCTCTGGTGATCGGCGACACTCAGCAGATTGAACCCATCTGGTCGATACCGGCGGCCGTGGATATCGGCAATTTGCTCAGCGCCGGCCTGTTGTCACGCAGCAGCGTGGACGACGATTACGAGGCGTTCTGTGACAGCGGGCGCAGCGCCGCCAATGGCAGTGTCATGGCGATTGCGCAGTCGACCAGCCGCTATCACTACGACCCTGAACTGGCGCGCGGCCTTTACCTCTACGAACACCGCCGTTGCTATGACTCGATCATCGATTACTGCAACGCCCTCTGCTACAAGGGCAAGCTGCAACCGCGCCGGGGCGCCAAGCCGCAAGGTGGCTTGCCGGGGCTGGGCTACCTGCACATCGACGGGATGTGCCAGCAGAAACAGGGTGGCAGCCGTCATAACCTGCTTGAGGCACAGACCATTGCGGCCTGGATCAAGGCCAACGAACAGCAGCTCGTTGAACGCTACGACAAAGAGCTCTGGGAGATTCTTGGGGTGATAACCCCCTTTGGCGCCCAGACCCGGGCGATCATCGAGGCCTGCAGCGCATTGGGCATTCGCACTGGCAAACTTGACGGTGAAATGACCGTCGGCACGGTGCACTCTTTCCAGGGCGCCGAGCGGCCCGTGGTGATTTTCTCGGCGGTGTACTCCAAGCACGCCGACGGCGCGTTCATCGACCGTCGGGACAGCATGTTGAACGTGGCCGTGTCTCGCGCCAAAGACAGTTTCCTGGTGTTCGGCGACATGGACCTGTTCAGCCAGATACCCGCCAGTAAGCCTCGTGGGCGCCTGGCCCAGTACCTGTTGCACAGCCCGGAGAACGCACTGGCGTTCGACTTCCAACCTCGGGTGGATTTGCTTACCGCGCGCACTGGCTTGAGTCACCTGCATGAATTTGCCGAGCATGACCGGTTCCTGTTACGCACCCTGGAAACGGCACGCCAGCAAGTGCAGATTGTGACGCCCTGGGTCAAGTTGCGCGGCATGCGCGAAAGCGGCGCCTTGGATGCAATGGTCGGCACGGTGCAGCGGGGCGTGCAGGTGACGGTCTACACCGACTTGCGCTTCAATACCGACATCAACCCCGGCCGGTCCGAAGGCAACCCGGGCAAAATCGCTGAATTCAAGGAGGCGATTGCGGCGCTCAAACAGCATGCCGTGCAGGTGCGCGTGGTCAACAAGGTGCACAGCAAGCTGGTGATGGCCGATGAGGAGTTACTCTGCGTCGGCTCGTTCAATTGGTTGAGCGCCGCACGTTCGGGCGATTACGTGCACCACGAAACGTCCATGGTCTATCACGGGCCGGACGTCAGCAGTGAGCTGACTATCAACCGCACGAGCCTGGCGCGACGCCTGAGCTCAAGCCAACCTTAGCCTGGCGCAATGCTATGCCAGGGGCCTAAAGGCTGCTGGCATAGCGACACCGATCGGCAGCCCACACGCAAAACCCTGAGACTTCCCGGCGAAAATCTTCATAATGGCGGCCAATTTGTTTAGCTCGTTATTCTGGTGTGCCCGCATGGAAATTAAGGTCAACTTTCTCGACAACCTTCGGCTTGAAGCCAAGTTCGATGACTTCACGGTCATTGCCGACCAGCCCATCCGCTACAAGGGCGATGGTTCGGCACCGGGGCCATTCGATTACTTCCTGGCTTCGTCGGCGTTGTGTGCGGCGTACTTTGTGAAGTTGTACTGCCAAACGCGCAATATTCCCACGGAGAATATTCGCCTGTCGCAGAACAACATTGTCGACCCGGAAAACCGCTACAACCAGATCTTCAAGATCCAGGTCGAGCTGCCTACGGATATCTCCGACAAGGATCGCCAGGGCATCCTGCGTTCCATCGACCGGTGCACCGTGAAGAAAGTCGTGCAGGCCGGGCCGGAGTTTGTGATTGAAGAGGTAGAGAATCTCGACGCCGACGCCCAGGCATTGCTGATGCCCAACTCGACGTCTGAGGTCGGCACCTACATCGCCGGCAAGGACCTGCCGCTGGAGCAGACCATCGCCAACATGTCCGCGATCCTCGCCGGCCTGGGCATGAAGATCGAGATCGCTTCGTGGCGCAATATCGTGCCCAACGTCTGGTCGCTGCATATCCGCGATGCCCATTCGCCGATGTGCTTTACCAACGGCAAGGGCGCAACGAAGGAGGGCGCCCTGGCGTCGGCGCTGGGTGAGTTCATCGAACGGCTCAACTGCAACTTCTTCTACAACGACCAGTTCTGGGGCGAGGAGCTGGCCAATGCGCCGTTCGTGCATTACCCGGATGAGCGCTGGTTCCAGCCGGGCAAAAATGACGAGCTGCCGAGTGAAATCCTCGATGCCTACTGCCTGAAGATCTACAACCGCGATGGCGAGCTGCGCGGCTCGCACCTGTTCGACACCAATTCCGGTAACGAAGCCC
This sequence comes from Pseudomonas sp. rhizo25, assembly GCF_031931935.1. Classification (NCBI taxonomy): domain Bacteria; kingdom Pseudomonadati; phylum Pseudomonadota; class Gammaproteobacteria; order Pseudomonadales; family Pseudomonadaceae; genus Pseudomonas; species Pseudomonas sp. rhizo25. The sequence goes on from NZ_JAUJXA010000003.1 coordinate 181,491, forward strand.
GCGGCATTGTCTCGTTGCCGTTTGTGCGCCAGTCCGACGGTGAAGTGGTGTATTTCCCTTCCAACCTGATCGAAAACCTCTACCTGAGCAACGGCATGAGCGCCGGCAACACCTTGGCCGAAGCCCAGGTGCAGTGCCTGTCGGAGATTTTCGAGCGGGCGGTGAAGCGCGAAATCATCGAGGGCGAATTCGCGCTGCCGGACGTACCGGCCGAAGTGTTGGCCAAGTACCCGGGCATTCTGGCGGGCATTCAGGGCCTGGAGGCCCAGGGCTTCCCGGTGCTGGTCAAGGATGCGTCCCTGGGCGGGGAGTTCCCGGTGATGTGCGTGACCTTGATGAACCCACGCACCGGTGGCGTGTTCGCCTCGTTCGGCGCGCACCCAAGCCTGGAAGTGGCGCTGGAGCGCAGCCTCACCGAGCTGCTGCAGGGCCGCAGCTTCGAAGGCTTGAACGACCTGCCGCAGCCGACCTTCGAAGGCCAGGCGGTCACCGAGCCGAACAACTTCGTCGAGCACTTTATCGACTCCAGCGGCGTGGTGTCGTGGCGCTTTTTCAGTGCCCAGTCCGATTATGAATTCGTCGAGTGGGACTTCTCCGGCCACGGCGAAGACTCCAACGCCCAGGAGGCCGCGACGCTGTTCGGCATCCTTGAAGGCATGGGCAAAGAGTCGTACATGGCGGTGTACGAGCACCTGGGTGCCACCGCCTGCCGCATCCTGGTGCCGGACTACTCGGAGATCTACCCGGTGGACGACCTGATCTGGGACAACACCAACAAGGCGCTGTTTTTCCGCGAAGACATCCTCAACCTGCACCGCCTCGACGAGGACGAGTTGCAGGCACTGGTCGAGCGCCTGATCGAAAGCGAGCTGGACGACTACACCGATATCACCACTCTGATCGGCATCGAGTTCGATGACAACACGGCCTGGGGCCAACTGACCATTCTGGAGCTGAAACTGCTGATCTTCCTGGCCTTGAAGCAGTATGAAGAGGCCAAGGAATGCGTGGAGATGTTCCTGCAGTACAACGACAACACCGCCGAGCGTGGCCTGTTTTACCAGGCGATGAACGCGGTACTGGAGATGGAACTGGATGACGACCTGGAGCTGGCCGACTACGAAGCCAACTTCCGGCGCATGTTTGGCAACGAACGCATGGATGCGGTGATCGGCTCGGTGGACGGCAGCGTGCGGTTCTATGGGTTGACGCCGACCAGCATGAAGCTGGGAGGGCTGGATCGGCATTTGCGCCTGATCGACAGCTACAAGAAGCTGCATGCGGCGCGGGCCAACGTAAGCCTTGGCTGATTTACACTGTCAATGTGGGAGGGGGCTTGCTCCCGATAGCGGTGGGTCAGTTACAAATAAGCTGACTGATGCACCGCCATCGGGAGCAAGCCCCCTCCCACATTTTTGATCGATGTTTGGCGTTAGATGTGCGCCAAGGCTTGGGCCAGATCCTTGCGCAGATCCTCAACCCGCACCAACATGATTTCGAACTGATTCTGCGTTCAATGTGGGAGGGGGCTTGCTCCCGATAGCGGTGGGTCAGTTGCAAATAAGCTGACTGATGCACCGCCATCGGGGGCAAGCCCCCTCCCACATTTTGATCGATGTTTGGCGTTAGATGTGCGCCAGGGCTTGGGCCAGATCCTTGCGCAGATCCTCTACATCCTCAACCCCCACCGACAACCGTACCAGCCCATCGCCGATTCCCAACTGCGCCCGCGTCGCCGCCGGGATGCTCGCATGGGTCATGATCGCCGGGTGTTCGATCAGGCTTTCCACGCCCCCCAGGCTCTCGGCCAGGGCGAAGATCTTGACGTTTTCCAGGAAGCGCGTTGCACCGGCCAGGTCGCTGTTCAAATCCACTGAAATCATCCCGCCAAACCCGCGCATCTGCTGTTTTGCCAACTCATGCTGTGGGTGGGATTTCAAGCCTGGGTAGTGAACACGCGATACCTGTGGCTGTTGTTCCAGCCAGGTGGCCAGGTCCAGGGCATTGCTGCAATGGCGCTCCATGCGCAGCGCCAGGGTCTTTACCCCGCGCAAGGTCAGGAACGCGTCGAACGGCCCGGCAATAGCGCCCACTGAGTTCTGCAGAAAGCCCAAGCGTTCTGCCAGCTCAGGGTTGTCGCCCACAACGGCGATACCACCGATCACATCGGAATGCCCATTGAGGTACTTGGTAGTGGAGTGCACCACAATATCGAAACCCAGTTCCAGCGGCCGCTGGATCCACGGGCTGGCGAAGGTGTTGTCGGCCACGCAGACAATCCCGCGGGCACGGCAGATACGTGCGACGGCGCGCAGGTCGGTGAGGCTCAGCAGCGGATTGCTCGGGGTCTCGACCCAGACCATGCGCGTGTCGTCCTGCAACGACGCTTCAAAGGCCGACAAGTCGCTCAGGTCGACATAGCTGAAACGGTGCCCGGCACTGCGCTGGCGTACCTTGTCGAACAGCCGGAACGTGCCGCCATACAAGTCATTGCCCGAGACAATATGTGCGCCGGCATCCAGCAGCTCCAGCACCGTGGAAATCGCCGCCAGCCCCGAGGCAAACGCAAACGCCTGGCTGCCGCCTTCAAGGTCGGCCACGCAGCGCTCCAGGGCAAAACGCGTGGGGTTGTGGGAGCGCCCGTAGTCGAAGCCCTTGTGCACACCGGGGCTGTCTTGCAGGTAAGTGGAGTTGGCGTAGATTGGCGGCATCAGCGCGCCCGTGGTCGGGTCGGGTGACTGCCCGGCATGGATCACACGGGTGGCAAACGCGCTTTTATCGGGCTGACTCATGCAAGGGATCTCCGTAGGTGGTTAAGCAGGTCGACGCGGGTAATCAGACCATGGAAGCCTGAGGCGTCAGCAATGATGGCGACCAGGCCGCGATCCAGTTCTGCCTGCAGTTCGGCCAGGCTGGCGCTGGGGGCCAGGGTGTGCAAGGTGTCGGTCATGGCGCTGGCGACGGTCATGGAAAAATCCGCGGCGTCGTGGTGCAAGCCCAGCAGGATATCGGACTCATCGATGACGCCCACCAGCTGTTGGCCGTCTACCAGCACCGGCAGTTGCGACACATCCGCCAGGCGCATGCGCTGGAAGGCGGTGAGCAGGGTGTCGTCGGGGCTGACGCTAATCACGCGGCCGTCTTCGAAGCGGCGGGCGATCAGGTCGCGCAGGTCGCCGTAATGCTTGTACTGCAACAGGCCGGCGTCGTTCATCCATTGATCGTTGTAGACCTTCGACAAGTACCGCGTGCCGGTGTCGCAGACGAAGGTCACCACACGCTTGGGCGTGGTTTGCTCACGGCAGTAACGCAGGGCGGCGGCTAGCAGGGTGCCGGTGGATGAGCCCCCGAGAATGCCTTCGGCCTTGAGCAACTGGCGGGCGTGGTCGAAGCTTTCTTCATCGCTGATGGAGTAGGCGTGGCGCACGCTGGAGAGGTCGGCAATCGAGGGGATGAAATCCTCGCCGATGCCTTCCACGGCCCAGGAGCCGGGCGTTTCCAGCTGGCCGCTGCGGCTGTATTCGGCCATTACCGAACCCACCGGGTCGGCCAGTACCATGGCCAGGTCTGGCTGTACGCGTTTGAAGAAACGGGTCAGCCCGGTGAGGGTGCCGGCCGAGCCGACGCCCACCACAATCGCATCCACATCATGCTGGGTCTGCGCCCAGATCTCCGGCGCGGTGCTGGTCTCGTGAGCCAACGGGTTGGCCGGGTTGTTGAACTGGTCGGCAAAGAACGAGTCGGGAATATCCTTGGCCAGGCGTGCAGCCACATCCTGGTAATACTCGGGGTGGCCCTTGCCCACATCGGAACGGGTGATGTGCACCTCGGCGCCCATGGCCTTGAGGTGCAGGACTTTTTCCGTGGACATCTTGTCGGGCACCACCAGCACCACCCGGTAGCCCTTGGCTCGGCCCACCAGCGCCAGGCCCAGGCCGGTGTTGCCGGCGGTGGCTTCGATGATGGTGCCACCAGGGCGCAAGCGGCCGTCACGTTCGGCGGCGTCGATCATCGCCAGGCCGATGCGGTCCTTGATGGAACCGCCGGGGTTTTGTGATTCAAGCTTGAGAAACAGTGTGCAAGGGCCAGTGTCGAAGCGGCTGACCTTGACCAGCGGTGTGTTACCGATCAGCTCAAGTACGGCAGGGCGGGATAGGGTGGGCATGTCGTCACCTGGTTACGGGATGGGCGTAGGGTAGGGGGACAGCAAAATGCATGACTTCGAACATAGGCCGGTATCGCCCAGGTCGCAACCTGGCGGTCCGATGCATGACTTTTTTTGGCGCATGGGCGATGCGCGTGGGGACTCAAATTGGCGTGCCGACGCAGATCAAATGTAGGAGCGCTCGAGCTTTAGCGAGGCCGCTCCCACATCAGTCACCGGCAATGGCAGCTTCGATAGTCGCTATGTCGATTTTGGTCATCTTCATCATCGCCTCAAACGCACGCTTGGCGACGGCGGAATCCTTGCTGGTCACCGCATCGACCAACACCCGTGGCGAGATCTGCCATGACAAACCCCATTTGTCCTTGCACCAGCCGCAGGCACTTTCCTTTCCGCCATTGCCAACGATGGCATTCCACAACCTGTCGGTTTCCTCCTGGTCGTCCGTGGACACCTGAAAGGAAAACGCCTCGCTGTGCTTGAACGCCGAACCGCCGTTCAGGCCGATGCACGGGATGCCCATGACGGTGAATTCCACCGTCAATGCATCGCCCTGTTTACCGGAGGGGTAATCGCCAGGGGCGTAGTGCACCGCGTTCACTTTGCTGTCGGGGAAGGTTTCGGCGTAAAAAGTGGCAGCCTCCACAGCGTCGCCGTTGTACCAGAGGCAGACGGTATTTTTGTTGTTCATCGCAAACTCCTCGGGTTAATAGGAGTATGAAGTCTAGACGAGGGTGCCGCCCTGTCAGCCGGCGTTCCCTTTCAGCTGATGGGCGACCGCTGCCTTATCGATCACCGACCAGACGCGGGCGAATTTACCGTCGACGCATTCGTAAAAAACGTTCTCGTCGAATACGACCGTCCTGCCGTTGATCGGCAGCCCGAAAAACTCGCCCCTGGGACTGACCCTAAAGTTCAGCCGACTGGCGACCGTCGGCGGGTCGGCAACCAGCAGCTGAACGCGGAACACCAGGTCGGGGATTTCCCGGAAGTCGCGCTCCAGCATCGCCCGGTAGCCCTCCAGGCCAACCGGGCTCCCGTTGTACGTCACATCAGGGTGGACAAAATCGCCCAGGTGCTGCCAATCCTGACGGTTCAGACAATCGATATAGCCTTGGTAGAAGCTGGCGAGTTGGTCGCGGGTCATGGGCCGTTCTCCTGGTTTAAGCGCGCTCGTCCACTATCGCCGGCAAGCAGATGTCCCCGCAAGTGCGTGACCGGGTATGCCGCGAACGCCAGCTCAAACCCAGCACCATCAGCAAACCCAGGCCGGCCATCAGCGCGCCTGCCAGGGAAATGGCCGGGTAGCCCAGCCCGGCGTTGATCACCGCGCCACCCAACGCCGCGCCAATCGCATTACCGAAATTAAACGCACCGATGTTCATCGCGGAAGCCAGGTTAGGCGCATCCTTGGCGGCTTCCATCACACGCATCTGCAACGGCGGCACCAAGGCAAAACTCGCGGCGCCCCACAGCAGGATCGACACGGCAGCAGGCAGCGGCCATTGCATCAGCACCGAGAAGGCTAGCAGCACGGCGATCAACACCACCAGGGAGGTGATCAAGGTACGGTCCACCGAACGGTCCGCAGACTTGCCACCCCACACGTTGCCCAGGGTCAGGCCGACACCGAACAGCACGAGCATGCCGGTGACGAAGTTGGTCGAGGCGTGGGTGACGTCACGCAGAATCGGTGCGATATAGGTGAACACCGTAAACATTGCACTGGAACCCACCACGGTCAGCGCCAACGCAGCCAGCACCGGCCCGCGGCCTAGTACGCGAATTTCCGCCATCAGGCTTCCGCCTTTCGGCGCGGGAGCATTGGGCAAGGCCCACCACAGCGCCGCCATCACCACTGCGCCTAACCCACTGATGCCCCAGAACGCCGTGCGCCAACCAAAATTCTCGCCAAACCAAGTGGCCAGGGGCACACCGCCAATGGTCGCCAAGGTCAGCCCCAGGAACATCGCCGCGACCGCTCCCGCACGTTTCTCTGGTGCTACCACACTCGCCGCCACAATCGAACCAATGCCGAAGAACGCCCCGTGGTTCAGCGATGTCACCAGCCTGGCAATCATCAAGGTCTGGTAGTTGGTGGCCAACGCCGAGAGCAGATTACCCAGGGTGAAAATCGCCATCAGCCCGATCAACAGGTAACGGCGTGGCACCCTGGCCGTGGCGAGGGTCATGATCGGCGCGCCGATCAGCACGCCCATGGCATAGGCGCTCACCAACAGCCCCGCGGCGGGAATGGATACGCCAAGATCGGCGGCAATACCGGGCAACATGCCCATGGGTGCAAACTCCGTGACCCCGATGCCAAAGGCACCGATGGACAAGGCTACAAGGGGTGGATTGATACGCATGGTTGACTCCTCATCTGTGTGTCAAATGCTACAATCCAGCCTTTTGCAGCAGTAGCCCTTGGTTCGGAACTACAGCTTTGCGCAGGAGGCACAAATGGACATTGGTGGACGTTCGGGAGAGATGGAAGTGTTCGCCATGGTCGCCGAGCACGGCAGCCTGTCCGGCGCGGCGCGAGCCCTGGGGCTGACGCCATCGTCCATCAGCCGCATCATCACCCGCACCGAACGGCGCATCGGCACCCGACTGCTGCTGCGCACCACCCGCGCCATCACCTTCACCGCCGAAGGCGAAGCCTACCTGCGCGGCGCCCGGCGCATCCTTGCGGACATGGCCGAAGTCGAAGACGCCATCACCGACCAAGGCGCCCCCCGCGGCCGCCTGCGAGTCAGCGCCGCCCTGGCCCATGGCCGTATGACCATCGTGCCGTTGATCGCCGCGTTCAGCGCCCGCTATTCCGCCATCGTCGTCGACCTGATGCTCGGCGATGAAGTCGTGGACATCCTCGGCGGCCAGGCCGACGTCGCCATCCGCTTCGGCCCACTCGTCGACAGCCCCCTGACCGCCCGCCACATCGGCTCCACCGGCCAGGTTATCGTCGCCTCACCTGACTACCTGGCGCGCCACGGCACCCCGGTTGTGCCGCAGGATTTACTCAACCACAACTGCCTGCGCTTCAACTTCCGCCGGGCGGCGCCGGATTGGCCGTTTCGGGTGGAGGGGCGGGAGTTTTCGTTGAAAGTGACGGGGACGATTGAGGGCAATAGTGGGGAGGCGTTGGCGCAGTTGGCAAAGCTGGGGGCGGGGATTGCGCGGATTGGGGCGTTTAGTGTGGTGGAGGAGGTGAGGCGGGGGGAGTTGGTGGTATTGCTTGAGGAGTTTAACCCGGGGGATGTGGAGCCGATTCATGCGGTGTTTGTGGGGGGAGGGGCGATGCCGGCGCGGGTGAGGGCGTTTGTGGATTTTTTGGTGGAGCGGCATGGGGGTTGATGAGGTGTGATTGTGGATCTTTTAGACGATGGGTATTTTACCGGGTGGATTTCAGCCACAAGGTGGGCGGGCACTCCCGTGAATAAGCGTTAACTAAGATGGACTCCGCGATGAAAAACTGGATATCTAATACGAAGATTAATGCTCTGTTAGAGGTTGGCTCTCAAGAATTTGATGGCGTGAAAGTTAAGCGGGCCCTTATAGAGTACTGCGACAGGTATCAAAAGATTTATCCTTTTGAAATTCTGGAAGAGCCACTTAACTTTCTGATAAGCAACGTAAATTCAGATGATAAATATAGGGAAGTGCGAGCAGTGCTTAGGATTGCTGCTGAAGAATACTGCATTAGTTTAAACGAGATAGCCGAGGCTCTTCTTGACCTGATAGACACACGTATCCTTTCTGCGGACCAGGCGAAGAAAATTATCAACCACCTTTTCGAAGCGTTTTCCTGCAATGAAAAACCTGAAGATTTCATTCCAAGGGAGGATGCCTATTTGTGCAAAAAACTATTTGCGATTACCTCTAGCTAGCAAATGGTTCAAACCACTCCGGCCGAATATGTTGAAGCCCATGCCGCTCAACCCGTTTTTCGGTCCAATCTACTCGCGATGGCACCGACTCAATCTTCAATCTCTCCCCGCTCTATGCTGGTGGTTACCTGCATTGTGTAGCTTTTTAAGCTTGCTGAAACGTTTCATCGAGTTTATAAAACGACTACAACTCCAAGAAAGGCTACCGCCATGACCCCAATCAAACTCTTCATCGCCCTCAGCACACTTTCCGCCGCCTCCCACGCCATGGCCTGGGATTACGTCCTGCTCGACACCGACAAAGCCGCCCAGAACTGGCAGGTCACCAGCCAGCAGCTCGGCATACAAGCCGACAAACCCTTCAGCGTCACCCTGCGCACCTTGCACGGCGGTCGGCAGGAGGGCGTCAGCATCGTCGATATCGATAACGGCACGATGAAACTATCGGTGGTGCCGACTCGCGGGATGAACGTCTTGCAGGCTTCGGTCGGCGATGTGCGCATGGGTTGGGATTCGCCGGTCAAGGAGGTGGTCAATCCGTCTTTCATCGAACTCAATGGCCGTGGTGGCCTGGGCTGGTTGGAAGGTTTCAATGAGTTGGTGACCCGCTGCGGATACGAATGGGTCGGCCACCCCGGCATCGACAACGGCGAACTGCTGACCCTGCACGGTCGGGCCGCCAACATTCCGGCGAACAAAGTCACCCTGCACATCGATGAAAAACCACCGTACGCCATCACCCTGCGTGGCGAGCTGAAAGAGCAGGCGTTCAAGAAGGTCGACTTCTCCGTCGCGACCGAACTGGTCACCGAGGCTGGCAGCGTGGTGTTCGCCCTCAACGACACCCTGACCAACAACGGCGACTATCCGAAGGAATACCAGGCGCTGTATCACAGTAACTTCAGCACGCCGTTCCTGGAGCAGGGCGCTCGTTTCGCCGCGCCGGTGAAACAGGTGTCGCCGTTCAACGACAAGGCCAAGGGCGAACTGGCCGACTGGCAAACGTACCGCGCACCCACCAAGGACTACGATGAAACGGTTTACAACGTGGTGCCGTATGCCGACGCCAAGGGCGATACGTTGACCGTGTTGCATAACAAGGCCGGCAGCCTGGGCGTTTCGGTGGGCTTCAATACACAGACACTGCCGGTGTTTTCCTTGTGGAAAAACACGGATACCCAAGGCCAGGGCTATGTCACAGGGCTGGAACCGGGCACGAGCTTTTCCTATAACCGCCGGTATCAGCGGCCACTGAACCTGGTACCGACTATTGGGCCGAAGGAACACAAGCAGTTCCGCATCAGCTATAGCTTGTTGGCGGATAAGGCGGCGGTAGATAAGGCCTTGAAGCAGGTGAGCGAGATTCAGGCCGGGCGGAAGACTGAGGTGCGGCAGGCGCCGTTGGTTGATCTGACCAAGGGGTGATGCCGGGACGATCATCGGTGTCGTTGCTCGGGGGGGGCTGACCATTTAGGGCCGTGGGACTGCCGAGTAACGAGCCGATGGTAATGTATTGGGTGTCAAACTTTGCGTGCCCAACTCCCGAACATCACATCGCCGATGTAGATGCCTGAAGAGGCTGAACGCTCCTGGTCCAAGCGCTCTTGCAGCGTTTCAATATCGACGTCTTCTACACTGGCCACTCCTAATGCAGTGATTCGCGGTAAGCACGCTCGAACGATGGCGCCAAGGCTGTAGGGTGTATCAGGTGTTTGTATCAGGCATTCAGCCCGCACGCTTTCAACAGTCAAGCCTGCCTGTGTAAAAATGCTGTGCAGATTAAAACCGATGTGTAGATCGGCGCCTTCGCGAGCAATCATTTCTTGTATCCAGGATTGCGCCCTTTTATGCAAAGGGAAGGGATCCAGGCTTGTGGGTACCATGGTCGTATCGTGCTCTTGAAAGACCACGATGCCAGTGGGGCGCAAGTACTTCGACAGCGCACGAATCGTTGCCACCGCATCCTTCTGATACATCAGGACACGCCGCCCAACGATTGCGTCAAAAGTGCCGAGAGAGTCCTGCAGTTCTGAAACATCACACTGCAGAAATTTCAGTGAAGGGTGGTTTCGTGATGCATTGCGCTGGCGTGCACTGGCGATGGCTGCGGCGTCACGATCGATTCCGATGATCTCTGCGTCATTCTCTACCAAATCACACAACAGAAATGAAACATCCCCCGAGCCGCAGCCAACGTCCAGAATTCGCATCCCTTTTGCGATTCCTGCGTCGATCAGCAAACGTGTGGTGAAGTCGGGTAGGTTGGTCGACATTACTAAGCCTCAATGAGTTTATAAGTAAGCGTAAGCTCTTATTGCCGTGCTTTTTGGCAGTGGGAGAAGGTTTCACCCAGTCAGTGGTGACTCTCCAATGCATGAAGTGTGACGCTGGCGGTATGTGGACTGGGATGTCCGCTTCTGGCCGGTTAGCGACGGTCTGACTCCGACCGTCGCTATGCATGATCAAACCTCAGTCTGTTCCGCCATCTCCAGGGCGCCATCGACCTCAATCCCCAGATATCGAACAGTGCTCTCCAGCTTCGTATGGCCGAGCAGCAACTGAACCGCCCGTAGGTTCTTCGTTCTGCGATAGATTAGTGATGCCTTCGTACGTCTCATTGTGTGAGTGCCATACATGGCTGGATCAAGGCCTACGGCTTTCACCCAGCCTTTGACAATACGAGCGTATTGACGAGTGGATAGATGGTCTGAGGTATGTAGCCGACTAGGAAAAAGGCAGTCCTCGCTGCGTAGTTGTGCCTGATGTATCCATGCCACGAGAGCTGACCGTGTTTGCTCAGTGATCTCAAACTGCACTGGTCGCTGCGTTTTCTGCTGCATCACCATGGCTCGTGATGATACGTGTTCGCCATGGGCGACATCGCGCACGCGGAGCTTGGTTAAGTCGCAGGCTCGAAGCTTACTGTCGATGGCCAGATCGAAGAGAGCCAGATCCCGGCTTCTTTCCGCAATTTGAAGCCTTACTCGGATGGCCCAGATATCTCTCAGTCGGAGTGGGGCTTTCTGCCCTACTAGTTTTCCTTTGTTCCAGGGCTGACGGCCGCAGGTAGCGATGATGTTCATAACAAGTCCTCCACGTGTGGAAAGACAAGGATGGCTAATCAGAGCGACGGTCGCTCACCGGCCAAGAGTACTCTCTTAGAGGGGTCTAAGAAGCCGGGGGGAAATTAAGTGTAGGAAATTTCTCACGCGTCCTTGAACTTTAATGAGCAACAGTTGTTCATAGGGGAGTTGCCTGTCAGAGGCAATTCTCGCAGATCACGTGCCGTTCTGGTGCATGCTGCACCCGCAGGAAGATTTCACAGGGATGCGAAATGAAAGTATGTTTCCGGCCTAAGGAGTACCTGGCCCGTTTCGGTACGTTGTACTTGCCTGTTAGAAAACTGCCACCGTCCCTTCATTCGGTGGCCGTATTGTTGTTCGGTTTGATCAGCAGTTTCGGCGTGCAGGCCGCTGACCCTCCCGCACCTGCCCAACAGTTGCTATTGCAGCAGGACCGCGAGCGAGCGTTGCGCGAGCAACTTGAGCCGTCGCCGGATGTGCGCCTTGAGGCGCCGCCCTCATCCTCCGCCGGGGTTTTGCTCGAGAAGCGTGAATCCCCCTGTTTCCTGATTCGTCAGGTCGTCTTGAACGGCGAGTTGGCTGAAGATTTTCAATGGGCACTGCGCAGCGCCGATCCCAAAAATGACCCGGCCACCGGTCAATGTCTGGGTGCCCAAGGCATCAACCTGACGATGAAGCGAATCCAGAATGCAATCATCGAGCGCGGGTTTGTCACGACACGCGTGCTTGCACCGCCTCAGGATTTAAACAGCGGTGTGCTGCAACTGACCCTGATTCCGGGGCGCATTCATTCCATCCGCTTCGCCGAAGGCACCTCTACCCGAGCCAATGCCTGGAACGCGGTGCCTGCCAAAACAGGTGACCTGCTGAACCTGCGTGATCTTGAGCAAGCGTTGGAAAACTTCAAACGCGTGCCCACGGCTGAGGCGGATATCCAAATCGCCGCGGCCCAGGGAATGGACGCAAAGCCGGGCGACAGTGACTTGGTTATCGCGTGGAAACAGGCACTTCCCGTGCGTTTGAGCGTGTCGGTAGATGATTCGGGAACCGACGCCACAGGTAAATACCTGGGTTCGGCTTCGGTGTCGTTGGACAACCTGCTGAGCCTGAACGATTTGTTCTACGCCAGCTTCAACCACGACTTGGGCGGGGGGGACGCGGGTAATCGTGGTTCCAAGGGCCATACCTTGCACTACTCTGTCCCCTACGGTTATTGGCTGTTTGGCGTCACGTCCAGCGAGTATGACTATCACCAGACGGTCGCTGGGGCCAACCAGACTTACAAGTACACCGGAGAAAGCAAAAACAATGAGATCAGCGCGTCTCGCTTGCTGTATCGCGATGCCGTGCGCAAAACCACGCTCAAGCTCAGTGGCTGGACGCGCACTTCGCAAAACTATATCGACGATACCGAGATCGAAATTCAGCGCCGACGCATGGCAGGCTGGGCGCTGGGGCTGAGTCATCGGGAGTTCATCGGTACCGCCACGCTCGATCTGGGCACCAGCTATCGCCGGGGCACAGGTGCGCGCAACGCAATCGCTGCGCCTGAGGAGGCGTTTGACGAAGGGACCTCGCGTTCGCAGATCATCAACGCCGACGCGCAATTTTCCGTACCGTTTGGCCTTGCCACGCAGCGCTTGCGTTACACCGCGGCCTGGCGTGCGCAGTGGAACCGCACGGCGTTGGTGCCGCAGGATCGTTTCTCGATCGGCGGGCGCTACAGCGTGCGCGGGTTTGACGGTGAAAACATTTTGTCGGCCGACCGTGGTTGGCTGGTGCGTAACGACCTCGGCCTGGCGCTGGGCGACTCCGGGCAGGAAACCTACCTGGGTGTTGACTACGGCAAGGTGGGCGGGCCTTCAAGCCAATACCTCATTGGTGATCATCTGGCTGGGTACGTGGTGGGATTGCGCGGTGGCTACCGGCAAGTGTCTTACGACGTGTTTGTCGGTCAACCGATCAGCAAACCCAAGGGCTTCGAGACTGCCAGTACCACGGCAGGTTTCAGCCTGACGTGGTCGATGTGAGGGTTTGCCATGCAACTCGATAACCTTGAGCTGATCGCGCCGGCGTTCAGCGAAAAGCCATGGAACGAGGCCCAGGCGCTGGGTGCCGCCGTATGGCTGTGGATGCACTCGGCGAGCCATCGCGATGTGCCGCTGCACACCCTGAACGCGCTGCTGTTGCCAGCTATTGCCAACCGCCAGTTCATCATCGGCTACGAATCGGGGCGCCCGGTGTTTTACGCCGCCTGGTGTTGGTTCAGCGTCGAGGCCGAGCAGCGCTATGTGCAAAATCCTGCCATCAGCCTGCCTGCGCACGACTGGAACAGCGGCGAGCGACTGTGGTTCCTGGACTGGGTGGCGCCTTTTGGTCACAGCGCCCGCCTTGCACGCTTAGTGCAGCGCCATTTGTTTGCCGACAGCCGGTTCAGCGCTCTGTATCACCGGGGCAACGAGCGCGGGTTACGGATCAAGCGGTTTCAAGGTGCTGCTCTGGCGCGCTTGAAGTGGCCGATCGCGGCCGTTGCCCGCCAATCGTAGTACTTGCGGCATTTTAGAGCTTTCAAGACACAGGGATCGTCATGAACAAACACCTCTACAGGATCGTTTTTAACAAAGCCCGTGGCCTGCTGATGGTAGTGGCCGAAAACGTGCTGGGCAGCAAAAAAGCCTCAGGCACCGGGATCGGTGTCGCCCCTGTCGTCTTGAATACTGTGCTGACACTGCGTCCCCTGCGGTTCTCATTGATGGCGGCGTTGGGCTTGATCACATTGGCCTCGCCGCTGGCCTGGGGCGATATTGTGGCTGACCGTGGCGCTGCGCCCGGCCAGCAACCGGTGATTATCAACGCCGCAAACGGTGTGCCCCAAGTCAACATTCAGGCCCCGAGTGCGGCAGGGGTGTCACGTAACACCTACAGCCAGTTCGACGTTAATGCCCAAGGCGCGATCCTTAACAATGCGCGCACCAATACCCAAACTCAGCTGGGTGGCTGGATTGAGGGCAATGCGCATTTGGCCGGCGGTACGGCGCGAGTGATCCTTAATGAGGTCAACAGCAGCAACCCCAGCCAATTGCGTGGTTACATCGAAGTCGCCGGTGACCGAGCCCAGGTGGTGATCGCCAACCCGTCGGGCATCGCCTGTGACGGCTGTGGTTTTATCAACGCTAACCGTGCCACCTTGACCAGCGGCAGTGCGCAGATGCAGGACGGCCAATTGCAAGGCTACCGCGTTGAAAGCGGCAAGGTGGTTATCTCCGGCAAGGGCCTGGACGCATCGCAGACCGACTTTACCGATGTCATCGCACGCTCGGTCGAGGTCAATGCCGGTATTTGGGCCAAGGACCTGCGGGTGACCAGTGGCGCCAACCAGGTCAATGCCGACAATACCCAGGCGACGGTCATCAACGGTTCCGGCGATAAGCCCCAGGTCGCCATTGACGTGGCGCAGCTGGGTGGCATGTATGCCGGCAAAATCAAGTTGGTGGGTACCGAAGCCGGCCTGGGCGTGCGCAATGCCGGGCAAATAGGTTCGAGTGCCGGCGATGTGGTCATCAGCGCCGACGGGCGCCTGGGCAACAGCGGGCAAATCAGCAGCAGTCAGAACCTGCAGGTGGACAGCCAGCTGGGCATCGATAACAGCGGTTCGCTGTACAGCAAGGGCGCCGCGACGCTGTCCAGTCGTGGCGATATCAACAACCAAGGGGTGGTGGCTGCGCAGCAGGACTTGACCCTGACCGCCCAAACCATCGACAACGCCAGCAAGTCGATATTGGGCGCAGGTGTGGCAGCTGACGGCGCGGTCAGTGGCAATGGTGCACTACGCGTCAGCGCCAGCCAGACGCTCAAGCACCAAGGCTCGGCGATTGCTGCCGGGGATCTGCAGTTGAGCGCCGAGAACCTTGACCTCAATGCGAGTAAGATCGCTGCGCACAATGTCATGCTCACTGCCCGCACGGGCGGCGCTGACTTAAGCGGTGCAGCGTTGGACGCGACAGGGACGTTGAGCACAGCGGTGCGACAAACCCTGACCACCGACAGTGCCAAAATCAACACCGAAGGTGTGCAATTGGCCGCCGGCAGCCTGTCCAACCGCCAAGGTGAAATCGTCCAGGTCGGCAAGGGCGCCACGGTGATTGCTGTGTCCGACAGCCTGGATAACACCGAAGGACGCATCGCGAGCAATGCGACCGACGTACGCCTTTCGGCGGCGCGCCTGTCCAATGCCAAGGGCAGGATCGAGCACGCCGGCACGGGCAGCCTGACCCTTCAGGGCCAGGCGCTGACAGGTGCCCAAGGCAGCCTGCAGAGCAATGGTCTACTGCAAGTCACCGTTGCCGACGCGGTACTGGACGGCGCCACCACCGTAGCCCGGCAGATTCAAATCGACGCCAACCAACTGTCCAATCGGCAGGGGAACATCCTGCAGACCGGCGCGGGCACGTTGCGCATCAACACCACGGGCCTGCTGGACAACACGGGCGCCACAGTGGCCAGTGACAGTGATATCAGCCTGACGGCTGATCGCTTGCTCAATCAAGGCGGCGCGGTTCAGGCGGCGGTGGCCGGCAACCTCAAGATCACCGCGCATACGCTGTTGGACAACATTGCAGGCACGCTGGCCGCAGCCAAGGGCGCACAGTTGAGTACCGGGCAGTTGCTCAACGCGCAAGGCAAGATCACTGCGGGCGACAGCCTCACGCTGTCCGGCGGGCAGGTGAACAATGACCACGGCACGCTGGCGGCCATCGGCGCACTCAGTGTCAGCGCCGACGCATTGCGTAACCGGCAGGGCACCGTGGGTTCGGTCGGCGGGCCGCTGGTGCTGACGGTGAGCCAGGGCGCGTTCGATAACATCGGCGGTGTGGTGCAGGCCCGGCAAGGCGTGACAATTACCAGCCTGGGCCTGAATAACGACGATGGGTTGATCAGTGGCGCGGCCTTGTTGCTCGACAGTGCCGGGCAAGGCCTGTCAAACCAGCGCGGCGCCATTATCGGCAGCGGCACCGTGGACCTGCGCAGTGGTGAGCTCAAGAACCAGGCCGGGCTTATCCAGGGTAGCGGTGCGATCACACTCGACACCCATGGGCAAACGTTGACCAATACTGACTCGGGCAGCGCCAATGGCATCCTCGGGCAGGCCGGTATCACGCTGCGCTCCGGCAACCTGAACAACAACGCCGGCTTTATCGGCAGTAAAGGCGACGTGGCGATCCATGCCGCGCAGGTCGATAACCTCGACGCCGGTGTACTCAGCAGTGAAAAGAGCCTGCTGCTAACCGCTGGCGGCCTGAGCAATCGCGGCGGCCAGCTGCAGAGTCTGGGGAACGCGCGGCTGGACATCGGCAGCGGTCACCTCGATAACGTCGGCGGCCTGCTGCGTGCCGGGGGCACCTTGACGGTCGATGCAGGACAGTTGGATAACCAGCAGACCCAGGGGAGCAACCAGGGCGTAGAGGGGCAGTCGTTAGCCCTGAACCTGGCGCAGTTGCTTAACCGCTCGGGTGCCATTCGTGCCGACCAGTTGCTGAGCGTCAACAGTACCGGGCAGTTGGACAACAGTGCGGGCCTGATCTCGTCGAGCAAGCAAGTGTCGATCAACGCAGACCAAGCGCTGCTCAACAGTGCCGGTACATTGATCGCCGGAGAACGGCTCGGCCTGACCAGCGCCAGCCTCAGTGGCGATGGCCGCGTGTTTAGCCTGGGCGACATCAGCCTCAACCTGGCTTCGGGGTTGGTCAATACCGGCAAACTGCAAGCCAACGGTAATCTAGAGGTGACCCTGCAAGGCACGCTCGACAACCAGGGTGGGGTTCAGGCCGGCAAGCAATTGCGGGTATTGAGCGGTGGGGTTGAAAACCGCGCCAACGGTGAGATCAGTGCCGCGCAATTGAACCTTGATGTGGGGGATACCCTGAATAACCGTGGCTTGATCGATGCCCAGATCACCCGAATCAATACCCAGGTGCTCAACAACCTTGGCAGCGGCCGTATTTATGGTGATCACGTATCCATTGCGGCGGGGCAACTGACCAATGATGTGGAAGATGCCCGAGCGGCCGTGATCGCCGCGCGCGAACGCCTGGACATTGGCGTCGGGACGCTGGTCAACCGTGAGCACGCCATGCTTTTCAGTGCCGGTGACTTGTTGATCGGCGGCGCGCTGGATGCCCAGGGGCAGGCCACCGGCCAGGCCGGGCTGGTGCATAACGCCAGCGCAAGTATCGAAGCACTCGGCGGGCTGAGCCTTAACAGTGCCGAGTTGCGCAATACCAACGAACACTTCAGCACCCAAGTGGTTGAGGTCAGCCGCGAAGGCGTCCAGGAGTTCCAGCACACCGGCTCTGCCAATCGCTATCGCCCGGATCAGATCTCACTCTACAACGACGAAGTCAGCCACTTGGTCAGCCCCGAGGGCGTGGCCGATAACTACAACCGCTACGACTACACTCGTACCACTACCCAGACCCAGATCCTCACCTCGGACCCGGGTGAAATCCTTTCCGGCGGCTCAATGCTGCTGACCGCCAATTCGGTGTTGAACGACAAGAGCCGGATCATCGCCGGCGGCACGTTGGTGGGCACTATCGGACAGCTCAACAATACCGAAGTCACCGGGCAGCAGACGGTGACGGACAGTGGCACGTTCAGCCATTTGTATCGCATCCATCGCAAGGGCCGTGACCGTCAGGGCCGTTCGACAGCCGCCTACAACCCGGCCGCCAGCGTCACGGATATTTTCCTGCGGCCAACCCAGTACCTGCAAAACACCGCCCATACCGGCAGTGGCCTGCAACTCGGCACTCGCCTGACCAGTAGCGTCGATCAGGCTGCCGGCGGTGCCAGTGCGGCCAAGGTCAATGTGGGCAATGGCCGAGCGCCTGGCCCGGTGCTGGAAGTGGCGGCGCTGCAAGCGACGGCGGCGGGAGGCGTAGGTGAGTCAATCCGTACCGGCGGGCTTAATGTGCAGGTGCCGGACAACAGCCTGTTCCACCTCAATCCCCAGGCCAACCCGAACTATCTGGTGGAGAGCGACCCGCGTTTCACCAGTTATCGTTCCTGGCTGTCTTCCAACTACATGCTGGATCGGCTGCAACTGGATCCGGGCCTGACCCTTACGCGGCTGGGCGATGGTTTCTATGAGCAAAAACTGATCCGCGAACAGATTGCCCAACTCACCGGCAGACGCTTCCTCGACGGCTACGCCAATGATGAGACCCAGTACCGCGCGTTGCTCGACAGTGCGCTGACCTACGCCGGCAAGTGGAAGCTGGTGCCGGGTGTGGCGCTCAGCCCTGAGCAAATGGCCCAGTTGACCAGCGACATCGTCTGGCTGGTGAAGAAGGACGTGACCCTTGCCGACGGCAGCGTGACGCAGGCGTTGGTGCCGCAGGTGTATGTGCGGGTGCGCGACGGCGACCTGGATGGCTCCGGTGCACTAATGGCGGGCAACGTAGTCGACCTCAAGCTACAAGGCGACCTGGTTAACCGCGGCACGATCGCCGGGCGCAGCGTGCTGGCGATTTCCGCCGACAACCTGCAGAACCTGGGCGGGCGCCTGACCGGTGGCGAGGTGGAGGTAAAAGCCCGCACCGACTTGAACAACCTCGGCGGGTTGATCGATGCCTCCACGCGCTTGAATACGGTTGCCGGTCGCGATATCAACATGGTGTCCACCACGCGCAACACCGAAAGTGCCCAGGGCACCGCCACGGGTATTTCGCGGGTTGCCGGGTTGTTTGTCTCCGATGCCAAGGGTGAACTGGTGGTGAACGCGGCGCGCGATATCAACCTGAGTGCGGCGCAGATCGTCAGTTCCGGCAAGGACGGCAAGACCACGGTGGTTGCTGGCCACGATATCAACCTGGGCACGGTGACCCAGAGCCGTGAACAAAGCGTGCAATGGAACGCCAGCAACTGGCGCAAGGACGCGAGCCGCACCGATGTCGGCAGTGTTATCAAGGGTGAGGGCGAGGTACGCCTGATCGCGGACAATGACCTCAATGCCCGAGGCGCCAAGGTCGTCAGCGAGCAGGGCGGGGTCACCGTTTCGACAGGCCGCGACGTCAATTTAAGCACCAGCCAGAGCTACAACTTTGTCGACGAGGCCCATAAGGTCACCGGCAGTAACAGCTTGTTCTCCAGCAAGACCACTACAACCCGCGACACCGTGAGTGAAACCCGCGCCCAGGCCACCACCCTCAGTGGCGAGACCGCGTGGGTCAAGGCCGACAATGACTTGAATGTGCGCGGCAGTAACGTGGTCTCCACCAGTGGCACCACCCTGGTAGCCGGGCACGATGTGAATGTGGTGGCCGCCACCGACCAGCTCAGCGAACAGCACTTCAAGGAGGTCAAGCAAAGCGGGCTGTTCAGCGGTGGCGCCATCGCGGTGACCATCGGCAGCCAGCAGCGCAGCGACAAAAACCGTACCGCCAGTGAAACGGCGGCGGCCAGCACCATCGGCGCCACCGATGGCAACGTGAGTATCCTGGCCGGCAATGCCTACCGCCAGGTCGGCAGCCAAGTGACGGCGCCCAAGGGCGATGTGAACATTGCCGCGCGGTTGGTCGATATCCTTGAGGCCCGTGACCAGCAACACATCACCCAGGAGACCAAGTTCAAGCAAGGCGGCCTCACGATTACCGTAACCAACCCGGTGATCGAAGCCGTGCAGACCGCCCAGCGCATGAAAACCGCGTCCGACCGCACCGATGATGGCCGGCTCAAAACACTGGCGCTGGTCAACACCCTGATGGGGGCGGGCAACGGCTATATCCAGTATGACAAGGACCGGTCCATGGCCGGCGGCATTAATATCAGCATTTCGGCCGGCACCAGCAAGAAGGAAAGTAAAACCGAGCAGACCTCCAATTCGACCGCCAGCTCGTCGGTGTTGGCCGGTGGTGATGTCAACATTACCGCGGCCGGCGCCGGCAAGAACAGTAACCTGACCTTACAAGGCAGCCAGATCACCGCCGGCCATGATGTTAACCTCAAGGCCGACGGCGCTATTGCCTTGCTGGCCGCGCAAAACACGGTGCAACAGCGCACGACCGAAAAGGGCAGCAACGCCAGCCTTGGGATTGGCATTGCCATCGGCGGCCAAACCACTGGCATCAGTTTTAACGCAGGGGCGTCCCAAAACCGCGGCAAGGCCGATGGCGATGATGTGGTCTGGAGCAATACCCATGTGGACGCCGGTAATAAGGTCTCGCTCGATTCCGGTGGCGATACCCGACTCAAGGGCGCAGTGGTGAGTGGCAAGCAAGTCACGGCCGATGTGGGCGGTGATTTCAGTGTCGAAAGCCTGCAGGACACCAGTACCTACAAGGCCAAACAGACTAGCCTGGGCGTGGGCGTGAGTATTTGCGTGCCGCCATTCTGCATCGGCTCATCGAGCTTCACGTTGAGTCAGAACAAAGGCATTCAGAAATCCAACTTTGAAAGTGTCACTGAGCAGAGCGGCATTCGGGCCGGGGACGGTGGTTTTGATATCCGGG
This sequence comes from Pseudomonas sp. rhizo25, assembly GCF_031931935.1. Classification (NCBI taxonomy): domain Bacteria; kingdom Pseudomonadati; phylum Pseudomonadota; class Gammaproteobacteria; order Pseudomonadales; family Pseudomonadaceae; genus Pseudomonas; species Pseudomonas sp. rhizo25. The sequence goes on from NZ_JAUJXA010000003.1 coordinate 202,138, forward strand.
TCAAGGGCAACACCCACTTGGTGGGCGGCGTGATCGCCAGCAACGACAAGGCGATTGCCGATGGCAAGAACAGCTTGAGTACCGGCTCATTGACCACCGCTGACCTGCACAACAGCGCCAAGGCCAGCGCCGACAGCAGTGGGCTCACCCTCAGCAGCGACTTTGTCGGCCAGGGCATGTACGGCGCCAGCAAGGCCTTGTTCAGCAACTACCTGGATGCAGGGAAGGCTTCGGACTCTTCCGAGGGCAACACGCTGAGCGCGGTGAGTGCCGGCAATATCCTCATTACCGATGCCTATCGCCAGCAGCAATTGACCGGCCGTGATGCCAGTCAAACCGTGGCCAGCCTTAACCGTGACACCGCCCACTCCCATGTTGGCGCCGAGCGTCAGGACCTGGACAAACTGCAGCGTACCGCCGAGGCGGAGCAGTCGATCAAGAATGAGGCCTATCGCCAAGGGGTGCAGTTTACCGATAAGGCGTATCGCACCATGTTCAAAACGCCGCCACAGATGTTGGCGCTGGAGCTGGATGAACAGGGCAATGTGAAGGAAGGCGCGGACCAAAAGCCGTTGTTCCGTGTAGTGGGTGATGCAGAAAGGCAACATCTGCAGGCGGATGAAAACAACGTAGTCAACGTAGCCCTCAATGGCATTTTCAACGACGACAAAGCCGCGGCTAAATACGCGGCTCAGCATCGCGACCCTGGCGCGACCGGGCCACAGTATTTCATGTGGTTTCCCAAGGCGGACAATACCCTGTCGGAGCTGTTGATTGCCGGGTATCAGAAGGCGATGGATAACGACTTTTTCGGCTTGACCAACTACACCGCGGCCTCGCGCCAGTTGCAGCTCGACTATGGCGCCACTGGCTTGCACCTGACTGAACACAGTCGCGGCACTATGACCGGTGGTAACTCCCGACAATCCATTTACAACATGCCTGATGCTGCCGGGTTACTCAGCAAGACTACGGTGTATAACTTCGGTGGAGCGTTCAATGTTTACACCGCCGATGAACAGTTGGCCTTTTTGCAAAACCGTTCGGCCGTCACCGACCCAGTCGAACAGGCGAAGATGGTTCTTAAATACGAAGTTCATAACAACGACCCGGTGGGCAGGTGGTTCTTCATGGGCAATAACCCGGGTACTGGCGGCGTAATACCTGAGGGCAGCAGCTTGCTCAAGGAGTTGGGCAATGTCTTCACCGGTGATACGACCATGCACAGCTGTTATGGCAGTGGTGCGCAAGCCTGCGCAAGATATTGGCCGCAAGGCAAGCCGGTGCTGGTGCCTGTCAGCCCGAGAAAATAAGGAGATTGATCATGTGGCTTAAACCTATGGCATTGGCGCTGCTGCTTGCTACCCTCGTCACCGCCTGTTTCAGCGAGCCCTTTCAGCCCCCGGCGGCTGATGCGGACTTATGGGAGAAACCCGGCGCGAGCAGCAAGGATGTCTTGACCTCCATGTTGGCTTGCGGTGAGAAGAATGGCTCCGGCATCGATCCCAATGCCAGCTTCCAGGAGCGGGCGCAGCGCTTTGTGTGTATGAAGCGCTCGGGCTACACCCGGCGTGATGGTTTTGACGTCTGTGCGTTGCGCACCCAAGAACCGTTGAAGGCCTGTGAGTCGGCGCAATGAAACCACAAAAAAACCGCCCTCTTTTTGAGGGTTCGTCACTCAACACGATAGGGACATCACCTGTGAAATATGCAGTCTGCGCCACCTTGCTGCTGTTACTGAGCGGCTGTCTGACCATGTCGGGTGAGTACACCGTGACGGCTCAGGACGCCTCCGGCGCCCCGTTAACCAAGCTCGGCACGTTCACCGCCGAGGGCCATAACATTTACCCCATACGCAATGCGTTCTGCCTCAATGCGCCGGGGGCGACGGTCATCATTCGCGATGCCCGGACCGGCGAGGAACTGAGCAGTGAAAGCCCTTATCACTGCCGTTAAGCCTCAAAAAAGGACTTCCATGAGAGCGTTTCTGATAGCCGGCCTGGCCGTGGCCGTGAGTGGCTGCGGCAATATTTCCAATATCCGTGCTTACAACACGCCCTATGTTGAACCCACAGCAGGGGATACCGCACGCTTGCGCGTGATCACCAATGGCGTGGCGCGCGGTGTGCCGGGCCGTGACTGCATCGACTGGCGTGTGCCTGGCGCCGGGGTGATGGCCGTGTCCGAATCCGGCTTTGCGGCTCAGAATAATGGCCGCAGCCTGGGCATGCCCGAGAGCAACCGCCGGGTGGAGGCGCAAGGCTCGGCGCGTAGCGAACTGAAGGTGCCGGCGAACAAGCCTTTTGCCATGAACTTCCAGAGTGAGGGCTATGTTTCTGGCGGCAATTCCTATAGCTGCAGGCAGAGCTTTCACTTCACCCCCAAGGCCGGGCAAGATTACGAACTGATCCTGCTGGACGGTGGCCAGTGCCTGGTCGCGTTGCAGCGCTTAAACCCAGCTGGAAAACCTGAAAACGAGCCTGTTGAGAAGGCAGGGCTGTGTAGAGCATTGGATGCCTTTTAGCTTAGCGTATTCAGAATTCCAGCAATAGGTGGCTATCCGGACATTGCGGATAGTTCAAACCTAAACGTGAGCCGAATCAATGCGCATCGGGGGCGTGGCCTTTAGCCGACTTGACATACCAGGCGCATCCAAGAGGCAGAGAAGTGAGCCAGCTTGCACTTGCGGAGGAGGCAAGCTGGGCGAAACCAGAACCGAGTTGGTCGTCCGCTTTTGGCCGATAGCTGCCGCTCACTGACGACCATTTTCGACCGAGAGCGGACGCTCGCCCAACCGCTCTACCAACCTTACGAGATAACCGTCGGCATCTTGGACGATGAATTCTCTCTGGCCTACTTCTACATTTTCTGCCCGATACCAGGTGTCTTTGCATTCTCGATAGAGTGAAACACCAGCCTGATCAAGTTTTTGGATGATGGGGGCGACAGCTTCAACATCAATCTGTAGGTTCATGCCTCTTCCAAACGGCCTGGTCAACGGCGCCGTCAGCCATTGACCCGCGTGCGGATCAATCTGCTCAAGCATTACTTGAGCGCCATTCAAATCAAGGTATGCAAACCCATCTTCCGGGCGTTGATAAGCTACTTTGAACCCCAGGCAAGAAACCCAAAAAGCCAAGCTGCCCTGCAGGTTGGTGACCATTAACTCCGGCACCAGTTTGTTGCGTTCGAACATGAGATGACTTCCATTTCACAAGGCCCATTTTTGCAGGCGAACAGGTGTCAGTATCCAATAAATGCGCCGCGATCCAAATGTGGGAGGGGGCTTGCTCCCAATAGCTGTGGGTCAGCCAACATCAATGTTTGCTGGTCTCACGTCTTCGCGGGCAAGCCCCACATTTGGATCGTAGAGCATCAGTTAGATAGCGGTCGACTGTCAGGCTCCAGGGAGAGCAAGCTTACTCCCCTATCGCAGCAGCCCCGATAGCAAAATACGAAAGCTGGCGATTGCTTGCGTCGATGCCAGGTGTGGATCAGCCGCACTCGCGATCCACAGAGACGCATTCAAGGCTGCGCCGTTGACCAGATAGGCAGTCGCCTGTGCATCCACGGGTTTGATGACGTTCTGATCGATCAACACCTGAATGCTGTGCATGGTGCTGGCCAGGCACGCGCTTTGGCTGGCGGCCCGCGCCGGGTCGCCAAGAACCGCAGGACCATCCAGCAGCACGATACGTTGAATTTCCGGTTCAAGCGCCAGCTTGATCCACTCGACGCACTCCTCAACGAAACCCTCCCACGGCGTATCTGCTGTTTCCACGACTGCACGTAGGCGCGCCGAGGATTCTTCGTCTATCTGAGCAATCACGGCTTCCAGCAGGCCTTTCTTGCCACCGAAGTGGTGATAGAGCGCGCCGCGTGTCAGTTCGGCATCCGCTGTCAGATCCTCCATGGCAGTTTCGGCGTAGCCCTTCGCTGCAAAGGCTTTACGGCCTGCCGCGATCAATTTGCTGCGCGTTGACGCAATCATATCTGCACGTTTTTGTCGCGCCATCAGGCTCTCCTCACTAGATCATGAATGCATTGACATGCAGGACGTATGTTAATACATTAATCGCATACATTTTGTATGCGAGTGCGACAGCAGCTGCCTGCCGCATCATTTGCTCAACCTAAGCGCGAGAATGTCATGACAAAACTATCGAATCAGCAGGTCGTACTGGCGGCGCGTCCAGATGGAGATTTGAAGCCATCCGACCTACGTCTTGAGGATGTAGCAGTACCGATACCTGGCGAGCGTGAAGTTCTGCTGGAAACTATTTACCTCTCCATTGACCCTTATATGCGCTGGTGGATGAGGGCTGAAAAGTCCTACAACGATCCTATCGAGATCGACCAGGTCATCGTCGGTGCTACGGTGTCCCGTGTGAGGGCGTCCCATCACCCCGATTGGCAAGTGGGTGCTTGGGTATTGGCTTTTTCCGGATGGAAACGCTTTGCTGTTTCAGACGGCAGCGACCTGCGTCGACTTGATCCAGACCTGGCGCCGCCTTCCACCGCACTGGGCGTGCTTGGAATGACTGGTTTCACGGCCTATGCGGGCTTGCGTAACATTGGCAAGCCCAAGCCGGGCGAAACCGTAGTAGTTGCGGCTGCCAGCGGCGCGGTCGGCTCTATGGTCGGACAAATCGCCCGTCTGCGTGGTGCACGAGCGGTAGGCATCACTACCGGGGCGCAGAAGCTCTCTTACGTGAAGGACGAGCTGCATTTCGATGCAGTGGCCGATTACAACGCGCCAGACTTCGCGGAACAACTGGCCAAAGCCTGCCCGGACGGGATTGACGTCTACTTTGAAAGTGTCGGCGGAAAAATCTGGGATGCCGTGCTGCCGCTCTTGAATACTTACGCTCGCGTACCTGTGTGCGGGGTTATTTCTCAATACGAGAAACCGTCCGGTGTCCAGGAAAACACCGATCGCCTCTCCAATACGATGGCGCAGATTATGGGCAAGAGCCTGACCCTGCGTGGTTTCATCCAGACGGAATATGCTCAAGAGCAGCTAGCTGATTTTCTCGAGGAGGCGGGCCAGTGGATCGCCGATGGAAAATTGAGTTATCGCGAACAGATTACCCATGGGTTGCATACCGCACCGCAAGCTTTGATCGACCAACTCAAGGGACGTAACTTTGGCAAGACGATTGTCCAGGTGAGTGAGGTGTAAACCGGTCTAGCTGGAACCCTGCCCATTAAAACGAGCTCATACCAGGATAGGGGTGTTATGAAACGATTTGAGATTCAACAGATCGCGCAGCTTCCACCACAGATCCTGGCGTTGGAAAAAGAGGCCGTTGGTGAAGGTTTCAGGTTCCTCACCCGCCTGGTTACCGAGTGGCACTCTGGAGCAAACCGCTTTGATGCCCCCGGCGAGTGCCTGATGGCGGTTTATTTGAACCAGCAACTGATAGGCATTGGAGGTCTGTCAGTTGATCCATATGCTGGAAATAATGCGGCTAGACTGCGACGGGTATACGTCGCAGCTTCGTCAAGGGGGCAACATGTGGGGCAGACGCTAGTAAAGGCGCTGGTTGCACGTGCCGCTCTCAGGTTTCAGATCGTGCGTCTTTGCACTGATACGCCTGAAGGGAACGCGTTTTATACGCACTGTGGTTTCAAGCGAACAGATGATGCCCACGCCACCCATATCATGTTGCTTACGGACACCTGAGTCTTGAACCCTCGACGTCACTGTCCATTGACGCAGTTGAACCGCACACGCCTGGAACGAGCGACTGTGCCTGGAAGTCTACCTGTATCTACTCATGGGTAAGGTACAGGGCAATGGACAAGACAATCACCGTGGATCAACTGGCTACCACTGACCTTGGATCCATCAACGAGATATGGCTCGGCGGCACGCATACCCAGCTATGCCTATGGCGTGGCGAACAAGTCTTCACCCACGAAATGCTCAGCGAGGGCACCCACGATCAGAATGTGCGACGCCTGTGCTTGCAGTTGGTCAACCCTGACGATCAGGCCGCAGTGGCCAGCGTGGAGTTGATCGCGCGGCAACGGCTGGAAAAGATGGGGAAGAAGGGCGAGTTTTATCCGGCTGAAGAGGTGGATACTTATCGATAGTGGGCCGCTCTTTGGATTTTCACGCAGGGCAGCGAGCCCGGCTGGTGTCTTTGGGTGGTGGACACCCGAACTGGCGACGCGGTCACTGCCACGCCTCGCAGACGGCGGTAATACAGCTCTTGCAGGGCCAGCGGGCTGCTCTTGTCCGATTGCTGCAAGTCACTGAGCGCAGCAACCGGCCAAAAGCGGTCATTTGGCGATGTCTCAGGATTTAGAACAGAGGTTATTCAAAAGAGGGGTGGAAACTTGGTTGGGTATTGCATTAATGGAGTCGATCACGGAACTCGAACCCGACGTTGCGAGTACCAATTTCGGGTACGTGATAGCTATCGCACAAAAGAAAATAAACGCTACAATTAAAAAGGTCACAAACCAAGCAGCTTTATCTAAAACTTTAGATTTTGGTTTTGCCTCCATTGTTTTATAGAGCCATATAAAATTGTATCCAGCGAGCACGATAATCACCACTAAAGCGGCCCAGGTAAAAGCGACAACAAAAAATCTGTGATCATAGGTTAACGCCGCCATTGCTTGCATTATTGGAAGCGCCACAAGCATAGCAAGACATAATGCCAGGTTTTTAAGGCCGTCAAAAAGAGTTTTAATGTCAACGATAAATGGCTTGCTGAAGAATGGCTCTACCTTGCGTATTAAGAGGTCTTTTTTGATGATCAGAAAGTCTGTGCTATTAACTTTGTTGACCTTTTCTCCCGTGTCTAAAAAGTATGTTTTTTGCGAGGTGATAACCGTCTGTTCGCCAAGGCCTCTTGGCTCTTTAGTTTCCTTGGTTTTTTCAATGACGATGTAAGTTTTTTTTGATTTGGTTTTGGCTTTAAAGCGGTCGGTCTCAATAGCAGCTGTCATTTTGGTCTTCGCGTGTTGGGTTAGCAAGGTGATATCGAATTGGCATTATCGATGTGTAGGGCCCTTATTTCCATATCCGCATGTTCTATTCTTTGATTCAGGCCCCACGGAAGTGAAGTTCAAACGCGGCTGCGACCCGGCGTGACGGGTACATCGCCGCGTGCGCGACCTGGCGAGTTGCGGTATCGATATCGTGAGCTACAACTTCATACCGGCGCTGGAATAGACCCGCACTGACCTTGCCTGGGCCTGGCTGATGGCGGTTGGGCGCTGCGTTTCGATCTAATCGCGTTTGCTGCTGCGCACCTCAGCCAGCCGCTTGATTGCGGCGTAGCAGCAGGATGAAGGAGTAATTCGATTGTGTTTCTATCCGACGCCTGTGTTTGCAGTGGATTGATGCTGGCGCTCAAGCCCTGCGCGCAGTCAACAACACCGTCGCCGCCGCCGACAACAACCCCGCACAACAACGATTGAAGAGGCGCTTGCCACGTGGCTCGGCGAACCAGCGGCGCATATGCAGGCCCATATAGGCGTAGGCGCTGATGGCGACCCATTCCAGCGCCAGGAACATCGCGCCCAGCAGGGCGAATTGCGTGGTGATAGGTTGGCCTGGCACCACGAACTGGGGGAGGAAGGCGGTGAAGATCAGGATAGCCTTGGGGTTGCCCGCCGCCACCAGGAACTCCTTTCGCGCCAAGGCCAATAAGCCGACTTTGCTGGTGGCCGTTTGCGTCTGTGCCTGTGGGTCCGCACGCCATAGCTGATAGGCCAGGTAAAGCAGGTACGCCGCGCCGAGAATCTTGATTGCGTAGAACAACAATTCCGACGTCTGCAGCACCACCGCCAACCCTGCAGCGGCGAGGGCGATCATGCCGGCGAAGGCCAGCAAGCGGCCGAGACCGGCCAGGCAGGAGGTGCGGTAGCCGTAGCGAGTGGCGTTGCTCACCGACAGCAGGTTATTGGGGCCGGGCGCCATGTTCAGGGCGAAGCAGGCGGGGAGAAAGAGGGCGAGGGTGGCGAGGTCCATGGCGGCTCCAGGTGACAGGTGGCAGAGGCATGAGCATAAGGCTACGTGGCGCGGTTGGACAATCCTTGCGTTGGCTCGCTGCCTTGTAATCTGGCTATGATGCTGCGACACCCATCACGGGCTTTCGAAACGGAGGAAACACCTTGCTGAGCATCGGCATCCTGGGCGTCGGCGAATTGACTGAAAAAGTGGTGATTGGCCTGCGTCGCGGCGGGTTCAGTGGGCGGGTGCTGCTGTCGCCACGCAACCATGAGCGTGCACAGCAGTTGGGCAGGGCCTGGGCTTGCGAGGTCATGGCCGACAACCAAGATGTGGTCGATCAGGCGGATTTGTTGTTCCTGGGTGTGCGCCCCGAGGTGGTGGAGGCGCTTTCCCGGGAGGTACGCCTCAAGCCGGGGCAACCCCTGGTTTCCCTGGTCGCCGGCATGAAGCTGGATGACTTGGCGCTTTGCTTCCCAAAGGCGCAGCCGGTGCGGGCGATGCTGTCCTATGCCGCGCAGATCAACCAGTCGACCGTGGTGGTTACGCCAGCGGGGCAGCCCCTTGAGGCGTTGTTGGGCACCCTTGGGACGTTGATCGTGCTGGATCAGGAAAACGCCTTCGAACTGGCCACCGTCGCGGCCTGCATGAACGGTTGGTTCTATTTCTTTCTCAATGATCTCCAACGGTGGTTTACCGATAAAGGACTGAGTCCAGAGCATGCCCGGCAATTGGTGATGGGCAATATGCAGGACTGCCTGGCCAGCGCCGGTCATCAGCCCCAGGCGCGCATGGACACCTTGGGCAATGCCATCGCGACACCGGGCACCTTCACGGCTGCCGGGCTCGAAGTGCTGCGCGACAAAGGTGCGCCGCAAGCGTGGGCAGCAGCGTGTGATGAGGTGCTGGAGCGCTTGCAGAAAGCGTCGCAGAGGCACTCCGGCGATCAATAACCCTCAAGTTATTAGCAAAGGTTTACACCACTGCCTGCGCTCCTTCGGTATGTTTTTCAGCCACTTGCGTAATCTGGTAGTGCCTCAATGCAGCGTTGTCATCAGCGGTTGGATCCGCAGCTCATCACCATCCGCCGGCTGTTCCAAGCCCGTTGGCCGGCATCCAGGTGCCGGACGCGCAATGGCTCAACGGCGAGCTCAAAGCGCTGATTGCCCTGCGCCTGACCGCCGACACCCAGGGGGCGCAGCGCAGCAATACCGGCGGTTGGCAGTCCGCCCATGATTTCCCGGAGTGGGACGGCGCGGCCTGCGAGACGTTGGTGAGGTTTGCCGCTGAGTTCGCCCTGACTGCCGGGTTCAGTAGCACCTGCGCGGCGGCCAGTGGCACCTTTGTCATGTTCCCTTCCTGGCTGATGCACTCGGTACGACGCTTTGAAGGCTCGCGGCCGCGGATCTCAATTGCGTTTAACTTTGGCGTATGACTGCACTTGGCGCATGGCGTGAATAACCGCCTGCGACCACTGATCTTTAGCTTGGCCCGACCAGCTTGAGTTCGTAGCCACCTGCACAACAGCATCGCGCCACTGTATGGCCTTGAGGTGACTGATGCCCCTATGGAACTGCCGCTGGAACCGATCTCTATGCTGTATCGGCGCACGGATCAAATGGATGGTCGCTCCATCTGGTTTCGCCAAGTGATCAGAGAGGTCATGTCAACGACATTGCCCCAGCCACTGGGCATGTAACTGCACAAAGTGCTCCTGTAGCCATTCAACAAACACCTGCACCTGTGGGGCCAGGTGTGTCCGACTTGGATACAACAGCGATACCGGGCGCGGGGCAGGGCGATAGGCGTGCAGGATCTCCACCAGCGCGCCACTGTGCAGGTGTTCGGCCACGGTGATCCCGGGCGCCTGGATGATGCCGAAGCCTGACACGCCACATTGCACATAGGCATTCGATTCGGTGACGGTGATGCCCGCGTGGCTGACGAAGGTCTGGTCCTGGCCCTTGACCATGAAATGCCAAGGCAAGGTCCGGTTGTTTTGGCCGGACAGAAAGTTGACCCCTCGATGGCTGGCCAGGTCTTCCAGGCACTCGGGGCGACCTTGTGCGTGCAGATAGTCTGGGGCCGCGCAGGTCACCATGATTGCTTGCGCGATAGGGCGGGCAATGAGGCTCGAGTCAGGCAAGTCGCCGATGCGTAACGCACAGTCGATGCCCTCACCGATCAAATCAACGGTTCGATCAGTCACCCCCAGTACCAGGTTGATGCCGGGGAAATTGTCGGTGAAGCCCTTGAGGCTGTTGATGAATTCCAGTTGTGCGAAAGCGCTCGGGATATCGATGCGCAGACGGCCAACCAGGGTTGCCCCGGTGCGGTCGAACATACTGGTGGCGGCGTTGATATCCGCGAGGATTTCCTGCACCCGAACATAGAAGCGCTCGCCCTCGGCGGTGAGCGCCACCTTGCGGGTGGTGCGCTGGAACAGGCGCACACCTAGTGATGCTTCCAGCTCCTGGATATACCGGGTGACCTGCGGGCGGCCAATGTCCAGCGATTCAGCAGTTTTGGTGAAACTGCCAAGCTCCGCCAGCCGGGCGAACAGGCGCATTGATTGCAGCAATTCCATGACGATTTCCGGTGGCGATTGTTATATCAGGATAGAACAATCCTGTGTTTTTTTGCGCATTTATTGCGCGCGGCCGATGGCGAATGATGGACCCAAGGCAGATCGATTGCGGTTTGCGGTCATTACCTGCATTGGGAGATTCATCATGAAAGCGTGGTTACTGAAAGACTTCGGCCTTGATAACCTGCAACTGGACGAGGCGCCCACCCCACATCCGCAAGCTGGCGAGTTGCTGGTCAAGGTCGGCGCGGTATCCCTGAACTTTCGCGACAAGGCCATCGTCGACGGCATCTATGAGCCGCACAAGGTGCCCAAGCCATTGATCCCGGTAAGCGACGCTGCTGGCACCGTGGTAGCAGTGGGGGACAGCGTGACGCGCTTCAAGGTCGGTGACCGCGTTAACTCTCACCTGTATTCGCGTTGGCTGGATGGCGAACCGGGCCCCCACGAACCGGATTACTGCTTCGGTTCGCCGCTGCCGGGCGGCCTGGCCGAGTACATGATCATTCACCAGGACAGCGCCGTAGCCGCACCCGCCAATATGAGCGATGAAGAGGCCGCTACGTTGCCCATTGCCGCGCTCACCGCCTGGTACTCATTGGTGGATTTCGGCCAGATCCAACCGGGGCAAACCGTGTTGGTCCAGGGCACGGGTGGGGTCTCCATCTTCGCGGTACAGATTGCCACGGCGCTTGGCGCAAAGGTGATCGCAACGTCTAGCAGCGACGACAACCTGCACGCCGTCAAGCGCCTGGGTGCAGTAGCCGGGATCAATTACCGGACGACGCCAGACTGGGCGGACGAGGTGCTGAAACTCACCGCAGGTAAGGGTGTCGATCTGCTGCTCGATGTCGCGGGGGGCAACGGCATCAATCAGTCGGTCGCGGCCACCAAGGCATCCGGGCGCATTGCACAGATCGGTTTCTTGACCGGGCAGACTGTAGCGCTTGACCTCATGCCGCTGATCTTCCGCCAGACGACACTGCGTGGCATTGCCGTAGCGCCACGCTCATCGTTCGACCGGATGAATGAGTTCCTCAACCAACACGATATCCGCCCTGTTATCGACCGGGTCTATCCGTTTGCACAGGCGCGTGAAGCTTACGAGCATCTGGCCAGGGGCGCGTTTGGGAAGGTGGTTATCAAGGTGGGTTGAGGATGTCGGGGGCACTGTCGAGGGGAACCCTCACGCTAAAGACCGTGCCCTGTTCTGCATCCGAGCTGACATCGATGGATCCGGCATGGGATGCGACGATTTCCGAGGCGATGAAAAGGCCCAGGCCCAATCCTTCTGCGGAGCCTAGATCGATTGTCGAGCGCTGGGAGAAACGGCCCATGGGGTTGAATATGAAGGGCAGCACGTCTTCGGGTATCGCCTCGCCGCGGTTGTGCACGGTGAATACCGCGCACGCCTCCACGGTGCCTAGCTCGACCTTGATCGGGAAGGTGGTGTCCCCATGCTCCACCGCGTTGCTGATGATGTTCGAGAAGACTTGCTCCATTCTGGCGCCGTCAAATTTTCCTGAAACCGCAGCCTTCATTTCGAACACGACATTGGCCTCTGGATGAAACGCCTGGATTTCTTCCACTACTCGCTGGCACAGCGGTGCGAGATCGATAGCCGCGGTTTTTACCGGGATGCCCGGACCCATCTGGCAACGTGTCAGGTCAAGCAGGTCGCCCACAATCTGGCTCGCTCGGCGCACGCTGGTGTACATCTGGTTGGCAATTTTGTTGTCCCGGGGGCCGATGTCCTTTGAACGCCTGAGCACGTCGGCTCCCAACAGGATCGCGCCCAACGGCGTGCGCAGGTCGTGGCCGAGTATGCCCAGGAACACATTGCGTGATGCCTCGACCGCACGTGAATAGCTGGCGATGGACTCGGCGAGCGCCTGATCGATGGCCTCGTGGAACCGGGTCATGTCGTCGACATTGATCGGCGTGCCCTCGTTGACCTTTCTCATCCATTGGCTCACCACACTGGTTCTGAGTGCGCGGTATTCCGAGACCATTTGATCAATCGTGAAACCGGCCATCAGGCGCGTCATTGCGTGGGTTTCAGCGGCGGTTTCCTGGTCATCGGCCGGAATCAGCCCTTGGGCCTTGGCGGTTTGCTCTCGCTTGGTCTGCGTGGTGCGCAAGTCGGTCACGATTGCCCGCAACATCTGCTCGGCATGATCGCGCAGCGCCACGCTATCGAGGTCCCCGCCCGGCGTCTTGATGGTTCTGGCGAAATCTTCCCAGGCCTGCAGGATCGGCTCGAGGTGCTCAAGGATGAAGTCGGGCAGGCGCATGTCTGGAGTCCTGGTAGGAGGCGAGGCGGGCAGAAAAGCGAGGCTGCGCAGGTAAGTATGAATGTCGGCAGTGTAGGAGGTTGTCGGTTGCTTTAATAGCTCGACCGGTGGCGGGCACTCTAGCCGCGGTCCAACTGTGGGAGGAGGCTTGCCTCCGATGGCGGCCTGACAGCCGATCTTGTGTAGATACCTATGGCCATCGGGGGCAAGCTGTTCTGGTCAAGTTTTTCCGGACACCGATTACGGTGGTCAAGCCGCCTGCTGCTCCATGGCTATTGGAGACAGGTAGTTATTGTAGCTGTGGAGCCTAATTCGGTTATACCGCATGAAGAAGCTGGTCATATCCTGCCTGGCTTCTTCAACTGTCGTATAACCCTTGGTGGGCACCCACTCTGACTTGAGTGTCCCGAAGAAACGCTCTGTTGGCGCGTTGTCCCAGCACTGTCCTCTGCGGCTCATGCTTTGCGTTATCCCATGTTCCAGCAGCTCGGACTGAAAGCGCTGACTGGTGTATTGGCAGCCTTGATCCGAATGAAACATCAAGCCCCCATGTTTGCCTCGAACCTCCACCGCCATTCTTAGCGCCTTGCTAACCAGGTTGGCGTCGTTGATCAGGGAAAACGCCCAGCCAATGATTCGGCGGGCGAACAGATCAATGACCGCTGCCAAGTGATACCAGCGTTTCCCAACCATCAGGCTAGTAACATCGCCGCACCAGACCTGATTGATTGCGGTTGGCTCAAAGTTACGCTCAAGCAGGTTCTTGGCCACAAATGCTTCGACGCCTCTAGAGCGATATTGATGGCGGCGGCGCTGCCTGCTGGCCAGATTTGCCTCCGCCATGAGTTTTCCGGCCAAATGCCGTCCCACCTTGACCTGCTGGGCCTTCAAGTGCTGAGAGATCATCCGCGCGCCTGCACTTCCCCGGCTTTCGTCATGCAGTTGCACGACTTTTGCTCTGAGCGCGTCACGCTTGGTATTGGGCGCTGAGCGACGCTTAAGCCAGTCGTAAAACGCGCTACGGGAAACGCCCAGCGCACTGCAAAGCAGGCAGGTCGGATATGAACTCGACTCCCTCAGCTCCTCGATTAGGAAAAACGATCGGGATCCGACATCAAGAGAGCCGTAGCCTTTTTTAAGATTTCAGCCTCGGTCTCCAGACGCTTGACCTTGGCTCGCAGCTGCTGCAGCTCTCGCTGTTCTTCGCTGATTGCCTTGGTACCGGCCACTGGCTGCCCTTTCTGACGCTCTTTACGAACCTGATCAACCCAACGGCGCAGAGCCGTAGGGCCAACCTCCATCGATGCACAGACGTCGGGAACTGAGCAGTTATCATCAAGAACCATGCTTGCAGCACGTTGCTTGAACTCGCGGGTATAGGTTTTTCGTTCTTGCATGGAACCTCCTGAATGGGCGAATCATATCGCCCTTAAGAGGTGTCCGGGATCATTAGGCCAGTTCAAGCCCCTCCCACATTTTGACCCACGTGTGTCTGGTGCTCTACTTAAGGATGAAACCTGCGCCCCAGCGCATCCAGCCGCACCGCAATCGGCGGCAGGCGTTCGCTGCTGCGGGCGAGGGTCTCGACGTCGTCAGCGGTGCTTTGGGCGATGGTTTGCACAGACTGCAAACGCTCGACAATTTCCAGGTTCGCCGAGGTCTGCTCGCGGGTGGTGGTGACGATATGGCCGTTGAGTTGGTCAATGTGGGCAATGTCCTGGCCCACGGCGTGGAGCATGTCCACCGCCAACTGGCTGTCTTCCACACAACGCTCCACGCCTTCGCGGCTGGCGTGCATGGCTTCGACGGCCTGGCGGCTGCCCTGTTGCAGGCCCTCGATGATGGTCTTGATTTCCTGGGTGGACAGGGCAGTGCGCTGGGCCAGGCTGCGTACCTCATCGGCCACTACGGCAAAACCCCGGCCCTGCTCGCCGGCGCGGGCGGCTTCGATGGCGGCGTTGAGGGCCAACAGGTTGGTCTGGTTGGCGATGCTGCTGATCACTTCCAGCACCGAGCCGATTTGCTCGGCCTGCACGGCCAGGGATTGCACGGTGGATTCAGTGTCATTGATGCGTGACGCCAATTGGCTGATTTCATGCTGGGCGCGACCGACGCTTTCCTGGCCGCGGATAATTTGCTGGCTGGCCTGGCCTGCGTGTTCCACCGCTTGTTCGACCTGCACCGTGATGTGACCGGTGGCGGCTTCCAGGCGCTGCATCGAACCGGTCATCTCGCCGATCTGCGCCAGTTGATGGTGCGCGCCTTTTTCCAGGGTGCCGCTGGCGGTGGCCAGTTCCTGGCCGAGTTGCCCAAGGCCGTGGGAATCGCGGGCAACGCCATCGATGAGGTGGGTGAGCTGTTGCAGGAAGTGGTCGAAACGCGTGGCCAGGGAGACTCGCAACTTGCCTTCGCCTTTGGCCGATTCCACGGTGAGCTGCGAGGTGACGGCGAGCATCTTCTCGAGCATTTCCTGGCTCTCGACCGCCTCAGCCTGGCTATGCACCGCCAGGTAGAGCAGGGCGACGGTTTCCATCACCACGTAGAACGCGTGAACGAAGATCATCGTCCAGCCGCCGTGATGCTCCATCACAAACACCGGAAAACCCTGATGCTGCAACGCGTGGAACACCAGGTGATGCGCGGCGATGGTCAGCGCCGCCACCAGGATCGGCAGCCAGTCACGGTAGAAGGTCAACACCGCCAGTAATGCGAAGATGCCGAAGTGGGCTTCGATCACCCCATGCGCCTGGTTGATGTGCAGCGCCGCCATCACCATCAGGCCGGCGCCCAGTGCACAGCGCATCACACGGGTGCCGCCGATGACGCGGTAGAGCGCGGTCAGCACCACGCCGGTGCCGCCACCGACGATCAGCGCCTGTAGCCAGGTGTCATGCCAGAACGCCAAGCCCAGGGAGAATAGCGACATCAGCCAGATCAATGCCAGCATGATGCGGTCGGCCTTGCGGTAGTGCTCAATAAAACGGGGGCGGACGGGCATTCACTCTTACTCCATGAGGGTGGGGTGCCGAGGTCTAGCAAGCACGCAGCGTGCCACGAAGGCCTGCCGCTGTGGAGTGAAGCAGATGTTCGGGATTTTTGCGGTTGCCAACGCTTTATCGGCAGGCCTATTGCGGACTTTAGAACGGCTGCCCGAACAGGCAGCCGTGGCGGCATGGGCGCTTTAGAAGCTGTACTTGGCGGTCAGCATCATGTTGCGCGGAGCGCCATAGGAATCACCGCCATAGCTCGCAGAGTTGGCAATGGCCTGGTAGTACTTGCGGTCGAAGATGTTGTTGGCGTTGAGCTGCAGGTCCAGGTGCTGGTTGACCCGGTAGCCGGCCATCAGGTCGGTGACGGCATAGCCGCCTTGCTTGAGCCGGTATTGGCTGCCATCTGCCAGTGCGATGTCGTTGTACATGCGGCTCTGCCAGGAAATGTTGCCGCCCACGCGAAGTTTTTCCAGCGGGCCCTGGAAGTTATAGCGGGTGGTCAGCTTAAACAGATGCTCCGGGGTGTCGGTGTCGAACTGCTTGTTGACCTTCTGCGGGTTGGCGGCGTCCTTGATGGTGTGGGTGCGCGCGTAGGTATAACCACCGCCGACCTGCCAGTTCTCAGTCAAGGCGCCTTGCAGTTCGAAGTCGATGCCCTGGCTGCGGATTTCGCCCGAGGCCTGGTAGCAGGACGCCTGCGGGCAATCCGGCACAACGATCTGTACGCCGCGGTTTTCCTGGTCGACGCGAAACACCGCCAGGCTCGCATTCAGCGCACCACCTAGGTATTCGCCCTTGATACCCACTTCATAGTTCTTGCCGACAATCGGCTTGAGCGGGGTCGCGCTGGTGTTCTTTTCCTTCTGCGGCGTGAAGATATCGCTGTAGCTGACATACACCGAGTGCTGGTCGTCCAGCTCGTAGATCAGACCGGCGTAGCGGGTGAGGTTGCGAGTGACCTTGTAATCGCCGTCGCCATCGCGGTTGTCATAGTCGTACCAGTCCAGGCGCCCGCCGAGGATCAGCTTGAGCGGGTCGGCCAGGCTCAGGCGCGTGGTCAGGTAGAAACCATCCTGGGTGGTGACGTCGCGCTCGTTGTTGGTGTGGACGAAATTCGGCTTGCCGGCATTGAGCGGCCAGTTCATGTCGTACGGGCTGTAGTTGCGGGTGGTCATGTCGTAGATGCGCTTGCTGGCGCCCACCACCAGTTCGTGGGTGCGCCCGAATGCCTGGAACGGGCCGCTGGCAAAGGCGTCGAGACCCGCCTGGTTTTCATCATAAGTGGCCTGGTACACCGTGCGGGCCAGAGTGTTGTTGGTCCAGCGCGACTGGTAAGAGCCGGAAAACAATGCATCCTGTTCGGAATAATTGGCGTTGACCTGCAGGTTCCAGTCATTGGCCAGGCGTTGGCGCAGCTCGGCGAATACCGTGTTGATTTCCTGGTCTTTGTTCTCCCAGTCGGTGCCCGGGTTGTAGGAGCGCGACAGGTTCAGGTGGTGACCATCCTGGCCGATCATCGACGAGCCCCAGAAGTAGTTAGTCTTGTCCTTCTGGTTCGAGAAACCGAGGGTCAGGCTGGTGTCTTCGCTCAGGTCGGCTTCGGTCACCGCATAGAACAGGCCGTGATCCTGCTCGGCGTTATCGATGAAGCTGTTGGCGTCGCGGTAGGAGGTCACGACCCGGCCGCGCCAGGTACCACTGTCGTTGAGTGGGCTGGAGGCATCCAGCTCGCCGCGGTAGTCGTCCCAGCTGCCGGCGGCGCCGGTCAGGGTGAGTTTCTGCTCATACAGCGGCCGTTTGCGGATCAGGTTGATGGCCGCCGAAGGGTTGCCCGCGCCGGTCACCAGCCCGGTGGCACCGCGCACTACCTCGACGCGATCGAACATCGCCAGGTTCGGCTGCGCGCCTACCGACGCGCCGTTATAGCCGCTGGGGATACCGTCATACATGAGGTTGTCGATGTCGAAACCGCGGGCGGTAAAGGCTTGGCGGCCAGGGCCGTTGGAGTAGTTCAGGAACAACCCGGGCGTGGCGTTGACCACATCGTTGATGCTGGTCATCGCCTGGTCATCCATGCGCTGGCGCGTGATCACGGTCACGGCCTGCGGGGTTTCACGCATCGTCAGGGGCAGCTTGGTCGCGGTGCTCATGGAGCCGGTGGTATACGACACGGTGCCCTCGGTCGTTTGGCCCAGCTGTTGGCCGGAGACCTCGGTGGCGCCCAGTTCAATGGTGGCCGGTGCTTCGGCATCGGCGGCCAGGGCCGCGTGCGAGGTTGCCAGGCAGATAGCAATTGCCATCAAGCTGGGTGAAAAAACGTTGCCGCCGCGTTGTTGCACAAACATTGTTATAGGGCTCCCCAGAGGCCATCCGTGGCGAATAATAAATCTGTTGATAATTATTCTCATCAGTGTGGCAGATTGAATCCGTAGGAAAAAGCCTTGGGGAAGAATTAGTTAACGAAATTTTCCATAGGTTGCGGGCAGGCGTTTAGCCATTATTTGATGCCCGCCGGACTTCTCCGACGGGGCACCGTTCTGCAGTTTTCATGCGTTCAGGGGGCCAACTTGGTAAAAATAGTTGTGTGAGGGTTATGTACCGCAGTGGCTCTCGTACACACTGCGGTACAAAGATCGCCTCAGAACGCCATTCTCAGACCGAACGTGCCTTGGCGGCCGCGGAGCATATTGCTGTCCAGATTCTTTTCGGTGCCGACCTCACCATACAGGCTCACACCCTGTGCAACTTCCAGGGTAGCCCCAAGGCTGACATCCACAGTGGTGGATTTCTGCTCGGTGTCGATACGGGTCTCATGGTTGAAAAAAACGCTATTGTCCCCGGCGCTGGCGTGCCAGACATTGGCCCTCACATAGGGCTGCAGCGGCATGCCATTGACCTTGTAATCGCCGCGCAGGCGCACGCCCAGGCGCGTGGTGACGTTGGTATCGGCGTCATAGGAAACGTCTGAAATTCCATCATTCTGGCTATCCAGCTTGGTTTTGCCGACGATCAACTGCGCCTGGGGCTCCACGACCCAGTCGGCGCTCAGCGCCAGCGGCCAGCCGACTTCGGCGGAGGCGGTGACGTTATGCCCGCGGGTTTTCATCTTCACGCCACGGTCCGACTCGGTGTTGCCATCAAAGCGAGTACCCATCAGCACCAGGTCGAGGTAAGCCTGGTTGGCGCCGATCAGCGTCCAGTAGGCCCCCAGGCTATCGCCGCGCAATGTGGTCTTGCCGGCGTCCTTGTCCTCCCAGCCGCCGTTGAAGCCTTTCACATTGCCCTTGAGGCGGCTATGACCGACGAAGAACCCGAGGCGCTGCAGCAGGCCGTTGTCCAGGTGGCTGGCGAACACATCGGTGCCCACTTGAAAGCCTGTCAGCGAACCGTCCAGGGTCGGGCTGACCGTACCGGCGTAACTCTGGCGGCTGCTGTTGCCGTAGACCCGGCCCCAACCCGCCGGCATGATACCGGTATGTTGCTGGCGGCTCTGATCGCCCATGCGCTCGTGATAAGTACCGAGCATGCCTTGCACGATTTGCTCGGCGGCGGGAAACAGCGCAGCGTACAGCGGCACTTCGGGACGGTAGATCGGGATCTCCTTGTCGGTGGGGTTAGATGGCAGTGGTGGGGTTTCAACTACCGGTTCCGGCAAGGGCGTGACCGGCTCCCCGGGTTCGGGCAGCGGCGTGACCGGAACTGTGGAGCGCAGGTAGTAATTCTGCTCGGTTCCGGTGGTGACCCCACCTTTGAACAGGTAGTAGTCAAACGCCCCGGCGGTGACCGTATTGCCCAGGGTAAAGGCCGTACCTGTCCCGCTCGCGCCATTGAGCGCTTGCACCACCTGGATGCCGTCCTGCAACGTCGCGGCGCCAGCGCCGCCAAGGTTGGTGACCAGCAGTTGGGTGTTGCCTTGCAGCGTGCCGTTGCTGACCACCAGTTTGTCGCTGGCCGAGTTGTCTGCCCCCAGCACGGTTTGCAACGCCAGACGCCCACCGTTGCCGTTGTAATTGCCGTTGATGGTCAAGGTGTCGCTGGCGGTGGAGCTGCCGGTGGTCATGTCGAGGGTGCCGCTGTTGATCACATTGACCCGCTGGCCAGCGGTGAACGGGTCGACGCTGCCCGTGCCGACCAGCAGCGCACTGCTGCCATCTATGGACAAGGTGCCGGTACCGGTTTCGCTGTCCCCCAGCTTCAACGCCCCGCCCAGGGTCATTTGCGAGCCGTTGTCCAGGCGGATGCTTTCCCACTGGGTGAAGAGGGCAGGGTCACCGACCTTGGTGTTGTCCAGGGTCAGGGTGTCGGTGCCCAGGCCCCCATCCAATAATTGCGCCGCCGCCACCTGCGCAGCCACCAGCCCCTGAAGCAATGCGGTATCGTCGCCTTCCCCCATCAGCACTGAGGAATGCAGGTTGCCGCCGGACCAGACCAAGTCATCATTGCCAAAGCTGAGTAACAACTGCCCGTTGACGGTACCACCGGAGATGATTATCTGATCGTCACCGCCACTGACACTGATATTGCCGCCGACCAACGCCTTACCCCAGATCAGGACAGTGTCCCTGCCGAAGCCAGTCACCAGATTGCCGATGATCGTACCGCCAGACATATCGAACCGGTTGTCATCGAGTTTCATGTTGACCCGGCCGATGATGCCTTCGGTCATTGTCGCCTCGTCGCCGTCCTCGAAAGCCCCGGTGATCGTACCGCCGCTCATGAAGAACACGTCCAGCCCGTCGCCCTGTTCCAGCGAGGCGATGGTGCCGCCGCTCATGGCAAAATGGTCGATGCCTGACCCCTGGGTGACTTTACCTGCCTGGCCCCCGGAAATCTGCGCGATATCGGCGCCCGAGCCCTGGCTGACCGACCCGGTGATACTGCCCAGGTTGAGCCGGAAAATATTGTTGCCGTCGCCTTGGTCGAGGCTGCCATCGATCCCGGCGCTTGGGCCGTTCACATCGACCAGATCATTGCCGCCTCCGTACACCACATTTCCGCTCACTCTGCCGGTTGCGGTGATTTCGAGGGTGTTATCACCGCCGTTATCGCTAAAGCCCGGCGCGGTGGCGCTGTCGCAGCTGGAGGTGTCGCTGCCCGCCGTGTTGTTGATGGTACACGCCCCATACGAGGCCAGCGGCCAGGCCGCCAGTACAATCGCTGAGGCAATGCCTGAGTACAACAGAGAAGTGATCCGTGTGCGCATGGTCGGCCCTCGCTTGAGCACATTGATGTCCCGGCACCTGGGATACCAGGCGCGGTTCAAAACCATGGCAACGACGAACTCGATACGGATCAGGGACTACGGGTTACCTGCATCTGAAAACACCGGCCAATGCAAAGGGTTGGCATGGCTTTCTCGACTGCACCTTAACCTGTGCAGGACTTTTTGCACCTTAGCCGTAGATTTGATCGGCTGCTACTGTAAGAAATAACAGGTATAGACGAGCCGACGTCTAGGCAAATACGATCTCGTAGGGTTCGCGTATACGCTCGAGCAACACTTGGGCAAGCTTGGGCGGTAAACCGATCTGCGGATCGCCGACCAATTGGCTGGCATAGGCATGGGTCGCGTGCAGCTTGCGCGCCACGCTCCAGGTATCCAGGCGTACCTTGCGTGCGCGCTGCCAGGGGATCATCGAAGCCTCCCGTGCCGGCCAGTGCCAGGCCCAGACCGGCAGTTCATACAGCCTGGCCCCCACCAGGCTGCAGGCCTTGGCGCTGGCGCGGCCGACGGCATCGTGATCGTCATTACCGTCGCGGCACCACGTGGTAAATACCCTGTCACCCGGTTGCAGGTAGCGCGCGATGAACTGGCTCATCGCCTGTTCGTGGGCGGCCAGCGCGTCATCGCGAAACCCGCCGCGGATCCATTTCAGGCTGTGCAACGGCATGCCCAGTCGACGCAACGCTTCGGCGCTTTCCTGGGGGCGCACCACGCTCAAGCGGCTGGCCGGCCACACGTGGGAGCCGGGGTGGCTGGCGCTGCCATCGGTGATGGAGATCAATTGCAAGGGGTGTTCGCGGGTACTGAGCAGTTGCAGCAAACCACCGCAGGCCAGTACTTCATCGCCCGGGTGCGGGGCGATGACCACGACGCGTGCGCCGGGCGGCACCAGGCTGGTGAGTGCGATGACGGGAACCTGTGCCAGCTGCGGCGCACTGTTCCAGATTTGCGCGGGGCCGCGACGGGCTTCGCTTAGGGAGGCAGGCTTCATGGGGTGACATATCCTTGTCGGTCAATGCTGGGTCGTACCCCGTTGACGGGACGACGCTCTTGTTTTTACCCCAGGCTCCGCTGGGGTGAGTGCACGGCACGCCAATCCTGGCGTGCCGTGCAAGGCGTTATGAGCATAGACAAGGATCTGGCGCTTTTACACGTTGGCGTGTCGTTTTTTTACGAAACCTGCATCAGACTTTTCAAGTAGTCGCCGAACCCGCCCTGGGCGCGACAGTCCAGGCGCGCACTGGTCACCACTTGAGGTGCATGGCTCCAGGCAATCGAGGCGCCGCAACGTTCCAGCTCGCGCACCAGTTGCACATCTTCATGGCAGGCCAGCGGCTCGAACCCACCGGCCTGCACGTAGGCGCTGGCGCTCACTCCCAGGTTGGCGCCATGGATGTGCCGATGCCCATCGCGGGCCTGGTAAGCCTGGTGATAACGAATCTGTGCCGCCGAGTCGAAGCCTTCGCTCCAGGCATCCACCGTCACCGTGCCACACACGGCATCGCAGCCCAGGGCCAGTTGCGCCACCAGCCAGTCAGGGGCCACGCGGCTGTCGGCGTCGGTGCAGGAAATCCAGCGTGCGCCCAGGTTTAATAAATGCCGTGCGCCGTCGCCTCGGGCTTGCCCCACATTGCGCGCATGCACCGGCAGGCTGTGCACCCGATGCGCCTGGGCGATCGCAGCGCTGCCGTCGGTGCAGCTGTCGAGTACCACCAGGATCTGCACCGCTTCCCCCAGCAGGCCGGGATGGTTGGCAGCGATCTGCGCAGCCCTCAGGCAGTCGCCCAGCAGCGCTTCTTCGTTATGCACCGGGATCAGAATACCGATCATCGCAAACCCTCGTGGTGTGCGACCGAGGTACCCTCACGGCTCCACAGGTCGAGCAGGAAATCCTGGTCATGGTACTGCGCCAGGGGCGGCATACCCAGCCGCTGCTGGAGCAGGGCGTGCACCTGTTCGGCGGTTTGCGGGCAACCCTCGATGGGCGGGCGCCAATGACAGGCCAGCAACTGACCGTCAGCGGTCAAGGCGGCGAGGGCGCAGTCGATCAGGCGATGCAAGTCATCGGCATCCAGGTAATAACACAGCTCACTCAGTACGATCAGCTCAAACTCGCCGGCGGGCCATTGCCCGGGCAGGCGACGCTGTTCCACCAGAGCGTGGGGGAAATCTGCCAGCCGCGTTTGTGCCAGCAGCACCGCCGCCTGGGTCGCGTCGCAGCACACCAGGCGATCGCAACGACTCGCCAGTTCAGCGCTCAATTCGCCGTTGGCACAGCCAGGTTCAAAGATCGAGACGTAATGCGACCGGGTCAGCACGGCCAGTGTCAGGGCGCGCTTGCGTTGTTCGTACCAGCGCTGACGAAAGGCCCAGGGGTCATCGTTGCCGGCAAACAGTTGGTCGAAGTAGGGGGTTGCCACACTCATACGAACACCACTTCAAAAGGTTGCAGCAAGCGCTCCACCACATAGGGCGCCAGTACCGGCGGCAGGCCGATTTGCGGATCGCCTTCCAGCTGGCTGGCGAAGGCGTGGATCGCATGGCGTTTGCGCGCCACGGCCTCGATGGTCAACGGGATTTTGCGCGCCCGATGCCAAGGCACCATGTCGTCTTCAGCCGTGGCCCAGTGCCAAGTCCACACCGGCAGTTCATACAAGGTTGCGCCAACGGCCTGGGCCGCTTTGGCGCTGGCGCGGCCTACGGCTTCATGGTCGCAATGGCCGTCTTCGCGCCAGGTGGCGAACACCACGTCGGTGGGTTTTAGGTGGCGCTGGATAAACTCGCAGAGCTGGGCTTCGCGCTCGGCCACTTTGCTGTCGGCAAACCCGGCGCGCAGCCATTTCAAACTGTGCAGCGGCAAGCCGAGGCGATGCAGGGCTTGGGCCGACTCCTGGGGGCGCACTACGCTCAGGCGCTCCACCGGCCAACGCCGGGAGCCGGGATGACTGGCACTGCCGTCGGTCACGGAGATCAACTGGATGGGCCGGCCCAGCAGCGCAAGACCTTGCAGCAAGCCACCACTGCCGAGCACTTCATCGTCCGGATGCGGGGCGATGATCACCGCGCGATGCCCCTCGGGTACCAACTGCGCGACGCTGATGTGCGGCAACTCGGCCAGCCGCGTCGAGGTTTGCCAGTGATTGAGCGATGTACCCTGACCGACAATCGGATTGGGCTTCATAACTGCCACCTCCCTAAGGGGTCGCCGGCAACCTGTTCGCCCAGGGCGGCAAGGTCGCGCTCGGCATGGCTTTGCCGCACATACACCGGCAAGTCCGCCATCAACTGGGCAAAGTGCGGGTCCTTGCAATAAGGCCCCGCACCGACGCCACGACCAACGTGATGCATGACTTGTTCGACGGTGTCCTCGATACAGGCCCGTGCCTGTTGCGCCAGTTGCCGGGCATCCGCGCTCGGCTCGCGGTCGATCTGCTCGGCGCTGGCGCGTAGCACGCAAGCGGCACTGTTGAGGGCGCTGTCGACGGCGCCGAGATGGGCCAGGGCATGGGGCTCGGGGCGCTGGGCACAGTGGGCGCGCAACACTTCACCCAGGCGCTGCGCGGCGCCGTACCAACATGCGGCAATGCCGATCCCGCCGTGCCAGAAACCTGGACGGGACAGGTAATCGCCCGGGCCGCCGACCGCAACGCCCCGGGCCTCGTGGAACAGCACTTCGACGCTGCCCGTGGCCGCCATGCCCACGGCACTCCACCCTTCATCGGTGACCGTCACGCCAGGTTGATCCATTGCCACCGCCACCAGCTGCTGGCGATCCTCTTCGTCCCAGGCGGTCAGCAAGCCATGGCTGACCACCGCCGCGCCGGAGCACCACGCCTTGCGCCCATCTACCACGAGCCGCTGGCCAGCGTGTCGCACCCGCACTTTGGCGGTCGGCGGCTCAGATGCCCACATGCCCCATGTACTGCCCAGCGGCGGCAGCGGGCTGTCGAGTTCGGCAATGATCGCCAACGCATCGGTATGGCCTTCGAACAACTTGCACAAGCGCAAATCATGCCCCGCCACCTGCGCCAGCCCGCTGAAGCGGGCCAGGGTCTGGCCACTGCCGGGCAGCGGCAGTTGATCCAGACCTTCCTCTTGGAGTGCCTTCAGTGCGTCACCCAGGGCCTGCGTATCCGCATAACCGCGGTAACCCTGAAGGAAACCGTGCAACGCCATCTTACACCTCGCCTTCGCGTTGCAGTTCAAACAACAGCAGCGAGCGGCCGGTTACCGCGTATTCATGCTCGAAATCAAAGCGCTCCTGACCGCGTACCGCCGGGTCGTTGGTGTCGAGCATGCAGGTCCAGAACTCACCCTCTGGCACCGGCGGCAGGCGGAAATTGACCATGTCGTGATGGGCATTGACCACCAGCAGCAAGGTCGCGTCCGCACCGGCACGTCGAATCCCGGTCTCCTGGGCGCGGCCATCCATCAGCATGCCCAGGCAGCGGCCCTGGCTGTCTTCCCATTGCTCGGTGGTCATCTCGTTGCCATCCGGCGCCAACCAGGTGACGTCCTTCACGCCGATATCTTCGTTGTAGTCGCCGACCAGGAAGCGCCCACGGCGCAGGATCGGATACGCCAGGCGCAGCTTGATCAGGCGCTTGACGAACTTGAGCAGGGCCTTGCCGTCGTCGTCCAGGTCCCAATTGACCCAGCCGATCTCACTGTCCTGGCAATAGGCGTTGTTATTGCCATGCTGGGTACGGGCAAACTCGTCCCCGGCGACGATCATCGGCGTGCCTTGGGCCAGTAGCAGGGTGGCGAAGAAATTGCGCATCTGGCGCAGGCGCAGTTCGTTGATTTCCGGATCGTCGGTGGGGCCTTCGACGCCGTGGTTCCAAGACAGGTTGTTGTTGCTACCGTCCTGGTTGTTTTCGTCGTTGGCCTCGTTGTGCTTGTCGTTGTACGAGACCAGGTCGTGCAAGGTGAAACCGTCGTGGGCGGTGATGAAGTTCACCGAGCTGTAGGGCCGGCGTCCGCGATGATTGAACATCTCGCCCGAAGCGGTCATGCGCCCGGCGAAATCCGCCAGTTGGCCGTCGTCGCCTTTCCAGAACGCGCGCACCGTATCGCGGAAGCGGTCGTTCCATTCCACCCAGCCTGGCGGGAAGTTGCCCACTTGATAGCCACCGGGGCCGCAGTCCCAGGGTTCGGCGATCAGTTTCAACTGGCGCAGTATCGGGTCCTGGCGGCAAGCGACGAGGAAACTGTGGCGCTCATCGAAGCCATCGCGGTAGCGCCCCAGAATAGTTGCCAGGTCGAAGCGGAAACCGTCCACATGCATTTCGGTGGCCCAGTAGCGCAGCGAGTCGGTGACCATTTGCAGCACACAGGGGTGGCTCAGATCCAGGGTGTTGCCGGTGCCCGAATCATTGATGTAGAAGCGCTTGTCATCGGGCATCAGCCGGTAGTAGGAGGCGTTGTCGATGCCGCGCATGGACAGGGTCGGGCCGCGCTCGTTGCCTTCGGCGGTGTGGTTGTAGACCACGTCGAGAATCACTTCCAGCTTCTGCTCATGCAGGTGCGCGACCATCTCCTTGAACTCGGCAATCTTGCCGCTGGCCAAGTAGCGCGGGTCGGGGGCGAAGAACGCAATGCTGTTATAGCCCCAGTAGTTGGTCATGCCTTTTTCCAGCAGATGCTGGTCGTTGACGAAGGCGTGCACTGGCAGCAGTTCGACCGAGGAAATACCCAGCTGGCGGATGTGCTTGAGCACGTCGTCTTCCATCAGGCCGGCGCAGGTGCCGCGCACCGACTCGCCCACCGAAGGGTGGCGCATGCTGATGCCGCGCAGGTGGGTTTCATAGATGATCGTACGGTCCCATGGTACCCGGACCGGTTGATCGTTGCCCCAGGTGTGCGCCGGGTCGATGACCTTGCACTTGGGCACGAAGGGCGCGCTGTCGCGTTCATCGAAACTGAGGTCGTCGTCCGGGTGGCCGATGGTGTAGCCAAACAACGCCTCGGACCACTTGAGCTCACCCACCAACTGTTTGGCGTAGGGGTCGATCAGCAGTTTGTTGTGGTTGAAACGGTGACCATTGGCCGGGTCATAAGCGCCATACACGCGGTAGCCGTAAATCAGCCCGGGATGGGCGTCGGGCAGGTAGCCGTGGAAGATCTCGTCGGTGTACTCGGGCAGTTCGATGCGCTCCAGCTCTACCTCGCCGGCATCGTCGAACAGGCACAGCTCGACTTTGGTGGCGTTGGCCGAGAACAGTGCGAAGTTGACACCCAGGCCATCCCAGGTAGCACCGAGGGGGAAGGGCAAACCTTCACGAATCCGCGACGGTTCATGTTCCTGCGTCGCTGTAGCTTTATCGGGTTTGCTCATTGAGTTGCTCCTGCAAAAAGTCTTTTTTCGGGCCGAGCGCAACCGTGCTGACGGTGCTTCAGCGAATCACGTGGACGCAAACGGGCCTCCAGTACGGAGGCCCAAGGGATCATGGCGCGGGCGGTTTGGGTTTTTTCGGCGCGGCCGGTTTTTTCGCCGCAGGCTTTGCTGCAGCCGGTGCCGCCGCCTTAGGCTTGGCGGCGGCCTTGGGCGCGGTTTTCGGCTTGGCGGCTGGCTTGGGCTTGCTGGGGGTCAGCGCTTCGGCTTCGGCCAGCTTGCGCGCCATCTCCCAGTGGCGGGCATCCTCGCCGTGTGGCTTGCCTTCGGACTCCCAGATCTGATGCGCCAATTCGCGGATGCGTTCCTCTTCTTTACTCATCACAAACTCCTCACAGAAAATGTTCAGCTTTCTTGATTATCAGGATTGATAAAGACATTGACCGGGAGATCCCCCAGGGCAGCGCTGATCAACAGCTCCTTGTTGGGTGTGACTGCGCGTGTTTGAAAAAGTCCCTTCCAGTTTTGTGTTGTGGCGGCGAACGGTAATTTAACCCGCGTGTCGCCCCAAACCGGCGCATTGACCTGGGGAAACATGCCGTTTTCCAGCAGTTGATAAGGCCAGCGCGGCACCACCACCAGCAGCTGTTGGCCTTGATGTTGGCGGTAGAACGCGACCACCCGCTCGGCATGCTGGCCAACCACTTCCAGCGCGGTGTAGCTGCCGTGGCGGAACAGCTCGGGACAGGTTTTGCGCAAGCCCAACACCTGGGCGATCAACGCCTGTTTGATTCGCCCGTCACGCCAGTTGAACAACAGTTCGCCGATGTCCGGGGGGGTATCCAGTGCACGTTGCCGTGCAGCGAAATCCACCGGGCGACGGTTGTCCGGGTCCACCAGGCTGAAGTCCCAGAACTCATCGCCCTGATACACATCTGGTACGCCCGGCACGGTGAGATGAAGCAAGGTTTGCGCCAGCCCGTTCAGGGCACCGGCGGGTGCGATGGCCTGGGCGGCGCTGTCCAGCGCACTACGCAACGGCGCACCGGCGTCACTGAGTAACAGGCGCTTGAGGAAACCTTCGACACCTTGTTCATAGGCCTCGTTGGGGGCGCTCCAACTGCTCTGCAACTTGGCCTCGCGCAGGGCTTTTTGCTGCCACTGCCAGAGGCGTTGCTGGTAGGCCTCCAAGTCTGGGTTGTGCTCCAGCGGCCAGCTGCCGAGCAGCACTTGATATAAAATCAGCTCATCACCCGCCGAGGGGCTATCAGCATTTTCCCGCAAGGGCGCCGCCAGGCTGCGCCAGTGCTCGACCTGTTCGGCATACCAGGGCGCGCACTCGCTGAGCACCGCCAGGCGGGCGCGGGTGTCTTCGCCGCGTTTATGGTCGTGGGTGGCCGTGGCCAGCAGGTTGTCCGGGAAGGCCTCCAGGCGCTGTTGATTGGCGGCGTGGAAGTCCGCCAACGGCGCACTGAACTGTTCGGTGCTGAAGCCCACATCATTACGCGACAGCAGCACTGCCGAGCGATAGAACGCGGTGTCTTCCACGGCCTTGGCGGCGGCGGGCGAAGTCAGCTGCTGGAAGCGCACGCAGGCATGCTTGAGGATCTTGCGTTCACGGCCCACCGGGCGATTGCGCCAGGGCTGACCACCCAGCCATTTTTCCAGGTGTTCAAGCACCGGCCAGTCGCTTTCATTGAGGGTGCTGCGCGCTCCGTCCATGGCCTGCCGGAATATCTTGTCGTCGGCCGCACTGCGGCCCCTGGCGCTGATGTAGGTGCGGTACACCGGGAAATGCACGATCAATTCCTGCAAGGCCCGGCGGATGGCGCCCAGGGTCAGGTCGCGGGTCATCACATCGTCGCGGGCCACTTGCAGCAGGGCCTGGGCCACGCTTTCGAAGTCGCCGCCCAACGAGCCGTTGAGGATCTGCTGGCGCGCCAGCCGGGCCTCTTCGATAAACGTCGAAGGGCGTTCGCTGTGCCGCGTCCACAACTCGGCCAGCGGGGCAAAGCCGTCTGGGTGGTGTTGCAGCAATGACAGTTGGTTCATGAATTCGTAGCCGGTGGTGCCGTCGACCTGCCAGTCTTCACGCAGGGTTTCCCCGTCACCGAGGATCTTTTCCACGAAGATCGGCAAGTGGCGCTGGGGCGACAAAGCATCCACGCGGCGACGCAACTTACGGCAATAGCCCCGCGGGTCGGCCAGGCCGTCGATATGGTCGATGCGCAACCCATCCACCAGGCCTTCGCTGATCAGCTCGAAAATCTTGCCGTGGGTGGCTTCGAACACCGCCGTGCGTTCTACACGCAAGCCGCCCAGCTCATTGACGTCGAAGAAGCGCCGCCAGTTGATATCATCAGCGGCGGTGCGCCAGCTGGCCAGGCGGTAAGCCTGTTGTTCGAGCAGATGATGCAGGCGCTCGAAGCCCTCGGGCTGGCGACCATCGAAGGCGGCCAGCCGCTGTTCGATAGCCGGCAGTACTTCGGTAGCGCGTTCGGCCAGCGCTTGCTTGAGCCAGGCGGCTTCGGCGTAGGCGTCGTCCTGATAGGCGAGGGCGGCAAAGCGCTCGGCCAGCGGCCTGAGCCCCTCGTCGTGGCCAAGGATCAAGGCATAGTCCCTTGGGCAGATCGGAAAGCGATGTTCGTAGTGTTCGGCGTAGAAGGCCCCGTGAGCGGCGTCGAACTTGAGGGTCAGCGTACCGCTCTGCAGGGCTTCACCGTAATCGCTGCCCAGGAACGGCATGAGCAATTGGCCTTTGAGCAGGGGGTCGGGCGAATGCCACTGGATATCGAAGAATTCGCTGTACGGGCTCAAGCGGCCCCACTCCAGCAGGTCCAGCCACCAGGGGTTATCCGCACCGCCCACCGCCATATGGTTGGAGACGATATCGAGGATCAGGCCCATATCGTGCTCGCGCAGGGCGGCGACCAGGCGCCGCAGCGCCGCTTCGCCGCCCAGTTCCGGGTTGACACGGGTGGGGTCGACCACATCATAGCCATGCATGGAGCCGGCGCGGGCGCTCAGCAGCGGTGAGGCATACAGATGACTGATGCCAAGCTGGGCGAAATACGGCACCAGCGGCACCGCGTCATCGAGGGTAAAGTCTTTATGAAATTGCAGGCGCTGGGTTGCGCGCAGGGGCAGTGCTTTCATCGGTCACGCTCATAAGCTTGGTTGCGCGCCACGGCCAGCAGTTCGAGGCGGCGCGCAGCACTATTATTGTCGAGCAGGCTGGCGGCCTCGCCTGGCAGGCGACGGCGCCAATTGGGGTGGGTATCGAGGGTGCCGGGCAGGTTGGCTTGCTCCTGGATGCCCAGCGCGTCCTCCAGCGGCAGCAATACCAGTGGCGCGCGGGTGTGCCCCAGGTAGCGCACACTGGCGTCGATCATATGGTCGGTGTCGTTGCGTATTTCATCGACAAAGTTCTGCGGGTCCTGGCCCAAGGCCTGGCGTAGCGCCTGGCGTTCGTTCAGGCGGTGCTCGCTCCATTGCTCCACGGTCGGGGCGTCGATCAGGCCGAGTTGGATATTCCATTCGATATCGCGGCTGTGCCACCAACCGTTGAGGGTGGGTAAATCATGGGTGCTGGTGGTGGCCAAGGCGTTGTCGGGCCAGTCCAGGATCGGCTTGAATTGGCCTTCATGGTTCTGTTCGAACAGCA
This sequence comes from Pseudomonas sp. rhizo25, assembly GCF_031931935.1. Taxonomy (NCBI): domain Bacteria; kingdom Pseudomonadati; phylum Pseudomonadota; class Gammaproteobacteria; order Pseudomonadales; family Pseudomonadaceae; genus Pseudomonas; species Pseudomonas sp. rhizo25. The sequence continues at coordinate 233,200 of NZ_JAUJXA010000003.1, forward strand.
GCACCCGCATGCCCAGGATCGAGCGGGCGCTGAGCTTTTCGCGCAGGCCGTCGGGCACGGTGCCGAGGTCTTCACCGAGGACGATGGCCTGGTGGCGGTGGGATTCCAGGGCCAGCAGGCGCAGCAGGTCGTCCACCGGGTAATACAGGTAGGCACCTTCATCGGGCGAAGCACCCAGAGGAATGACCCACAGGCGCTGCAGGCCCATTACATGATCGATACGCAAGCCGCCGGCATGGGCAAAGTTGGCCCGCAGCATCTCGATAAAGGCTCGATAGCCATGGCGCTTGAGGCCCTCAGGGGAAAACGCCGAGATGCCCCAGCCCTGACCCGCGCGGTTAAGAATATCCGGCGGCGCACCCACGGTCAGGTCGGCCAGCAGCTCATCCTGGCGGCTCCAGGCCTGGCTGCCACCGCCGTCCGCGCCCACCGCCAGGTCGGCGATCAGGCCGATGCCCATGCCGCTGCCACGGGCGGCTTGTTGTGCGCGCTCCAGGCTGCGGGCGATCAGCCATTGGGTGAAGGCGAAGTAACCGATCTCATCGCGGTTTTGCTCGGCGAACTGCGCGAGGGCCGGGCTTTGCGGGGTGCGCCAGGCTTCGGGCCAGTGGCGCCAATCGAGGTCTTCGCCGGCGGCGGAGCGCTGGGCTTGTATGGCTTCGAAACGGCAGTGGTTTTCCAGGGCTTCGCCGCCGCACTGGCGGAAGCTCTGGAAGTCGGCATGCTGCGGGTGCGCGCCGTGGCGGAAGTCTTCATACAGCGTCCGCAACAGGCGTTGCTTGGCCTTGGCGGCGGCGGGCCAGTCGATCAGGGGCAGTTGCTCCAGTGCGTGCAGTTCGTCCGTCAGCCCGGCGGCTTCGATGGCGTTGCGCACTTCACGTTCACCCAGGATGCACGCGGGCGAAGCATACAGGCTGTTGAGAAACAAGCGGCTGGACGGCGAATAAGGGCTGAAACGTTCGGTGTCGGCGCTGAACATCGCGTGCATCGGGCTGATCGCCACCGCCTCGGCACCGCGCTCGGCCGCCGCGCGCACCAGATGCTCCAGGGCCAGGGTGTCGCCGAAGCCGCCATCGCCTAGGCGGCGCAGGGCATACAGTTGCGCGCTCAAACCCCAGGCCCGGGCGGGGCGGCTGTCCACCGCGTCGGCCACGCTGTAGCAGTGGGCGGGAGCAACGGCCAGGGTGAAGGTTTGCCCGTCGATATGTACCTGGTGGTAGCCGAGGGCGATCACACCGGGCAACACGGCATCGCCGTCAAGGCGCAGCTCCAGGGTTTCACCGCCTTCGAGGCTGACGCGACACGGGGTATCCGCTGCGAAGTAGCGCGCCAGGTCCAGGCCTTCACCGCTGTCGGTAGTCATCAACGGCGGCAGGTGGGTGTCTTGTTGTACTTGCTCAAGCTCGCGCAGGCTGGCGTCGATCTCGGCATCGGTGTCGGCCGGGTGCCCCAGCCCTTTGAGAACCGCACGCAGGGCATCGGCTTGCACATGTTGCGGGCGACCGTTGGCATCGATCCAGTCGACGGCCAGGCCCGCACGGCTGGCGAGTAGTTCCAGGTTCGCTTCGCTCAAAAGTCTTCTCCAGCAGGGAATAGGGATACGCGGGCGCTGTAGGGTGGCAACTGCGCACCTTGCTCGGCCGGCGTTTGGAAGATGAGGTGTCGAGGGGCTGGGTGGTCCAGGGGCTGTTCGCCCAGGTTCAGGTCGATCTGCAACAGGCTGCCGTTGCCCAAGCGCCAACGCGCCATGACGGCGCCCTCGGCCAGCACCTGTGCGCCCAAGGCCATCGCGCCGGGCAAGTGCGGCGCCACATGCAGGTGGCGCAGGCTCAGCAGGTGACGATAGAGCTGGGCATGGTCGTTTTCTACAAATGAAGGCATCGATTGCAGGAAGGTGGGCAACGCGTTGGGGTCGGGGATGCGCTCGCGTTGTTCGGGGTCGTGAAACGCGGCGAAATCAGCGAACTCATTGCGCCGACCTTCGCGCACCGCCTCGGCCAGTTCACCGTGATGGTCGGTGAAAAACAGGAAGGGTTCGGTGGCGTTGACCTCATCGCCCATGAAGATCATCGGAATCATGGGGCACAGCAACAACAGGGCGGTCGCCGCTTTCAGCGCCTGGGGCGAGCAAAGCTGGTGCAGGCGTTCGCCCAGGGCGCGGTTACCGACCTGGTCGTGGTTCTGCAGGAACGCCACGAAGGCGCTGGGCGGAAGATCGGCACTGGGTTCGCCGCGTGCATGACCATGGCGGGTGGTATCGCCCTGGTAGATAAACCCTTCGCCCAGACAGCGCGCCAACTTGGCGGTAGGCTGTTCGGCAAAGTCGCTGTAATAGGCATCTGTTTCGCCGGTGAGCAGTACATGCAGCACGTTATGAAAGTCATCATTCCATTGGGCGTCGAAATCCTCCTTTAACAGGCTGGCCTGGTTCAGCTCGTTTTCCAGCATCAGCCAGACGTGACGCCCGCTGTCGACCCGCTGACGCACTCGCTGCGCAAGTTCCTTCAGGAAACCGGGATTATCGATGGCGTGCACCGCATCCAGGCGCAGGCCGTCGAAGCGGTATTCCAGCAACCACATCAAGGCGTTATCGAGGAAGAAATCCCGTACTTCACGGCGTTCGAAATCGATGCCGGCGCCCCAGGGCGTGTGCACGTCTTCCTGGAAGAACCCCTGTGCGTACTGACCCAGGTAATTGCCGTCGGGCCCGAAGTGGTTGTAGACCACATCCAGGATCACGGCGAGGCCGTGGGCATGGGCGCTGTCGATCAGGTGCTTGAGTTGCTCGGGTGAGCCATATGAGGCTTGGGGCGCGTAGGGCAGCACGCCGTCGTAGCCCCAATTGCGTTCGCCGGGAAATTGCGCCAGAGGCATCAGTTCAATGGCGGTGATGCCCAGCTCGGCCAGGCGCGGCAAGTGCTTCTCCACCTCGGCGTAACCGCCCATGGCGCCTACGTGCAGTTCGTAGATCACCGCCGTATGCCAGGGGCGGCCTTGCCACTGACTATGGCGCCACTCATAGGCCTGCGGGTCAACCACTCGGCTCCAACCGTGCACATCCACGGCCTGGGCCCTGGACGCGGGGTCGGGCACCGCCTTTTCCCCATCGATGTTGAAGCGGTAGAGCGTGCCGGCGGGGCACGCTGTTGTTAATTCGAACCAGCCATCTGCCTGGGGCAGCATGGCGATGGATTTCCCGTGTTCCAATTCAACGCTGACATAAAACGCGTCTGGCGCCCACAGGGCAAAACGCGTGTGTTGCGCGTCCAGCATGATTGCGCCGTGGGGCCAGGTTTCCAGAGTCCGTAGTGGCATCTATGAAGCCCTCCCAATGATTATTTAGTCGATTTCCCCAGGGCCTTGGCCACCAGTTGTTCGTAGAGTTCGGCGTAGGGTTCTACCGCCTGGCACCAGTTGAAGGGTTGGGTCATGGCGCAGCTGCGCATGGCGTTAAGCAGGCCAGGCAGGGCAAAGACCTTGAAGGCGCGGCTCAGGGCTTCCTTGTAGCTGTCCACAGTGGACTCGTTGAACAGAAAACCAGTGACGCCATTTTCAATGGTGTCCGCCAGGCCACCGGTGTTACGTGCCACCGGCAACGAGCCGAAGCGCTGTGCATACATCTGGCTCAGACCGCACGGCTCATAGCGCGACGGCATCAGCAGGAAGTCGCTGCCGGCGAACATGCGCCGAGCATCGGTCTCGTTGAAGCCGATGCGCACGCCTACCTGGCCCGGGAATCGCAACGCCAACTCGCGCATGGCATGTTCTTCTTCCGGCTCGCCGCGGCCGATGATCGCGATTTGGCCGCCGTTCTCGACTATGAAATCGGCGACCGCCTCGGTCAGGTCCAGGCCCTTCTGGTAGACCAGGCGCGACACCACCGCGAACAGCGGGCCACTGGATGGCTGCAGCCCAAACAGCTCGCGCACATGGGCGGCGTTTTTGGCCTTGCCTTCCCAGTCGCCGATATTGAAGTTGTGGGTCAGGTGCGTGTCGGTGGAGGTTTCCCAGCTTTCGTCGATGCCGTTGGGAATCCCGCTGAGCAGACCTTGCTGGGTCTTGCTGGCGAGAAACCCATCCAGCCCGCAGCCGAATTCCGGGGTGGTGATTTCCTGGGCGTAGGTGGCGCTCACGGTGGTGATATGGCTGGAATAGGCCATGCCGGCCTTGAGAAAGGACATCTTGCCGTAGAACTCCATACCTTCCTGTTGCAAGGCGTGGGGCGGAATGCCCAGCTCGGGCGTCGACGCCAGGCTCACCACGCCCTGGTAGGCCAGGTTATGAATGGTGAACAACGTCGGCGTGCGTGACCCACGCCAGTGCATATACGCCGGGGCCAGGCCAGCGGGCCAGTCGTGGGCGTGCACCAAGTCCGGGCACCAGTGTATTTGCGCCAGGTTGGCGGCCATATCGGCGGCGGCCAGGCCCAGGCGGGCGAAGCGAATATGGTTGTCCGGCCAGTCGCGGCCATTATTGGCACCGTAGGGCGTGCCTTCGCGCTCGTACAGCTCGGGGCAGATCAGCACATAGATGACCAAGCCGTCCTTGAGGTCCATGCGCCCGATCTTGCAGGGTGGCAACGCGGCGTGGCCGCCCAGCTCACCGACAATGTGAATCGGGTTGTCGCTTTCCATCACCTGCGGGTAACCGGGGATCAGCACCCGCACATCGTGCAGGTGGGCCATGGCGCGGGGCAGGGCAGCGGACACGTCGCCCAGGCCACCGGTTTTCACCAGGTCGGCGAATTCGGAGGTGACGAACAACACTTTCTTTCGATTCGGGTTCTGACTCACGATCGGCCGCACAGTGTTGGGCAGGTCGGCCAAAGACTTAGGCCCCCCTGCCGGCTGACTAAAACGCTCTCCCTGAGTATCTACTGCGGCACTGATCATAATGCACTCCCATCTGTTGGTCGGCTAATGGCCCGCTGCCATTGGCTCCGATTGACCGCATCCTGCGGCCAGGCACACAAGCGCTGTACAAGCTGGCAAGGCGTATGCCAGTTGCGGCTCAGGCTAAAAAAGATTGGATGGACGGGCATTTGGCGTGAGTCGCGTGTGCTCGTCCTTACCTAAAACTGGACCTGCGGCAGAGTTCGAAAGTTTCGATTTTTTGCGGGGTTTTTGTTTTGGAACGGACCCATCGGTCCTCAGTCTAGGATAGATCCCAGCGCCTGTAGGGTTTTCAGCGGGATTTTGTAGGACAAAAATCTTTTAAGCTTAGGCTGCTGGCGATTAGCCTCCTCTCTACTGTAGGAGCGAGCTTGCTCGCGAAGCACTCAAGAGCGCCGCGCACACCTTGAATCAATGACGGTTTCCGCGAGCAAGCTAGCTCCTGCAAGGGGCAGACCCAGCACGGCGCTCGCACTGATCTGGTGCGTCAACCGAGTATCCGAACAGGCACGCCGCTGGCCCAGGCCTGGATATCCTCGATCATCTGCTGATAGAACTGCCGATAATTCTGCTCGCTCACATACCCGATGTGGGGCGTCGCCAGCACATTCGGCAAGCGACGCAACGGATGGTCAGCCGGCAGCGGTTCCTCGGCGTATACGTCCAGCGCCGCTCCGGCCAGGCGGCCACTGCTTAGCGCCTGCACGAGCGCCTGCTCGTCCACAATCGGCCCGCGTGCGGTGTTGACCAGGCGCGCCGTCGGTTTCATCCAGCCCAACGCCCGGGTATCCACCAAGCCACGGCTGCGCTCACTGAGCACTAAATGAATGCTCAGGATATCGGCCTGCTCGAACAGTTCGCGCTTGCTGACCCAGGTGACCCCAGATTCTGCCGCCCGCTGCGGCGTGAGGTTCTCACTCCAGGCAATCACCCGCATGCCGAACACCTGGCCGAACCGGGCGACCTTCTGGCCGATACTGCCCAGGCCGAGGATTGCCAAGGTTTTGCCATGCAGGTCGCCGCCCAGGCCAACCTGCCAGCCGCCTGCGCGTAGCGAGTTGGCTTCGGCAAGCAGATTGCGCGTGGAAGCCATGATCAACGCCCAAGTCAGTTCCGGTGCCGCATGTTTGTAGCTGTCGGTGCCGCACACCTGAATACCCAGGGCCTTGGCGGCGGGAATGTCGATAGCCGCATTGCGCATGCCGCCGGTCACCAGCAATTTGAGCGTCGGCAGACCTTGCAGCAGCGCCTTGTCGAAGGTTGAGCGTTCGCGCATCAGGCAAATCACGTCAAAGCGCTGCAAACGCTCGACCATCGTGGCGGTGTCGGCGGGGTAATCGTGGAGAAAATGCACTTGGCCCACGGCGTCCAGAACCGACCAATCCACCACGCCCCTGGCTACATTCTGCCAATCATCCATCACTGCAATCTGTACCGACATTTACGCTTGCCTCGCAAAGGTTGGATCAAAGAGTTTTCATACCCTGCAACAGCGCTTTATGAAACTGCTCCGGCTCTTCCATCTGTGGCGCATGGCCCAAGCCTGGGAATTCCACGAGGGTGGCGTGGGGAATCAGCTTGGCCACCTGCTTGCCCAGCACTTGGTAATTGCCAATCCTGGCCTTGACTGCCGGCGGCGCGACATCTTTGCCGATGGCGGTGGTGTCGCTGGTGCCGATCAGCAGCAAGGTGGGCACCTGCAAGTCCTTGAATTCGTAGTACACCGGCTGGGTGAAGATCATGTCGTAGATCAACGCCGAGTTCCAGGCGACCTGGGTGTGCCCCGGGCCCTTGTTCAGGCCGGCGAGCATATCCACCCAGCGCTCGTATTCGGGTTTCCAGCGTCCGACGTAATAGGTGTCGCGCTCATATTTGCGCACGCCGTCGGCGCTCAGGTTCAGCTCGCGCTGATACCACTGGTCGACGCTCTGGTAGGGCACGCCCAGGGCCTTCCAGTCTTCCAGGCCGATAGGGTTCACCAGCCCGAGTTGTTCGGTTTGGTTGGGGTACATCAGTGCATAACGCGTGGCGAGCATGCCGCCGGTGGAATGGCCGATCACCGTTGCCTTCTGGATGCCGAGTTTTTCCAGCAATTGGTGGGTGTTGGTCGCCAGTTGCTGGAAGCTGTACTGGTAGTGGTCGGGTTTGCTGGAAGTGCAGAAGCCGATCTGGTCCGGCGCGATCACGCGGTAACCGGCGTCGCTCAACGCCTTTATCGAACCTTCCCAGGTGGCACCGCAGAAGTTCTTGCCGTGCATCAGCACCACGCTGCGGCCGTTGGCTATGCCTTTGGGGGGGACGTCCATGTAGCCCATTTGCAGGGATTTGCCTTGGGACTGGAAGGTGAAATGCTCCAGCGGATAAGGGTATTGAAACCCTTGCAGCTCGGGGCCATAGGTGGCAGCGAACACGGGAGCGGCAGCGCCTGACAACAGGCCAGCGACGCACAACGCACGGATTGAAGGCATGGGTTCCAGCTCCAAGAGAGATGACCGGATGCTCTTTGGAAGAGATTAACTGGGGATTAACACCCACTGCAGGGTCAGCGCTGCGAGCACCCCATAACGTACGCCTTTGGCCAGGGTGACCAGCAGTAAGAAACGCCACAGCGGTTCACGCATCACCCCGGCCACCAAGGTCAGCGGATCGCCGACTATGGGCATCCAACTGAGCAATAACGTCCAATGCCCCCAACGCGAGTAATGCCTGCGAGCTTTTTCCAGTTGCTTGGCGCTGATGGGAAACCAACGCCGCGCCTTGAAGCGTTCCACCGAGCGCCCCAGCAGCCAATTGACCAGCGAACCGAGCACATTGCCCAACGTGGCGATGCCCAGCAGCAGCCACAGGTGGTAATGCCCGCTGAGCAGCAGGCCGACCAGCACGGCTTCCGATTGCAAGGGCAGCAACGTGGCGGCGCCAAATGCCGCGGCGAACAGCCCCAGGTAACCCATCAGCACCGGTCAGTGTGCTGGGTATTCGGCCACCACTATGTCTTTACCGTCACGGGTCAGGCCGATGACTTGATACGCCTCGCTGCGACCTTCCACTTCCATGCCTGGCGAGCCCAGGGGCATGCCCGGCGCGGCGAGGCCGAGCAGATCGTTGCGTTTGCGCAGGGCCAGCACTTGCTCGGCGGGCACATGGCCTTCGACAAATTTGCCGTCGATCACTGCGGTATGGCATGAATCCAGGCGTGGTGCGACGCCCAGGCGTTGCTTGACTGCGCTCATGCCTGTTTCGACATGGTCAGTGACCTTGAAACCGTTGCTCTCCAAGTGGCTGATCCACTTTTTGCAGCAGCCGCAGTTGGCGTCGCGGTGCACATCGATGGGGATCAGGTCGGCGGCCTGGGCGAGAGTGGAGAGCAGGACGCAGGAGAGCATGGCCAGTCGCAATGGGTTTTTCATCGGGGGTCTCACTGAAAGCGCGGCAATAAATCGGGCATTCTCCCTGCTTTTCGCATCGGGGCGACGCAGTAGTGTTTCTAAATTATACGAAGCAGGGGCTCTCCAGCCGGCACTTGAGCTGATCCAGCGCGATGGCGGACCGCTTGGCAATGTGTTCGTGCAAGGTTGCGAGCTGCAACTCGGTCTCATACGTCAGTACGCGCTTGAACAGCGTGCCGTTACGATGAGGTTGCAGGAAATAATGGATAGCACCGTCCACGGCCAATGAGGTAAACACGGCCCTGAACTCATTGGGGCAACGGGCAATTTGCACGCGGTAACTCATGGGGACGCGTATGCCCAGCAAATCAATGGTTTCAGTAAAACGCGCACCTACCGGCACTGAGCCGGTGGTGCCAGTGTCGGCATTGAGAGAGGTGGGGTGCCATTCGTGCCAGCGGTCGGGCTGGGTCACATAGGCGTAGACCCTATCGACAGGTGCCTGGATGAAGCACTCCTGACTGATCCGCTCCAAGCGGATCGAATGCTCAGTCGCATGCATGGCACACCTCCTGTGTGGCGCGTTATAACACTGGGAGCTCTCAGGATAGTCGACTCCCGCGCTCAGCACGGGAGTATTCATAGCATTGATCAGCGTACTTTAAAGCGCCCCATCAAGCTGATCACCCGGCCATTGGCCTCCAGCAGGCTCTGGGTATTGATTTGCGTGGTATGCCCGCTTTGTACCAGTTCATCGACCATATGGCGGATCTGCACCATGCTGCGGTTGATCTCCTCGGTCACCGCACTTTGCTGCTCGGCGGCCGTAGCGATCTGGGTGCTGAGGTTGTTGATATGGCTGACCGAACCGGCCATCTCATCCAGGCCGGTGTTGACCCGCGCTGTGGCATCCGCTGCTGATTGGCAACTGGCCTGGGTGTTTTCCATGGCGGCGACCGAGGAACTCACGCCGGTGGTCAGGCGTGCCAGCATCTCGTTGATCTGCGAGGTGCTGGCCTGGGTGCGGGCCGCCAGTGCGCGCACTTCGTCGGCTACCACAGCAAACCCCCGGCCTTGCTCGCCGGCCCGCGCCGCTTCAATCGCAGCGTTGAGCGCCAGCAGGTTGGTCTGGCCGGCAATGGCGCCGATCACGCCGAGGGTTTCGGTGATGCGTGCGGCATCCTGGCGCATGTTTTCCACGGTGTGGGTGGCGCTGGCTACTTCACCGATCAACGCGCTGACGCTGGTGGACGCTTCACCCACCACCACCCGGGAGCGGTCGGCATGTTCGTTTGCACGCTGGGTGAACGAGGCGGTCTCGGCGGCGTTTTGCGCCACGGTGTCGGCGGTGGAGCTCATTTCGGTGATGGCGGTGACCGTCTGGTCGGTTTCCGAGGCATGCCTGACCAGGATCTGGTTGGTATGGGCTGATGTTCGTTGCAACTGTTCAAGCCCGGACGACATGGCGCCAGTGGCTTGGGTCACTTCGCCGATCATGTTTTGCAGGTAAACGATAAAGCGGTTCACCGAGTGGCCGATAGCGCCCAACTCGTCTTCGGCCCGGATGGTGATCCGTCGCGTCAGGTCGGCGTCGCCGGTAGAGAGGGCGTCAATATTGGTTTTCAGCGTTTTCATGCGCTGCACCAGTTGGCGGATGGCATAGGCGGCCAGCAGCACCAGCAGCAACACCATGGGGATCTGCACCAGGGCCAGGCTGCCGAGCACATCATTACGCTGGGCGGTGATCAGCGAGGTGGGCAGGGCGGTGGCGAGGAACCACGGCGTGCCCTCGATGGCACGCATGTAGAAGGTGCTGGCCACGCCCTGGTTGTCGAATTCACTGCGTTGTGAGCCCTGGTCGCGATGGGCCAGGGCTTTGCTGACCTGCGCGGCGAAGGCCGAGGTGCCGGTCAGTTCGCTGATGTTCTTCAACACTACCGGGCTACTCAAGCGCGTGCTGTTGCTGATGATCTTGCCATCGGCCTCGACGATCAGCATTTGCCCGCCGATGTCTTTTTCCTTGCTGGCCACCAGCTCATTGAAGAAACCCAGGGTCACGTCGATAGTGGCCACGCCATAAGCGGCGCCGTCACGCTGGATCGCCATGGCGCAGTTGGTGCGCGGCTCCTGGCTGGCATCATCCTTGTAGGCGGCGGCCCAGGCACATTGACCGCGTGGGGAGGCGAGGCCGCCCTTGTACCAGCTCTGGTCGTAATAGTTGGGGGCCGGGTCGCTGTTCCAGAAGGTGTTGACCGCCAGCTTGCCGGAGGCATCGCGGTGCCAGAACGTACTGTGCTTGTTACGCCCCGGCGTACGCTGGTTAGGCAGCGGCCAGATACCGCCGCCAAATACTTTCAGCTCGCCGTATTGATCCACCAGGCCGGGCAAGACCTTGTCGATGGCATCGCTGTCGAGCAAGGGGATGGTCTGGGTGATGCTGCGTTGCTGGGCCTGGACCTTGTTCAGTTCGCCCTGGATCTGTTCGGCCACTTCGGCCACGCGATTGAGCACCACCTGTTCTTCGGTGTGCTGCAGCTTGGGCGCGACCAACTGGCCGATACCCACCACGGTCAATACGAATAACACCAGGACGAATAGCACCAGGAACAGGGTATAGCGGGCTTGAATGGAGCGCAGTGGGGGCATGGGAGGTCGTCCTTACGAAGCGTTATTGTCGACGCGGCTTTGTTAGAGCTTCGTCGGGCTATCGGCGAGGAACGGCTGAGCTTTAGGCGCCAAGGTGCGAAGTCGGAAAGCGTCAGTGCAGGGAGGTCCAATTGCCGACCGCCCTGCGCGCATTCTTTGGGTCGCCGGGTGGGCGGCGTGCCCATGGCGCCTCAGGCGCCGTCGCCCTGGTGACTGACTTCGAAATTGTAGATCGCCCTCAGTGGCTTACCCATCTCTTCGTTCAAGGCGTTTTCGGTGAAGGGGGGCGGATTGATCGTGCCTGGGGGCGTTGAAGGGTCGTTGTCGAAGTCGAAAGGCGTTGCACTGTTGGGCAGGCCTATGGCTTGAAGTTCGTCATTGTTGACGGTTTTCGAGATGCCCGGTTCCAGTTGCTCGGTGCTTGTACCTGCCAGGAAGGTACCGGTTGCACCATTGTAGGCATGGGCAATCTCATGGAAGAGAGCCGTGACGGGTACGGTCGTGTTGGTGCGGTCAGCGCTCTCCAGCGTAGACGGATGAGCATAAAAAATACGCGCTCGATCAGCGCGGGAGCCTGGAACGCCATTTTTGAGAACGCCCCATTTGCTGTCGTCCATCGTCTTTCTGACTTCGGGCGCCACGTTTTCCAATTCGGTGCTGCCATACAGGTAGGCCACCTCGCTGTCACCGCCGGGTTCGATGCTGACGCTGCCGCCATTGCGTGCCGCCAGTTCATCCATTTTCGCCAGAGCTTGCTGGCCTATGGGGGAACTGCGAAGAAACTCAATGTCGTCGGCGACCTGCTGTTTGAAGCCATGTGTGCCGTCTTGCACAGTGAAACCCTGGTCACCGGCTTTGCTTGGGTTCACCAGGGTAAAGGCCGAACCTTGGGTGCGATCGAAATAATCAGCGGCGCCGACATAGATGCGGTCCCTGTGTCGATTGTTCCAGATAGCGTCATGGCCTTTGCCGGTGTAGAAGGTCGTGCGGTCATGCCCGACCAAATGATCATCACCGTTGCCGCCATTTAGCACATTATGCCCGCTGCCCCCGAAGAGCCTGTCCTGGTCGCCGCCGCCGTCCAGGTAGCTCTGTTTGGTCGAAGGGCCGAGCCCTGCGTGAAGATCATCCCGGCCCTGGTTGCCGTACATCACGTTATTGCCGCTTCCACCGATCAGAGTGTCATCGCCTTCGTTGCCCGCTGCATAACCCAGGCCGCTGCCCAACCGCATGAAGTCATTTCCCTGACCGCCGTAGAGTCTGGTCCTGCCGCCGCCGCCCTGGATATAGTCGTCTCCATCCCCGCCTTCAATGTCCAGGGTCAGCTTGACGTCATCGTCGACGATCACGGTGTCATCACCACCTTTGGCGTCTATCCACAGCGCTTGTCTATGACCTCCTTCCTGTTTCTCGAACAAGTATTCCTTGCCGTTGATGAGGATCTGCAGCTTGTCGCCGGGGTAACTTCGGATATGAATGTGGTCTGCACGATCACCGGTTTCTATATAGAGCCAGTTGCCGATAACTTCCGGGTCTTTGGGCGGCGATGAATCCCAGTCAATGACCCTGCTGATTTGAGTATCACCGTCGGCATGGAGCAGGTGAATTCTCCGTTCGCTGGTACCAGGTGTCAGATCCGGCGGAGGGTCGAAGGGTGACGGTTTGGAGGCGGGTGGGGGACTGTAAAATGTTGCCAGGTACGTCAGGGGGAACAGCATGGTGCCTTCCTTTCATTGACTCACGATGAAAACCTGAATTTGCCTCAGGATCGCCATTGTGTGGAGGCTCAGGCGCGATCGTTCCCGGGGGCTGACGACCTTCGTGATGCGGAACATTTCCGTTCGCTCCGGTAAACCCAATCCCCCCTCTGCTGCGTGCAAGATGGCCTACATGCCGATACTGTCCTTATGGTAATTAGGCCTTAGGGGGGTTCCCATTTCTTCATACAAACCGTTCTCGGTAAAATGCCTGGGATTGTCGCTGGTCAAGCCCACGGCCTGGTGTTCGAAGTTATTGACCGGGTTGGTTCCACCCGATCGTGAAATTTCCAAGGTCTCGCCTGGCAGCAGCGTCCCGGTGGCGCCATTGTAGGCGTGGGCAAGCTCATGGAAAAACACGCCAATCGGCGGTCGCAGATGGGTGTGTTGGCTGTTTTCCACGATCTGCGCCGGGTCGTAGTAGATCACTGCGCGATTGGCCCTTGAGCCGGCAACGCCATCTTTCATTTCTCCCAATGCAGCACCGTCAAGGTTTTGCGCTTGCTGCTCTGTCAGGTTATCCAGTTCAGTACTGTCGAATTCATAACTGGAGCCGTCCTGGCTGATCGGAGCAATGCTGACTTTGCCGTGATTCACGATCGCGATTGCATCCATTTCAGTGAGCGCCTGCTGACCGATAGGTGAACTGCGCAGGAACTCGAGGTCGTCGGCCACTCGCCGTCTGAAATCTTCGTTTTCCTGCTCGGTTGATTCGACTGATTCCAACAGTGTGAAACCGTGCTGGCCGGCGTCGTTGGGCTTGACCTCGATGAATGTCGAACCGCTGGCGCGGTCGAAGGCATCACCGGTTTTGCCGTAGATTCGATCCTCACGGCGGTTATTCCAGATACTGTCCTGGCCTTTGCCGGTGTAGAAGGTCGTACGGCCAGCGCCCACGAATACATCATTGCCATTGCCCCCGTGGGCCACGGTTTGCCCGCTGCCCGAGAGGAGTGCATCGTCGTCGTTGCCACCGTCCATGTAGGTCTGTTTGCCCTCGGGGCCGAAACCGCCAATGAGCAGGTCCTTGCCGTTGTTACCGTACATCGCGGCATTGCCGCTGCCGCCGATCAGTGTGTCGTCATCGTCGTTGCCCTCCGCATAGCCGAGGCCGCTGCCCAGGCGCATGACATCCCGGCCCTTGCCCCCGTAGAGGCTGGTCCTGCCACCACCTGCCTGCAGGTAATCGTCGTCGTTACCGCCTTCTACCGTTGCCTGCAGTTTGACGTCATCATCGATGATCACCGAGTCATGGCCACCTTTGGTCTCGATCAGCAGGCTCTGCTCAGGCCCCTGTGGTGGCTTTATCGAAAAGAAGTAGGGTTTGTCGTTGATGAGTATCTGCAGCCTGTCGCCAGGCCAGTTGCGTATGTGGATGCGGTCGGCGCCGTCGCCGGTCTCTATAACCAGATAATTACGTTTGATCGTGGGTACATCGGAGCTCGGGTCCCATACAAGCAGCCGCGAGATGTTGACCTCACCGTCGCTGTACAGTGTGAGCAGCCGGTGGTTATACACGCCAGGTTCCAGGTCCGGTGGCGGGTCATAAAACGATGGGGCAGGGTGGCTGGCAGGCCCACTGGATCGGGCGTCTGTGTAAGTTGTGGCGAGATACGCCAGGGGAAATAGCATGTGCGCGTCCTCCATGGTTGCGCGTTACGAAAGCCTGACTACCTGTCAGGTTTCCATTGAGTGACGTGGGCAGGGTAATGGTTCCAGTGGGTTGTCAGAGGATAATTCTGTATACGTCCCTGAATGCGCGCAGGCGCGATTGTCGCCGCAGGCCCATGCCGACGGGCGGCTAGACCTGCGCCCTGCGATAAGCGCCAGGCTGTTGCCCGGTGACTTTATGAAAGGCGCGGGTAAACGCGGCCACCGACTGATACCCCACCGTCAGGGAGGCTTCGGCTACGGTTTGGTCGGCCTTGAGCAATTGGCAGGCATGGCGCATGCGGATCATCAACAGTACTTGGCCGGGTGACTGCCCGCACAGTTCATTGAAGCGCTTGAAGAACGCCGAGCGCGACAACCCGGTGCAGGCCGCCATGCTTTCCAGGCTCCAGGGCTCGCCCGGCCGTGCGATCAACTGTTCCAGCAGGTGTGCAAACGCAGGCGCACGGCCCAGCGCTGCCAGGCCGCCGAGGCCGGTGTTATCGATCACTTGTTGACGCAGCACATACAGAAACAGCAGATGACACAGGCGTTCAAGCAACGCAGAGGAGGGCGCAGGTGCCCGGGCACATTCTTGCAGGATCAGCTCGAACAGGTTGCGTGCCGCGGTAAGCGACGGGTCGCCGGCGCGCAGGATGATCCAGGTGGGCAGGGTGTCGACAATCAGCGTCGACAGGCCGGATTGGAAATGAAAAAAACCGCAGACTAATCCCACACCGTCGGTGGCGTTGCTGTCCAGGGCCTGCATCGGACGGCGCGGGCACTCCTGGGCGCCGGCTGCCGTAGCTTCCCCGGACAGTCGATAAGCAAAGTCGCGCAACAGAAACACCGCGTCACCATTATTCAAGTGCTGAGGCGTTGGATCGCCGTCGATATGCAGCCAGCATTCACCCTGCACAATCAAATGGAAGCTCGCCTGGGCCAGGCCATGGGTGCTTGCATGCCAGTCGCCACAGTAGCGACCCACGTGAAACAGGCTGGTGTTGAGTTCGAGGCTATCTAATAACCAGTCGACTAGAACATTGGACGAATTCATCTAATAGAAAGACTCAAGAGCAAGTAATCGCTACTTTAGCCTATTGAGCGATTTTTTTAGAACCAACAGACTGGGGCATTAGATCCCACTAGGAGACCACGCCATGTCCCGCGTACCGTTACTGACCCCCGAAACCGCCCCGGAAGCGGCCAGGCCTTTCCTTGAAAACGCGCTGAAAGGCTCGGGTTTTATCCCGAATCTGTTGGGCGTCCTGGCCAACGCACCGGCTGCGCTTGAGACTTATATCACCGTCTCCGGCTTGAACGCCAAGGCAGAACTGAGCCTGGCCGATCGCGAAGTGGTGCAACTGATTGCCGCCACCAGCCATGGCTGCGATTTCTGCGTGGCAGGTCACACCGCCGTGGCGCGCAACAAGGCCAAGCTGCCTGAAGACGTGATCGAGGCCTTGCGCCGGCGCGGTGAGCTACCGGACGCTCGCTATGAGACACTCGCCGCTTTTACCCGGGAAGTGATCGCCACTCGTGGTGATGTCAGTGATGCCGGCTTTGAGGCGTTCCGCGCTGCGGGCTACACCGACGGCCACGCGCTGGAAGTCATTTTGGGGGTGAGCCTGGCCACCCTGTGCAACTTCGCCAATGTGTTTGCCCGTACCCCGCTGAACCCGGAGCTGGCGCAATACCGTTGGGAAAAACCGGCAAGCTGAATTGGCGTTGGTCCACCTGCTGTAAAAGGAGAGACATGAATGCTTGACCCAATCTTGAGCCGTTGGCTCGATGTTCAAGCGCAGGCCCTGGACGTGGGCAGTTGCGATCCACAGGAAGTGCTGCCACGCCTGGCAGAGGCCAATATTCTGAAAATCGGCGTGCCTACTCAGCTGGGCGGCCTGGGCGGTGATGTGGCGGGGGCGGTCGAGGCCATTGCCAACGTTGCCAGCCATTCCCTGGCGGCGGCGTTTGTATGCTGGGGCCAGCGCTCGTTTATCGAGTATTTGTTGCAGAGCCCGAATGAACGGTTGCGCGAGCAACTGATGCCGGACCTGCTCAGTGGCAAATTGGCCGGGGCAACCGGGCTGTCGAATGCAATGAAGTTCATATCGGGCATCGAGGCGTTGCAGATCAGTGCCGAACCCAACGAGCATGGGTGGACGCTCAATGGTCGCTTGCATTGGGTGACTAACCTGCGCAAGAACGGGTTTGTCGCGGCAGCGGCCATCGAGCATGCGGGAGGCGGCGCGCCCTTTATCCTGGCGATCCCGGATTCGGTGGCAGGCTTGCAGCGTTCCCGCGACCTGGAGCTGCTCGGGCTGCAATCGAGCAATACCGCAGCCCTTGGCCTGGAAGGCGTGGAGTTGAGCCGCGACTGGTTGCTGCATGAAGATGCGCGCAAGTTCCTGCCAGCAGTGCGCCCGGCGTTCCTGGGCTTGCAGTGCGGCATGTCGATTGGCCTGGCCCGACGTTCGCTGGCCGAGGTGGCCCACCACTTGGGCGCCAGTCGCACGGTATTGCGCGAAGAGTTGGAAGCGTTGCGCGTGACGCTGGATCACCTGGTCACCGAGCTCAAGACTGGCCTGCTGGCCGGGCGCTTTGCCGCCGAGCCGGTGCCCTTGTTCAAGCTGCGTATCGCCCTGGCCGAAACCGCCGCCAGCGCCGTGCAGCTTGAGCTGCAAGCCAGCGGTGGCAAGGCGTACCTGACCGCACATGGCAGCGGCTTTGCCCGGCGCTGGCGCGAATCGGCGTTCGTGCCGATTGTGACGCCAAGCCTGGTGCAACTGCGTACCGAGTTGCATCGCCAGGGTCATCTATGAGCCAGGCGGTCATGACGGCCCAGGGAGTTTGCCTGGGGTATGCCAGCGGGCCGGTGCTGCAAGGCTTCGACTTGCAGCTGCAGCCGGGCGAAGTGGTTTCGATCCTCGGCCCCAGCGGCGTGGGAAAATCCAGCCTGTTGCGCGTGCTTGCCGGTTTGCAGGTGGCCCAGGGTGGCAGTGTGCAGGTCTTGGGCGAGCCACTGCGCGGTCCCCATCCCAGGGTGGCGGTGGCGTTTCAAGACCCGAGCCTGTTGCCATGGTTGAACCTGGAAAGGAATGTGGCGTTCGGCCTGGATTTCGCCCGCCAGCCGCACCTGACCACAGAAGAGCGGCGCCAGCGTGTCGACCATGCGATTGCTGCCGTTGGCCTGGAACATGCGCGGCAACAGTTCCCAGCGCAGCTGTCCGGCGGCATGGCTCAGCGCACGGCGCTGGCGCGCTGCCTGGCGCGCCAGCCTCAGGTGTTGCTCCTCGACGAGCCCTTCGGTGCACTGGATGAAGTGACCCGCGCCGATATGCAGCACCTGTTGCTCAAGGTCAATCGCGAACAAGGTTCGGCGGCGGTATTGATCACCCACGATATCGATGAGGGACTGCTGCTGTCCGACCGTATTCTGCTCCTGGGCGACCGCCCGGCGCGGACCCTGGGCGAATGGCATATTGACCTGCCACAACCGCGAGATGAACAGGTCGAGGCCATCGGCGCGCTGCGTATCGACATTCTTAAAACCTTACGGCAGGCGAGCCGCACTCAACCCAACCCCTTAGAACAACAGGAGCTTAGCCATGTGTCTGGATGACTTGACCCACTCGCGCCGTGACTTTCTCAAACTGTCTGCCGTGCTCAGTGCTGCCGGCGCCTTGCCGTTGCTGAGCAGCCTGCAGGCCCGTGCCGCCAATGAGCCTGACGCGCCGGTACGCATCGGTTACCTGCCGATCACCGACGCCACGCCGCTGCTGGTTGCGCACAATAACGGCCTGTTCGAAGCCGAAGGCATCAAGGCTGAACGCCCGGTGCTGCTACGCAGTTGGGCCCAGGTGATCGAGGCGTTTATCTCGGGCCAGGTCAACGTGATTCACCTGCTATCGCCGATGACCGTGTGGGCGCGCTACGGCAGCAAGGTGCCGGCCAAGGTCGTGGCGTGGAACCATGTCGGCGGTTCGGGCTTGACCGTATCGCCAGGCATTACCGACGTGAAGCAACTGGGCGGCAAGTCGGTGGCGATTCCGTTCTGGTATTCGATCCATAACGTAGTGGTGCAGCAACTGTTCCGCGACAACGGCCTCACGCCGGTCAGCCGTGCCACCGGCGGCGCGATTGCAGCCAATGAAGTCAACCTGATCGTATTGCCGCCGTCGGACATGCCGCCAGCGCTGGCCAGCAAGCGCATCGACGGCTACATCGTCGCCGAGCCGTTCAACGCCCTGGCGGAGAATCTCAAGGTGGGTCGAGTGCAGCGCTTTACCGGCGATGTGTGGCGCAACCACGCGTGCTGCGTGGTGTTCATGCACGAACATGATCTCACCAACCGCCCGGAATGGTCGCAGAAGGTGGTGAACGCCATCGTCAAGGCCCAGGTATGGACACGGGACAACCGCGAAGAAGCGGTGAAGTTGTTGTCCAAGGACGGCCCGAACCGTTACACACCCCATGCCGAGCCGGTGTTGAGCAAAGTCCTGGCCCCGGCCGCCAGCGACCGCGCTGGCTACCTTGCGGACGGTGCGATCCAGCACGCCAATTGGGACGAACACCGCATCGACTTCCAGCCTTACCCATTCCCCAGCTATACCGAGGAACTGGTCAAGCGCCTGAAAGACACCCTGATCGAAGGCGACAAGAAATTTCTCGCCGACCTCGATCCGGCCTTCGTCGCCAAGGATCTCGTGGACGACCGTTTCGTCCGTCATGCGATCGAAGCAGTGGGTGGCATGAAGACGTTCGGCTTGCCGGACGGTTATGAGCGGCACGAGGAGATTGGCGTTTGAACAACGGCAAAACCTTCGTGTGGCCAGGTTGGCTGCTCGGTATCAGTGGCTTGGCCGGTTTGTTGGTGTTGTGGTGGCTGGGGGTAAAGGTGTTTGGCGAGGCCGATGGGTTGTCGGCGCGCTTTTCCCTGGAGGCCACCTTCAGCAGTTTGTGGGAATTGCTTGGGCGCAGTGAGCTGTATCTGCACATTGCTGTCAGCCTCAAGCGCATTTTCGTCGGGTTGTTTCTTGCACTGTCAGTGGGCGTTCCACTGGGGCTGCTGGTGGGCAGTTCACGCAACCTGGAGGCGGCAACCACGCCGGCCTTCCAGTTTCTGCGCATGATCTCGCCACTGTCCTGGATGCCTATTGTGGTGATGCTGATGGGGGTAGGGGACCAGCCCATCTACTTCCTGCTGGCCTTTGCCGCCGTATGGCCGATTATGCTCAACACGGCAGCGGGCGTGCGTCAGCTCGACCCGCGCTGGTTGCAGTTGAGTAAAAGCTTGAGTGCCACGCGTTGGGAGACGCTGCGCCGGGTGATCATTCCCGGCGTGGTCGGGCACGTGTTGACCGGTGTGCGCCTGGCGATCGGCATCCTGTGGATCGTGCTGGTGCCGTGTGAAATGCTCGGGGTCAGTGCGGGGCTTGGCTATTACATTCTCGATACCCGCGACCGCCTGGCGTATTCGGAATTGATGGCGATGGTGGTGTTGATCGGGTTGCTGGGGTTTGCCCTGGATGCGTTTGCACGATGGCTGCATCAGCGATGGGTGCACGCGAGTTGAACGCCGGGCGAGCCAAAGCGATTCATCGGCTGTAACATAACCCTCCCTGTAGGACCGAGCTTGCTTGCGCTTATGGGGAGGTAATGTTGTTACATATCCAAGGTCCAGGAACCCGTCATGACCCAAAAGCAACGCTTGAAATACTCGATCCTGATTTCCCTGGTAGTGCTGGCATCGATGTTTGGCCTGTCCTATCTGCAGAATATCGGGGTGATCAGCGAAAAAACCTTCCAGTACCTGGCCATTGCGATTGCCGTGGTGGTCGTGGTGATCAACGGCATCATGCGCCGCAAGGTCAAGCCCAACTTCTGAGTCAGGCCCGACCCTCGAGCACTTTGGCAGCCTCTTCATGGAGGCTGTAGCTCTTGTCGGCATTCAGCGTGATCACGCCCTCGCTGCACAGACGCTTGAGCACCTCACGCACACTGAGAAACGACAACGGGATGTCCAGCTCCAGCAAATGGCTGTGCACACCTCGCACCCCCAGGGTGCGCTGGTTGTCGGCAGCGGTGAGAAGGGCGTCGATGACCTTCAGCCGAATAAGGCTGGTGCGCAAACCGAAACACTTGAGCAAATGGCGAATGCGCTGGTTGCCCTGCTGTTCGGGCAACTTGCCGAACGCTTGTGTGCTACTGCCGAAGTTGGAATCGGCAGTCGGTGAATGTCCATCCGTGGGCACTTGCGGGTTATACATGCATAAACTCCTTTTCAGAGCCGGATCAGAAAAAGATGGCGCTCTTAAGTAATAAGACGAACGAGTGGCGCAAATCATGAAACGATGGATGTAGAAAATTTGTCGGTATCGGATTGGACACACCTCGACCGCCACTGATAATCGTCTCTGCCGACTAAATTACTCCTGGCTATTCGCGTTCTTACGGTGGGGTAACCATCCCTCGTAAGGGTGTCTAATTTGACTGTGGAGTCGGCGTGATTATTTCCAATGGGTTGTCCAGGGTAGGCGTGGCAGTGCTGTTGCTGGGGGTGAGCCTGGCCGCATCGGCACGGGAACCAGTAACGCAGGCGTCGGCGGATATCCGCCGTACCAGTTACGGTGTACCCCATATTCGCGCTAACGATGAGCGTGGCCTGGGGGTCGGTATCGGGTACGCCTATGCCCAGGACAACTTGTGCCTGCTGGCTAATGAAGTGGTGACGGTCAATGGCCAGCGCGCCAGGTTTTTCGGCCCCGAACAAGCCACCCTGGAAGAGCGCAACAACCTCGCCAGCGATGTGTTCTTCACCTGGCTGAATAACCCCGAAGCGGTGACCGCCTTCTGGAAAGCGCAAACCCCCGAGCTGCAACAGCGCATCCAGGGCTATGTGGCCGGCTATAACCGTTATCTCAAGGAGCAGGGCGCCCCGGCACAATGCCAGGCAGCCTGGGTGCGGCCGTTGGTGGTTGAAGATCTTGTGAAGTTGACCCGCAGGCTGTTGGTCGAAGGTGGTGTCGGCCAATTCGCCGAAGCCTTGGTGGGGGCCACACCACCCCAAGCCATCGCCAGGGTGCAACCCAGCGCCAAAGTCTTTGAGCTGGCCGCCGCTAACCAACAGCGCTTCACCCTGGACCGAGGCAGCAACGCCGTCGCCGTCGGCCGTGACCGTTCCTTCAATGGCCGTGGCATGCTGCTGGCCAACCCGCACTTCCCCTGGGTAGGCGGCATGCGCTTTTACGAGATGCACCTGACCATCCCCGGTCAGTTGGATGTGATGGGCGCTGCCTTGCCGGGCCTGCCGGTGGTAAATATCGGTTTCAACCAGCATGTGGCATGGACCCATACCGTGGATACGTCCAAGCATTTCACCCTGTACCGCCTGACCCTCGACCCCAAGGACTCCACCCGTTACCTGCTGGACGGCAAGTCCATCCCCCTGGACAAGACGACTGTGACGGTACAGGTCAAGCAGGCCGACGGCAGCCTCAAGGATGTGACCCATACGGTCTACAGTTCGCAGTTCGGCCCCGTTGTGCAATGGCCCGGCAAGCTCGACTGGGACAGCCACTACGCCTTCAGCTTGCGCGACGCCAACCTGGGCAACGACCGGGTGCTGCAACAGTGGTACGCCATGAACCGCGCCGGCAGCCTCAAGGAACTGCAAACCTCGGTACACACCCTGCAAGGCATTCCCTGGGTCAACACCCTGGCCGCCGATGACCAGGGTCAAAGCCTGTACATGAACCTGTCGGTGGTGCCCAACGTCAGCGCCGCCAAGCTCGCCCAATGCAGCGACCCGCGGGCCGGCCTGCAAATGATCATGCTCGACGGCGCCCATAGCGCCTGCGCCTGGGACATCGACCCGCGTGCTGCCCAGGCCGGTATCTTCCCGGCTGATCAGTTGCCACAGCTGCAACGCACCGACTATGTGCAGCACTCCAACGATTCCGCCTGGATGGCCAACCCCAAGGCGCCATTGACAGGCTTCTCGCCGGTGATCAGCCAGGACAACATCGGCCTCGGCCCACGCGCCCGGTTTGCCATCCAACGCCTGCAATCCCTGGACAAACACCCCATCAGCGTCGCAGACCTGCAAAACATGGTCATGGACAACCAGGTGTACCTGGCGGGCCAAGTCATGCCCGACCTGCTGGCGTTCTGCGCCAAACACCTGGGCGCCGACGCCGCTGTGCTACAACCGCTGTGCGCCAGCCTGAAAGACTGGGACCAGCACGCCAACCTCGACAGCGGCGTGGGCCTGGTGCACTTCATCAACCTGATGCAGCACCTGCAGCAAATCCCCGACGCCTGGCGCGTGGCCTTCGACCCGGCCCGCCCCCTGACCACCCCAACCGGCCTCGCCATCGACCGCGCCCCCGTTGCCAAGGCCCTGCGCGAAGCCATGCTGGCCTCCAACGCAGACGTCAACCAACTTGGCCTGAGCCGTTGGGGCGATATCCAAGTCTCCGGCCACACCCCCATCCACGGCGGCCCGCAGGAATTGGGTATCTACAACGCCATGCAAACCGTGCCCCGCGCCGACGGCAAACGCGAAGTGGTCAGCGGCACCAGCTATCTGCAAATTGTCACCTTCGACGACAAGGGCCCCAACGCGGTAGGCGTGCTGGCGTTCTCCGAATCCAGCAACCCTGCGTCCAACTATTCAAAGGACCAGACCCAAGCTTTCTCCGAGAAAAAACTACGCCCACTGCCGTTCACCGATGCCCAGATCAAAGCCGATCCGCAGTACCAAGTCCAGACCGTGAAGGAGTAGGGCAGGCTTGCAACCCCTTGATGCCAAGACAGAATATTTTTTGAAATCAAGGGGTTGCAGGCATAGGCAAATGAGTACATAATGGCGCCCATCGAACGCAATGAAGCATTAAAAACTTCAATGTATTCAATGAGTTAGAGTAGAGGCGAGCTTCACATAGCCCACTCAAGTTTGTATGCGGTGAATGTCAGCAGCAAGGGCATTGATCGTTTGAGGCCGAGTAGCAAAATGGTTATGCAGCGGATTGCAAATCCGCCTACGCCGGTTCGATTCCGACCTCGGCCTCCACTCTTAGAAACCCCGTAGATTAACGTCTACGGGGTTTTTTATTGACTACGATATCTTGATCACTCCCGTCTGAGTTGAATAGCAAGCTCTTTTTTGGGCACACATAGCAAGCGCCCGAAGTATATGCAGGCATTTCAAGAGCTTTTGATACCATAAAAGTGATTCTGGAAATAAAGTCGGTAATCTAAGATGAGAATTCACTAGATGTAGCCCCGGCCTTCACTGATTCAATCCATTTCCAGGCTGCCCAGGACAGTTCGGAACCCCTGCGCCAGACCACCACCACGCGCCATTCCATTCCGGGCGCATCCAGATCAACGAGTTGTACACTGGTGTTTTCGTAGTGGCTGGCTATGAGGCGCGGCAGGCAAGTAATACCCACTCCCGCCGCTACCATTGCAAGGGCAAAGTCCGGCTGCGAACTCTGGGCAACTTCATGGATTTCGAAACCCTGAGCCACACAAGCTTCCTTGAGTATGCGCGTCAGTGCCGAGCCTTTGCCGAGGGTGACAAACGCTTCGTGCGCAAGCTCATTGAGCCGCACCTTCTTGCGCGTCGCGAGTGAATGGCTGCGAGGAACGACCAACACCATGGGCTCACAATGCACGACCAGCGCGTTCAGCTCGGTGAGCGTAGGCAGTAGTGTTACCGCCAGTTCTATTTCATTGTTATGGATTGCCTGTTCAAGTTCTTCACCGCCATGTTCACGCAAATGAATGGCAACCCCAGGGTAACGCTCACGGAACTCGGCCAGAGGGGCGGCAAACAGTTGCGCACTGCCCAGCGGGGGAAGGCCAAGGCGCAACTCACCTTTTTTGACTTGGCGGGATGCGTCTAGATCGAACAACAAGCGTTCACGCTGCGCGAGCATTGTGAGTGCATGTTCCAGGACGGTTTCGCCAGAGGTGGTGAGTTTTACCCCGACACCCCGGCGTCCGCGCTCCAGTAACGTGACGCCCAGTTCATCCTCAAGTAAACGTATGGCTTTGCTAAGTGCCGGTTGGGAAAGCGGGATAGCTTTGGCTGCCTTGCCGAAGCTGCCATGGCGAACTATCTCGGTGAAGTAACGAAGCGTCTTAAGATCCATTCGGATGTCGCCATGGCGCAAAGCAGTAAGAGTATCGTGCGGGATGATCTGTCTGTTGGGATTCTTTAATACGTTGAGGGCACGAAGGTCGTGCAGGCCTTTACCCTCAGCGTTGCACGGGTGCAAGGTAGTCGTGGACTACCTCGCCCAGGCCCAGTGTCAGGTCGGCCACGATGTGCACACCTGATAAAATCTCAAGCACTGGGAGGTCATTGACTCGTGCTAGCGCATGGGAAAACAGGTTCAGACCAACTGGCCCTGTCCATGCCCCTTTAATCAGCACATCTTCACAACGGTATTCGACCAGTTCCAAAATACGCGCTGTACCGTCTACATGTGGAACGATTTTCAGCAGAAAACCAGGTGCCTCAATCGCTGCCTTCGCCAGGCCGTGGTCCATCTCGAGATGCTTGTAGCCCATAGTTGCATTCGCAACTAGTACCTTCCCGTAGTGCAATTCTCCCACCAACGTATCGGACTCAACGCTGAGAGTGGGCCTGGCGAGCTTCTTTGGAAAGCCCCACAATTCTCGCCCACCAGATATTGCAGCAAAGTCATCGAGATACATGGAGTGGGTGTAGCCGCCCTTGCGCCCTGCATAAGCTACCGGAATAACTTGACCCGATTCGGTGTAGTCCCCGAAGCCTGTTGAATCTGGCATTCGGATGAACTCGTATCTGACGATGGGATTATCCATGTCAATGTCGAGGGGTTCAGGAACCCATTTACGTAACTTCTCCGGGTCGGTACGGTAAGTGATGATGAGAAACTCTCGATTTACAAAGCGGTACGGACCAGGTGCAAACGCAGGACTTGTCAGTGGCATAGAGTAAGCGTACTGCTTGATATCATTGATATTCACAATAGTTTCCTTCCAGTGCTACGCACCAGGATGGTCATGGGGTGAGTGGTCTCGACGATCTGCGACGCACTCTACGTACAAAAAAACCATAAAAAAAATGGCTTTTTTTTATGGTTTACATACCCAAAAGAAAACTAATTATTCGTTGTTCGTACTGGTCAACAACGCGCCGATCATGGCTGTTTGCAATCCCCGATACGTTCGAATAGGCGCTCCAGCAAGGGGGAGACGCTTGTCCCGGTGTGTGCCAGGACCAGATCGAGGGCAGAGTCGTAAATCGCGCCAAGGCGTCGGGTAGCGATGTTCTTAGGCAGCATCTTGCAAAAGGAATCGGGAACCAGGCTGCATAGTCCAGTGGCGGTCACCATGGAAAAAATGCTCAGCATCCCGTCGGCCTCAAGTGGCACGATCAAGTCTGTCTTGTACGGTGCCAGGAAGGCGTCGATTGTCGAGCGAAGCGCAGGTGCTGCCTTGGCGCTGATCACGACCAGACGCTCCCCGGATAAGTCCCTGGCAGAAATCATACGCTTGCGTAATAGGTGATGGCCGCGCGGCAGGATCGCCGTCAAAGTCTCCTTCCGGATAACTTGGCTCACCCATTCAATGGGCACGTCGCCTCTTCGAATGAAGGCGGCCTCAATGCTCTGCTGTTGCAAAGCGCTGATCAGGTCCAGCGGCAGTTTACTTTGAACATCTACCGCAATGCCTTTCATTTCGGGGCCCAGTGCCGTCGAAACACGGCCCATCAGTTCATCCTCCGTTCCGGGGATCATTCCCAGTACCAGTCTATGAACCTGCTTTCCTTTATCCTGCGTACGCTTGATCGCAGAATTGAATTGGCTGACCGTCAGACGAGCCTCCTTCTGCAACACTTCTCCCGCTTCTGTCAGGCAGGCTCCCTGCCAGGAGCGGGTAAAAAGCTTGCAGCCGACATGTTCTTCCAGTGCGTGCATCTGGCGTGTCAAAGATGGTTGCGCTACACCCAGCCGCTGCGCAGCCGCGGTAAAGCTGCCCATGTCGGAAATTTCCAGGAAATAACGTAGGTGTCGGATCTCTATCACGATGGCCATGCCTGTCAGTTATGGCTTGCGCCAATCAAGGTATTTGTTCCGTGGCTCAAGTCATCCCCACTATAGGTCAAGCCAAGTTGATTGCAGTGAAAAACCCCATTGTGGGCAGACAGTGGACCACGCTCAGCTTGTGCTCACCAGTGGATGATCATTCATCCTCACGCTTATCACATAAGGCTGCCTGATGTATTCATCAGTAATACCGCGGTCTGTTTTAACGGATGGAAATAACCATGAGCAACGTGATTAAAAAAATCGGGATAGTCGGCACAGGGGTAATTGGCGCGAGTTGGAGCGCATTGTTTTTGGCTTACGGATTTGAAGTCATCGCTGTTGATCCTGCGGACGGAGCCGAAGCGGCACTGCGCGAGTATGTCGCTAAAGCCTGGACAGAGATGCAGGAGCTTGGCTTGGTTGCGGCTGGCGCCTCGCAACTGCGACTGACATTTTCCACCTCTCTCGAAGATATCGCGGATGTAGATTTCGTACAGGAAAACGGTCCTGAGCGATTGGACTTCAAGCAGGATTTATACCGTCAACTCGATGCTGTCCTGGCCTCAGATGTACTGATCGCCACTAGCTCTTCAGGGCTAACAATGACGGAAATCCAAAAAGGCTGCGTTCTTCATCCAGAGCGTTGCTTGGTCGGGCATCCGTTCAATCCACCTCATCTGATTCCCCTGGTGGAGTTAGTAGCCGGTAAACAGACCTCCAGCGAATCAGTTGATCGTGCGCAAACCTTCTATTCCAGCCTTGGCAAGCGAACGATTCGACTGAACAAAGAGGTACCAGGGCATGTAGCCAACCGCCTGCAAGGGGTACTTATCAGAGAGATCATGTCGCTCGTCAATGAAGGTGTCGTAAGTGTCGCAGATGCAGATACGGCCTGCTCTTGGGGCCCGGGTCTGCGTTGGGGCGTGATGGGTCCCGTGCTTTTGAACCATCTTGGCGGCGGAGCAGGCGGAATTGAGCATTTTTACAAACAGTTCGCTGGTCCTTTGGTGACGTGGTGGACGCCGCTGGGGGGCGTTGAGTTCACGCCGCAGATGCAAGAGAAAATGATCCAGGGTCTGTATGCGGAAGTGGCCGATAGAAGCTTTGAAGAGCTGGCGGCCGAGCGAGATCGCTTGCTCGTAACTCTTCTCAAAGCGCGTTTAGCAGTCAACACAGAAAAAAACTGAGTTATACGGCCATTTACCTATTCCGCTACTCGCTGGCGTATTAACCGGTTTCATACACCGCTGAGCAACCAGCGTAGCAATGTATGGCATTACGTTTTCCCCTTTGGCTCCCTGCTTGGATAAGTAGGGAGCCTTTTTTTTCGTTGTCTGGATCGCCATCCGAACGCTCAAAAAATCACTGAGATATTGTTGATACCTGCGCGATGTACTCTACATATCCTTGCACGAAGTCCAGATATGCACGCACGATAGCCGACGGATGATGATGCGACGGATAGAGCAAGTTTATTTGCTGTTCTGGCAATGGATAGGCCGGCAGCAAGGCCTGGAGCGTCCCTTCACGGATAGCGCTTGCGGCGAGAAAGGGCGGTAGCTCCGTCACCAGGTCTCCCGTCAGTGCACGGCTGCGCAGATGCATGTAGTCATTTGTGGACAGAATGGCTACCGGCTTGATCGTTTCTCCCCCCAATAACCAGTTGCCCTGGTTGCCTCGTCCCCAAACGCCGCAAGGATATGCATGTAAAGCCTCGACACTGGAGGGTAGGCCCAGCCGCTCGATCAACATGGGGCTGGCCACCAGCACATGACGATATTTAAGCAGGTGACGGGCGACCAGGGTTTCGTGTGCGATTTCACCAACCCGCAGCGCCACGTCGATGCCTTCCTCGATCAGATCGACGCGCCGTTCAGTGGTGTGGATGCTGACTTGTACCTGCGGGTAGCTGCGCTGAAAGGCAGATACAACGTCCCACCACGGTTCAAACGAGGGCGGCAGCGACAGGCGCAGACGTCCGGTCAAAAGCCGCTGGGAACATATGACTGATTGCTCACCCGCAACTAGCGCTTCGATGCCCCGACTGGCGTGCTCATACAGCCGCATCCCAGAATCGGTGAGTTTGGTGCCCCGCACCGAGCGCTCGAGCAATTGAACCTTAAGTTGCTGTTCGAGCTCTCGAATGCGCCGACTCAAGGTGGGTAGTGGAATGTTCAGGCGTTCGGCTGCGGCGGACAGACTGCCGGCCTGCGCCACACTGACGAACATGCGAACGGCGTTTAAGTCCATGACGATACCCTCTCACATTTGGTAGGAGAGCCTATCGTTTGCGTGGATTATCTTCCAGCTTAGAGTGATGGATAGTGCGAGCACTTGCCCAAGCGGCAAGGTTCATACCTGCAACGCACTTGAGGAAGATTCCCCATGAAAGCTTATGTGATCGAACAGCCCGGCGATGCCGACGTTTTGCAATTGCGGGATATCCCATCCCCAGAGCCGACAGTCGGTGAAGTATTGATCCGTGTCCGCGCCTTTGGCATCAACCGCATTGATACCGCATTGCGCGCCGGCCGAATGGGACCTATCACCGAGCCACGGGTCCCGGGTATTGAGGCTGTGGGTGAAGTCATTCGAGACCCCTCCGGCAAATTGAGCGCCGGTCAGCGCGTCGCTACCGCCATGGGAGGACTGCAATTTACCCGTAATGGCACCTATGCCGAACAAGTCACCGTGTTGAGCAATAACGTGATTGCCTTGGATGACACCACGCTGCCTTGGGAGCAATTGGCCGCGCTGCCGGAAATCTACTTAACAGTCTGGGGAGCACTGGACAAAAACCTGGCGATTAAAAAGGGTCAGACGCTGTTGGTTCGCGGTGGCACTTCCGCAGTGGGCCTTGCTGCTATCACTTATGCAAAAGCCCGCGGATTAAAAGTGATTGCGACCACCCGCAGTGCGGGCAATAGCCAACGCCTCTACCAAGTGGGGGCCGATATCGTGGTAATCGACGATGGTAAAATTGCCCCGCGCATTCGCGAAATCGCACCGGGCGGGGTCGACGCGGCGCTTGAAGTCGTCGGCGTCGTAACGCTATTGGACACCCTCAAGGCCGTGCGTCCCTTCGGTGGGGTGAGCGTTGTCGGCGGGCTGGGTGGTACGCCCAACCTTGAGCAATTCAACCTGAGAGGGGACATGCCGGGTGCTGTGCGGCTGAGCCTCTTCCCAAGCAGCTTGTTGGGGACTTCCGACTTGCCTTTGGAAGACACACCATTGCCATGGTTGGTAAAGGAAATCGCTGCCAAGCGTATCCCTTCCATTAATAGCAGAACCTTTGCCTTTGATGAGGTCCGTCAAGCGCATCGTTTGATTGAAAGCGACCGCGCGTTAGGAAAAATTGTTGTTGTCCTTTGATGGATAGTACGACGAATATGCATATTTATTGATTAATCCAAATTTTGCATATGACAACCCTTGCGGCCAGAGCACACTAAGCCTGGCGCAGGGGGAGTCCAGTTTAAAGTTCTAGGGCCGAACGCATATAAACTTAGGAGAACAACCGATGGCTGAACAAAGTTCACATCTTCGTTTGTCGTCTGTCGATGCCAATTTACAGAAAGCCCTTAACGCGGGACATGCACCCGGTCTGGTCGGATTGTTAGCGCGTGGAGACGATGCGCATGTCGCCGTTTTAGGTCGCATGGCGTTGGATGGTCCGCCTATGCGACGTGATTCGATCTTCCGCATCGCCTCGATGAGCAAGGTTATAACGGCTGCGGCCACCATGCTTCTCGTTGACGATGGCAAGTTAAAACTCAATGAGCCGGTCGACCGCCTGCTACCGGAGTTGGCTAACCGACAAGTATTGCGCAACCTCGACGGACCAGTGGATGATACCGTCGCGGCAAAACGCTCCATAACGGTTGAAGACCTGCTGACATTCCGTTTAGGTTGGGGAATTATTTTTCAGCCTCCCGGCACATACCCTATCCAGGAGAAGATATCAGCACTCGGTATCGCCGGTTTCGGACCACCTGACCCAACGTTGAGTTTGAATGCTGACCAATGGCTTCAACGCATCTCAACGCTGCCACTCTTTGCCCAACCTGGCGAAAAGTGGATATATAACATTGGCTCTCTCATTCTAGGTGTGCTGATTGCTCGCGCATCGGGGCAACAGTTCGGCGAGTTCTTGTCAGAACGAATTTTCAGTCCACTTGGAATGAAAGATACTGGCTTCTATGTGCCGGAAGATAAGCTGGATCGCTTGGTAACCGCTTACCGGCAGAAGGAAGGCACACTTGAAGAGTGGGATGCCCCGAGAACCGGTGGTTGGAGCCGACCTCCCGCTTTTGAACAAGGTGATGGAGGCCTGGTTTCGACAGTGGATGATTATCTGGCGTTTGTACGTATGTTGCTCAATGGCGGCGCGAATAATGGACGACAATTGCTGTCAAGAGATGCGGTCAAGATGATGACTACCGACCACCTCACACCGTCTCAGCGCAAGGAGGGTGAGTCTGTCCTCCAGGAGGGTCAAGGCTGGGGATATGGGTTGTCTGTTACCGCAAAAGAAACCTCGAGCGGGGCTCGTGTGGGGACGATCGGCTGGAGCGGTGGGTTTGGCAGTAGATGGCAAAGCGATCCCGTCTCGAAACTGACGACGGTGCTTCTGACTCAGCGTATGTTCGACACCCCGAAACCAGCTCCTATATTCGAAAGGTTCGAACAGGACGCAAGGAAAGTCGGAGATTTCATCGATCGCTGATAAAGGTCGTTGCCCGGGACTGTAGTATCGCTTCCAGCGTCCTTATTGCGTGAAACTGAACGAAAAAAGTGATGTCCCATCGCTATCGGTCAAGGACGAGGTCGTCCGAGCGAGCGCTGGGTCAACACTCAGTAATACCTCGAACGCTTGCCGGTTTAGCCGCGCGTTTATCCTGCCCGCGCAAGATAACGCCCGTATTCATCAAGCTGACAGAGTGAACCATGAAACACAAAATTCTTCTTGTGGCCGTTTGTGCTGCACTGGTCCAAGGTTGCGCCGCCCCTTCCAAAAGCCATGAAGAATCACCTTCCATGCCCATTGCTACCTCGACCGCTGCAGGCCAGCCAGCATTATCTGCTTATTACTGGAACCTGGTTTCGGCGACTGATACTTCGGGCAAACCTCTCGTTATGATGAACAAAGGCATCGAGCGCAAGTTGCGTGTTTCCTTCGGTGAAAAGAACCTGAACATCAGCGGTGGCTGCAATGGCCAGTTCGGCGGCTATCAATATCAGGGAGGGGTTCTGAAGGTGCAGTCACTGGCTTCTACGCTCATGGCCTGTGACAAGAGCCTGATGGACCTTGACGCCCAGGTAGGTCGACTGTTCAAAGGTGATCTGCGCGCCGTCATCACCGGTGATAACACGGGGCCAGTGCTGCAACTGACTACAGTGGACGGCTCGGTGCTCAAGCTTCAGGGGGAGGCCACTCCTGAGACCCGTTACGGTAGCAAGGGCGAGGTCAAGTTCCTGGAAGTGGCGCCCAACACTGTCAAGTGCAGTCACCCGATGATCCCTGACTATCAGTGCTTGCAAGTGCGTGAGCGCCGCTATGACGACGCAGGCCTGCAGCTTCCGACCCGGGACACATGGCACCCGCTGTATCAGTCTATTGAAGGCTTTGAGCATCGTGATGGCGTGCGCACGGTAGTGCGGGTCAAGCAATACGACTGGAAGAATCCGCCAGCAGATGCGCCTTCGACGGTCTATGTGTTGGATCTGGTGGTGGAGCAGGACGCGTCCGGGACTGAATAAGTAATCGAGAACCAGGGCAGGCCGGTGCTCATGGGTCGATTACGACCTGGGCCTGCGCTATTGGAAACCCGTAGATTAGCGTCTACGGGTTTTTTATCGCCTGCAGGTTATTAAGTAGATTTTCGACGAGTGACGTGTCTAGATCAATGGTTACAGCTCAGTCGGGGTTGTCACGGAAGCATTTGCCGACTACCCTAAAAATGTTTGAATTGTTACGAACAATTTCGGTTTGACTGTTTTTCAGCCAAACGACTTCAGGACGAGGAACGAAAAATGTTTTCACACGAAGGCACTGCATTAGAGCTGTTGACCCTGGTTTTTGGCGTGACGGGCGTACTCCTGATCGCTTGGTTTTTTCACCATCAATACGAACTCAGGGCGCGCAAGCGTGTAAAAAAACAACGTGGTCATGACAAGCAGCCCTCCGCTCAAAGTCACTGACTGTTCGTAGCGCGTGCCAGCCGCCAGCGCTGGCCTCAGTCCGATGATCCGAGGGGCGGTGTCACCCCAGCGCCTCGGATCTGCTGATCCTCTGTGCTTTGACTTCATTGGCATAGGCTTCAAGCCTTTGCTGCTGTGCAGTGAGTAATGCGCAGACCTTCCTTAATGCAACCGCATCATTTGAATGCCCGCCAGCGGCCAATGCGGTCAGCTCAACCACGGACCAGCCGATAACAGCGCTGGCGTCTTCAAGGTCGTAGAACAATTCCTGCTGCGCAGTTCGGGGACCGTCTAGATCTTCTATCAAGGCGTTCACTCTGGCCTGTGTGGTTAAAGCGAATAAGAGCGTAGGACATGATATTCATCCAAGTAGGTAATGAATGTTTTTTTTGCCCGGTGCGATTATCAGGCAAAGAAAAGCCCGCGATGAGGCGCGGGCTAAAAGGAGTTCATTAAGGAGCTGAAACCACCATAAATGCTGGTCTGTGAAAGGTTTGTGAAACCCATCGGTGATCTGCGTGAGCGCAAGTGAATGTAGACCTCCAAAAGTGTATGCCTCGATCTCTCTCCAGCTGTACCGGGCGATGGGCGCCGCAACCTACTACCGTCGCTGACATACCATTGTCGCTTGGATACCGCGCCTCATGTTGATGTCTACCAGCCTGTTGTCAGCCTTTGTGCTTTTTGCCTTCGTGTCTTCCATCACCCCGGGTCCCAACAACACCATGTTGCTGGCGTCGGGGGTGAACTTCGGGTTTCGCCGCTCGATCCCTCACGCCTTGGGCATCAGCATAGGGTTCATGTTGCTGGTGATTTGCGCCGGGTTGGGTCTGGGGGAAGTGTTCAAGCTGTTCCCGTGGGCGTACACGCTGCTGCGCTATGTTGGCGCCACCTATCTGCTGTACCTGGCGTGGAAGATTGCTACCGCTGGTGGGGTATCGGACAGTAACGACGAACAGGGCAAACCGATGACGTTCCTGGGTGCGGCGGCTTTCCAGTGGGTTAACCCCAAGGCCTGGATCATGGCGCTGGGTGCAATCACCACCTATACGCCGGCTGAGGGTTACGCCACTAACGTACTGGTGATTGCGGTGGTGTTTGCCGTGGTCAACCTGCCAAGCGTGTGTGTATGGCTCGGTTGCGGTAGCGGCCTGCGCAATGTATTGCGCGAGCCGCGCTGGCTGCGGATGTTCAACTGGTCCATGGCTGGGTTGCTGGTGTTGTCGTTGTATCCGATGCTTTTTGTGAGCTGATTCAGGTTCAAACCGGCGAAATAGTTGCCAGCAAGCCAATGCCGATGGTCAATACCAAAAAGCCGAACAGGAAAATTGCCATTTTGGTCATAAGGCCTCCGAAGGGCGGGGAGCGACAGGGATGTCGGGATGGCGCCTATTGTCCGCCTGGGACGGCGTTCAATACAGGTGCAGATGACAGAGAAAAAACCATATCAGATGGTGCCGCAGTAGCTGGGCTGCGGCTTTTGAAGCATCTTGGATTTATCAATATCAGGTACGCCGATTGAGACAGTGACAGCGTTTGCCCCTAAGATAGCGCCCATTGCATCAACAATAAGAGTGGGCCAACCCTCGATGGAAAGACGCCAGTTCAGCGGTGGCATGCAAGGCAAGAACCTGCGCTACCTCAATGACAAAACCCCGCAGGCAACCTCGGTCACCCAAGTCGGTTTCCTGCTGCTCGAACACTTCTCCCTGCCGGCCTTCACCCAAACCCTAGACACCCTCGTGACCGCCAACCTGCTGCGCCCCGAGCTGTTTGCCTCGCGCACCTTCGGCTGGGGCGAGGGAGAAGTGATCAGTGACCTCGGGCTGGTGATCCGACCCGATGCGAGCCTGGAGTTGTCGACACTTCAGGAGCTGGACCTGCTGGTCATCTGCGGTGGTTTCCGTACCGAACTCAAGGCCAGCGACCCGTTCATTCAACTGCTGCGCAGCGCCGCGGAGGCGGGCGTTTGCCTTGCCGGTTTGTGGAACGGCTCCTGGTTCCTTGGTCGCGCCGGCCTGTTGCAGGGCTACCGCTGCGCGATTCACCCCGAACACCGCCCGGCGCTGGCGGAAGTGTCCAAGGGGGCCCAGGTCACCAGCGAGCCCTATGTGATCGACCGCGACCGCCTCACCGCGTCGAGCCCCTCCGGCGCCTTCCATATGGCCCTGGACTGGATCAAGAGCCTGCACGGCAAGGCGCTGGTCGAAGGCATCGAAGACATCCTGGCGTTCGAGGAATCACGCTATCGCCGCATCAAGCCAACGGAGAACGTCTGCGTCAGCGCACCTCTGCGCGAAGTGCTGAAGCTGATGGACGCCAACCTCGAAGAACCGCTTGAACTCGATCAGCTCGCCGTCTACGCCGGCCGCTCCCGCCGCCAGTTGGAGCGCCTGTTCAAGGAGCAACTGGGCACTACGCCGCAGCGCTACTACATGGAGCTGCGCGTCACCGAAGCGCGCCGCCTGTTGCAGCACACCGAGTTGTCACAGGTGGATGTACTGGTGGCATGCGGTTTTGTTTCGCCAAGTCATTTCAGCAAGTGCTACAGCGCGTACTTCGGCTATCGCCCCTCCAAGGAAAAGCGATTGGTCAAGTAGCAGGACAGCTCCAACCTTTGTGTATCGGGATCAGTTTGCTCAGAAGCGATCCAGTCGATAGGGCTGTAACTCAGGCACTGACTCTCCTGCCGCCAGTTGCCCGATCCTTTCAGCCGTCACCGCCGCCTGAGTCAGCCCCAGATGCTGATGACCAAACGCAAGCAGCACCTTGGCCTCGCACACCCGGTCAATGATCGGCAGCGAGTCGGGCAGGGACGGCCGAAAACCCATCCACGGTGTGGCGTCACTGTCGTTCAGGTTGTGGCGAAACAGCCCCTGGCTCAAGCGGTGCAGCTGCCAGGCCCGTTGCATATTCGCCGGGCGGTCGAGGCCGGCGAATTCGACCGTGCCGGCCAGGCGCAAGCCGCCGGCCATGGGCGTCATGATGAATTTGCGTTCCAGTGAGGTGACGGCGAAGGGCAGGCACTGGTGTTCGTGGGGCAGCATCAGGTGATAGCCGCGCTCGGTGTCCAGCGGTACCTGTTTGCCTGTCAGGGCCGCAGTGAGTTTGGCCGAGTGGGCGCCGCAGGCGATCAGCACCTGGCGCGCCGTCACCAATCCTTGATCGGTCACCAATGAAACACCGCTGTCATCCAGGCGCCCATCCAGAACACGCTGCTGCAGAAATTGCACACCCTCGGCCTTGGCTGCATTCACCAGTTCGCCGACCACGGTATAGGGGTCGAGAAAATGCCCGGTACTGGGGAAGAACAAACCACCTTGTATGGCGTCGCTCAATTGCGGCGCTACCGTGCGCACCGCCTCGCCGCTCCAGAACTCCACGGCGACGCCTTGCTGCTGCATGCGTTGCTGCAACGCATCCAGGGCGACGCGGGATTCGGTGCGCTCAATCACCAGCAGCGAACCGTCTTCGCGCAGCAGTTGCGTTTGCCCAATGGAATGCAGCAAACGCTGCCATGCACCCAGGCTGCCTTCATTCAATGCACGCAGGCCGGCCACGGTGCGCTGGTAGCTTGCCGGTCGCAGATTCAACAATAGGCGAATAAACCAGGGCAGAGCGCGGGGCAGGTAGGCCCAGTCCAGGCGCAGCGGGCCCATGGGGTCCAGGAGCATGGCCGGCAAGCGCTTGAGGATCGACAGGTCGGCGATGGGGAACACTTGCTCCGTCGCCAGGTGACCGGCGTTGCCGTAGGACGCGCCCATGCCCGGCGCCTGCGCGTCGATAACCTGCACCTGCTGGCCTTGGCGCGCCAGCTGCAAGGCACAGGCGACGCCGATGATGCCGGCGCCGACCACCACAATGTCTGCTTGATTGGGCTCGGCCATGGCTACGCCTCTCTCTGGCCGTCAAGCAGGCGCCGCAGCCCCAGCGGGTTGTCCTGTTGGAGGGCATTGGGCAGCAGGGCATCCGGGAAATCCTGATAGCACACCGGCCGCAGGAACCTGTGGATCGCCGCCGTGCCCACCGAGGTGCTGCGCGCATCCGAGGTCGCCGGGAACGGCCCGCCATGCACCATCGCATCGCAGACTTCCACACCAGTCGGCCAGCCGTTGACCAACAGACGCCCGGCCTTGCGTTCCAGTACCGGCAGCAGTGCGCGGGCCTGGGGCAAATCCGGCTCATCCAAGTGCAAGGTCGCGGTGAGTTGACCTTCCAGGTGTGCGGATACCTGGCGCACTTGCTCGACATCGCCGCATTCCACCACCAGCGAGGCGGCGCCAAAGACCTCGGCTTGCAGATGTTCGTTGTCCAGGAATGCCTGGGCCTGGGTTACGAACAGGTGGGCCTGGCCTTGGTTCGGCCCGGCGGCCGCCAGGCCCTTGGCGGCAACCTGGGCGTGCTGGGCCAGTGCATTCACGCCGGTTTCGTAGGCGCTGAAAATGCCCGGGGTGAGCATGGTCTGGGCCGGGCAACGTGCAAGCAGATCACTGGCGACCTTGATAAAGCGGTCCAGGGCGCTTCCTTTCACGGCGATTACCAAGCCAGGGTTGGTGCAGAACTGGCCGGCACCTTGGGTCAGTGACGCGACAAAGCCTTCGGCCAATGCTTCAGCCCGTGCTTCAAGCGCGGCAGCAAATAGGTACACAGGATTGATCGAACTCATTTCCGCATACACCGGGATCGGTTCCGGGCGTGCCTGGGCGGCCTGGCACAATGCGACACCGCCACGGCGCGAACCGGTAAAGCCGACGGCCTTGATGCGCGGGTCGGTCACCAGTGCGATACCCACCTCGTTACCCGCGCCATAGAGCATTGAAAATACCCCTTCGGGCAAACCACACTGTTTGACCGCCTGGGCAACGGCGCGGCCCACCAGTTCGCTGGTGCCGGGGTGGGCGCTGTGGGCCTTGACCACCACCGGGCAACCGGCAGCGAGTGCCGATGCGGTATCGCCGCCCGCCACGGAGAAGGCCAGGGGAAAGTTGCTTGCCCCAAACACTGCGACCGGGCCCAGGGCGATATGTCGCTGGCGCAGGTCGGCGCGGGGCAGCGGTTGGCGCTGGGGTTGCGCGGTATCGACCCGTACGTCGAGCCATTCACCCAGGCGTACAGTGCGGGCAAAGGCGCGCAGTTGCCCGCAGGTACGACCGCGTTCACCTTGAATGCGTGCGCGGGGCAGGCCGGTTTCGGCGCTGGCGCGTTCGATCAATTCATCGCCCAGGGCTTCGATGTTATCGGCAATGGTTTCAAGAAACCTGGCGCGATCTGCCAAGGTGGTTTCGCGGTAAGTATCGAACGCGGCCCATGCCAGTGCACAGGCCTGCTCGACCTGCTCGCCATCGCCGCCGGCATAGGCGGGCTCCAGTGGCGTGTCGGTGGCGGGGTTGATGGCGCGGATCGCATCGCGATGGCCGCAAAGGGATTGCTGACCAATCAGCATCTTGCCTGTCAGAGTCATGGGGCATCCTGAAAAACAGAGGGGTGTTGTAGGAGCGAGCTTGCTCGCGAAAATAGTGCGTATAACGCGTGCATTCGGGATGAACGCGTTATCGTTAACGACCTTCGCGAGCAAGCTCGCTCCTACAGAAAATCAAGCGACGTTCTGTTCAGCCGACCAGTTGGCATACCACTGGCGGAACAGCGCGTATTGCTGCTCGGCGTACCGACGCTGGGCCTCGCTGAGCACATCGGTTTCGTTGAAGTGCAGGGCGTACCCCTGGTCACCGTTGAGCACCATCAGGTGCTTGTAATACAGCACCAGGTCGCAGCCTTCGTCGAACGACGACAGCACCGCCAGGGCGGCTTCCAGCTCGCGCGCCTGGCGGCGGGCCTTGGCATCGCCCTTGGCGGCTTTTTTGCTCAGGGCCACCAGTTGCAGGACTTCCCGTGGCAGCGCGTTGCCGATGCCGGTGATCGCGCCGGTGGCGTTGCAGTTGACGAAACCGTGCACCACCTGGGTGTCGACACCGACCATGAGGGTCACGTCATCGTCCTGGGAGGTGATGTTTTCTGCGGCGTAGCGCAGGTCGGCAGCGCCGCCGAACTCCTTGAAGCCGATCAGGTTCGGGTGCTCGCGGCGCAGTTCGAAGAACAGATCGGCGCGGGTGGCGAAGCCGTAGTAGGGGCTGTTGTAGATCACCGCCGGCAGGTTGGGCGCAGCGTTGAGGATCGCCGCGAAGTGGGCCTTTTGCGCGGTGACCGAAGCCCCACGGGACAGCACGCGGGGAATCACCATCAAGCCATGGGCGCCGACCTTGGCGGCATGGGCCGCGTGGGCTACCGCCTCGCGGCTGTTCACTGCGCCGGTACCGACGATGGTCGGCACGCCGGCCGCGACCAGGCGCGCCACGCCTTCCTGGCGCTGTGCCTCGGTGAGCAGCGGCCAGTCGCCCATGGAGCCGCAATACACCACTGCGCTCATGCCGATATCGATCAGCTCGCGACCTTTGGCGACCAGGGCGTCGAAGTCCGGCTTGCGCTCGGCGGTGCAGGGGGTCATCAGGGCGGGCATGCAGCCGGTGAAGATGTTGTCGCTCATGGTGCTAACTCCATTCAGGTCAATAAATAAAAGGCTCAGATACCCCAGGCAAACGGGTCCTGCTCGTCGATCAGCAAGGTGC
The DNA here is from genome assembly GCF_031931935.1 of Pseudomonas sp. rhizo25. Lineage (NCBI taxonomy): Bacteria > Pseudomonadati > Pseudomonadota > Gammaproteobacteria > Pseudomonadales > Pseudomonadaceae > Pseudomonas > Pseudomonas sp. rhizo25. Next base: position 272,441 of record NZ_JAUJXA010000003.1, read on the forward strand.
TGTCGGCAGTCATGTAGGCGCGGCCGGTGATGAACGGGCGCACACGTTCACCGTCCCATTCGTAGCGGCCCTGGAACTGGCTGCCGGTGATGCTGGCTTGTACCCAGGTGTCTCCTGCGGCCAGTTTGCCGTCGGCGGCCAGGCAGGCGAGCTTGGCGCTGGTGCCCGTGCCGCAGGGGGAGCGGTCGTAGGCTTTGCCGGGGCACATGACGAAGTTGCGGCTGTCGGCGTGGTCGTCGTCGGCGAATAGTTCGATATGGTCGATCAGCGCGCCATCGGCGCCGTGAATACCCTGGGCCTCAAGGGCCTTGAGCATCGCCCAGGTGTAGTCGGTCAAGGCCTCCACGTTGTCCATCTGCAGCGCCTGGCCGTGGTCCGACACCAGGAAGAACCAGTTGCCGCCCCAGGCAATGTCGCCCAGCACCACGCCATGCCCAGGCACCTGCACCGCTACCTGCCGGCGGTAGCGGTAAGCCGGCACGTTGCGCAGGGTCACGTTGCCGTCTTCGTGCAGGGTGGCCGCCACCGGGCCCACGGGCGTGTCGATGGTGTGGACACCCGGGGCGATCAGCCCGAGGTAATGCAGTGAGGCCACCAGACCGATAGTGCCGTGGCCGCACATGCCGAGGTAGCCGGCGTTGTTGAAGAAGATCACCCCGCAGGTGGCGCCCGGTGTGACTGGCGCGCAGTACAGCGCGCCGACCAGTACATCATTGCCCCGTGGCTCCAGCAGGCAGGCGCGGCGCCACTGATCGTGGTGGGTGCGCAGGTGTTCCAGTTGCTCGGCGATCGAGGCGCCGTGCAACTCAGGAAACCCGCTCATTACCAGGCGCGTAGGCTCGCCGCCGGTGTGCGAGTCAATCACGTGCAGCCGTTTCATAGAAGGCTCCATCAATGGGTTGTCGGGGACAGTGGGGCGCGGTAAGGCGCGTCGCTGACGGCTTCGCTTTCGTCGTCTTCGTGTTCCAGACGCACCAGGTGGGCCGGCACGCCGGTGGCGGCGCCCCAGTAGTAGATGCCTAGGGCACAGGCCGCCACGACCAGGGTGTCAAACGGGTGGCTGATCACGCCGACGCCGCCAAAGCTGCCGAGCTTGGAGAGCAGGATGGTCACGGCGTAGAAGCCGATCAGCCAGGCAGACGAGCGTACTTGTTGCTTGAGATTCAAGTGCGCGGTCGGCACCCAGCGCGCGCACAGCAGGTACACCACAAACATCAGGATTTGCAGGCCCAGCAGCCAGGACACCGTACTCCAGCCTGACCAGTACACGATCAGCGCGGCAATGATGAACGACAGCGGGCCCAGCACCGCCATGCCCTTGACCCGGAACGGGCGCGTCATGTCCGGCGCATTCCGGCGCAGGGCGGCGACGGTCACCGGGGCCACCGCGTAACTGAGGATCAGCGCCGCGGACACTACGTTGATCAGTGCTTCCCAAGACGGGAACGGCAGGGTCCAGAACACCGACAGGCCAAAGGTCAGCCACAGCGCCGGGCGCGGGATGCCGGACTTTTCATCGATGCGCGTGAAGATCTTGAAGAAGGTCCCGGTCTGCGCCCAGCCATACACCACGCGTGGGGTGGCGTTCATGTAGATATTGCCGCAGCCGCTGGGGGAGATCACCGCATCGGCCACCACCAGATAGGCCAGCCAGCCCACGCCCAGGGCCAAGGCGATATCGCGATAGGGCAGGGCCAGTTCCTTGCTGATCCCGGCCCAGCCATTGGCGAGCATTTCGGTGGGCACGCCGCCGAGAAACGCAGTTTGCAGCAGCACGTAGATGGCAGTCGACAGCAGCACCGAGAGAATCAACGCGATGGGAATCGTGCGCTGCGGGTTCTTGACTTCGCTGGCCACCGAAATGATCGGCGTCAACCCCAGGTAGGCAAAGATTACCCCGCCTGCCGACACCGCCATCTCGATGCCTGAGAGGCCGAAGGGGGCAAAGCCGTGCATCTGGAAATTCGCCGGCTTGAAGAAGGTGAACAGCACGCCGATCACCAGCAACGGCACGATGAACTTGAACACGCTCACCAAGTTATTGGCGATGGCGAACGTCTTGACGCTGCGGTAGTTGAGGACAAAGAACAGGCACAACAGCGCGAACTGCACCAGCCAGCCCAGGGTGGTGGGGTCGCTGGAGCCGGCCTTGGTCAGCTCGGGAAACCACGCCGCGGCGTATTGGCGCGAGGCAACCACTTCAATCGCCACCAGGCTGGAAAACGCGATCAGCGTGATAAAGCCCATCAGGTAGCCCAGCAGCGGGCCATGGGAGTACACCGGGTAACGCACCACGCCACCGGCGCGGGGCAGGGCAGCGCCGAGCTCGCAGTAGACGATGCCCAGCAGCAGTACGGCGAAACCACCCAGCAACCAGGAAAAAATCCCTGCCGGGCCGGCGATGGCCGACACATGGCTGGCGGCGAACAGCCAGCCCGAACCGAAGATGGCACCCAACCCGATAAAGGTGAGGTCCATCAGTGACAGCTGTTTCTTGAACTTGCCTTGGCCTGACATAGCGGCGCCTTCTTTTGAGTTATTGGATAGGCATGCAGTGGCGCTATCGTGAACCCATCGACATGGCGGCGATTGATGTTTTGCGTTGGGATGGATGACGAATTCAGCACAGTTTGTCGCGCTCGACAGCGCCTGGCGCATGGCGCAATCTGCGCGTTGTAAAAGCACGAAAAGGGCAGTGATAGTCATGTTGCACAGCGCGTTTGCGAGCCTTTTCCAAGGCAGTCGCCCCCACAGCATCGAACAGCTATTGAGCGGTGTAGAGCAGTTGCTGCCGATGCTCGACGTGTTGCCCAACGCCGCGATTTTTATCAAGGACATCGACGCCCGCTACGTGCTAGCCAACCGCACCCTGGTGCAGCGATGCGGCCTGCGGCAGTTGCAACCGCTGCTGGGCAAGACCAGCGCCGAGGTGTTTCCCGCGCAACTGGGGCCGGGCTATACCGAGCAAGACCGACGTGTACTCGAGCAGGGGCTGGTGCTTGAAGACCAGCTTGAACTGCACCTCTATGGGACCCGCGAGCCCGGCTGGTGCCTCACGCACAAATGGCCGCTGTACAACCATCTCGGCGCGATCATCGGCCTGGCGGGGATTTCGGTCGACCTGCAATCGGCCAGCGAAACCCACCCGGCCTATCAACGTCTGGCGGCAGTGGACGAACACATCCGCAACCACTTCAACCGCCGTGTGACCCTTGGTGAGTTGACCCGTATCGCAGGGATATCCGTGGCGCAACTGGAGCGCTACTGCAAACGCGTCTTCCACCTCACACCGCGGCAAATGATCCAGAAAGTGCGACTGGAACATGCCCGGCGGCTGTTGCATACCGACCTGCCGATTACCGAGGTGGCGCTGCAATGCGGGTACACCGACCACAGCGCGTTTACCCGCCAGTTCAAGGCGCTGACCGGGTTCACCCCCAGGCAGTATCGACAAGCAACACCAGGAGGGCGGACACACGAAAGTCCAATGTGGGAGGGGGCTTGCTCCCGATAGCGGTGTGTCAGTCACACAAGAATCGACTGAAGCACCGCTATCGGGAGCAAGCCCCCTCCCACATTTTTGGATTGCTGCCTGCCTTGGCTCCATTTCAATGCAACGAATGGCGCGCCCGCCCCTCCTATGCTTACGAGTAACCTTTTGACCACCACAGGTATCGAGCTTATGACCGCGGCGAACAACGACCATGTGAACTGGCTGGTGCAGCAATCCATGCTGCACGCGGCGCGACAGCGGGCCAAACTGTATTCCGGGCAGGGCCGCTTGTGGCAGCAGCCGTACGCACATACGCGTCCGCGGGATGCTTCAGCCTTGTCATCGGTGTGGTTCACCGCGTACCCGGCGTCGATTGTCACCCGCGAAGACGGCACGGTGCTGGAAGCGCTGGGGGATGAAACCCTGTGGCATGCCTTGTCGAAGATCGGTATCCAAGGCATTCATAACGGCCCGCTGAAAAAGTCCGGTGGCCTGTCTGGCACCGAACACACGCCGACCATCGACGGCAATTTCGACCGCATCAGCTTCGATATCGACCCGCAACTGGGCACCGAGGCGCAGTTGCAGGCGTTGACACGCATGGCCGCCGCGCACAATGCGGTGATCATCGACGACGTGATTCCATCCCACACCGGCAAGGGCGCCGATTTTCGCCTGGCGGAAATGGCCTACGAGGACTACCCCGGGCTGTACCACATGGTGGAAATCCGCGAGGAAGACTGGCCGTTGCTGCCTGAGGTGGCCGAGGGCCGTGATGCGCAGAACCTTAGCCCGCTGCAGGTGGATGCGCTGCGCGACAAGAACTACATCGTCGGCCAGTTGCAACGAGTGATTTTCTTCGAGCCCGGGGTGAAGGAAACCGACTGGAGCGCCACACCTGTGGTGCTCGGCGTGGATGGCAAGCCACGCCGCTGGGTGTACCTGCATTACTTCAAGGAAGGCCAACCCTCGCTGAACTGGCTTGACCCTTCGTTCGCCGCGCAGCAGATGATTATCGGTGACGCGCTGCACGCCATCGATGTGATGGGTGCCAAGATCCTGCGCCTGGACGCCAACGGTTTTCTCGGCGTGGAGCGCAAGCTCGATGGCACGGCCTGGTCGGAAAGCCATCCACTGTCGATCACCGGCAACCAGTTGCTTGGCGGAGCGATCCGCAAGGCCGGCGGTTTCAGCTTCCAGGAACTCAACCTTACGGTGGACGATATTGCGTCCATGTCCCACGGCGGTGCGGACCTGTCCTATGACTTCATCACCCGCCCGGCCTACCAGCATGCGTTGCTGATGGGCGACACTGAATTCCTGCGCCTGATGCTGCGCCAGATGCATAACCTCGGCATTGATCCGGGGTCACTGATCCATGCCTTGCAGAACCATGACGAACTGACCCTGGAGCTGGTGCATTTCTGGACGCTGCACGCCCATGACACGTTCCTGTTCCAGGGCCAGACCTTTCCCGGCAACATCCTGCGCGAGCACATCCGCGAGCAGATGTACGAACGCCTGACCGGCGAGCATGCGCCGTATAACCTTAAGTTCGTCACCAATGGCGTGTCCTGCACCACTGCCAGCATCATCACCGCTGCCCTGGGTATTCGTGACCTTGAAGCGATCACCCCGGCCGATATCCAGCAGATTCGCCAGATCCATCTGCTGCTGGTGATGTACAACGCCATGCAGCCTGGCGTGTTTGCGCTGTCCGGCTGGGACCTGGTGGGCGCGCTGCCATTGGCAGCCGAGGAAGTCGCGCACTTGATGGCCGATGGCGATACCCGCTGGATCCATCGCGGCGCCTACGACCTGGTCGATCTCAACCCCGATGCCGAGCTGTCGGCCGGGCAGATGCCACGCTCGAAAAGCCTGTATGGCAGCCTGAACAGCCAGTTGGAAGACCCGGAGTCATTTGCTTCGCAACTGCAAAAAATCCTCGCCGTGCGCCGCGCCTACGACATTGCCGCCAGTCGCCAGATACTGGTGCCGGACGTGGAAAACCCCGCATTGTTGATCATGGTCCACGAGTTGCCGGCCGGTAAGGGCACGCAGATCACCGCGCTGAACTTCGGCGCGACGCCGATCACCGAAACCTTGCACTTGCCCGATATCGCGGCGGGGATGGTAGTGGACATCATCAATGAACGGGTGGAAGGCGACCTGAGCGCCGAGGGTGATTTCACTATCACGCTGGATGCTTATGAAGGCTTGGCGCTGCGGGTGGTGAGCAGCTCGCCGATATAACACGGGGCGGGTGTTGACAAGCCGGGTTGAAAGGAATTCAACGCCTTTGAGCCCGGCTTGTTTGCAATCAGAACAGCATCAGACGATCAATGATGCTTATTCTTGTGCTTATGCTTGTTGCCTTTGTGCTTCGCGCCGCCTGAACGATGATTGCTCTCGTCATCGGCCAGGTTGTTACCCAGCGCGCCACCTGCGGCGCCACCTACACCCGCGCCGATGGTCGAACCGGTGGTGCCGCCCAGGCGATTACCAATCACCGACCCGCCGGCAGAACCCAAACCGCCGCCAATCGCCGCTTCGGTTTTATTGCCCTTTTGCGCGCCAACCGCGCCACCGGCGGCGCCGCCCACGCCTGCACCGATGGCCGCACCGGTCGACCCGCCGAGCTGTTGGCCTACCACATTGCCCAACGCGCCGCCGACACCGCCGCCCAGCGCGGCTGTGCCATCTCCGGCGGCCAGGGCCCCTTGGGAAATCAGGATGCCCAATGCCAGGGCAGGGAATGTCATTTTCATTTTTTTGTACCTCAAGGGCTGTCTCAGGCGCTCACGGTTTAAAGCACGCCTGGCATTCAGATTAGAGCACATGCGGTATCACTGCGGTTTTTGCGATAGTCATTGGCGCAAGAAAAAATTTCTTATGGCCCCCTTGAATTCCGTTTTCTCGTCCATAAATTTTTGATCACGCGATGCCGAACTCGGGTCGCGTACTAAATCACTTGGAGAAACTCAGGAGATTTTAAAATGGCTACTACCCTTTCGTTGGCCCCACTGTTCCGTCAATCGGTGGGCTTTGATCGCTTCAATGACCTGTTCGAGTCGGCGCTGCGTAGCGAGGCTCCGAATTCCTATCCGCCTCATAACGTGGAAAAGCACGGTGACGACGCCTACCGCATTGTCATCGCCGTCGCTGGCCTGACCGAGGAGGACCTGGATATCCAGGTCGAAAGGGGTGTCTTGACGGTTTCCGGCGGAAAACGCGAAACCGACGATAAGGTCGCTTACCTGCACCAGGGCATTGCCCAGCGTGCCTTCCGGTTGTCGTTCCGCTTGGCGGACCACATCGAAGTGCGTGGCGCAGCCCTGACCAACGGGTTGCTGAGCATTGACCTGCTGCGTGAGGTGCCTGAAGAGGCCAAGCCAAAACGCATCACGATTGGCGGCGAGGCCAAGCCTGAACTGCGTCAGGTAAGTGTGCAGTAAAGCAAACGGCGGTAAAAAGGCGCTCTACGGAGCGCCTTTTTTATGCGCGTCAGACCTCGGTCTTGGTCGCGAACAACTTCCTGGCCTCGGCAAAACACTTCTCGGCAATGGCCGAGCGTGGTTCGGTCTTGCGCATCACCATGCCCAGGGGCGCGAGAACGCTGGCGTCCGGCAGGTTGATGAACGCCAGGTTCTCGATCGGGCTCTCCAGGCCGCTGTCCAGGGGCATGATCGCGCAGCAGAAGCCCTCGTGGATGGCCTGGAACAGTTGGTACGTCGAATCGCTTTCAAGGATGGGCTGCGGATCGAGGCCGCGGCTGCGGAAGCTCAGGTCGATGGACTTGCGGTAGTGCATGCCATTACTGATCATCCCCAGGGGCAATTCGGCCGCGTCTTCCCAGCTCATTTCCGTGCCGTCGAAATGGAAATGACGGGTGTCGTAGAGCAGGCCGACGCGGGTCTCGCCCAATTCGAAAAAATCCAGATAGTTGGCGTTCACATGGTCCAGGTAGCACACGCCCAGGTCCAATTGGTTGGTGCCCAGGGCCTCGATAATCTTGTCCGAACTCATGGAGGTCAGGCTGAACTTGAGTTCCGGGAAGGTGTGGGACAAACCCTGGATGTAGCTGATCGGGTTGAACCCGCTAAGCGGCACCAGGCCCAGGCGCAGGTTACCGACCAACTGGCCACGGCACGCGGCGGCTTCGGCGAACAAGCCATCGTGGGCGGCAAGCAGGGTCCGGGCCCAGGCCAGCACGCGCTCACCGGCCTGGGTGAAGCCTTCGAAGCGCTGGCCGCGGGTGACCAGCTCCAGGCCCAGCTCATCTTCCAGGTTGCGCAGGCGCATCGACAGGGTCGGCTGGGTGATGTGGCAGCGTGCGGCAGCCTGGCCGAAGTGCCGGGTCTGCTCCAGCGCGATCAGGAATTTGAGTTGCTTTATGTCCATTAAGGCACCTGCCTGGGAATAAGTGAGAGCCGTTCGAGGCGCGAGGTGCTGGAAACCCGCGTAACCCGACGAATGAATGAACAGACGATCTCATTGTAACGGCAGGCACGTCCAATCACCTGTATTGACGACGCGATTGATGCACTCGATAACAGTCCAGGGCCGCCTGTAAAAGCCGTGATAGAAACGCTCGATAACCCGGTCAGCCGTAACGATTAGACAGCCATCGTTTCAGCGCTTTAGCCTGCGGCCATTGTCTTGATAATCGCCTGCCGGAGAATCACATGAGCGTAACGTCGGATGCATTGTTTGTACCCTTGAATATTGCCGTGTTGACGGTCAGCGATACCCGCGAATATGCCAATGACACCTCCGGGCAATTGCTGGTCAGCCGTCTGTTGGAAGCCGGGCACAGCCTGGTGGAGCGCAATCTGCTCAAGGATGACCTGTATAAAATCCGCGCCCAGGTGGCGACCTGGATCGCCGATGAGCGCGTGCAGGTGGTATTGATTACCGGCGGCACCGGTTTTACCGGCCGCGACAGCACTCCCGAGGCAGTGGGATGTTTGCTGGATAAGCACATTGACGGTTTCGGTGAGCTGTTTCGGGCGATCTCGATTCTTGATATTGGTACTTCCACGGTGCAGAGCCGCGCCTTGGCCGGGCTGGCCAACGGCACGCTGGTGTGCTGCCTGCCGGGCTCGACCGGGGCTTGCCGTACTGCGTGGGAAGGTATTCTTGCCGAGCAGCTCGATGCGCGTCACCGCCCTTGTAATTTTGTGCCGCATCTCAAGCCGATCGCACTGTGTGGCACACGGGGATGAGCCGCGCCGCGCTGATGTCGGTGGAGGAGGCCATTGCTGCATTGTTGGCCCTGGCCCAGGAACACCGCCTGCAAGACAGCGAGTCGGTGTTGCTCAGCGATGCCCGGCAACGGGTGCTGGCCAATGACTTGGTGGCGACCCTGGACCTGCCGCCCTGGCCCAACAGTGCCATGGACGGCTACGCCCTGAACCTCACGGGTTGGCGGGGCCAGCCACTGCCGGTGTCGCAACAGGTCTTCGCCGGTCAAGAGCCTGAGCCGCTGCAGCCCGGCACTTGTGTGCGCATCTTCACTGGCGCACCGGTGCCGGACGGTGCCAATTGCGTCGAGATGCAGGAGAACGCCGAGGTGCTGGACGATGCGCGCGTGCACTTCGCCCAGCCGTTGCGCGAGGGCCAGAATATCCGCGCCCAAGGCCAGGAAAACCGCGCCGGTGAGGTATTACTGCAGGCCGGCAAGCGACTCGGCCCTTTCGAGTTGGCCGTTGCAGCGGCCCAGGGCTGCACCCATGTATCGGTGGTACGCCGTCCACGGGTGGCGCTGCTGTCCACCGGCGATGAACTGGCCGAGCCGGGCACGCCGCTCAAGCCTGGCTGCATCTACAACAGCAACCGCACCTTGCTCAGCCATTGGCTGGGCGCGCTGGGGTGTGAGGTCATCGACGGTGGCATTCTTCCCGACCAGCCGCAACTGACTCGGCTCAAGCTGGAGCAGTTGCAGCACGCCGCTGACCTGATCCTGACCACCGGCGGCGTGTCGGCCGGCGATGCCGACTGCCTCGGCCAGGTACTGCGTGAATGCGGCAAGCCGTTGTTCTGGAAACTTGCAATCAAACCGGGCAAACCCCTGACCGTCGGTTCATTTGGCCGTGTGCCAGTGATTGGCCTGCCCGGCAACCCGGCCTCGGCGCTGGTGACCTTCGGGCTGCTGGCGCGGGCATATCTGTTGCGCATCCAGGGCGTCGATGATGTCACGCCGATGAGCTTTGCGGTGAGTGTGGGGTTTGACTGGCCCAGGGCCGGCAGTCGCCGCGAATACCTGCGCGCCAGGATCGAGGCGGGCAGGGCGGTGCTGTATCCGAACCAGAGTTCCGGGGTGATGCTGGGTGCTTCGTGGGCGGATGGGTTGGTTGAAATTTGCGAGGGAAGCACGTTGCAGGCCGGTGATACGGTGCGGTTCATACCGTTCTCTGAGTTGTTCTGATTCGCGCACGCCGCGCCTTGGCGAGGTACCGAGTGGTCGGGCAAGAGTAATCAGTCTTGATCCAGCATTCTGGTCGCCTGTCAGGCCGCCATCGGGAGCAAGCCCCCTCCCACAGGTCCAGCGGCGCACCCAAAGTCGTCAGGCTGGTTTCACCCAGCACCTGCTGCCAGGTCTCACCGCGGGCGCATAGGAATTGCCTGACGTCTGCAATGGTGTGCAGGGACTCATCCAGTACGAGCTGTTCACCGCCGCTGCCCTCGTGCATGGGGCACCTCGGGGCAGCTCGATACAAAAAAGGGAAAGCCGGGTCGATTAGCCGCCGGTCATGTTCATGAAACGCACCACCTGCACATCATCGTTGAGCTCGAAGTTGTGTCGATAAGGCTTGATCTTCATCGACTCGAGGATGGCGTGCTCCAGCCGTTGTGGTTCACCCGGATAACGGCGCAGCACCTCCTTTAGGTCGACCGAATGCTCGTTGCCCAGGCACAACAGCAAGCGGCCTTCTACGGTCAGCCGCACGCGGTTGCAGGTGCCGCAGAAGTTGTGGCTGTGGGGGGAAATAAAGCCCAGGCGGATATGCGGCGCTTCGGCCAGGCGCCAGTAGCGTGAAGGGCCCTGGGTCGATTCGGCCGAGTCGATCAGGGTGTAGCGTTCGGCGATGCGCTCGCGCACTTGCGCGCTGGAGTAGAACGCCTCGGCACGGCTGTGTTCGCTGATCACGCCCAAGGGCATTTCCTCGATAAAGCTGATATCCACGCTGCGTTCGATGGCGAACGCTACCAGGTCGTTGATCTCGTGATCGTTGCGGCCTTTCATTACCACGCAGTTGAGTTTGGTGTGTTGAAAGCCTGCAGCATTCGCGGCGTCGATACCGGCGATGACCTTGGCCAGGTCGCCGGTGCGCGTCAGTTCGCGAAAGCGCTGGGGGTCGAGGCTGTCGAGGCTGATATTCAGGCGCTTCACGCCAGCCTCGAACAAGGGGGCGGCGAGCTTGCCCAGCTGTGAGCCGTTGGTGGTCATGCACAGCTCGCGCAGGCCGGGGAGGGCGGCGATGCGCTGGCACAGGTCAACCACGCCCGGGCGAATCAGCGGCTCGCCGCCGGTCAGGCGGATTTTGCGAGTGCCCAGCGCTACGAAGCTTTCAGCCAGTTGATACAGCTCCTCCAGCGTGAGGATGCGCTGGCGCGGCAGGAACTGCATGTCTTCGGCCATGCAATACACACAACGGAAATCGCAGCGGTCGGTCACCGACATTCTGAGGTAGTCGACCCGGCGAGAAAAACTATCCATCAGGATCTTATCGGTCATGGAAACCTCCGGCTGCGGCTCAATAAGAGCGTAGCCATGGCGTTGTTTTTGAGCGCTCGACAGAGATGAGAGCCTTATTTGATTCAAGCCTAAAGTTGTTTTTGAAGGGCGTCTAATCACTATTAGCAACTGAGTGATCGATGAAATCTATAGCGATTTTATTTAGATTTTTTAAGCTCATATCACTATGAAAAATAACGACTTTAATGGTGATCGATGTTATCGATGGCGTGGTCATTATTTGTGATTAGACAGATGTTTTTGCAGGGCCTAGCCTGAATATGTAAACCGATTTTGAGACCGTGGAAAGATCGGTGCAAACACTGTTTGCGTTCTGCAATGCCTGAAAATAACCACCAATAAAGGCTTTAAGTTAGGCGCTGCCTATGCGTGAAGTCCTGGAGAAGCATCATGAGCGAAGTTGAGCGTTATAAACCCTACAAGGGGGCGGCCGCCGGTTGGGGCGCGCTGATCGCGGTGACGAAAAACTGGCTGGGCAGTGAAAACGCGCTCAAGAACATCCGCGCGATGCTCAAGACCAACCAGAACGGCGGTTTCGACTGCCCCGGTTGCGCCTGGGGCGAGTCGCCTGAAAGCGGCATGGTCAAGTTCTGCGAGAACGGCGCCAAGGCGGTCAACTGGGAAGCCACCGGGCGCCTGGTCAACCCGGCGTTCTTCAACAAATACACGGTGTCGTCGCTGGCAGCGCAAAGTGACTATTGGCTCGAATACCAGGGCCGCTTGACCCACCCGATGCGCTATGACGACTCCCTGGACCGTTATGTCGAAATCTCTTGGGACGATGCCTTTGCCCTGATCGCCAAGCACCTCAACGAGCTGGAGTCGCCGGACCAGGCCGAGTTCTATACCTCGGGGCGCGCCAGTAACGAAGCGGCTTATCTGTACCAGCTGTTCGTTCGCGCCTACGGCACCAATAACTTTCCCGATTGTTCGAACATGTGCCACGAAGCCAGCGGCCTGGGCATGGACGACAGTGTCGGCGTGGGCAAAGGCACGGTGACTTTCGATGACCTGGAAGAAGCCGACGCGATTTTCGTCATCGGCCAGAACCCCGGCACCAACCACCCCCGCATGCTTGAGCCACTGCGCGAGGCGGTAAAGCGCGGCGCTCAGGTGATTTGTTTCAACCCGCTCAAGGAGCGTGGGCTGGAGCGTTTCCAACACCCGCAGCATCCTCTGGAGATGCTCACCAATGGTTCCGAACCTACCTCGTCGGCGTACTTTCGCCCGGCCTTGGGCGGCGACATGGCAGCTTTTCGCGGCATCGCCAAGTTCCTGCTCAAATGGGAACGTGAAGCCTTGGAGAACGATGGCGAGGCAGTTTTCGACCGCGCTTTCATTGCCCAGCATACCTCGGGCCTGGAGCGCTACCTGGCGCAAGTGGACGCGACTTCCTGGGAGCATATCGTCGAGCAATCGGGCCTGAGCCTTGAGGATATCGAGCTGGCCGCACGTATGTACCGGCGCGCCAAGCGGGTGATCATGTGTTGGGCGATGGGCGTGACCCAGCACACGCACTCGGTGCTGACCGTGCAGGAAATCATCAACGTGCAACTGTTGCGCGGCAACATCGGCCGGCCAGGGGCGGGGCTGTCGCCCGTGCGCGGCCATAGCAACGTGCAAGGCGACCGCACCATGGGCATCAACGAACTGGCGCCGCCGGAGTTGATTAACGCATTGGAAGCACGCTTTGACTTCAAGGTACCGCGCCGCCATGGTCACAACACGGTCATGGCGATTGCTGCCATGGAAGAAGGGCGCGCCAAGGTCTTCATCGGCCTGGGCGGCAATTTTGCCCAAGCCACGCCGGACACCCCGCGCACCCATGCGGCGCTGCGCAAGTGCGATCTCACCGTGCACATCGCCACCAAGCTCAACCGCAGCCATCTGGTGACGGGTCGCGAAGCCTTGATCCTGCCGTGCCTGGGCCGGACCGATATCGACATCCAGGCAGAAGGCCCGCAAGGCGTGACCGTTGAAGACACTTTCAGCATGGTGCACATCTCCCACGGCCAGCTGAAACCCAAGTCGCCGCTGATGCGTTCGGAACCGGCAATCATCGCCGGGATCGCCAATGCGACCCTGGGCAAGCACCCGATTGACTGGCTGTGGACCGTGGCGGACTACGGCCGCATCCGCGACCTGATTGCCGACACCATTCCCGGCTTCAAGGACTTCAACACCAAACTGCTGCACCCGGGCGGTTTCCACCTGGGCAACGACGCAGCGCGACGCATCTGGAAAACCGACACCGGCAAAGCCCAGTTTGTCTCCAGCGTGTTGCCGGCGCACCTGGTCAGCGAAGGCGTGCGCAACCTGGACGTCAAGCCGGAGCTGATCCTGCAGACCATGCGTTCCCATGACCAGTACAACACCACCCTGTACGGGCTCGATGACCGTTATCGCGGCGTCTATGGCATGCGCGATGTGGTGTTCGTCAATGAACAGGACATCCGCAAGCTGGGCTACGAGCCGGGGCAGAAAGTCGACATGGTCTCGCTGTGGGGCGATGGCCGTGAGCGTCGGGTCAGCGGCTTCACCTTGATCGCCTATGACATTCCCGCCGGGCAGGCCGCCGCCTATTACCCCGAAACCAACCCATTGGTGCCGCTGGAAAGCTATGGCGACCGCACCTTTACCCCGACGTCGAAGTTCATCGCCATCCGGCTTGAACCCGCGCCGGCCAGCAATCTGATCCAGTCCCACGGCGCTTGAGCCGTACCGGGGCGGCCATTACGGCGCCCTGGGTTTCCCTGATCACTGCACATCCGTTTGCCCCAGGCCACGAGGCCTGAGGCACGCCGGGCTAGGTGCGCGTGCGCATCAAGTTTCCATAAGGGTATTGCCATGTTAAATCTCGAGGCGCTGGATCTTGCGCGAATTCAATTCGCCTTCACGGTCTCGTTTCACATTATTTTCCCCGCCATCACCATCGGCCTGGCCAGTTTCCTGGCGGTGCTCGAAGGCTTGTGGCTGAAAACCAACAACGCGGTCTACAAGGACCTGTATCACTTCTGGTCGAAAATCTTCGCCGTCAACTTTGGCATGGGCGTGGTCTCGGGCCTGGTCATGGCCTACGAGTTCGGCACCAACTGGAGCCGCTTCTCGGACTTTGCCGGCAGCATCACCGGACCGTTGCTCACCTATGAGGTGCTGACGGCGTTCTTCCTGGAGGCGGGCTTCCTCGGGGTCATGCTGTTTGGCTGGAACCGGGTAGGGCGAGGCCTGCACTTCTTTTCCACGGTAATGGTCGCCATCGGTACGTTGATCTCGACGTTCTGGATCCTGGCGTCCAACAGCTGGATGCAAACGCCTCAAGGCTTCTCCATCGTCGATGGCCGGGTGATGCCGCTGGACTGGTTCGCTATCGTGTTCAACCCGTCATTCCCGTTCCGCCTGGCGCACATGGCGATTGCCGCGTTCGTTGCCACTGCGTTCTTTGTCGGCTCATCGGCGGCCTGGCACCTGCTGCGTAACAACGACACGCCGGCGGTGCGCAAAATGCTCTCGATGGCCATGTGGATGGCGCTGATCGTGGCGCCGATCCAGGCAATCGTGGGTGATGCCCATGGCCTTAATACTCTGGAGCATCAGCCGGCGAAAATTGCCGCCATTGAGGGGCACTGGGAAAACGTCGGCGATGGTGCGACGCCGCTGGTGTTGTTTGGCATCCCTGACATGCAGGCCGAGAAGACCCGCTTTGCAATCGAAGTGCCGTACCTGGGTAGCCTGATCCTCACCCACAGCCTGGACAAACAGATCCCGGCGCTCAAGAGCTTCCCCAAGGGGGACCGGCCGAACTCGACCATCATCTTTTTCAGCTTCCGCATCATGGCCGGACTGGGCATGTTGATGATCCTTACTGGCTTGCTGGGCTTCGCCTTGCGGCGTAACGGCGCGCTGTATCGCAATCGCCTGTTCCTGCGCCTGGTGTTGTTCATGGGGCCGGCCGGGCTGATCGCCATGCTGGCCGGCTGGATCACCACCGAAGTAGGGCGCCAGCCGTGGGTGGTCTACGGGCTGATGCGCACCGCAGACGCGGCGTCCAATCACAGCGTTACGCAATTGAGCATCTCCCTGGCGTTGTTTGTGCTCATCTACTTCTCTGTATTCGCCGTGGGTATCGGCTACATGATGAAGTTGGTGCGCAAAGGCCCGCAGCCCCATCACGACCATCCGCCACAGGGCGGCCCCGGCCAGGAGCGTACACCACGCCGCCCCCTGTCCGCCGTCACCGAGACGCTCGCGTCCGGCGACCACACCAACTGATCAAGGGGATTGCACATGGGCATTCAAGGTATAGACCTGTCGTTGATCTGGGGCGTAATCATTGCCTTCGGGGTGATGATGTACGTGATCATGGATGGTTTCGATTTGGGCTTGGGCATCCTGTTTCCGCTGATCCCGGACGAGCAGGAACGCGACGTGATGATGAACACCGTGGCGCCGGTGTGGGACGGTAACGAGACGTGGTTGGTGCTGGGCGGCGCGGCGTTGTATGGGGCGTTTCCGCTGGCGTACTCAGTGATCCTGGAGGCGTTGTACCTGCCGTTGATGTTCATGCTGGCCGGGCTGATCTTTCGTGGCGTGGCGTTTGAGTTCCGCTTCAAGGCCAGCCCGCAGAAGCGGCATATCTGGGACATGGCGTTTATCGGCGGCTCGTTCCTGGCGACTTTCTGCCAGGGCGTGGTGATCGGCACCTACATCGCCGGCATTCCTGTGGTCAATCGCCAGTTTGCCGGGGGCAATCTTGATTGGATGTCGCCGTTCCCGTTGTTCTGCGGGGTCGGGCTGGTGGTGGCGTATGCGTTGCTGGGCAGCACCTGGTTGCTGGTCAAGACCGAAGGCATGCTCGAATCGCGCATGCGCCTGTTCAGCCGTTACCTGGCCTTCGCGCTGATGGCGGTGGTGGCAGTGCTGTGTGTGTGGACGCCGTGGCTGCACCCGGAAATCGCCCTGCGCTGGTTTGCCCAGGCGCACATTGTGATGTTCGGCGGCCTGATGCTGCTGGGCGTACTGGCACTGGTGGGGCTGTTGAAGAGTTTACGCCAACATCACTCGCACTGGCCGTTCGTATTCACCCTGGTCCTGGTATTTCTGGGGTATATCGGCCTGGCCTTCAGCATCTGGCCGAACATTGTGCCGCCATCCATCAGCTTGTGGGACGCTGCATCGCCGCCCTCTAGCCAGTTATTCATCCTGATTGGCACGCTGTTCATCCTGCCGATCATCCTGATGTACACCTGCTGGAGCTACTACGTATTTCGCGGCAAAGTGAGGATTGGCGATGGCTACCATTAAGGCGCTGGAGGATCCGAGCATTTTAGTCGCATTTTGTTACTAACCAATGCACTAAAAATATAGGGCTGTAGTGGCAAACCGGGACAAAACCCGGTTTGCCACTCAATTTTCATAAAAATGTAACAACCCTGCTGCACAGTTCGGGAGCCCGTCACCACAACGAGTTCCTTTTAATGAAAAGCTTGATGAAGTCTGCAGCACTGGCCGTTACGGTTTCTCTTTGTGCCTCCTCCATGACCTTTGCCGCCGAGAACGTGCGCCTCACCGGTTCCGGCGCCAGCTTCCCTGCACCGATCTACCTCACCTGGTTCAAGGATTTCAGCAAGAAGACCGCTGGCGTCACCGTGGACTACCAATCCAAGGGCAGCGGCGCCGGTGTGCAGGACTTCCTGAACAAAACCGTCGATTTCGCCGCCAGTGACTCGGCCATGAAAGACGAAGACATCGCCAAGGTGGCCGAAGGCGTGCAGTTGCTGCCGATGACCGCGGGCGAAATCGTGCTGGCCTATAACCTGCCGGGCAATCCCAAGGGGCTCAAGCTGCCACGCGAGGTTTACTCCAATATCTTCCTGGGCAAGATCACCAAGTGGAATGACCCACAGATCGTGGCCGCCAACCCGGACCTGAAGCTGACCGATACGCCGATCACCGTGGTGGTACGTGCGGACTCCAGCGGCACCACGGCGGTCTTCACCAAGCACCTGGCGACCATCAACCCTGAGTTCAAGCAGGCGCTGGGGGAGGGCAACACCGTTAACTGGCCGGCCAGCGACAAGTTTATCAAGTCGCCCAAGAACGACGGCGTGACCGCCACCGTGCGCCAGACGCCGGGCGCTATCGGCTACATCGAATACGGCTTCGCCAAGCTGGCCAAGGTTGACTTTGCCCAGTTGCAGAACAAGGCCGGCCAGTATGTGGTGCCGAACGCCGAAAGCGGTGCCGAGGCCCTGGCCGCGGTGAAGATGCCGGAAAGCCTGGTGGCCTGGTTGCCGGATCCGGACGGTGCCAAGTCCTACCCGATCACTTCCTACACCTGGATGATCTTCCGCAAGGATAACGGTAACCCGGCCAAGGCCAAGGCCATGCGCGAAATGGTCGAATACAGCCTGACCGAAGGGCAGAAAATCGCCGATTCGATGGGTTACATCCCGCTGCCGCAATCGGTGGTCGATCAGGTGCGCAAAGCCTCCGCCAACATCCAGTAATACCCGTGCGGCCGCTCCCGGTGTGTGCTGCCAGCCATGCCGGAAGCGTTTCCCCCTTTGTTCCGGAATTGACCAATGATCAAACCTTTCGTCGTACCGGTTAACCCGGACTCTGCCTGCCAACCTCCCTCGGCAAAGGATTTCCTGGTAGACCGCACCTTCCGTGCGCTTGCGAAAATCGGGGTGGTGCTGATTCTGGCGTTGGTCGTCGCCCTGGTATTCGAGGTGGGACGCAAGGCCCTTCCAGGCATGGAAAAGCACGGCTTCGACGTGCTGCTTGGCAGTGTCTGGGACGTTAACCAAGGCAAGTACGGCATTCTTCCGGCCATTTGGGGCACGCTCTACAGCGCCCTGATTGCGCTGCTGATTGCAGGCGCCTTCGGAGTCAGTATGGCGATTTTCCTGACCCAGGATTTCCTGCCGGCGAAGCTGGCCGCGGTATTTCGTACCATCGTCGAATTGCTCGCGGCCATCCCCAGCGTGGTGTATGGCCTGTGGGGCATCTACGTGGTGATCCCGGCGATCCGGCCCCTGACCACCTGGTTGAACAGCGAGCTGGGCTGGATACCGTTTTTCGGCACCTCGTTGAGCGGGCCCGGGTTGCTGCCGGCGGCGCTGGTATTGGCGATCATGATTCTGCCGACGATTGCCGCCGTGTCCCAGGACGCGCTGACCAGCGTGCCGATGAAAACCAAACAGGCCGCCTATGGCATGGGCACCACCCACTGGGAAGCGATTCTCAAGGTGATGGTGCCATCCGCCGCCACCGGTATCTTCGGTTCCCTGGTACTCGGCCTGGGCCGCGCACTGGGCGAAACCATGGCGCTGGCGATGCTGGTGGGCAACGCCAACAACATTTCACTTTCGCTGTTCGC
The DNA here is from genome assembly GCF_031931935.1 of Pseudomonas sp. rhizo25. NCBI lineage: Bacteria > Pseudomonadati > Pseudomonadota > Gammaproteobacteria > Pseudomonadales > Pseudomonadaceae > Pseudomonas > Pseudomonas sp. rhizo25. The sequence goes on from NZ_JAUJXA010000003.1 coordinate 291,074, forward strand.
GCCGGCCAATACCCTGGCCGCCTTGTTGGCACTGAACTTCCCCGAAGCCGGGCCCAACGAGATCGAGGTGTTGATGTACGCCGCCCTCGTGTTGATGTTCATCACGCTGCTGGTGAACGTTATCGGCTCCATGATCATGCTCTACGCTCAGCGGGGTACTAAACAATGACTAACCTCACGTCCCCTATAACCGCGGTGCCGAGCCTGCAACGCAAATTCGAAGGGCGTGCACTGCGTAGCCTGGTGTTGACTACGCTGGTGTGGCTTGGCGCGCTGCTCGCCAGTGTGCCGCTGATTTCCGTGCTCTACATGCTGATCACCCGTGGCGGCGCACGCTTGAGCCTGGAGGTGTTCACCGAACTGCCGCCCACCGGCTTCGAGACCGGCGGCGGGTTCGGCAACGCGATGGCCGGTACCTTTGTGATGGTCGGCATTGCTGCCGCCATCGCGGTGCCGGTCGGCATCCTGGCCGCGATCTTCCTGGCCGAATTGGGACCGGACAGCAAGCTGGCGAACACCGCACGCTTTGCCGCCAAGATGCTCACGGGCCTGCCGTCGATCCTGGCCGGGGTGTTTGCCTATGCGCTGGTGGTGATGACTACCGGCACCTATTCGGCACCCGCAGGTGGTGTGGCATTGGCGGTATTGATGCTGCCGATCGTTGTGCTGACCGCTGAAGAGTCGATGCGCATGGTGCCCAAGGTCATGAAGGACGCCGCCTACGGCATGGGCTGCACCCGTTCCCAGGTGATCTGGAAAATCATCTTGCCCACCGGCCTGCCGGCGATCCTCACCGGCGTGATGCTCGCCGTGGCACGCGCTGCGGGCGAAACCGCGCCGCTGTTGTTTACCGCGCTGTTCAGCAACTACTGGATCTTCCACGACGGCGACCTGTCGGTGATGAACCCGACCGCCTCCCTTGCGGTGCTGATCTACAACTTCTCCGGCATGCCCTTCGACAACCAACTCGAGCTCGCCTGGGCGGCCTCGTTGGTGTTGGTGATGATCGTGCTGGTCGTCAATATCGTCAGCCGTATCTTCGGCAAGCCCAAGTATTAAGAACGGGAGCATCTGAATTTGAACGTATCAACTGCGCAAGTAGCCGCTCCGTTTGTCACCCAGTCGCCTGTGGTCATGGACTGCAAGCTGGACAGGATCTTCTACGGCAACTTCATGGCGGTGCGTGACAGCCATGTGCCGATTGAAAAAAACAAGATCACCGGTTTCATCGGCCCGTCGGGCTGCGGCAAAAGTACCGTGCTGCGCAGCCTCAACCGCATGAACGATTTGGTGAAGGGCTTTCGTTTCGAAGGCCATGTGCATTTCCTCGGCCAAGACGTGTATGGCAAGGGCGTCGATCCGGTGGTGGTACGCCGCTACATCGGCATGGTGTTCCAGCAGCCCAACCCGTTTTCCATGAGCATCTTCGACAACGTTGCGTTCGGCCTGCGCCTGAACCGCTACAAGGGCGACCTGGGCGATCGCGTCAAGCACGCCTTGCAGGGTGCGGCGCTGTGGGACGAGGTCAAGGACAAGCTCAAGGTCAGCGGCCTGTCGCTTTCCGGCGGTCAGCAGCAACGTTTGTGTATTGCCCGTGCGATCGCCACCGAGCCGGAAGTGCTGCTGCTCGATGAGCCTTGCTCGGCACTCGACCCGATTGCGACCCGCCGGGTCGAAGAGCTGATGGTGGAGTTGAAGAAGGACTACACCATCGCCCTGGTGACCCACAACATGCAGCAGGCCATCCGCGTGGCGGATACCACGGCGTTTTTCTCGGTGGATATTTCCCAGGGCACGCGCACTGGCTATCTGGTAGAGATGGGCCCGACCACCCAGGTGTTCGGCAACCCACGGGAAAAAATGACCGAGGATTACATCAGCGGTAAGTTCAGCTGAGCCATCCATGTTCGATAAAGGCGGTACCTGTGCCAACGTCTTCCCGGGAATATCAATGCCTGTAACCCATCGTCTTGATTTGTCAGCGATTGAACGCGCCCTGCGTAAAGTGCAGGGCCGCTTCGCCGAGCTCAGCACGCAATTTACCGAGCCGCGTGACCCCTTGACCGACGAAGTGCTGCTCAATGTGCTTGAGGGTTACGCGCTGATTGACGACTATGTGGCCCGGGGTGTCGACCTGTTTGATCTTCATCATCTGGACTTGATGCTGGAGATCAATGCCACGGTCCTGTGCGGTCGAGACCCGGCGCGTCGGGTGGAATACGCCCAGCACCTGGCCGCGACCGAGGAGCACTTCTTCAACAACGTTGAAGGCGGCATCAAGGACTTGTTCAATTGGTATTGTGCGTATCGCAGTGAGTCCGTCTGGAAGCGGGCGGCGGGTGTCTATGTACGTATCCTCAGCAAGCCGCAGTTGTTTATCGAAGGTAACAACCGCAGCGGCTCGCTGATCGTCAGCTACCTGCTGATGCGCTCCGGTTTACCACCCTTCGTGCTGACACTGGAAAATGCCGAGGGCTATTTCAACCCATCCTCGGTGATCCGCAACTCGGCCAAGCATGGCGTCAAGGCGTTGTATGAATTGCCCAAGATCAAGAAAAAATACGCGGCTTTCCTGGAGGAACAGGCCCCTGATCCAAAGGTGTTTTTTTTGAGCGACACACCGCAGCCCATCTATGGAGGAGGCCACTGATGCGTTGGTATCCAACACTCGCGGGCAAATGCCGAACGTCCGCCCGCCGAGTCGTACGAGCCCTGTCCACGCGCGCGTTCACGCGCCCGCAGGTACGGATCTCGTTTGATATCGACGACACCCTGGCCTGCCAGCTCCATCACTCCGCCGTGGAGAGCAGCTGGCTACCAGCCTGCGTCCATCGCTGGTGGGGCGAGCCGCTGCGTATTGGCACCCGTTCCCTGACTCGCGAGCTGCGGCGCCAGGGTTGCAGCATCTGGGTCTATACCTCGTCGGGTCGGGCACCTTCCTATATCAGGCGTTGGTTGATGCTGTACGGCATCCGCGTTGACGGGGTGGTAAATAGCACCCTGCATAACGACGCCCTCAGTGCGCACGGGCTGGCCAATACACCGTCGAAATTCCCGCCGGCTTTCGATATTGATTTGCACGTGGATGACTCCGAGGGCGTGCGCATTGAAGGTCACGATCATGGCTTTCGTGTGGTCGTGGTTGACCCGCAGGATGAGCAGTGGGCGCAGAGAGTGCTCGATGCGGTGGCGGGGGTTCAGGCGCAATTGGTCAGGCAGCAAATGCCTCGATATCACCAGCCGGCACGTCAAGGCGCTGAGGTTTTTTCTTCCTGAGGTCAAACGGGTGCCACGCAAAAAACGCTTGATTGCCCGTGGCCGATGATGAGTGTGCAGACGAAAAAGTCATACTTTTCAGCGTGATTCGCCGAGTGTTAGAGATCAAACAAACTTACTCGCTTAATTGACGCCATCAAAATGACATCCTATGATCGCCCTCCATTGGTGGCTTAAGGCCACATAGAGGGATCTAGAGAATGTGGCGTTTACAGCGTCGGACCAGGTTCAGCCTGCTGTCCGCTTTTTTTTGCCTGGGCATTGTTGGAGGGGCGCACGCCGCCACGCCGCAGAACGCCCCAGGCATCACCGACCTGATCCGGGATCGCCAGGACCGCCTGCTTGAGGATCAGCAACGGCGGATCGAAGAGCTCAAGGACCTGCCTGGAAAGTCCGCGGCGCCTGCTGCACCGGTCGCGCCTGTCGACACCCGCTGCTTCCCGATCAAAACCATCGAACTGGGTGGTGCTGATGCGCTGACCGAAGGTGAGCGCACGGGTCTTATCAAGCCCTATATCGGCCAATGCCTGGGCGTACCGCAGCTCAACGAAGTGCTCAAGGTCATCACCGACCGCTATTTGGCCAAAGGCCTGGTTACCAGTCGTGCCTACCTGCTTCAGCAGGACCTTTCCAGCGGCAACCTCAAGATCCAGGTGGTCGAAGGCCGGCTGGAAAGCCTGAAGGGCGCCGAAGGCAGTGGCATCACCGACCGCCAATTGACCATGAGTTTCCCCGGCAAGCAGGGCGAACTGCTCAATCTGCGCGAAATCGAGCAGATGGTCGATCAGTTGAATCGCTTGCCGTCGAACCAGGCGCAGATGGAGCTGGCGCCGGGCAAAGCCGTGGGTGGCAGCGATGTACTGGTCAAAAACACCCCGCAAAAGCCCTGGCGTGTAGGTCTGTCGCGGCATAACGGCGGCCAGCGCAGCACCGGTGAGCAGCAGTGGGGCGCCAGTCTTGACTGGGATAACCCGCTCGGCCTGGCCGATCAGCTTTCGCTGCGTGGCGGCCACGATGCCGTCAGCGATCATCAACGCACCTCACGCAATTCGATGCTCAGCTACAGCGTTCCATTTGGCTGGTGGAACCTCTCGTACAGCTACATCGAAACTGAGTATCGCTCCCAGGCCCAGGCCAACAACTTCAAGTTCAAGCAGACCGGCGACAGCCAGAATCATCAGTTGCGCCTGGAACGGGTTATCCATCGTGACGCTTTGAGCAAGACATCCCTGAACACTGGCATTGCCTATCTTCGTACCAACAACTTCATCGAAGACAGCAAGCTGGCCTTGAGCAGCAACCGCCTCAGTGAAGCGCAATTGGGTATCAACCACGGTCGGCGTATCGGCGGCTCATTCCTCAATATTGACCTTGGCATGCAAAACGGCATCGGCGCATTCGATGCCCAGGCCAATCACCACCCAAAGCCTGGACAGGCCGATGCGCGCTACCGCAAATACACCGCCACGCTGAGCTATCTGTACCCGTTCAAACTCTGGGGCGAGTCCCTCAGCTTCAGCAGTTTGATGACCGGCCAGCACAGCGAAGATGTGTTGTTCAGCCCACAGCGCATGAGCCTGGGTGGACAATCGTCGATTCGTGGCTACAAAGACCAAATGCTGGCGGGCGACAGCGGCGGCTATTGGCGCAATGACCTGCGCTGGAGCCGGCCGGTGACTTGGGCCTGGATGCAGCCAGTGTTCACTGAATACGGCACCAGCCTCGGCTACGACCAGGGCGTGATCAGCCACGGCCGCTATAACGCTGAGCAGCACGGGCGCATGAGCAGCAACTCGGTGGAGTTGTTTGCGCGCGGTAAGAACGTCGCGGCCAGCGTGACCTTTGCACACTCTTTGGAACGACCGGAAGCGATCACGGACCGTGAAGCGCCGATCTATTTCCGTATGGATTTTTTCCTTTAAATTTTTGACCGCCCTCGGGCTTTGAGACATGACATGGACGTTCGCCAGTACGCATTCCTCGCGCGCCAGCCTTCTGCTGCCGTAAAAAGCCGTGCCCATTTCCTGGGGCTGCCTAAACGTGGGTTGGCGTTGATCCTGGCCAACGCCATGTTCTGGCATCCATTGCTGGCTCAGGCGGACGGCATTGTGGTGAATGCTCCAGGTACGACGCTCGGGCAAGCGGGCAATGGCGTGCCCATCGTCAACATCGCCACGCCGAATGCCAACGGGCTCTCGCACAACCAATTTCATGACTACAACGTCGGTGCCAATGGGGTCATTCTCAACAACGCCACCGACCGCACCCAGTCCACGCAACTGGGCGGCATCATCGTCGGCAACCCCAATCTCAACGGCACCGCTGCCAATATCATTCTCAACGAAGTCAACGGCGCCAGCCCCAGCCAACTGCGCGGCTACACCGAAGTAGCCGGGCAATCGGCCCATGTAATCGTCGCTAACCCGTACGGCATCAGCTGTAACGGTTGCGGCTTTATCAATACCCCGCAAACGACGCTCACCACTGGTAAAGCCGTGATCGAAAACGGCCAGATCAATCGTTATCAAGTCGACCAGGGCAGTGTGGCTATCGAGGGCGCTGGCCTGAATGCCAGCAACGTCGATCAGTTCGAAATCATCACCCGCGCCACCACGATCAACGCGCAGATTCAGGCCAAAAAACTCACCATCGTCGCCGGTCGTAATGACGTGGACGCACGCACCTTGAATGCCACCGCGCGGGCCGCAGATGGCAGCCAGGCGCCGGATCTGGCGATCGACTCGTCGGCGTTGGGCGGCATGTATGTGGGCGCGGTCAAGCTTATGGGGACTGAGTCGGGTGTCGGCGTGAGGTTGTCCGGGGACATGGTCGCTGGCGGCGATATTCAGATCGATGCCGGTGGCAATGTGGTCATGGGCCAGACAACGGCAGCCGGCGCCATCAACGTGAAGGCCCACAGCGTTGAGGCCCAGGGTGTGGTCGCGGCGGGCAGCGTGCTCGAGATGAAAACGCAAGGCGACCTGATCAATCAAAAAAACCTGGCGGCGCGTGATCGTGTGGCCCTGCAAAGTGGTGGGGTGCTGACCAACAACGGCGTCATCGAAGCCGGCGTCAACGCTGATCAGACGCGCAATGCTCAGGGTGATATCCACGTCACTGCCGCCCAGTTGCGTAACAACGGCAAGACCGTCATCGCCAGCCGTGACCTCTCCGTCAAGGTTGATGGCACTCTCGACAACCGGGGCGGCACCCTGAGTGCACAAAACCAGCTAAAGATGAGTGCTGAAAAGGTCGATAACCAACAGCAAGGCCGCATGTTGAGTGCTGCACGCATCGAGTTGAATGCCGGGCAGTTGCTCAATGCTGATGCAGGCCTGGTGGTTGGCGACCGCGGGCTCAGCGGTCGCATCGGGCAGTTGGTCAATCGCAAAGGCGAGCTCTCGAGCCTGGCCGAAGTCACCTTGCAGGTCGATAGCCTGGATAACGTCGCCGGGCTGATTTCCGCCGGCCAGGCACTGCGCTTGACTGCCAGTAGCCTGGTTAACAATCAAGGTGGTCGCCTGGTTGCCGGGCAGCATCTGCAGATTAATGCCGGGCAGCTGGATAACCGCCAGTCCGGTATCGCGAGCAGTCAGGGCAGCCTGGGGCTGGATATTGCCGGTACCCTGGAGAATCAGCAGCAGGGTCGAATCGAGTCTGGTACTGCGACGCAGGTCAGCGCTGGAAACCTCAATAACCAGCAACGCGGTGTATTCGTCAGTGGCGGCGCCCTGGAGCTGGCGACCGGTTCGCTCGATAACAGCCAAGGTGGCTCGATTACCAGCGCCAAAGCGCTCAATGCCCGTGTCACCAGCCTCGACCTGCATGGCCAGGGGCGAATTTACAGCAATGGCGACGTAACCCTGGACCTGGGCAACGGCCACCTCGACAACCGCGACGGTGGCTTGATCAACGCCGGTGGCCAGCTGAGGTTGAATAATCTCAATAGCGTCGACAACCGCAGCGGCGAAATTTCCAGTGCCCATGGTTTTACCGTCGCGGCAAACAGCCTGGACAACCGCGTTGGCAAGCTGCTCAGTGACCAGGCCTTGGGCCTGAAAATCGTGCAGACGCTGAACAACGGGGCAGGGCTGATTGCAGCCAGCGGCCTGGATATAGATGTTGCCAGTTTGATCAACGACCAGCGCGGTCAAGTTCACAGCCGTGATCGGCTTGACGCCCGGGTGGGTGGCTTGCTCGCCAATCACAGCGGGAGTTTCAGTGCCGACGCGGGCGCACAGTTGACCGTGGGCAGCCTGGACAACAGCAGTGGCGGGCAACTCTTCAGTCAAGGCGATCTGAGCCTGAACCTCAATCGGGGTCACCTGAACAACCAGGGCGGCTTGATCAACTCCCCTGGCCATTTGCTGCTGACTCAACTCAGCAGCGTCGATAACCAGGGCGGCGAGATTTCCAGTGCCCAGACCTTCGATCTGGTCGCGGATCAACTCAATAACGGCGCCGGCAAGTTGCTCAGCGAGCAAGCCTTGAGCGTGCGCATCGCCCGCGCCCTGGACAACACCAAAGGTGTGTTAACCGCCAAAGCCCTGGATGTTCAAGCGGGAACACTGATTAACCAATTCGGCCGACTCACTGCGGTGGAGGGCCTCAACCTGCAAGTCGATGGCGAGCTGGATAATCGCAGCGCACAGGTGCTAGGCAAGAACCTCGTGCTCGGGATTGGTTCGCTCAATAACGACCAGGGCCTGGTGCAGGGTGATGCAACGTTGCTGCTCCAGGCGGGTGGCACGATCAGCAACCACGCCGGCACATTGGCTGCCGGGCAAAGCGTGACCGTCAACAGCACCGGCCTGGACAACCGTCAAGGCAACCTGACCAGCGACGGTGCACTGACCGCGCGTATAGCCGGGAACATGCTCAATCAAGCGGGACTGTTGAGTGCCGGTACCGACTTGCAGCTGGACGTTGCTGACCTGAACAATTCGCTCAAAGGGCGTATTGCCGCTGCGCAGGTACAGATCAGCGCACAAGGAGTAGATAACAGCGCGGGCGGTAGCCTGTACGCCAGACACCAGATGGGGATCGCTGTTGGCGGCCAATTGAATAACGCCCAAGGCACGCTGCGCAGCGATGGTCGTTTGGCCCTCAATACCTCCGGTTTAACCAACGACGACGCAACGCTATCCAGTGCTGGCGACTTGAAGATTGCGACTGGCAAGCTGAGCAACCAAGGCGGACATCTAAGCAGTGCGACTCAGTTGGGCATGACGGCTACCGAACTGGACAACAGTCGTAACGGGCATGTCGCAAGCCAAGCCGATGTAAGCCTGGACCTGCAAGGTGGCCACCTCAACAATAACGCTGGTTTGATCAATGCACCTGGGCAGTTGCTGCTCAAGCAACTGGGCAGCGTTGATAACCAAGGCGGTGAAATCTCCAGTGCCAAGGCCTTTGAGCTGGCGGCAACCGCTTTGAACACGGCGGACGGCAAGATACTCAGCCAACAAGCCTTGACCCTGCGTATCGCCCAGGCACTGGATAACACCCGCGGCCTGATTTCTGCCGCGGCCTTGCAGGTAAACAGCGCCAGCCTGGGCAACCAGGGCGGCAAGTTGAGTGCCGCTTCCGTTCTGAACCTCGGTGTGGAGGGTGCGCTGGATAACCGCACTGGCGAACTGCTTGGTCAGCATTTGACAGTCAAAGCGGCTGCGCTGGACAACAGTCAGGGGCGCATTCAGGGCGATAACCGCTTGACCTTGACAAGCCTCGGCACGGTCAATAATGGCAAGGGCACGTTGGCCGCAGGTCAGGCATTGACGGTCAATGCCGCCAGCCTCGATAACACCGCCGGCAAGCTGACCAGTGACGGGACACTGACGGCGCAGATTTCAGCCAGTTTGTTGAATCAGGCCGGGCTGTTTGCCGCCGGCCAAGCATTGACACTCAATGCCGCCAGCCTGGACAACCAGTCCAAGGGCCGCCTCACCAGCAAGGGGGATGCGCAGCTTGTGGTGGGGAACGTGGATAACCGCGGTGGCAGCATCACCTCGGTCGGGCAGTTGCAGGTCAAGGGTGACCACCTGGATAACCGTCAGGCCGGGTTGCTCAACTCGGGCAAGGCCATGAGCCTGTCCATCGGCAAGCTGGATAACCGAGGAGGTGAAGTTTCCAGCGTTACCGAACTGACGCTGACTGGCCATGAGCTGGACAACAGCAATGTCGGTCGCGTACTGGCCAATAGCACGCTCCAGTTGACGCTCGACAGGCTGAACAATCAGCTCAAAGGCCTGATTTCTGCCCAACAGGATGTCAACCTGAAGGCGATCAGCCTGGATAACAGCGCCCAAGGCAGTCTCTACGCCAAACGCAACCTGGATATGACCCTGGCCCAGCAGGCTGACAACAGCCAAGGCGTAGTGCGCAGCGACGCCGCCTTGCAACTGCGCAGCGCCAGCCTTGGCAACAACGGCGGGCGTATCAGCAGCGGCGGGGCGCTCTTGTTGACCGCAGCCAATGCGATCAGTAACCAGAACGGTGATGTGCTCAGCGCGGATACTACGACGGTGAAAGCTGGCAGTGTCGACAACAGCGCAGGGCGTATTGTTGCTGATGGTGCACTGCAACTGACTACCGGCGTATTGCTTAATCAGCATCAGGGCCGCGTCACCAGCGCTGATCGCCTCAACCTGACAGCGACCGACGTAGACAACCGTTTCGAGGGCCGCATCGCCAGTGGTCAGGCGCTCAACGCCAGCATCACCAGCCTTGACCAGCGCGGTGCCGGCGAATTTTACAGCAACGGCGAACTGATTCTGGACATGAACCATGGGCACTTGAACAACGCCGATGGCTTTATCAATGCCCCAGGGCAGTTGTTGCTCAAAAACCTGAAAAGCGTCGACAACCGTAACGGTGAAATCTCCAGCGCAAAGGCCTTCACCTTGAGCGCCGACACCCTGGACAACAGCGGGGGCAACTTACTCAGCGACCAAGGCTTGACCCTCAAAATCGAACAGGCGCTGCTGAACGTCAAAGGGCTGATTTCAGCCGCAGGTGTCGGGCTCGATGCCTCGCGCCTGGACAACCGCGAGGGCAGGGTGAGCAGCGCCCTGGACGCACGCCTGGCGGTCAAGGAGGACCTGCTTAACGATCAGGGCGAAATTGTCAGCACAGGCCACACGCAGTTGAATGCGGCAAGCTTGAGCAACACCGCCGGGCAAGTGCTCGGTGATGTCGGCCTGGAGGTAAAGGTCAAGGGTGCGCTGAATAATCAGGCTGGCACACTCGCTGCCGGTACCTCGTTGGACGTGCAGGCCGCAAGCCTGGATAACCGCCAGGCTGGAAAATTGGGCAGTGACGGCCAACTCAAGGCCACGATTGATGGGTTACTGGACAATCAGGCTAAGGGGCAGGTGTTAGCCAAGGGCGCAATGGAGCTGCGTGCCGGTCGTTTGGATAACCGTGAAGGGCGGCTAACCGGGCAGGATCTGTTGACTTTGCACAGTGCGAATGTCGACAACCGCGGCGGTGTGATCCTTTCCCAGAAGGAGCTTCAACTCAATGTGGGTGAGTTGGACAATCAACAAGGTACGCTCAGCAGCAAGGCGGCCTTGGGCTTTTCCGGGCAACAGTTGCACAACCAGAAGGGCCTGGTGAGTGCGGTCGGGCCCCTGCGACTGACTGCCGACACAGTACAAAACGCGGCTGGCCGCATCGCCAGTCAGAGTGATCTGCAGGCAACCATCGGCGTACTGGCCCAACAGGGCGGCGAACTGGTTGCCCAAAACGAGCTGAGCCTGAGCGGGACCTCACTGGACAATAGCGATGGTGGTTTAGTCGGCGCCACAAAAGCGCTGAAACTGGCTGTCGACACCGTTGATAACCGTGCGGGCGAGATTTCCAGTCAGAACAGCATCGACTTCAAGGCGCAGCGCCTGGATAACAGCGCGGGCAAACTGATTGCCGGTACCGCATTGGAATTGGCCGTGGCCCATGTAGTAAACAAAGCCAAAGGGTTGATCTTCGCCCGGGACAACCGTTTCAACGGCGCGCGCCTGGATAACGGCCAAGGCACTTTCGCAGGCCAGCAATCGGTGAGCCTGTCGCTGGTAGCCATTCCCGGCACTGAGTTGGATGGGCGACTGGATAACCAGCAGGGGAAAATCAGCAGCGAAGGCACACTGCAGCTGGCCGGCGCGACGCTCAACAACGACGCGGGTGCAATCTCTTCGGCGGCTGCGCTCACACTTGCTGCCAGCGGTGCTATCACCAACCAGGGCGGCATCATGGAGACCGATGCCAGCCTTGACCTGACCAGCGCGAGGCTGGACAACGGCCCTAAAGGCCTGCTCAACAGCCGTGGTGCGCTGACCCTGAGCACCGGCGCGCTTAACAACCATGGGCGCATCACCAGCGCCGATCGCCTGGATCTGGCAGCAACCCAGGTGGACAACAGCGGACGTATCGCCAGCAGCCAAAACCTTACCGCCACGATCACCGGCCTGAATCAGCAAGGCGGTGAGCTGTTCAGCAACACCCAGCTCGATCTTGACCTGAATCACGGCCAACTGAGCAATGTGGGCGGCCTGATCAACAGCCCGCTGCTGATGCTGAAAAACCTCGCCGATGTGAACAACCAGCGTGGCGAAATTTCCAGCCAGCAAGCCTTTGCCCTGGCGGCGCGCAACCTGGACAACAGCGGCGGTAAGCTGATCAGTAACCAAGGCCTGACACTGCAGATTCAAGAGGCCTTGGGCAACGCCAAAGGTGCGATCAGCGCAGCCTCGCTCAACACCAACAGTGCCCGCTTGGACAACACTGATGGCCTGCTCAACAGTCGTGGCGGCATGGAAGTATCTGCCACCCAAACGCTTGATAACCAGCGCGGAACGCTGATTGCCGACGGCGCCATGCGGCTGTCTTCCGCTCGGCTCGACAACCGTGGCGGTGACGTATCGGGCAAGGCATTGGTGACCGCTGATATCGATCAGATCGATAACCGCGACGGTCAACTTATCAGCACTGCAGCAGTGGAAGTGCGCGCTGCGTCACTGGACAACCGCAAAGGCCTGGTGGGCGCCGATAAAGCGCTGAAACTGCTGGTCGATCGGCTCGACAACCGTGGCGGCGAACTGTCGACTAACGCCGACCTGACCGTCATCGGGCAAACCCTGGATAACAGTGATGCCGGTCGTGTGCTGGCCGGGCAATCGTTGAACCTCACGCTGACCAAGCTGCTTAACCGCAACCAAGGCCAGCTCAACACACAGCGTTTGATGCTGAGCGCTCAGGACCTGGACAACAGCAAGGGCAAACTGCTCGCTCAACAGCTTCTGCAACTTGAGCTCAAGGGTGAGTTGAATAACAGCCAGGGCGTCCTCAACAGTGAGGGGCGCCTGAGCGTCGATGCGGCGAGCGTAGTCAACCGTCAGGGGCGGATTTCCAGCGCCGACGCGTTGGTGCTGGGTTCGCAGGGGACCCTGGACAACGAGGGCGGTGAGCTCGTGACTGACAGCACGCTGCAACTGCGCAGCGCCAGCCTGGGGAACCAGAACGGTCTGCTCAGTGGCAAAGGGGCGGTGAGGGTCAACACCGGCGCGTTGGACAATACGGGTGGGCGTCTCATCAGCGGCGACACCCTGGAGCTGAAGGCTGGGCTACTGAATAACAGCGCCGGCAACATCGGCAGCGCCCAGGCCCTGACCGCCAGCGTCGATGGGCTTGATCAACAAGGTGGCAAGCTGTTCAGCAACGCCGGCCTCACGCTGGACCTGAACAACGGCCAGCTTAACAACCAGCAGGGCCTGATCAACGCGACCGGGCCGCTGGTGCTCAACCACCTTAATGGTGTGAACAACCAGGCCGGTGAAATCTCCAGCGGTCAGGCGTTTGCGCTTGTGGCGCGCAACCTGGATAACAGCAATGGCCGCCTGCTCAGCAACCAGGGCCTGACACTGCGAATCGACCAGGTGCTCGGCAACATCAAGGGTTTGGTCGCGGCAGCGAGCCTGACCGCTCAGGCGGGTGTCGTCGATAACAGCGGCGGTACGCTGACCAGTCGCGGCGCACTTGAATTGACCAGCACCGGGCTGCTGAGCAACGGGCAACAAGGTTTGATCAACGCTGCACAAGCACTGACAGTCAAAGCGGGGAACCTCAATAACCAGGGCGGCAGCCTGCTGGGCACCAGCGCCCTGACCATTAATGCTTCGGCCTTGGACAACAGTGCCAAAGGCTTGATCAACAGCCAGGGCCGTCTAGAGCTGAATGCCCAGGCCCTGGACGCCAGTGACGGCGGCGAGGTGTCGGCCAGGGGCGATATGGACCTTACGCTGACGTCCATGGCCCTGCGTGGCGGCAGGCTGATCGGCGAGCAGAACTTGAGCGTGGACCTGGCCAACGGGGATCTGGATAACCGTAAAGGTCTGATCTTCGCCAAAGGCCCGTTGACCCTCAAACATGTACGCGACCTGCAAAACCAGGGCGGCGAACTGTCCAGCCAAAATACCCTGAGCTTGACGCTGCGTAACTTGGACAACAGCGCCGGTACGCTTATCAGCCAGCAACTGCTGACGCTGAACGCAGGCGACGTTGTCAATCGCGGCGGCTTGCTGTCGGGCTGGCAAGGGCTCAACCTGATCGGCACCCAGTTGGACAACCGTGACAAAGGCACGCTGTCCAGTCGCAACGGTGATCTGGATGTACGCCTCGGTGGGCGCTTGCTCAACAGCAACGAAGGCGCGCTGGCCAGCCAAGGGCGGCTGAGTGTCAGTGCCGCCAGCCTGGACAACAGCGAAAAGGGCGTTATTTCCAGCGGCACGCAGCAGACCTTGACGGTGCTTGGCGCGCTGAACAACACCCAGGGTGGTTTGATCGACAGTGGTGCGACGCTGGACGTGAGTGCGGCCAACCTCGACAACAGTGCCGGCAACGTCACGGCCCAGCGCAACTTGAACGTCTCAGCTGGCGACTTGCTCAATACCGCTGGGTCGCTGATGGGGAACGACCATCTGGTACTCAACCTGCAAGGCCACCTCGGCAACGTCAACGGCAAGATCGCAGGCACCGGCTCGCTGCTGCTCCAGCGCGCCATAGAGGTGGATAACCGCGGTGGCCAACTTGCCAGCCAGGGGCGTCTGTCATTGGCTATGGGTGGCCTGAATAACAGCCAGAGCGGCACCGTTGCCGCTAAAGGTCCGTTGGTTATCGATGCCAGCGCTATCGTTCAAAACAACGCCGACGGCTTGATCTACAGCCAGGAAGGCGACCTGCAAATCACCGCTTTTGGCCTGACCAACGCGCAGGGCAAGCTGCAGGGGCAGAACGGCTTGCGGGTCGAGGTCAATGGTGATCTCGATAACCAGGGCGGCAATATCATCAGCCAGACCGGTGATGTGTATCTCAAGGCCGGCAATCTCGACAACCGCAGCGGTGTGCTCGCCAGTCTCAAGGGGGCCATTGAGGCCGGTGTGGTGGGTGTGCTGCGCAACGGTCATGACCTGAGCGGCAACCCCAATGGCGGCTTGATTCAGGGTCAGCGGCTGTTACTCAGTGCCGGTCACCTTGATAACCAGGGCGGCTATGTGGGAGCACAGACCAGCGATGCGCTGCTGACGGCTGCAACCCTCAATAACCAGCAGGGCGCTTTGTATGCCAAAGCCCTCATGCGCATCAATGGCGGCGCCGTGGAAAACAGCGCAGGTCAGATTGCCGGTGACCAGATCGCGCTCGGCCTCAATGGCCAACTGACCAACCACAATGGCCTGATCGAAAGCACCAACAACCTGACCGTGGCCGCCAACGCCATCGATAACCAGGGCGGCAAATTGCGCGCCCTGGGACGCTCCGGCAAGACCGAGTTCCAGATCGGCGGCGTGTTCGACAACCGTAACGGCGCCGTGGAAACCGCCAACCAGGACCTGACCCTGGCGGCTGCCAGCTTCCAGAACAACGGCGGGCAATTGCTACACGTGGGTGAGGGCACCTTCGACATCTCGTTGCCTAACGTCACCGGTGCGGGCGGCACCATTGTCACCCGTGGCGGCCTGACCCTGAACGCGGATACCTGGACCAATACCAGCGTCATTCAGGCAGGGCGTTTGAACGTCAACGTTAATAACTTCACTCAGACGCAGACCGGGCAACTGCTGGCTTCGACGCACTTGGAAGGCAAGGGTGGCAGCTGGGTCAATAATGGCTTGATTGCCAGTGATGGCACGCTCAGCTTGGGGCTAACGGGGGCCTACAGCGGCAGCGGGCGTATCAGCAGCGTGGATACCCTGAGCGTTGGTGCTGGATCGTTAAACCTTGACGCTGCCTCGAGTATTACGGGGGGGCGAGGCACTACTGTCAGCGTCGCGGGCCAAATGACTAACTTGGGCCGTATCAGCGCCATGGGCAATCTGGCTATCAATACTGGGGCGCTGACTAACGCGGGCACCCTCGGCAGTAGTGAGGGCATGCAGATTGACACGCAGACCTTACTCAACGAGCGCGGCTCGATCATCAGCGGTGGTGACATGTCGCTGCTGGCTGAGAGTTTTACCAATAAAAATGCCGACGTTTACAGCCTGGGCAAACTCTTTGTTGCGCGGGATAAACAGGGGAATTGGGCGGGTACTCTGAACAATATTTCCGCCAACCTGGAGAGTGCGGGTGATATGACGCTCCATGTGGGCGCGATAGAGAACAAAAAAGAATTCTTCAATGTTTCTTCGACATTGGTCTCCGGCGCTATCGGGATGCGAGGCACGTCCGCACGGGCCGGGCACATGGTGCTGATGGAAGAGTATGAATCCAAGGTGGATGCGGAATCGGTGTCCGCAAGCATCTCCTCCGGCAGCAATCTCGATGTTCAGGGGCGTAGCCTCGTGAACTCGGCCTCGGTTATTTCGGCTACCGGCAATATCAGTGCTGCGCTGGAAAACTTCAGTAACGTTGGCGCTACATTAGGAAAGTATTCGGTTCTCAAGTCTTTCAACCTTCCTAACCTCAAGGAAGATAAGAATATCGCCCGTTTCTGGCGTTCGATCATGGATTACAACGCTGCAAATGATCCGGCCTATACGCTTCAAGGCTCCGGTTCGAGACGCGCGGGAACCCTGCATTTCTGGGATCAAAACTGGAACGAGTCGATGGTGACACCCTACACAAGGATGGGGGGCACGGCTCAACGACAAACCAACCTGACTTTTGGCTGGAAAACTTACACGACCTTCAATGTCAACTTCCAGGCCCTGTTTCCTGCGCCAGCCTATAACGCGGGCAACCGATCGGCGTTACCGGCCACTCTCAGCGGAGTCAGCTTCTACGATCAGCGAATGATCTCCAAACCCGGCAGCGC
The DNA here is from genome assembly GCF_031931935.1 of Pseudomonas sp. rhizo25. Lineage (NCBI taxonomy): Bacteria > Pseudomonadati > Pseudomonadota > Gammaproteobacteria > Pseudomonadales > Pseudomonadaceae > Pseudomonas > Pseudomonas sp. rhizo25. The sequence goes on from NZ_JAUJXA010000003.1 coordinate 307,653, forward strand.
AGGCACTGCCCAAGCCATCGTTCAGGCCGGCGGTGCAGTTCAAATCAATGCCAGCAAGAACCTGGTCAACAGTGTCATCCAAGAGGGCCAGCCAATATCGGTGGGTTCCGGCCGAGGGTTTGATGCGACTCGTCCAGTCAGCAATGCGGTGGTTGCGATCGACTTGAACGCGCAGTTGCCACCGGACCTGGCCCAGCAACAAGTCAACCCGCTGACACTACGCGGCTTCACCTTGCCCACCGGCACCCACGGTCTATTCCGCCTCAGCAGCCAGGCGGGGGACGACACTCAGGCCACCCAAGCCACCAGTGGCCCACAGAGTTGGACCATGGGCGGTGCAACCCTCGGCCTGGCTCAACGCCAGGATGCGCTGCCGACGCTTGCAACACGCACCTTCGACTTCAAGAATGTCGCCCACCAGGACGCGTCTACCCATCAGTTGGATCCCACCGCACGTCAGGTCAGTGGCATCACCGCCACCAGCCGAACGCTTAACGTTGCCGGGGCCGGCGATGTGGCCAGCGGCAGCGGCTGGGCGCCCAGCCAGATCACCCCCGCTGAAATCGCTCGGGGCGATGGCATCAACGCCCGGAGTCCGTCCACCGGCTCCACTGCACCAGTGGCCAAGGTCACCGGGCCGAGTGATCAGCCAGACTTGGCGCTGACTGGTCGAGATACGGGTGTTCAGGTCGCTACGCCAGACGCTCCTGCGCTGCCGACGTTGAACATTCCTGGCGTGACGCCGGTGATACTAGGCGTGACGCCGGTTGTGAGCACACCGGCTGCACAAGACCCGGGCAGCAGCCCGACCCAGATCGCAGCCGTGATTGCCCAGCCGCTCAATACAGCGGAGCAAACCACTACGGTCGCCAGCCAGACCATCAACCGGGTGCAGGGCTTTACGCCCACCGCGCCTAAGTCCCAGCCGCATAAATACCTGATCGAAACCAACCCGGTACTCACGGACCTCAAGCAGTTCATGAGCTCGGACTATCTGCTCGCGGGCCTGGGTTACAACCCGGACGAAAGCGCCAAGCGCCTGGGCGACGGCCTCTATGAGCAACGGTTGATCCAGCAAGCCGTTCAAGCGCGCACAGGGCAACGTTTTATCGACGGTCAGAACACTGACGAAAAACTGTTCAAGTACCTGATGGACAATGCGATCCAGAGCAAACAGCAACTGAACCTGGCAGTGGGCGTTACCTTGACCTCGCAGCAGGTCGCGGCCCTGACCCACGACATCGTCTGGCTCGAACAGCACGAAGTGAACGGTGAGAAGGTGCTGGTGCCCGTGTTGTATATGGCCCAGGCCGACAATCGCCTGGCGCCCAACGGTGCCTTGATCGCCGGTAACGACCTGAACCTGATCGCCGGTGAAAACCTGGAGAACGCCGGTACCCTGCGCGCCACCAACAACCTGTCAGCCAAAGCGGGCAACGACCTGATCAACAGCGGCTTGATCGAAGCCGGCAACCGCCTGGACCTGCTGGCGGGTAACAACATCGTCAACAAGTCCGGTGGCATCATCGCCGGACGCGACGTTACGCTCACCGCGATCAAGGGTGATGTGATCAACGAACGTGCCGTGACCCGTACCGGTAACGGCACCGCTGAGCGCCGCGATTATCTCGACAGCGCGTCACGCATCGAGGCTGCCAATGACCTGACGATGAATGCAGGTCGTGACATCGCCAATACCGGTGGCGTGCTGCAAAGCGGGCGTGACACCACATTGGTCGCTGGCCGCGATGTGCACATCGATGCCGTTGAGCAACGCAACGGCTTGGATCTGGGCAGCCGCCTGCGCACCGAAACCGTGACGCAAAACGGTGCCAGCGTGGAGACAGGCCGTGACCTCAAGGTGTCGGCAGGGCGTGACTTCACCGCCATTGCCAGCCGCATCGACGCCAAGCGTGACTTGAGCATTACGACGACCGAAAACCTGAGCATTTCGTCGGCCGCCGACGAACAGCATTCATCGAGCAAGTCCAAGAAGGTCACCCAGTCCAGGGATCACATCAGCCAGGTTTCCAGCGTGCTGACGGCCGGCGGCGATGTGTCGCTCAATGCCGGGAAAGACCTGGAACTCACCGCCAGCCGAATTGCCGGGGGCGGCAACGTGGCCCTTGATGCACAACGCGATGTGAGCATCCTGTCGGCACTGGATGAAGACGCTTCGTTCTACTCGAAAAAGAGCAAAGGCTCGTTCGGGCGCAGCAAAAGCCAACAGCGGGAAAGCTACGACAGTACCAACGTGGCCTCTGTCGTCGAAGCTGGTAAAGACCTGACCGTTAACACCAGCAAGAACGCCGATGGTGGCATGAGTATCGACGGCGGACGTGACGTCACCGTGATCGGCAGCCAGTTGAAAGCAGGCGGCGACATGTTGCTGGGTGCCACCGGCGACATCGCGGTGTTGTCGGGTGTCGAGGAGCATGGTTCCTACAGCAAGAAGACCAAGTCCGGGTTCCTGGGGCTGTCCAAAAGCGGCAAGAGCCAGTTGAAGACCACTGCCAGCCAAGTGGGCAGTGAGTTGGAGGCTGGCAATGACGTGGTGGTGGCGGCGGGTAATGATGTGCGGGTGCGGGCCAGTGAGATCAGTGCAGAAAATGATGTCGAGTTAAGGTCTGGACTGGTCAAGGAGACGGGCGACATCAACCTGGTCTCTGCAAACGACACCGCTTATAGCCGTAGTGAAAAATACGAGAAGAAGACCGGTTCGATCTCGGGTGGGTTTATTGCGATCTCTTCGGCCAAAAAAGCTGGTCAGGAAGCCCAAAGCAGCACCAGCGTGGGGAGCCAAGTGTCCGCGGATCGTGATGCGAGCTTGCACGCTGAGCGAGATATTAACTTGGTGGGCAGTGGGGTCAGCGCCGGGCGTGATGTCAGTCTCAATGCAGGACGCGATGTCAATGTACTTGCGGCCCAAAGCAGTACCAGTGAGCGCGATTGGCAAAAAAGCAAACAGACCGGTATTGGCGTATCGAGTGACGCCAATGGTGTGACCTTGTTTGTGGGCGCTGATAAAAGTGCAGAGAAAAATAGACTTGAGCAGCAAACAGCAGCCGCCAGCCAGATCAATGCAGGGCAGGACCTGACGATCAATGCCAAGCGAGATATCAACCAGCGCGGCTCTGACCTATCGGCTGCCAATGATGCTGAGCTGACGGCCGGGCGAGATATAAATATCGATGCGGCGCGTGAACGTTTGCTGATGGAGCAGCAGCGGGAGACGGAGCGTAACGGGTTGAGTGTGGCTATCAACCATAACTATGGCAACACCAAGGATGCGGTGAGCGGGGCCGGGAAGGGAGAGGACAATATCAGCAAAGGCTCCAGCACGCTGAAAGGTGTTGATTCAGTCAGCCAATTCCTTGCAGGTCCCACTGGGGACGTAAAATTCGGCAATAGCAAGCACAGCACCAGCACACAGCTGATTGAAGAGACCAATCGCTCATCGACCCTGAAGGCCGGTAAAGATCTCAACTTGGTCGCCGGGAATGATGTGGCCATCAGCGGCGGCCAGTTGAATGCCGGCCGTGATATCAACATCAAGGGTCGAGATGTTTTGCTTGATGTAGCCAAGGGCAGCATTAACCAAAATGACAGCGAGAGCCAGAGCTGGGGTGGCATCCATGGCGGTACCAGTGGTGGCGTAAAGTTAGGCGCAGGTGGGAGCCATGGAGTTGCTAGCGAGAAGGGTAGTAACGGTACTTCTACCGTCACGACAGTGCAGGCCGGGCGCGATATTAACCTGAATGCGAGCAATGACCTGAACCTGGTAGGTACTCAAGCCAAGGCCGGTCGCGACATCGATCTCAAGGCAGGGAACGACTTGAGCATTCGTGCTGCGCAGAACGACAGCTCAAGCGACAGTAATAGAAACAGTGGTGGTGGAGAAGTCGGGTTTACCTTTGGCAATGAGGGGGTCGGCGTTTATGCCAGCGTCAGCATGGGCAAAGGGAACCTGGACCGGGAAGGGCAGCGTCAACAGGATGCTTATCTCTATGCGGCAGATCGTTTGGGCTTCGAGAGTGGCCGCAATACCCAGGTTGCAGGTGCCGACTTGCGGGGAGATAAAGTCATTGGCCGAGTCGGCGGTGACCTGAATGTTTCTTCTGTCGCCGACACAGGCAAAGTCAAAGGCAAAGAATTTGATCTGAGTGTCACCGTCACCATCGGTCCGGGCGCCGGTGTCAGCGGTTCGGTTGGTTACGGTCAGACCTCTGGAAAAACCAATTGGGTCCAGGATCAGACGCGTATTACCGCCAGCGACAAGGTGGATATCCGTACGGAGAAGCACACACAACTGGATGGCGCTTTAATCGCTTCCGACAATGGCAACTTGAAACTGGACACCGGCACGCTGGGGTTCAGAGACCTCTCTGGAGAAGATAGAGAGCACGGGTATTACTTGAACGTCGGTGGTACCTACAAGAACGGTGAAAGCACTACCCAGGACCCGAGCCAGGTCGGTAAAGGCAAGACGGGGCAGACGGGGTGGAGTGTTACGGGCTGGAAGTACGATAAGGAACGCGAGCAATCAGTCCGCGCGACGGTGGGCGCGGGTGAGATCGTTGTGCGTGATGTGGGCGATGTTACATCTGCAGTGACGGGGCTCAATCGCGATGTTGATAAGGCCTACGAAGTTACCAAGGACCAGGAAAAACGTACCGATCTGTATGTGACTGACTCTTCGTTGAAGGCTGTAACATCCCCAACGGCAACGTTAGAACAATGGAAAACCGACGCAGCCAAGTCAGGTGACAAAATCGAAGAGACGATTTACCAGATGGTGGATCTGCTCGGCGCTGGCTCGGAGATTGCTCAAGGTATAAACCCTGACTTGGTCGGGGTCAAGATGGAAGGGCAGGCCGCCCTGCGGCAGCTAGGCAGTCGTCACCAAGAGGAAAGGTCCGCTATCGTCAGCCGGGCGCTTGGCAATATTACAAACAACGACCAGTCCCCTGAAACTCAAGCACTGGCAGATAAGATCACTCAGATAGCAGGGAATGACCCGAAAGAAGCCTTACGGGTGTTGACGTTGCTGAAGAGCTTAAATAACAGCAGTCATGGGGAAAGTAACTTCTTACCGGCCATACCCCTCGCTATGGCAGGCGTCACTGCCATAGGGGCAGCCTTGGTTGCAGCACAGCCAACCACTCAAGAGAACTTGCGTAATGCGGCAAACTCAATGGTTGAGGCGGCAGCCAAAACTGGAGAAAATGCTGCGCAAAACATGAAAAGCAGCATATTGATATGGGATGTTATTGTCGGTACGGCATTCCCGATCCACCTGCTTGATCCTAGCAATCGCAGTCTGGTCAATCCGATCCTCACGGACATCGCCGTGCATCCGAGCAGTGGCGGGTTTGGTGATGGCGGCGTGGTTGCTCCGACGGTTCATACCGGGGGGACGCAGCTGGACGGGCGGCAGGATGATGGCAAGTATGTGACACCGGAGCATCGACTTGATCCGGGGAATATGTACAGTGATAGAGTGGAGCTGAAAGGTCTAGCACAAAATAGACCTTTGCAGGATCTCACTCATCAGGAGCTGCTTGGGATTTTCGGTACAGCTGGGATTGATCTATCCAACCATGCCATTACTAGGCTCAAGGATTCTCGAACGAAAAATATTGGTTTTGAAACACCCAATGACATTGCCAAAATATTCAATGATGGCACTAAATTTGATGCTGGTAATGGTGCCGTTGGATATGGGTACAAAGGGCTTGAGGTGATTATTAACCCAGCAACCAAGAAGGTTGTTACCTTTAGGCCGGCGAAAAATAGGGAGTGAAATATGATTGACTTATTTGATAAGAGCAATAAGTTTTCACTCAGAGTGAAAGCCTATGAATTTCCCCGTGCGCGGGATGAGCTAGACGCTAATTGGTTGGTTGTCAGTATAGATGTCGAGCATAAGGGTGGGGAGGCATGGAGAGCGTGCGGGCCCTATCTGCGCACTGATGAATTATTGAGATTGTTAGAGTGGTTGAGAAGTTTAACAACTGAAGGGCTGCCTTCAAGTATTGCGTTCACGGAAGGGGAGTTGGCATTTTCGTATTCGGACGATATGCAGCTTGCAGTGATACTTGACTTTAACTTTCACCCTAAAGGTGCAGCGTATGATTACTCAAGCGATAGAGAGTTTTCATTGTGTTTCAAGGTTGATAATAAAATCTTAGTTAACTTGATCCGTTCTGTTGAAAAGGTCATAAGGGAGTTTCCTGAGCGCTAAGCTGCGACACGAGTTGGTTTGAGGCTAAAAAAGGTGGCAGATTTGAATGGCATTTGCTTGGCAGCTAACCAGCTGATATTGCTAAGAAAAAATTGAAAAAGGCCGCCCTTGGTCTACTGTGATAGTTGCGAACACACACCACTAGAACAAGGACAACCCGTGTGAAGCGCGGCGCCGAAGCGCCGCGCTTTGTATCACGCCACGATGTCGCTGACGGCTGCCTGGCCGACGGTGGTGACGAGGAAATCCGCCACGCCGTGTCCGGAGAAGTCCACGGCCAAGGTGCCCAGGTTGATATCCGAGGCAAAGCTCAGCACAGCATCGCCGGCATGCCCGGTAAATGCATTGACGAAGTACAAGCCTGCACCTTTGGTAATACCCGACAGGTCGATCTTGTCGGAACCGGAGGTGAAGTCAAAGATCTTATCCGCAGTGCGTGGCTTGGAATCGGAACTGGCACCGTACACGAAGGTGTCGTTGCCGGCGCCGCCCCACAATTGGTCTGCGCCGCCGCCGCCGTAGATGAGGTCGTTTCCGGCCCCGCCCTTGATGAGGTTACCCACTTGGTTACCAATGATCAGGTCGTTGCCCGCACCACCAAAGGCGTTTTCTACGGTGACGCCCTTGGCGATGGAGATGTTGCCCACCAGGCCGCCAACGTCAGAGAACGAGGTCTCAATGAGATTGATCTTCTGGTTCTGGGTAAAGCCAGAGAAGTCCAGGGTGTCATTGCCACCACCGTCCCAGACCGAAAACACCAGCTTGTCGGCATTGGATGTAGCGCTGAGGAAATCACGCCCGGTGTTGGAGTTGAAGCCGTAGGTGTTGTCACCCGCGCGGGTGCTGTAGTTGGCACCGTAGAGCTTCTGGATCGCGGCGATGTCGTCGATCAGCGGGCCCGCAGCATAGGCTTCGACACCACCTTTACTGAAGTTCTGGTTGGTGTTGCTCTCGCTCCAGTAACTCATCACGGAGTAAGCATGTGTATCTTCGGCATATTTCGCATCCGAATACGACGGTTGACCCACACTGGCGTCGTACGAACCTGGGTGCTGCAGTCCAAGCGTGTGACCAATTTCATGGGTCAAGGTTTGACGACCGTAATTGCCGTTTGCCGGTGTTAAATTTTCTTGATAGTTTTGATTGGTATAAAACAACGCATCGCTATTTCCGCTGTTATTTGGATAGAATCCAAACGCTGATCTGGCACCACCATGCTGCAGGTCATTACTATAATTGCCCAGCGATATATGTGCGTCACCTCCGCTTCTGGATTCGATGAATGAAATGTTGGCGACGTCTGACCAGGATTGGAAAGAAAGGGCTGCTTGGGATCTCTGTTGAGCGTTGAATGCGCTGAATCCAGACACATTCTCGGAGGCGAATGCTTGACTTTCTGAAGTCAGAAAGCTGTAGGTGAAGTTGTATTTCCCATTGTGGTCGTTGTCACCCCAATAGTAACCTCCTCGAGTTATTTCATCCGCTGCCTGCGCAATAGTGTAAGACGGCTTCCCCTGTAAGGAATTAAATCCTCCTCGATCATAGGTGTGTGAAAAATTATAGAGTGCCTGGTAATCTTCACTTGTTCGGAATTGCGCCGACGTGGTGAATGGGCTAACAAGATTTTTCGCCAAGATAGTCATACGTGTACATTCCTTCGTGTCCATTGATTTGGAGTGTTATATGCTTATCACGTTTTCGCTGCTTTCTTGTTATGCTTGTCTTTATAAATGACTATTGGATTTAGTGTTATTTGAAAATTAAATATAATATATAACTAGTTGATATATCGTTATAAAACAGCAGGGACGCCTTAGGCTGATGAGTCAGGTGGCGGATGTGATTGCGGGGAAGTCATTCACGATTGTTAACGGAGCATTGGTGTTGGCGTCATCAGCCTGTCTTGCGGCGGACGCTATCCTCGTAGCTACTACAGTGCTGCACGTCACACACATTAGTCAGTCGCCTCTTACATACCGAGCAGAGTGGGACTGCAATAGTGCTGCGACCTGATTTATCTATGAGCTGATTACAAATGCCCATCTCTCTGTCGGAGCGTTTTCGTGGCTGTCTGCTGGGCCTGGCCTGCGGTGACGCCGTAGGAACCACGGTTGAGTTTATGCCGCGTGGTTCATTTGAGGCTGTTACTGGCATGATCGGCGCAGGCCCTTTTAATCTCCAGCCTGGTCAATGGACTGACGACACCTCCATGGCGCCCTGTCTGGCTGAGAGCCTGCTGCACAAAGGTGATTTTGACGCTGCCGATCCGGCTTGACCGAGCCAAAAGTGATAGCCATTGCCCAAGGGCACTATCGAGAAAAGGCCTGCGTTGACATTGTCGGCTCAGGTTATGCAGTCGCTTCGCTGGAAGCGGCACTGTGGTGCTTGCACCAGACGGATAGCTTTGCCGAGGCCGTGCTGATGGCTGCGAACCTGGGAGACGATGCGGACACTACCGCAGCAATCGTTGGGCAGGTGGCCGGCGCCTATTATGGTGTGCAAGGTATTCCCGAGGATTGGCTGGGCAAGGTGTGGATGCGTGAGCATATCCAGAGTACGGCCGATGCCTTAATGCAGATGGGCGACGATCATTAAAGCGCCCCGCAGAAGCGCAGGGCGAGTTTTATGCTATTTGCCGAGTTTCTTACGCACATCTGCAACCATCGGGCCGACGGCTTTTACCGCATCCTTGAGCTGTTGCTCAGTCACGCCAAACTCCTTCGTCCAATACTTCAACTCCCAAGCTTCTGAAGTGTTCACTCGAGCACGGTCTTGAGGGCCACGGTTTTTCAGATCGTCAGACATAGTCCACTCCTGCGGGTTGGCCTGGAGATGTTCAGGCGTCTTTCGGTAGAGCGTTTGAATGCGCGGGTAGTTCGGTTGAGATTTAAGGAGGGAGCATGGATTTGGCAGGACGCCGGACGAGGGGGAGCTTCAAACCGATGACGCGGGTCGGAGTATTGCCTGCGGCCAGCTTACGTAACAGTGCTACATCCGCTGCACTCCATGCTGATCCGCCCTTTGGTGTGCTCAGTTCCTTATGGGGTGGACGTCAAAAGCTACAACTGATCAATCGATGTGCGCCACTGGCATTCCATCCACGCTGGATGCCTGGCGTGGAAGAAGGTAGATTCAGCCCCTAAAGGATGATGCATACCTGTGGAGTGGATCTTTGCGCAAACTGATTGTTGTACTTATGCTCGGTTTTTCGTGCAGTTTTCCCGTAATCGCTGGTGATGGCAGGCCGGTCAAGGTTTCGGCCTTTGGAGCGATTGTCTCATCGAGCCTTGCTGTGACCCTTTCCCCCGTTTCGCTTACCGAAGACAGTCAAGAAAGTAGTCAGAATAGTTCAAAGAAGGGTGACCGAAAGGTACTTGCCGCACGCAATGATGCTGCAGCTTTTGTCGCGAGTGATGGAGTTATTAGAGGCGTGGGCCTGGAGGCTGCATTCGAGGTTTTGCGTACTCAGAATGAAACGAGCTCAGTCAGCGACGTCGAACTAGCCCAAGCAGTTTTGGTTTACGAATTACGCTAGAAAAATGGAGTTTCGACCACTTGTATCTCGCTTGGTGTAGCCCAGGCCTTTGAAGGGTGGACATGGTGTCCTCCGTCCGATGTATTGTGAAAGTCTTCCGCACATAGGCACCTCTCCATCTGTCGAAATCTCCTACAGAAAAATTGACCGCAAGCCGGCTTCAAAGTTAACTGTACATTCGTACAGTATATGTAGAAGGCTGCATCATGAGCTTCACCATTTTAGGTCCTATATCCGAAGGCGGCACGAAGCTGCCTTTCTGCTCGTTTCGTGTGCCCGCTGGCTTCCCGTCACCGGCGGCCGATCACATCGAGCAGCATATCTCATTGGATGAGGTCCTAAATATCAGGGCGCCGCACGTCTATCTCATCGCTATTACTGGAGAAAGCATGCAAGGGGCGGGAATTTTTGAGGGAGACCTGGCAGTTGTTGACCGGTCAATTGAGCCGGCCCACGGGCACGTCGTTGTCGCTCTTTTGAACAATGATCCCGTCTGTAAGCGACTGTGCAAGCGCGGGAAGGAGGTGATTCTCCTGTCAGAAAATCCGAAATACCCAGCGAGGTATGTTTTGGAGGGTGACGAGCTATCAATTTGGGGCGTGATTACCAGCACGGTGCGCAGTCATGTCTGACGCGCCAGTCTTTGCACTGATTGACTGCAATAGCTTCTATGCAAGTTGCGAGCGGGTCTTTCGACCGGATCTGGCTAAGGTGCCCATCGTTGTATTGAGCAATAACGACGGTTGCGTCATCGCTCGCAGTTACGACGCCAAGCCGTTTATCAAGATGGGCGAGCCGTATTTCCAAATCAAACACAAGCTGAAGCAGCATGGCATCGTTCCTTTTTCATCCAACTACGCGCTCTATGGTGACATGAGCGAGCGAGTGATGACCCTGATCGAATCGATGGTTCCTGCCGTCGAGATTTACAGTATCGATGAGGCGTTTGCTGACCTATCGGGTATTCCCGAGCTGGATGCTTTGGGTCGTCAGATCCGGGAGCGGGTGCTGCGCTGCACTGGCATCCCCGTGGGGGTTGGAATAGCGAGCACCAAAACCTTGGCCAAGCTGGCCAACCACACGGCAAAGCGACTGCAAGCTCAGACAGGTGGCGTGGTGAACATCACCGATCCGGTCAAGCGCGATTGGGTATTGCGCAATACTGACGTCTGCGAAGTGTGGGGCGTGGGCCGCAAAATGAAACTCCACCTTGACGCAATGGGCATAAAATCAGCAATGGACCTCGCCAAGGCGGATCCTTGGACGCTGCGCAAGAAATTCAGCGTAGTGATCGAAAAGACGGCGCGTGAACTGGCCGGCACGTCGTGCCTGGAGCTGGACGATCCCAATGTGCCGAAGCAAGAAATCTGCTGTAGCCGCATGTTTGGCATGCGGCTGACCGAGCTGTCACCGATTAGGGAAGCGGTGGCCACCTACATGTTGCGAGCCTCGGAAAAGCTGCGTGCGCAAAAGTCACTCTGCAAGAAGGTCCGTGTCTGCATCCGAACCGGGATGTTCAACCCGCAAGAGGCGAAGTACGCCAACGGCGTGGTAGTCGATATGCCTTATCCCACCGACGACGTGCGCTTGCTCACAAAGGCCGCGGTTGATGCTCTGGATAAGATCTTCCGGCCAGGTTTCAAGTACAGCAAGGCTGAAGTGATGCTGCTAAACCTGTGCCAGCCAGGCGAATACACCGACAATCTTTTCGCAATATCGCAGCCGACCGAGGCGACCCAGGTTATGGCTGTACTCGACCAGATCAACGAACGGTGGGGAAGGGGGACGCTGCGATCTGCTAGCGTGCCGACGAATCCCCTCTGGGGGATGCGCCGGGAAATGATGAGTCAGAGCTATACGACAAGGTTGGATCAGCTATGGTCGGTGTCTTGCAAGTAGGGACAGGTATTTGTTCGGCAGAACACCGGTGGGAAGGGAGTTGCGGAACAGATCTAAGAATTGCGGAACAGAAAAGATAAGGGCCTGCCCAGGTTTCCCTGGCAAGCCCTTGATATCTATGGTGCCCGAACCCGGAATCGAACCGGGACGCCCTTACGAGCGGGGGATTTTAAGTCCCATGCGTCTACCAGTTTCGCCATTCGGGCGGTAGCGCGGTGTAGCAGGGTTGGGAATATATAGATCCTGTCGCTTCGGCGCAACCTCGAAACGCGCTTTCCTGCACAAAGATATGCGTGAAAAAGCGTGGCAGATCAGTCATCTACATGTTCGCCGAGTTAAGTCCTGATGAATTTATGCGGCGCAGGAACAAGCCTCATAAATGACAGTCATAGCGATATGCCATCCCGGCAAATTGCAAAGGAATCAATTGATGCTCAGTGTCCGTAAGCATTCTTGGATGATGGCTTTTGGTGTAGCGGGCTTGTTGGGTGTGGCCATGGTCGGCCAGGCGCAGGCGGCGGGTGCGGTGCGTTGGGGAGAGTTCAGTGCATCGTCGACAGACAGATTGACGGGCGCCTCGGTAGAGGCGGGCAATACCTATGTGCTGAAGTCGTCGAGTATTTCCGTCGGCGATATCGAGGCGTTGCAAGCGGCGCAAAAGCGTAGCGAAAGCGAGCTGCAAAGCCTGAAAACCAAAGTGGATGGTCAGGATCGAGCATTTGACGAGTTCAAGCGTAAGGACGGGTCGAGTTCAAGCAGCAGTGACAGTCAGCTGTCGAGTCTCAAGCGCACAGTGGATGAGCAGAAAAATACCATAGACCGGCAGAAAGGCGAGATCGACGGCCTTAAACGCAGCCTGGATGATCTGAAACGCAGCGTTGAGACGTTGAGCAACAAGGTGAAGTGACCTGGCCGTTTCGGGCCGTTGCGGGTGTGTACTCACAAGCCTGACTGATCGGCATTAGGGCAAGCTACGCCGCGCTCAGTCAATCAGCGCCAGCAGGTCGGTAGTACCTACGTCCACCCCCGCCTGGGTCAGCAGTGTTGTCACCTGCCCCCGGTGGTGGGTCTGGTGGTTGAAGAAATGCACCAGCAGCCCGAAGAAGGGTTTTTCGGCGGCCGCACCGCGCATGTTGTGGTAACGCAGATGCTGGTCCAGATGGGACTCGTGCAGGCTGTGGGCCCACTCGACGATCAGTTGGTCCAGCCAGGCGCGATGGGCCGAGAGTTCACTTAGATCGGCAAAGGCCAGTTGTTTGAGGTCGGCGGGGGTAGCGATGGCACTCAACGGCGCCAGTGCCGAAAAGTCAGCCGGGTGCTCGGCAAAGCGCTTGAGCCAGACCGTGTCGCCCAGCATCAGGTGGTTCAAGGTGCCGAGGATCGAGCCGAAGAACGCCTGCCGGTCCAGGATTAATTGCGCGTCGGTCAACGTGCCGGCGGCGTCATAGACCTTGCGGTTCATCCACTGGTTGTAGTTGGCCATCAGCGCGATCTGCTCGATGCGGTTCACCGATATTTTCTCCCTTGGCGGTGTAGTGGCGCCATCATAAAGCTTGCCCGCCCGGCGGTCATGGTGTTCCATCGCAGGCGGACTATGTTTGATTAACGCCACTTTTGCGTCCGGGGAGGGCGACACCATTAATACCAGCGATCTGTTGGAACAACTGTTGCGTGCAGGGCAGCAAGGCGGCGGCGCTTCGGGCGGCGGCCTGGGCGGGTTGCTCGGTGGTTTATTGAAGGGCACCAGTGCCGGTGGTGCTGCAGCTGGCGGTGGCTTGGGTGGGTTGCTGGGTGGCCTGGGTGGCTTGTTGGGCGGTGCACCGGCCGGCGGCGGCACTCAGGCGCGTAAAAGCGGCGGGATGAATTACGCGGCGCTGGCGTCCCTGGGGATGGCGGCTTTCCAGGCCTATCAAGCCTGGCAACGCCAGCAGGCCACAGCCCCACAGCAGGCCATCCAGACCGTTGACCAGCTTGAAGGGGCGCAAGCCGAAGCCCATAGCCATGGCGTATTACGTGCGCTGATCGCGGCGGCCAAGGCCGATGGGGCTATCGATGCGCAAGAGCAGCAGATGATCTCTGCCGAGATCGGCCGTCATACCGACGACCCCCAGTTGCAGCAGTGGCTCGACGCTGAAGTCGCCAAGCCCCTGGATGCCTCGGATTTTGCCGAGTATGCCCATGACCCGGCGCTCGCCGCGGAGATTTACCTGGCCAGCGTGATGCTGGTCAATGATCAGCAGGACGCCGAGCGCAATTACCTCGACGATCTGGCCGGGCAGCTGCAAATCGATCCGCAGTTGCAGCTGCACCTGGAACAGCAGGCAAAAGCCTAGAACCTCAGCGTCGCCCCAGTGGTCAGCCACTGGGCGCGTTCCCCAATCAGGCTGCGCCCGACCACCACGTCCACATCGAACAGTTTGAGGATGTGGAATCGCGGCCCGGCCTGCCACGCTTGCTCACCGCCTTCCTGGCCGTAGCGTTCGGCGATCAGGGTCAGTCCCTCCGCCAACTGATATTCGAACCCCGTGCCCCAGGTCAGGCGATGCTGTTGATCACCGTCGTTATAGGCGTGGCTCCAGCCAACGTTCAGGTTCAGGCGCAATGGCGCCAGAGGCTGCCAGGTCAACGGGGCATTCAAATCGGCCCCGTCAAACCCGTGCTGGCGATCCAGGGCCATATGCGCCCCGGCGGCAATCGCCAGCTCAAGCCCCACGTCTTCCCGTGACAACACCTGCGCCTTTACCTGCGGGCTGATCTGCGTCTCGCCTTTGCCTGCGGTGGTAGCGCGAGACAACACGGCGCCCCATTGCACGGTGGGCATGGCGCTGAACGTACACGCCGGCGACAGAGTGGTGTTATGGGTGCTGCCCGCGTGTCGATTGGCGCTGTACCAGGCATCGACATTGCATTCTCCCGGGGCATTGACGGCGCCGTCATCGACCACATAAGCACCGCCGGCGGCATGGGCCTTGGAAAACAGCGCGATGAGCAACACCGCGCCCAGGCTCACGCCGATAAAAATCAGGTTGCGCTGCAATGCACGGCGCTTGGCCGGTGGCAACAACAGCAAGGTGTGGCGGGCACCGCGATAGTGGCGCGCACGGTATTTGGCAAAGCCGTCCTGCCGCTTTGGGGTGTGTTGTTTGTGCATGATGCACCTCGTTTGAATTCAGCTTTCTACAGTCAGCACCGAAATGCCGCGGGCTTTGGCCTGGGACACCAGCTCCAAGGTGTCGTCGCCACCGGGCAGGGCGATGATCACGTCGGGGCGGCTGTCGGCCAGCATGAAGTGGTTGCGCTGGCGTTCCGCCTGTTTGCCGTGGCGTTGCCAATTGGGTGGGTAACGCACCACGTCGATGCCGATGTCCCGCGCCCATTCCTCGATCTCGCTGCCGAGGAACTGGTTGCCGCCGTGAATCAATACCTGCACCGGGCGCAGGCGGTGGTAAGCGTCCAGCACATGGCGGGACTTCTTGGTGTCGGCGTAATGACGACCTGCACAGATCAAGACGCGCATAGGGAGCATCCTTGTATTGCACGGTGACGGCCGGGCGACCGCCACCGTTTGAACGGCGGGGTGATCAGTACCACTGCTTGAAGCGGCGGATGTAGATCGTCTTCATCAGTTGGGCCACGCAGCAGTACGCCAGCAGGGTGCCCACCAGCCATGGGAAATACGCCATTGGCAGCGGTTGCAGGCCTACCAGGGTGCCCAGTGGCGAGAACGGCACATAGATACCCAGGGCGATGACGATGCAGGTCATCATCAGCACCGGCCAGGCAGCCGTGCTCTGGAAGAATGGGATCTTGCGGGTGCGCAGCATATGCACCACCAGGGTTTGCGAGAGCAGCCCCTCGATAAACCAGCCGGACTGGAACAGGGTCTGCATTTCCACACTGTTGGCCGCGAACACGTACCACATCAGCGCGAAGGTGGTGATGTCGAAGATCGAGGAGGTAGGTCCGATCCAGATCATGAAGCGGCCGATGTTTTTCGCATCCCACTTGCGCGGCTTGGCCAGGTATTCCTTGTCCATCTTGTCCCACGGCAGGGCCAGCTGGGAGATGTCGTACATCAGGTTTTGCAGCAGCAGGTGGATCGCCAGCATCGGCATGAACGGAATGAACGCACTGGCTACCAGCACCGAGAACACATTGCCGAAGTTGGAGCTGGCAGTCATGTTCAGATACTTCATGATATTGCCGAAGGTCTCGCGGCCCTTGAGTACGCCTTCTTCCAACACCATCAGGCTCTTTTCCAGCAGGATGATGTCGGCTGATTCCTTGGCGATATCCGTACCGCTGTCCACCGAGATACCCACGTCGGCATCCCGCAGCGCCGGCGCATCGTTGATACCGTCGCCGAGGAAGCCGACGGTGTGGCCGTTGGCTTGCAGCGCCTTGAGTACCCGCGACTTTTGCAGCGGCGTGAGCTTGGCGAACACCGTGCGTTCTTCCACGCGGCGCAGCAGGGTGGCGTCGTCCATCGCTTCGATTTCCACACCCAGCAGCGGCTGGCCTGGTTCCAGGCCGACCCGACGGCAGATCTTGCTGGTGACCACGGCGTTGTCGCCGGTCAACACCTTGACTGCCACGCCAATTTGTTGCAGTGCGGCAATCGCCGGGTCTGCGGTTTCCTTCGGTGGATCCAGGAAGGTCAGGAAGCCCTGGATCACCAGGTTGCGTTCATCGGTGGTGGTGTACTGCTGGCGTGCCAATGCCTTGGGAATATTACGAGTCGCCACCACCAGCACGCGAAAACCGTCTTCGTTGTAGTCATTAGCCAGTGCGAGCAGCTCCTGACGACGGCGATCATCCAAGGGCACGGCGGCGCCGTCTTCCAGGGTGTGGGTGGAAATGCTCAACATCTCTTCCACGGCGCCCTTGCACACCAATAGATGATCACCGGCAGCGTCCTTGACCACGATGGACAGGCGACGGCGTACAAAGTCGAACGGCAATTCATCGACCTTGCTGTAGGCAAATGGCACCTGAAACTTGGGGTTCTGTTGCGCAAACTGCACCACGGCCTGGTCCATCAGGTTCTTCATGCCGCTCTGGTGAAAGCTGTTCAGCCACGCCAGGGACAACACTGCATCATCGCGCTGGCCGAAGGCGTTGACGTGATGCTCGAGGATGATCTTGTCCTGGGTCAGGGTGCCGGTCTTGTCGGTGCACAGCACGTCCATCGAGCCGAAGTTCTGGATCGCATTGAGGCGCTTGACCACCACTTTGCGTTTAGCCATGGCCGTGGCGCCCTTGGCCAGGTTGGCGCTGACAATCATCGGCAGCATTTCCGGGGTGAGGCCGACGGCGACTGCCAAGGCAAACAGAAAGGCATCGCCCCAGTCGCCTTTGGAGAAACCGTTGAGGAAGAACACGATGGGTACCATCACCAGCATGAAGCGGATCAGCAACCAACTGACACTGTTCACACCACGGTCGAAGGCGGTTTGCACCCGCGAGCCGACAATCGCCTTGGCCAGGGAGCCGAAGTAAGTGCGCGGCCCGGTGGCGACCACCACGGCCTTGGCGCGGCCGCTGACCACGTTGGTGCCCATGAAGCAGATGTTGGGCAGATCGAGTAGGTTGCCTTGATCGGCGGCCAGGCTGGAGGCGGATTTTTGCGTGACATCGCCGAGGGTGTCGTACTTCTCCACCGGCAAGGCTTCACCGGTCAGTACGGCCTGGCTGATAAACAAATCGCGGGATTCGATCAGGCGGATGTCGGCGGGAATCATGTCACCGGCCGACAGCTGCACGATATCGCCGGCCACCAGTTCGCGCATTGGCACTTCGCGCAAGGTAGGCTGGGCGCCGACCTGCTCGCGGCGTAGCACCGTGGCCGTGGTGCGCACCATGGCCTTGAGTGCCTCGGCGGATTTGGCCGAACGGTGCTCCTGCCAGAAGCGCAGCAGGCTGCTGAGCAGCACCATGGTCATGATAATGATGACCTTGGTCGGGTCGGCCTCTTCGCCTGCCTGCATCGGCAGCCAGCAGTCGGTGACAAAGCTGATGCCGCCCAGGGTCAGCAGTACGTAGATGAAGGGGTTGTTCAGCGCCTGCAGGAACTGGAGGATGGCGTGTGGCGGCTTGTCGTGGGCGACTTCGTTGTAGCCTTCGCGTTGCAGACGCGCCGAGGCGTCCAGTTCGGTCAGGCCGTCCTGGGTGGCACGTACGTTGGCGAGGGTAGCCGCCAGGCCGTTCTGGGCTTCACGGGCGGCGCGCATCGACAGTTTGGTGTCGGTAGCGGTGCCATTTTTCTTGTGCAGAGGCGGGTTTTTTACGGCGCTCATTGTCTGTACTCCTGTCGCCAATTCTCGACAAAACATACCCGGTACTTACCTGCATAGAGGCGAGCGAAAGCATGCCGAGCCGCGGACTTCGCGATCGGTTTAAATAATGTGTTCAGATAGCTTCTAGAGTGCCCGCTAACAGCACGTTAGTTAATATGCGCGCAGCGGGCTACTACTGGACTTGTTCATAAAGAACTCCAGGGTATTAATAAGAAAGTTGCAGTTTCCAGCCAGGTCAGGCGGCGCGAGCGCTCACATAAAGACCGAGCATCAAGCTGGCTTGCGCCAGGCTGGAAACCTTGGGTCTCTGCGGGTCTTGAGGGTCGGCGTGGTCCCAGTGCTGCACCAGTTGGCCGCTGTCAGGGCAGATACGCCAGTGCGCCAACGGCGGTGCCGGGCGGGCTTGAGGGGAGGGTGCCGCAAAGGTTGAGCGGGTAGGTGAAAAGCCTACGGGCTCGCGGCGCAGCTTGGCGCGCAGGGCAGCAGCCAGGGTGCTTACATCGGGCAAAGCAATGAGTTGGAAGGTCATAACACACCTCGGGACCGGACACGCGACCGGTGAGGCAGTTACGGTGGAGCATCGAGCTCTAGCGCAGCTTACCGGACCTGGAAGGCGAGTCCTGTCATATTCTGGGTTTGGCGCCCGATGCCCGCGGATGCGGTGCTCGGACAGCGACTAGATACTGTGTCCATTGGCTTCTTTTGTGAGGTTTAAAAAAGGCCCCTGTTGCGGGCACGGGCAATCTACTCAGAGCGTTACAGAATGTCAACGCATGATTAATTAAATTAGCCCGCGTTCAGAGTTTGTTCAGACAAGAGGCATGTGAAAGTTACTGGCCGGATAACTTTATATACCTTGCGCGGCGAGTATCGCCAGATAGATCAATACTAAACCGCACGCCGCATAACTCACGCGTTGCCAGATCGGTGATGCATTCTTGCGCAGCAGATTCACCAACGCGGCGGTGAGAAAACACGAGAGCACCGACGCCAGCATGAATCCGGCAAAAAACATCAGGGTCTGCCCGTGGCTGGGGGTTGCGCCGACGATGCCCGACAGGGCGCTCCCCAGGGCGCCCCAGTAGACAATATTCTTCGGGTTGGCCAGGGAGATCGCCGCGCCTACGGCCAACGCATTTTTGCCTGAACTGGCAGGGACGTTGTCGGTTGCGGGTAACTGCCAGGCATCAATCAGGCTGCGGATGCCCAGCCAGGCCAGGTACAGCGCACAGACGATCGTCAGTGGCACTCGCACCGCATCATGCTGAATCAGCAGTGCGATACCGGTGAGGCCGATCACCGCCCAGACGGCATCGCCTACGAGGGAACCAAACTGCACCATCAGCGCCGGTGTGAAACCATGCAGCAAGCCGCGACGCAGGGTCTCAGCCAGCACGGCGCCGGGAGACAGGCAAAACACAAAACCGAATACCAGCGCGTAGACAAAGATCGACAGCATGCTCAGTTCCTTTCGAGAAAGTGCGAAAGCATACGTCAGTCCGGGAGGGGGATACCACGTCCTCTGTAGGAGCGAGCTTGCTCGCGAAAAACGTCAACGATAACGCGTGTTTGCTGGATGAACGCGGTGCCTGTGAATTTTTCGCGAGCAAGCTCGCTCCTACACAAGCTGCGGCGTTGAGGCAATGCGGTCGAGCTCAGCCTTCAATTCATCCGGCGATAAATTTGCAAAGGGCAGCGCAAAAAACGCCTCGCAGCGTGCGGCGATAATGTCGAGGGTGGCCTTGAATGCAGCGTCTACTTGCGCCTCATCACCCTGCACCTCGGAAGGGTCTGCCAAGCCCCAATGCGCCTTCAGCGCCGGGCCGAAATACACCGGGCACGCTTCACCGGCTGCTTTATCGCACACCGTGATGACCACATCCGGCGGGCTGTCTTCGAAGGCGTCATTGCCCTTGCTGTACAAGCCTTCAATACGGATGCCCGCCGCCTGCAGCGTCGTCAGGCTGCGGGGCAAAACCTGGCCCTTGGGAAAACTGCCGGAGCTGATCGCCTCGAAACCCTCAGGCGCCATGTGATTGAACATGGCTTCGGACAAAATGCTGCGGCAACTGTTGGCGGTACACATGAACAGCACTTTCATTGCAGGCTCCTTCAGACGCTCAGGCGCAGGGCGAGGGCGGCGAGGGTAATCAGCAGCACCGGCAAGGTCAGCACGATGCCGACCTTGAAGTAGTAGCCCCAAGTGATGGTGATGCCTTTGCGCGCCAGGATGTGCAGCCACAGCAAGGTCGCCAGGCTGCCGATGGGGGTGATTTTCGGGCCCAGGTCGCTGCCGATCACGTTGGCGTAGATCATCGCGTCCTTGACCACGCCCACGGCATGGCTGGATTCAATGGACAGCGCGCCGATCAGTACTGTCGGCAGGTTATTCATCGCCGATGAGAGCAGTGCCGTCAGCACGCCGGTGCCCATGGCGGCGCCCCACACACCGTAGGTGGCGAAGGTGTCGAGCCAGGTCGCCAGGTAGTCGGTCAGGCCGGCATTGCGCAGGCCATACACCACCAGGTACATGCCCAGGGAAAAGATCACGATCTGCCAGGGCGCTTCCTTGAGGACCTTGCGCGTGGAAATCTTGTGACCCTTGGCGGCAATCACCAGCAGCAGTACCGCGCATACCGCGGAAATCGCACTGATGGGAATGCCCAGCGGCTCCAGGGCAAAACAGCCGACCAGCAGAATGCCCAGTACCCACCAGCCGGCGCGAAAGGTCGCTTGGTCATGGATGGCACTGGCAGGGTCTGCAAGGTCGGCCGGGTCGTAGACCTCTGGAATATCGCGGCGGAAAAACCACAGCAGCACTGCCAGGGTGGCAGCGACGCTGACCAGGTTCACCGGCACCATCACCGCGGCATATTCGTTGAAGCCGATCTTGAAATAGTCCGCCGAGACGATGTTGACCAGGTTTGAAACCACCAGCGGCAGGCTCGCCGTATCGGCGATAAACCCTGCGCCCATGACAAATGCCAGGGTCGCCGCTGGTGAAAAGCGCAAGGCCAGCAACATCGACATTACGATGGGGGTGAGGATCAGCGCCGCGCCGTCATTGGCAAACAGCGCCGACACCAGCGCACCGAGCAGCACCATATAGGCAAACAAGCGCCGCCCGCGGCCACGGCCCCAACGCGCCACATGCAGGGCGGCCCAGGCAAAGAACCCGGCTTCGTCGAGCAATAGGCTGATGATGATCAACGCGACAAAGGTACCGGTGGCGTTCCAAATGATGTGCCACACCACCGGGATGTCCGCCAGGCTGATTACCCCAAAGGCCAGGGCCAGGATCGCCCCCAGGGTGGCGCTCCAACCCACGCCGAGGCCTTTGGGCTGCCAGATGACCAGCACGATGGTGACGAGGAAAATCGCAATTGCGACAAGCATGAATAAAGGCTCCGATGGCTTAGCAGCAGGTGCTTGCCCGTTGTGGTCTGTTGCCCATTGCATCCAGACGCAGTGCGTCGTTCTGCAACCATGGCTGGTTGGCTTGCAAGGTGGTGTCCAGCACCTGAGTCACCCAGGCGGGCAGTGCCGGATTGATGCGGTAGTAGATCCATTGCCCTTGACGGCGGTCCAGCAGCAGCCCGCAACTGCGCAGTTGCGCCAGATGACGGGAGATCTTGGGCTGGCTATCGTCCAAGGCATGGATCAGTTCGCACACACAAAGTTCGCCTTCGCGCAGGATCAATAACGCCAGGCGTGCGCGAGTGGCGTCAGCCAGGCATTTGAATAGGGTGGGAGGAGAGAGGAAATCGGACATGACCAATGCCTATACATATGGTTATTCGAATATACGTATTTCCATATGTTCCGGTCAAACCTTGTTTCATTTGATATGGATCAAATGACCGGGAAACAGCCACAACTGATTGAAATTAAAATGAAACACAAAGGTCCTAAAGTGCCTGCCCATTGCCGATGAAGGAAGAACCCGCGTGACCCGTGCCACTCGCAACCTGCGTAAGACCCTGGATTCCGTCGCGGAAAATAACGAAACCGCGGCGTTCGACCTGATGCGCGCCGTGGAAAAACTCGGCGATGAAGTCCTGCGCCAACGCTTGCTCAACACCATCCACCGACTCAACCAGGATGCTTACGAATTGCGTGAAGCACGGGATTCGGTGGAACTGGTTTCGGTGAAGCTCGCCTGAGCAAGATCATTCAAGACAAGCCCCTGATTGCGCTGGCATGCTTGTCGACTGTCTGTCGATGAGCCGTATCCATGCCCACTGCATTACCTCATTACGCCTTCACCCGCGGCGCCATCGCCGTTATTCCCTTGTCCCTGGCCTGCGCGCCCTGGGGGTTGCTCGCCGGCTCAATGGCCATCGACGCGCAATTTACCCCGCTGCAAGCCCAGGGCTTGTCGGCCATCGTGTTTGCCGGTGCGGCGCAGTTGGTCGCCATCGGCATGGTCAAGAGCGGCGCCAGCCTGATTTCTATCGTGTTGACCACCTTGCTGCTGACCTCCCAGCACCTGCTCTACGGCATGCACATGCGCCCCACGTTGTCTGCGCTCAATACCCGCTGGCGCATGAGCCTGGGGTTCTTGTTGACCGATGAGTTCTTCGCCCTGGTCAACCACTACGACCGTGAGACCTTCAATCGCTGGTACGCCCTGGGCGTCGGCCTGACGTTTTATATCATCTGGAACCTCTTCACCCTGGCCGGCATTGTGCTGGGCAAGAGCATTCCCGGCCTGGACCAGTTGGGGCTGGAGTTCTCGATTGCCGCCACCTTCATCGCCTTGATTACCCCCGTGGTGCGCGATGTGCCCACGGTGGTGTGCGTGGCGGTTTCGCTGCTGTGTTCGGTGTGGCTGAGTTATCTGCACTGGGAATCGGCGGTGGTGGTCTCGGGGGTATTGGGGATGAGCGCAGGGTTTGCCTGCAAGCGCCTGGGAGTGGGGCAACGATGATCTACTTGATGATTGTGGCCATGGGCCTGGTGGTGTTTTTCAATCGCTATGTGTTTCTCGAACCGCGCCTGCCCGTGCGGCTCAATCGCGGCGCCCGTGAGTTCCTGGGGTTCGCCGTGCCGGGCATGCTCACAGCAATCTGCGGGCCGATTATTTTCCTGGCGGACCATCAGCTCAACCTGAGCCCGACCAACCCCTACTTGCTGGCCGCCGTCTGCGCCGTGGCGTTGATGTTCTGGACGCGCAGCGTATTGATCACCGTGTTGTCGAGCATGGCGTTGTTCTATCTGTTTCGTTGGTGGCTCTGATACTCAGGCAAAAAAACGCCCGCGGGAGGGCGGGCACAAGGGAGGCTTCTTGAAAATGAGCTTGGCCACTATAGGCGGCGAGGTTGCCCTTCACAGTGAAACAAAGTTCATGGGCGCGTCAGTTGGCACCGGCACAATGGTAGAGTCACGGTTTTTCCAAGGAAGCAATGGCATGCACAAGCTGGTAATTGGCGCATTGGTACTGGCCGCACTGGCCGGTTGCGCGGGCTCGAAGATGAAAGAGGCGCGCACAGGCAGCCCCTACAAGACCCTGGCATCGGACAAGGCCACCCTGGTGGTTGCCCAATGCATCCAGTTCGGCTGGCAGGATGAAAGTGTGTTTGGCGTCGACGCCGGCGGTTTCAAGGAGGCCACCGAGGCCGGTGGTTTCACGGTCTACACCACAGGTGGCGACTACTTTGTCGATGTACAGAGCACCGGTGCGGGTTCTAGCGTCAAGTACTATGCAGCCGGAGACAACATGCCAGCCAAACGTCGACTGGCTGCGCTCGCTACTTGTCTGTAATACGTTGCCCTAGTCATATTCCGAAACGCCCGGCGGGACAGCCGCCTGGCATTGTCTTATGATTCACTCGCTCGCTCGACGTTATGGCTCTTTACCGGTACACGGATGTCGAGGCCTGAACGTCGGGCGAGCACCTCTTTGTCCCGCCTCAACGCGGCATGAAACCCAGGTGCCAGCGCCGCGGAATCATCAGTGTCACCAGCCCCAATAGCCCTGCTAATGCACCGCTGATCCACAGCGCACGCAGGCCCATCTGCTGTTCCAGCAGCGCGCCGATCACCGCACCGATAAACATCCCGGCCCATGGAATCAACTGCACGCGCCAGCCATTGCGGCGTTCGCCCAATAACCAGCGTCCCAGGCCGCGGCCAAAACGTGAAAGTGCGCCGGTGACATAGGTCAGCCCCACCGGTAAGCCATTCACTTCCTCAACGGCCGCGTTGAGCATGCCCATGGCGATAATCGCTGCCAGCAGGGCCGGCAGGGTCTCTGTCGATGGCCACAGCGCCGCACCGCAGAGCAAGGCGCCGATGCACAACAAGAGCGGCAACGCGTGGCGCTTGCTGAAGCGGCTGACCATCACGCCCAAGGCATTACCGAGCACAAAGGTCGCGATCAACAGCACCAGGCGCCCGGTGAGCCCGAGGTCGCCAGCGCTGATGGCCACCGCCAACCGCGTGGTGTTACCGCTCATGAACGAGACAAAATCGCCGCTGGCCATAAAGCCGATGGCATCGGTCATGCCGGCCAGTACCGACAGGCAAGCCACCAGCATCATGCCCACCCGCCCACGCCAGCGCTGTCGATGGGCTAGCGTAACGTTGGTGTAAGGCTTGCGGGACGAAGGCAGCATGGGGCCGGTTTCCTCGGTGAGATTATCCGGCCACTACCGTAGGACGCTTTGCGTGCGGGTGCAATGACCTCAGGCATGCTCCAGTTGCCAGCCGGCGCTGTGCCACGTCAAATGATGAGTCGGCTCAATCGCCTGTAGAAAGGCCTCGTCATGGGACACCGCCAGCATCGCGCCGCTAAAGCCTTTCAAGGCCTGTTCAAAGGCGAGCACCGATTCCAGGTCCAGGTGATTGGTGGGTTCATCCAATAGCAGCAGTTGTGCGGGGGTAGCACGCCACAAGGCAATCGCCATTGCGGCTTTCAGGCGTTCGCCGCCGCTGAGTTGCGCCACCGGTTGGGTGACCCGCAACGCATCCAGTTGCAGCAGCGCCAGGCGCGTACGCAGCTCAGCTTCAGCCAGCGGGGTGTCGAGCAGGTTGAGTTGTTCGATGATGCAACGCCGATCATCCAGCAGCGCCAGGTGCTGATCGAGATAAGCGCTGGACACCGCCACCTGGCACTCGCCACTCACGACCTGCCATTGGCCGGCGAGTAATTTTAGCAGGGTGGATTTACCGCAACCGTTAGGCCCGCGCACGGCAACGCGCACGGGCCCTGCCAGGTTAATGGTCAAATAGCTGGAGGGCGCCAGCGGATCGAGCCAGGGCAACTGCGCACCTTCCAGCGTCAGCACTTGCCGGCCGTTGGGAACCGTCGAGCCTGGCAAGGCAAGCAGGGTGGGCGCTTCGTCCACCACGCGTTCGTAGGCTTGACGTACCTGTTCATCCAGCTGGTTTTTGTGCGCGTGATGATCGCTGCGCACAGTGCTGACAATCTCCGTGGCGGCGCCTTTCCAGCGCGCCTTGGTGAAACGGTCGACGTTGGCGGTCTCGGCGTTTTTACGCGAGCGTGCGGCGTTGCGCTGCAGGCTGTCATGGTCTTTTTGCAGGCGTCGGCGCTCACGGCTACGTGTCTGGCGCGCATGTTCCCACGCCGCGATGGCGGCCTGCTGCTGCGTCTCCCGTTGCTGGCGATAGGCATCGTAGTTGCCGCCGTAAACCTGGACACCAAGGGGTGACAATTCGATGATGCGCCCCATGGCGTTGAGTAACTTTCGGTCATGGCTGACCACCACCAGGCCGCCGTGCCAATCACCCAGCACCCGTCGCAGCCAAGCGCGCCCGGCGCTGTCGAGGTGGTTGCTGGGTTCGTCCAGAATCAGCAGCTGCGGCGCTGCCAGTAGCGCACCGATCAGGGCGACCCGAGCCAACTGGCCGCCGCTGAGTTGATCAGCCCGGGTGCCGGCGCTGAGGGTTGGCAAACCCGCCGCATCCAGTGCCAGGCGCAAGCGCTCGGCCAGGTCCCAGCGATCGTCGATCAGTTCCAGGTCACCGACACGGGCCTCACCTCGGGCCATACGTTCAAGGGCCGCCAAGGCAGGCTCAGTGGCGGTGATATGGGCGACCGTTGCACCTGCTTGAACCGTCAGCGCCTGGGGCACATAGACGACACTGGACGGTTTTTTCAAGGTGCCGGAGGAGGGCAGCAGTACCCCGGCCAGCAACTTCGCCAGGATACTTTTGCCACGCCCATTGCGCCCGACGATACCGGTGGGCGTGTGATCAATGGACAGGTTCAGGTCCTCCAGCAAGTTTTCGCCATTGGCGAACTGGAAAGACACATGTTGCAGGGAAACAAGCACGGGCAGCCGGTTGACGTCAGTCATCAGCACCTCCAAAAAAATGTCGAACAGGCCGACAAGCGCGCCAGGCGGCTCGTCGCAGATACATTTTGGAAGGCTTAGTTGTTCACGTCGGCGGTCATCCCGTTAATCAGAAGGGACGCAGAGGCTAACCCACCTTGGCTTTATGCGGCAAGTCCTCGGCCAGTTTCTCAAGGAACATCGCCAGCGCCACTTCCTCGGCTTTCAGGCCCTTGCGCACCCGGGGCTTAGGCAGCTTCGACAATTCACCGAGGCTGAAATGCTCAAGCACCGCAGGGTGGATGTAACATTTGCGGCACACCGCAGGCGTGTTGCCCAACTGCCTGGCAACGTCCTTGACCATCGCCACCACATGCCGTTTGGCGTCGGACTCCGGCTGCCACGCCAACTCGCGTAATACCGCCAACGCCATGGCCGTGCCGGCCCAGGTGCGATAGTCCTTGGCGGTAAAGTCTTCGCCGGTCAGTTCATGCAGGTAGGCGTTGACGTCGTGGGAACTGACGGTATGGCGTTCACCGTCTTCGTCCAGGTACTGGAACAGGTTCTGCCCGGGCAATTCCATACAGCGCTTGACCACACTGGCCAGGCGCCGGTCCTTGACGCTGACTTGGTGCTCGACACCGCTCTTGCCACGAAACTGAAACTGGATCTCGTTGCCCTTGATATCCACATGGCGGTTGCGCAGGGTAGTCAGACCGTAGGATTTGTTCTCGCGGGCGTACTGTGTATTGCCGACGCGAATCAGCGTGGCATCGAGCAACATCACCACCGTCGCCAGGACCTTTTCGCGGGTAAACCCCGGCTCGGCGATCTGTGCTTCCAGCTGTTTGCGCAATTTCGGCAAGGCGTTGCCGAAGGCCTGCAAGCGCGAGTACTTGTCGCTGTCACGCACTTCGCGCCAGCGTGGGTGGTAGCGGTATTGCTTGCGGCCACGGGCATCGCGGCCAGTGGCCTGCAGGTGGCCGCGAGGGTCGGCGCAGATCCACACATCGGTGTAGGCGGGCGGCACGGCCAGGGCGTTCAGGCGTTTGATTTCATCGGCATCGGTGATGCGCTCGCCTTTGGCGTCCAGGTACTGGAACTTGCCCCTCACCTTTTTGCGGCGAATGCCAGGCTGGGTGTCGTCAACGTAATGCAGGTCGCGGGGCAGGTCGGCGGGCAACGAAGAATCAGGCATGGTGCGGGTTCCTTGACAACAAATCAGGCCGGTATGTCTGATTGACCGCAGCATCTTTCGGTCGTGCCAATTGGTTACGCCAGCACTGCTACCGCCTTGATTTGCGCCCACAATGCCTGGCCCGGATGCAGGTGCAGTTGGTCGCGGGAGAAGCGCGTGATGCGGGCCAGCAACGGCGTGCCGCCTGCATCCAGGCGCACCAGTACATGGGCGCTGTTATCCGCGCCAATGTCCTGGGTGACGGTGACGGGGAGCCGATTGAGGATGCTGCTGTGTTCCTCCGCCTGCAGGCTCAAGCTCACATCCCGTGCCTGCACCTTGACCCGCAGCTGTTGGCCCACCGCCAGTGGTGCATGGGCCACGCGGATCTGCAGTGGGCAGTTGGGGAGTTGCAGGGTGAGTAACTGATAGTGGGCGTCGTAGGCAATCACGTGGCCGGCAATCACCACGCCGGCATCGTCACCCAGGGCCAGGGGCAGGTCGAGCCGTGCCAGGGTTTCGCCGATGGGTCCGCTGGCCAAGGCTTGGCCTTCGCTGAGCAAGACGATATGGTCGGCCAGTCGCGCGACCTCATCCTGGGCGTGGCTGACGTACAGCACCGGTATATCCAGCTCGTCGTGAAGGCGTTCGAGGTAAGGCAGGATCTCGCTTTTGCGTTTGCTGTCCAGGGCCGCCAGCGGCTCATCCATCAACAGCAACCTGGGGCTGGTCAGCAAGGCGCGGGCGATGCCGATGCGTTGGCGCTCGCCGCCGGACAGGTGTTGCGGCTGACGCTCAAGTAGGTGGCCGATGCCCAGCAGCTCGGTGGCCTGGGCCATGTCCACGCGCCGTTGCTGGCGTGGAATGCGCTTGAGGCCGAACGCCAGATTGGCCCGTACCGATAGGTGGGGAAACAAGCTGGCTTCCTGGAACACATAACCCAAGGCGCGTTTATGCGCAGGCACAAACAGCCCTTTGTGGCTGTCTTGCCAGACCTCATCGTTGATCTGCACAAAAGCCTCTTCGGCGCGCTCCAAACCGGCGACGCAGCGCAGGCAGGTGGTCTTGCCGGAACCGGAATGCCCGTATAGCGCGGTCACGCCGCGGCCGGGCAATTGCAGGTCGACGTCCAGGGCAAAGGCTGAGTATTTCAAGCGCAGGCGTATATCAATCATCGCGATCAGCTCCAGCCCATCTTGGTTTTGCGGCTGGAGTACAGCGCCAGCAACACGAGGAACGCGAACACCACCATGGCACCGGCCAGCCAATGAGCCTGGGCATATTCCATGGCTTCAACGTGATCGTAGATCTGCACCGAAACCACCCGGGTCTTGTCCGGGATATTGCCGCCGATCATCAGGACCACACCGAACTCGCCGACGGTATGGGCAAAGCCGAGGATCGATGCGGTGATAAACCCCGGGCGCGCCAGGGGCAGGATCACTGTGAAAAACGTGTCCCACGGATTGGCGCGCAAGGTCGCAGCCACCTCCAACGGGCGGGTGCCGATGGCGGAGAAGGCGTTCTGCAACGGCTGCACCACGAAGGGCATGGAATAGATCACCGAGCCGATTACCAGCCCGGCGAAGCTGAACGTGAGGGTGCCCAGGCCCAGCCACTGGGTGAACTGGCCGAAATAGCCGTTGGGCCCCATGCTCAGCAACAAGTAGAACCCGATGACCGTGGGCGGCAGCACCAGCGGTAATGCGACCACTGCACCGATGGGGCCACGCCACCACGAGGTGGTGCGCGACAGCCACAGCGCAATCGGAGTGCCGATCATCAACAGGATCACGGTGGTCAGTGATGCCAGCTTGATGGTCAACCAGACCGCGGAAAAATCAGCACTCGAGAGGGGCATTTACAGCTCGTAACCGTAGGATTTGATCACAGCCGCTGCTTTCGGCCCTTTCAGGTAGTCAACCAGGGCCTTGGCGGCGGCGCTGTCCTTGCCCTTGTTGAGGATCACGGCGTCCTGTTTGATCGGGTCATGCATCGATGCCGGAACAAGCCACGCTGAACCGCGGGTGACTTTGCCGTCCTTATAGATCTGCGACAAGGCAACAAAGCCCAGCTCGGCATTGCCGGTAGACACGAACTGATAGGCCTGGGTGATGTTCTGGCCCTCGACGAGCTTGTCCTTGACCTGTTCGGTCAAACCTTGCCTGGCCAGCACCTGGGTGGCGGCCAGGCCGTAGGGCGCGGCTTTGGGGTTGGCGATGGACAGGTGCTGGAATTGGTTTTTTTTCAGCACGTCACCCTTGGCATCCACGTAGCCTTCCTTTGCCGACCATAGCGCCAGGGTGCCGACAGCGTACGTGAAGCGCGAGCCCTTGACGGTATCGCCTTCGGCTTCGAGTTTTTGCGCGGTGGTGTCATCGGCGCTGAGGAACACTTCGAACGGCGCGCCGTTCTTGATCTGGGTGTAGAACTGCCCGGTGGCGCCATAGGCGGCGACCAGTTTGTGGCCGGTGTCTTTTTCGAAATCGGCGGCAATGGCCTGGATCGGTGCCGTGAAGTTGGCAGCCACCGCCACCTGCACTTCATCAGCGTGGGCCGAACCCAAGGCAAATACGGCAAGCAGGGGGGCCAGGCGTGAGACGTGGGTGATCATGGAGCAACTCCTTGGGATGGACGGCGTGGTCGGGTAGAAGGTTTAAACGCTATGTATGGGAATATATAGCGGTCGACCATTGCTGGTACAGTGCCAAGTTGCCGTTCAAGCATCGTTACCTACACCACTTGGGGGTTACTCGGTGAAAATGTGGGAGGGGGCTTGCTCCCGATGAGGGAGTGCCAGTGAAATACATCAGCGATTGACCCTCCGCCATCGGGAGCAAGTCGAATCGTCGCACCGCCCCTCCCACATATTTATGCCTGACTCAGTTACGCGTGAGCCTGGCCAGTGCCTGCTCGGCCAGCTCGCGGGTCAGGTCATAGGTGGAGCAATTTTTGCCAAGCCTCAGGGCCTGGCCCGCCCACAGGTTGCTGAAACCCGCTTCATCCTTGGCCTTGAGCGGCATCAATGCACCGCCGGCTTTTGGGAACGCCGGTGCGGCCGGGTTGATTGCGCCGAGTTCACGCATCACGCGGTTGACGATGCCCCGCGCCGGGCGGCCGGTGAACAGGTTGGTCAGCGCGGTCTCACTGGCCTGTGCATGGCGTAGCGCGTGGTGGTGGGAAGCCGTGACGCTGGCCTCGGGCGTGAACAGATACACTGTGCCAATTTGTACCGCCGAGGCGCCCAGAGCCATGGCGGCGACAATGCCCCGCGGATCGCCGATGCCGCCTGCCGCAATCACCGGCACCCTGACTGCATCGACAATCTGCGGCACCAGGGCCATCAAGCCGATCTGGCTGTTGAGATCGTCACTTAGAAACAGGCCACGGTGCCCACCGGCTTCAATGCCCATGGCGATGATCGCGTCGCAGCCTTTTTCTTGCAGCCAAAGAGCTTCCTCGACGGTGGTCGCCGATGACAGCACTTTCGCCCCGGTGGCTTTTACCCGCTCCAGCAAGGACTTCTCCGGCAGGCCGAAGTGAAAACTCACAACCTCAGGGCGAAACTCCTCAACCACTTGGCAAGCGGCCTCGTTGAATGGTGCGCGATTGGACGCCGGCGTCGGCGCGTCAAAATCAGCGCCCAGTTCAAGGTAGTAGGGTTGCAGCAAATCCTTCCAGCGGCGGTCACGCGCGTCATCGGCGTCAGGCGGCTGGTGGCAAAAGAAATTCAGGTTCAGAGGGCGCGTACTGGCTTGGCGGATAATGGTCAGGGCTTCGCGCAATTGCTCGATACTCAGCGCGGCGGCGGGCATGGAGCCCAGCGCGCCGGCTTGCTGGGCGGCAATCACCATGGCAGTGGTCGTTGCCCCGGCCATTGGTGCCTGGATGATCGGTACGTCAATGCCGAGCAAGTCGAGAATACGGTTATCTGGCCAGGTGCTCATGGGATGCGTCTCCAGCTTTAGTAGGGCGTTTCGCTGTTTTAACAGCGCACCTGGCAGTCGGCCAGTCTGTTTTATTCACTGGACGAATGCAGCGTTTTATGGGGCCGGGGTTCAGCTCGGTGTCTCGCGCTCCAGCAATTGGCGCTTGCGCTCCACGCCCCAGCGGTAGCCCGACAATTGGCCATCGCTGCGCACTACGCGGTGACAGGGTATCGCCACCGCCAGGTGGTTGGCACCACAGGCCTGGGCCACGGCGCGAAAGGATTTGGGCGCGCCGATACGCTCGGCTATCTGCGCATAGCTGGCGGTGCTGCCCACCGGAATCTCGCGCAAAGCCTGCCACACGCGCTCCTGAAAGGCCGTGCCGCGCAGGTCCAGGGGCAGATCCAGGCCCAGGGCAGGGGCTTCGACAAACCCCACGACTTGGGCGATCAGCTGTTCGAAGCCTCGATCCGCGCCGACCAGTTCGGCCTTGGGAAACTGGTCTTGCAGGTCGCGCACCAGTTTGTCCGGATCGTCCCCGAGCAAAATCGCGCACACGCCACGTTGGCTCTGGGCCACCAGAATCGCCCCCAGCGAGCATTGGCCCACGGCAAAGCGAATGGTGTTATTGGCACCGCCGCTTTTGTAATCGCGGGGCTTCATGCCGAGCAATTGATCGGCGGCTTCGTAGAAGCGGCTGTTGGAGTTGAACCCTGCGTCATACAGCGTATCGGTCACCGAGTGCTGGCCCTTGAGGCCGTCGCGAACTTTGCGCGAACGCAGGGCCCGGGCGTAGCCCTTGGGGGTCAGGCCGGTGCTGGCTTTGAACACACGATGAAAGTGAAACGGGCTCAATCCGGCCTGGTGCGCGAGTGCTTCCAGGCTCGGGGCCGTTTCTGCCTGTTCGATCTGCCGGCAGGCATTGGCGACTAACCGCGCATGATGGGCGGCCAGTTGAGTTTGATCGCCCGCGGCACGTTTGCTCGCACGATAACCCGCGGCTTCGGCCTGCGCCGGGGTGTCGAAGAATTCGATATTTTCCGGGCGAGGTAAACGCGAAGCGCTGCTGGGCCGGCAATATACGCCGGTGGTTTTCACGCCGTAGACAAACAGGGCGTCGGCCTTGGCATCGCGGGCAATGATGGCGGCCCAGCGCGGATCGTGTTCGTTGTTCATGGCCTGCACTCTTGACGGTTCACCAGCAGATTAACCGTGTCGGTTGCCCATGACACTCCGAAGCTTGCGGTCAAATCAGCCGGCAGTGCGAAAGGTCAGGTTGATGCGTTGCGGGCCCATGACGGGATGCTCGCCTTCCTTGATTGGCATCACCCCATGAAAGCGCAGGCGATCAACGCCGCCCCAGACCACCACATCGCCATGGAACAGCGAGACCTTCTGCGTTTTGTCACTGCGCTGATGGCCGCCAAACAGGAAAATAGCCGGCAGGCCCAGGGATACCGAGACTACGGGGGCGCTGTAGCAACGCTCATTTTTGTCCTGATGCAGTGACATCTTTGCTCCAGGCACGTAGCGATTGATCAGGCAGGCGTCAGGTAAAAAGCCGCTGAAACCGGCCTCGGCTGCCGCCGACACCGCCAGCTGCCGCAACGCGTTTGGCATGGCGGGCCATGGCTGTTGGTTGCGCGGGTCGAGGGGGCTGTAGCGATAGCCGCGGGTGTCGGTGGTCCAGCCCAGGTCGCCGCAACTGCTCAGCGCCGCCGACATGGTGAAACCACCGGGTGTGACCATCTGCCGAAACGGAGATTGGGCCAGGATACGCCGCAGCTCGGGCAGCAACCGGTCAATCCAGGGCAGGGCGTAGCCCCGGAGTACGTAGGACTCGTCGCCAATCTGCTCGCGCCCCGCGGGTTGTTGCAGGGCACTATCGGCGAATAAATCGGCAGTCGGCCCCGACATGTCTTACAGCGCCTTGCTCACATTGATGTCGGTGATTTCGTCACTGGCATCATGAATTTTCGCCAGGGCTTGCTTGGCTTCTTCGACGCTGTCGGTTTGCAATTGGGCAAATTCAAAGCGGCGCTCGCCGTTGAGTTTGTACTTGATGACGTATTTGGTCGTAGGGGTCACAGCTTTCTTCCTTTCAGGTGTTCGGATCAGCTCAACTTGGTGCTGGTGCGACGAACGATGCGAATCTTGTGGGACAGCGCCGGCTTGCGGGTCACGCTGATGGCGCGACGGGTCACCACATCGAGGGTGATGTTCCAGAACCCAGTGCTGGGCGCGGTGATCTTGGCTGGGAACTTATCGAATGCGCCACCGTGATAGGTATGGCGACCACCATTTTTGAAGCTGCGGAAGTTCGCGTCGCTCATCAGGCGAATGTTGCAGGTCTGCGAGCATTCGATGACGACAATGTCTCCCTCGTTGAGGTGCTCACGCTGGTGGATGAATTTCATGGGGTGTCTCCAGAAGGGCTTTTTCTGAAAAATCAGAACGATACGTAGGTTAAGATGGAGTTTATCAGCCCCAGCGCGTTTATTATCGGGCCGTCGTCGACGACATCGACAATTTAAAACAGTTATTTACCCTGTAATCAGAGATAAATCCTACGTTGGTGGGAGAAATTTACCATCCCCGCTGTCGTAGGGTCTTTATCGGAGGTTTTTGTATGAAGTGGAGTGTGTTGGTGCTGGCCTTGGCAATAGGTGGGTGTGCTTCGGTTGCAGATATCAAGCAGACCCCGCCAACATTGGTGGTCATCTCAGGCAAGAAGCCGCAGGAATATGCGGCCTGTGTAGTGCGTAAATTGGAGGCGACCCGCCGGCCACCGCAGATCGAGCCCCATAAAGACGGGATCCAGGTGATTGTGCCGCAGAAATTCTCGGCGGATCCTTCGGCGATCTTCGTAATCGAAGACCGCTCCAGTGGGAGCAGCATCAAGCTCTATGAAAGCATGTCCAATGTACCGATTCGCCCTGGCGACGTGAAGAAAGCCGGGGAAGACTGCATTTCTGGCTGAGCCCCAGGCCTATCCTGCGCACCGGAGCCGATAAAAAAGCCATCACCCGTCAGTGGCGACATGCATTTGGGGCAGGGCATCCGTTAAACTGTTGGGCATTCACTATAAAGATGCCGCTCAGACCTTGGGTTTGAGCGGCATTTGTTTTTTCTGGAAAGCCTGTTATGAAACGCGAACTCGTCAAAGCCCGCCATGCTGAAGGTCAGATTGCGGCGACCCATGTCATCCAGAACCCCGCCGACCTGGGCGAGTGGATTGTATTCTTCAAGAAAAGCGGCGGTCGCAGCTACTTCCTGGTGGACGACCAGGATGAAGTCGAGTCATTCCCGCGCCTGGATGACCTGATCGAAATACTGCGTGGCCTGGGGATCAAGTTCGCCGAAGTGCATCTGTAGCACGCCGGCTTATTTGCAGACCACCACGACGCTACGGCCCTTGAAATTGCCCACATCCTGACCCAAAGTCTTGTCACTCTCCTTGAGGGCAGGAGTGCCATTGGTGCCGACGATACGGTAGCCGGTGCCCGCGCAGGACGCGTCGGCTTTCTCGTAGCAACTGGCCCAAGAGTTGGCCTCGCCCGAACAGTCGATGGTCAGGCCTTGTTCACCATTTTTCAGCAGGGTGTCGGATGTGGTGGTGCAACCGGCCAGCGCCAGTACCGCAGTCAGTGCCAGGATCTTGTTCATAGTGGGTCATCGTTAAGAGAAGTGGTGGGCGCTGACACTGTCGTGGGGCGTTGGCGCGGATTATAGCGAACTGCCACCAAGTGCACAGTCCCTGATACAAGATCTTCGCCCGCGCCCCTTTTTTCCTCAGCCCCACCGGTGCGTCATGGCACCCCCATCACCAGTACTCCACTGCCGCTTGTGGCCCCGGTGGCGGGTAGGGAACCCGCACGCCGAACCAGTGAAAACGTCACGTCATCGCCGCCTACGCTGTTGGTGATCCGGGTCAGGAATGAACCGTTCACCCGCACCGCGGCCCCCCCACGCACCATGGCTGTACCCACGTTCGGATTGGTCATCATCAGCAGTCGATTGTCGAACGACGACTGTATGCCTTTGTAGGTAATGGTGATGGGCGAGTCGATTCCGCCATCCGGACACGAGTAGTTGAGCCTGCGGTTGACGCGAATGGGGGTGGTCAGGGGATCGCTGCCCAAGGCGCGCTGAGGGACGTCGCCGAAGTTGATCTCGATCGGGTTGTTATTGTTGATCGTGCAGGTCGACGGCGACACGGTGAAGTTGTTGGCAGCGATATAGGTAACGGTCACTTGCGGTCGGGTGTTGTCCCAGTTGTTCGAGCTGCTGATGCGCAACATACCGAGTAGGTCATTGGCGACGACGTTGATCGGGTTGGACGGACTGTTGCGCATCAGAATGTACGGGGTGATATTGATGGGGTAAACGACACGGTTATTGGGCATTGTCGCCACGCGGATACCCGACGGCACCGGATTGTTCAGAAACGATCCGTTGATACGCAAACCGGCCCTTTCGTTACCGAAAAGAGGGCCGGGGGTCCAGGGTGTCCCTGAGGCGTTCCCCGTTGCCCAGTAATCCTCCCCCCAGGCAGGGCCCTGGCCAGGGGAATACATGCATTCCAACCTGGCACCCTCCATCATGATCCTCTGACGGTCCGAGCTTAAGGTCACCATAACCGGAACGCGCAAGTTGGGATTACCCGTCTGCCAGTTGCCACCATTGACCCGGCAATCGACGGCCAGCGCGTTCGATATCGTACCCATGAAGATGAGAAGCCCAGCGGCTCCATGCAATCGTTTCATTGTGTTCTCTCGTTGCTCCACTATCGGTATTCCCACTTCTTTTGCCTGTTTCATGGCACACCCATCACCAGCACGCCGCTGCCGCTTATTGCCCCTGCCGTGGGGAGTGATCCCGCGCGGCGAACCAGGGCGAACGTCACATCGTCGCCGCCCACGCTGTTGGTAATCTGGGTACGGAATGAACCGTTGACTTGAACCGCGGCCCCCGCACGGACCAAGGCGGTCCCCACGTCCGGATTGGTCATGGTCAGCAACCGGTTGTCGAACGACGACGGGATGCCTTTGTAGGTAATGGTTATAGGGGTGGTGATGCCGCCATCCGGGCAAGCGTAGGTAAGCCTGCGGTTGGTGCGGATGGCACTTGTCAGGGGATCGCTGCCGATCGCCCGCTGCTGTACGTCGCCGAAGTTGATTTCGATGGGGTTGTTATTGTTGATGGTGCAGGTTGAGGGGGAGATGTCGAAGTTGTTTGCGGCGGTGTACGTCAGTACGAGCCTCGTACTTCCCGAACTGTAATTGTTGGTCTGGTGGAGGTTCAACGCGCCCAGGATATCGCCTATTCGAACATCGATAGGGTTGCTAGGGTCGTTTCGCAGCAAGATATAGGGGGCTACATTGATCAAATACCCCGCGCCGTTATTAGGCATGGTCGCGATCCGGATGTTAAACGGCACAGGCGTGTTGTAAAACGTGCCGTTTATGCGCAAGCCGGTACCTTGCAGGGAAAATTTCGGACCGGGTACCCAAGGGGGACCGGCTTGCGCGGATGTTCCCCAATAGTCAATGCGCGTAGGGTGGGCAGGCGAGGGGGTGAATCGGCACTCCAACCATGCCCCTTCAAGGATCAGGCGGGTACTGTCCGAACCTACGCGGACAGTAACGGGGACTTCCAGGTTCAGAATCCCACCGTCGCCTACGTATTGCCATCTTCCGCCATTCACGCGGCAATCGGCTGCTCGCACGGTGGTGGCAGTACTCAGCAGGACGAGAAGCAAAATAGCGCCGTAGAGTCGTTTCATGGTTATCTCTCGTTGCTCTTCTATCCGAACAGCGGCCACAGGCATCCAACCCCGTGTTGCGCCGCCCGGAAGAGATTCGAAGGTTTCCCAGGCTGTTCTCAGCCTGGGAATGACTACGGATAGTCCAGCGTGAACGTGGACGTTACCGTGTAGGCGCCATGCCCGATGGTCTGGTCCTGGATAGCCCGCGGCTCTCCCTGCACATAGGCCTTGAGTTCGATCACATTGTTGCCATCGCTCAACGCCTGTCTGTCGCTCACCGTATTAAGGGGCAGAGGCTTGTTAGCCAGTGTCTCGATGCCCACGCCGATGCCGGTGGCGCCGCTGCCGCCATCAAGGGCGAGCAGCCCGGGCAGTGCCGGGTTCTCCCTGCCACCGAAGGTGATCGTGACGGTGTTGCCCACCGTGGTGTCGCAGTCCACCAAGTGAAGCTTGAAGGCCTTGCCCAATGATCGCGTGTTGAGGTACAGGTACTTGCTGGTCAGGTCCCAGAGTTCCAGGGTGATGGCCTCGTCACCGGGGCGAATCGTGCAAGCTTCTTCAACCAGGTTGCCCTTGAAACTGAGGTTGTCCGCGGCCTTGCCTTCGGCCATCAGGCCCACACCAAGTACCAGCGCGGCGAAGGTCCAACCCTTGTGAGTAGGTGTATGTCCCATGGTTTTCCAACTCCTACTGGTATTCGGCCAACAGCGTGGCCACCGCGGTAAACCGGGCGGGGGCCAGGGTTGCACCGGGTTGCTTGACCGGCACCACTTCCAATACCGGCGGCGACGACAGGCTGATTTCAAGCGGTGTATTGAGGGCAAACGGCAGGTTGTTCTGGAACACCCGGATGCCCAGCGCCGGCACACTGGTCTGCACGGCTGCGCCGTCGAACGTTGTCGCGGTGCCGTTGACGCTCAACTTCAGCGCCCAGGGCAGGGTGTCGGTGCCACAGCTGATGGTGTAGCTCAGGCCCTGGCGGTATTTCACACCGTCGACACGTTTTACCCCGACATCGCCAAAATCCACTTCAATGGTGTTGCCGGCATCGATGGTGCAGGGCGGCGGCTCGTTCAATGTGCCGCTGAACGTCAGGTTGGCCGAGGCGACATTGCACAGGCCGATGGCACACAGGGCGAGCAACGTTCTCTGCGGCCAAAAAGTCATGGTGCGTTTCTCTTCATGGTTGATCGGCTTCATTGGTAATCCACCACCAGGGTGGCGGTCGCATCGAAGGCGCCACCGGTCAATTTGCTGCCTGGACGTTTGACCGGCACGGCCTGCACCACCGGGAAGTTGGGGTAGGTAAAGTTCACTGCTGTGTTCAAAGGCCAGTCAGCGCCATTGACGAACAGCTTCACCCCGAGATCGGGCTTGCGCGTCACCAGCACCCGATTGTCGAACGCGGCGCCGGTGCCCTTGAGCTCCAGTGTCAGTGCATTGCTGTACGGTGCATCACAGGTGACGGTGTAGGGCACACCGCGGCGGTAGTTGACCCCGTCGATCCGTGAGGTCAGCAGGTCATCGCCAAACGGCACGTTGAGCGTACTGCCGCTGTTGATGACACACGGCGGCGGTGCAATGATCACTGCGCGGATGGTCAGGCTGGTCTCGGCCTGCACCGCCTGGCTGGCGGCCCACAGCAGGCCGCCCATAAACACGGCCCATGGGCCGTTTGACTTAGCCATTATTCTGCCCTTACTCATAATTGAGCCTGAAATCCACCACGGCTCGGAATGCCCCGCTGGTCAACGGCGCGGAGGTGCGCGTGGGCCGAACCTTCCAGGTCTGTGTGTTGCCGCCCAGGGGCAGGAACAAAGGTTCGCCCCGTTGGCCCAGGTTGACATCCCGCCCAAGCACATCGGTCAACTGCAGGCCCATCCCGGTGATGCC
This sequence comes from Pseudomonas sp. rhizo25, assembly GCF_031931935.1. NCBI lineage: Bacteria > Pseudomonadati > Pseudomonadota > Gammaproteobacteria > Pseudomonadales > Pseudomonadaceae > Pseudomonas > Pseudomonas sp. rhizo25. The sequence goes on from NZ_JAUJXA010000003.1 coordinate 346,690, forward strand.
TTGCACCTTGACCAGGCGTGGATCATCAGCATCGGCCGGTGCCAGGAACGCCACCGACAGCACCGGTTGAAAGGCACTCCAGGTCAGGTTCCCCGTGCGCTCGCTACGGATGCTGCCGGCGATGCGGTTGCAATCGGTAAAGCGCAGTTGGAAAGGCACCGCCCTTGCCTGGTCACCGGGCCGGCGCAACTGGCTGGTAGAAACATCGCCTAGGTCAATGGTCTGATGCAGCGAGGTCATCTCCAGGCTGCATGGGGTTTCATGCATGGACCCGGAAATATTCAGCCGTCCGCTCATGCCTTCTATATCGTCTTCGTCCTGGGCCTGTGCGCTGCCGACAACGGCCAGTAGCAGGCCGCCCAAGACCTTCACATAATGCGATTTCATCACTGACTCCGGCGGGCGTTACTGTGTGAGCGGGGCTGCTTGCGGGTTCACCTTGCAAGTCTCGCCGCTGCAGGTGAACGCCAGCAGCGGACGTCCGCCGTAGTCATTCACGTAGGCCAGGTAAGGGGCGGTGCCGAGTGCCTTGGCCGTCGGGCCCAGGGTCAGCGAGCCTTTGGGGGGCACCATCAGCGGCTCGAAACCGGGCACGGTCTTGCCATCCTTGGTGCTGCGCGCATCCACCAGGGTCACGAAGTACGGCGTCGGGTTGTTCACCTGGTAATGTTCGCCCTGCCGGGAAAGGGTCAGTTTTTCCTGCCAAGGGTTGGCCAGGTCTTGCTGGCTCGGGGTGATGGCTTGCGGTCGGTAGAACAACTTGATGCGGGTCTGCAGCGCGATTTGCAGGGTGTTGGCTTTATCGCTGCGTGGCGGAATTTCCCGCAGGTTGAAGTAGTAGACCGTCTCTCGATCCTGGGGCAAGGATTTGGCCGCGGGCAGCGCCTGGACTTTCACCTGGCTCTGTTTTCCAGGCTCCACGCGCTGCACCGGTGGCAGCACGATCAGCGGCGCGGTGATTTTCTGGCCTTGTTCATCTTCAATCCAGCCCTGGGCCAGGTACGGCAACTGGGTGTTGTTGTTGGTGATGTTCACGCTGGTGGCGTCCTTGCCGCCATCGAAGATCACGCGGGTACGGTCCAGCGCGATAGCAGCATTGGCGCCTTGGCACATGCCGATGGCAAGCAATGCGAGGGACGAAAGGGTAAGGCGGGTGTTAAGGCTCATGAGGATGTGTGCTCCGTGGCGGTGGGCTTGCCGGACAGCTCTGCCGGCGCGGACAAGGTTTGTTCAGTGGCTACCATCCGGCAGTCCAGTTGCAGGGCATGGGACAGGCCATCAGCCGGCAAGGCCTGCGGCAGCGTGAGGACGCAGCGTGAGCGTTCGCCCCAGCTGACAAACATTTGCTCGCCGGCCTGGATACCGCTCAGGTAGACGCTGCCGCCATCATTCACAATGCCGGTGTCTTGCTGCTTGGCGTTCTTGACCTGCGCGCCGAAGGGCGGCGCACTGCCGTCTGATAGGCGCAGCACAGCCATGGCTTTCTCACCGGAAATCACTTCCAGGGACCGGTAGCCGATGGCGCCTTCGGTGAGGGTCACCTGCGTGACTGATTGGGTGGCCTCGACGTTCTTCGGCAGACGCTCCAGATCCACGCTGGCCGCCGTACGCTGGTAGCTGCTCAGATCGGCAATTACTGCTTTGCCAAAGGCATTGCTGCGCGTCGGCGTGCCGTAACCGCGCACTGGCACATCGGCTACACTGCTGGTATCGACCATTAAGCGCGTGCCGCCCATGCTGCCGGTGCGATGCAGTGCTGCGCCGTGGCGCGTGAGCGTACCGCCGCCGCGAGCCGACATGCTCAGGCTGGTGTTGCCTTGCTGGCGACTGGCAGCGAGTGTCAGGTCAGCCTGCTCACCGGTGTGGCTCAGGTAACCACTGGCGGAATTGTCGCTGGCACTGAGCTGGTAACTGTTGCGCTCATCCAGGCGATCGCTGTAGCGCGTTGAAAAGCCATTCTTGCCTGCGGCCCGGTTGGCATCCAGCGACAGGGTGCCACTGCGTCCCAGCGGCAGGCTGACGGTCAGTGCCATGCCGTTATCCTTATAGTTGTAGTCCTGAGAGCGATAAACGTTGAGGGACAGGCTCATGTTCTTGACAGTGCCGACATTGAAGTAACGAGATACTGACAAGTTCCAGCGCTGGCTGGCCGGCCGCGACCAGTAAGTTTGTTTGTTATAGCTGGCGTACACCGTGGCGCCCAAGTCACGAAACTGCTTGTTGACGGTGGCGGTATACAGCGCCTTGCTGCCGCCAATCGGTTTGAATTCGCCGGCGTATTGACCGAACTCATCGTATTTGCCGCGTCCTGCGAGTTCGCCGTTCATGCCGTAGTGACGCGCATCCAGGTATTCACTCATGCTCAGGAAGTTCTTATCGGAAAAGCGATAACCGGCAAAGGTTACTTGGCTGTCATATTGTTCAAAGTTCTTCGAATATTGCAGGCGATAGGACTTACCCGAGAGTGTTTGATTCCACACGTTTGCGTGGGACTGGGTGACGTCCAGGGATAACGCGCCCAGCACCAGCAGGTCACGACCCGCACCGACAGTGGCCGCACGGTAGTTGTTATCGGTGATGGCGCCACCGAACAACGACCAGCCATTGCTGATACCCCAGGAGAACTCCCCGGTACCGAAGAAGTTACCGTCGGCTCCATACTGAAGATCAGAAGGCCGCCCAGTCGCCAGCTTGTATCGAACTTGCCCAGGGCGCGTCAGGTAGGGAACACCTGCGGTGTTGAGCTTGAAGGTCTGTACTGAACCATCCTGCTCTTCCACGCGCACATCCAGCGTCCCGGTCACCGCATCATTGAGGTCCTGGATGCGAAAGGGGCCGGCAGCCACCAGGGTTTCATACAGCACACGCCCTTGCTGGCTGACCACCACCCTGGCATTGGTCTTGGCCACCCCGACAACTTCTGGCGCATAGCCGCGCAAGTTCGGTGGCAGTTGGCTTTCGTCCGAATTCAACGCGGCACCGGTAAAGCGGAAGCTGTCGAACAGGTCCGAATACAGGTAGTTTTCGCCAACCACCAGTCGCGCCTTCAATGACGGAATGGCGCGGTAGGCGTAGTAGCGGCTCCATTCCAGCTTCTGCTCCCCGGCGGACCGATCCCTTGCGCTGTCGACACGCCCCTGCCAATCGGCGCGCAGGCGCCAGGCCCCGGCATTGGCCCCCAGTGTGCCGTTACCGCTGAGGTGATTGCGCGTGCGCTCGTTTTTCTGGGCGTTGGACTGCGCCGTCAGGTTGTAGTCAACCAGCAACCCCGGCACCCCCTCATCCCAGCGCGCGGGTGGATCCCAGTTAAGTGCGCTGTACTCGAGATAGGCATGGGGCAGGTTGATGTCCAGCGTGGAGGTCGCCAGGTCCGCACTGACCTGCGCCCCCGGCAGGCCTTGGAGGTCCAGGCATTCGCCGTCTTTCCACGCGGTGAGCCTGGCGGCATCGGATGCCTTCAGGCCCAGCTGTTCCACCAGTGTGGGGGACACGCAAGCCTGGCTTCCCTTGGGATCATCTTCGGGGGGGTAGAACGCCACCGCTTGCTCGGAAATTGGTTGGCCATTGATCTGCACGAACATTGTGTAGGTGCCGGGCAGAATGAAACCGCCTCGCGCAAACCGGGACAAATCAATATTGCTGCGATCATTCAGATCAAGAACGTCGGTATTGAATTCGATATCGCCGGCACCCAAGGCAGTGCCTGCCAGTGACATCAGCCCGCCAACCAGCCCGGGGCGAAGTGTATTTTTGATCTTCGACGCATTCAGCATGAAAGCAACCCATCAATGTTCAAAAGTATTCCAACTTGAACCGCACCGCGACACGGTGAGCACCTGGCGCCAGTGGCAGCCCGTTGCCGACCAGGCGGAGCGTGTAGTGAAGTGTGATGTCACCCTCGGCCAGGGGGTGCGGAGCCATCGGCTCGCCTGGCACGCTCTCCTGTCCAGCCGAATCCCAGATATGGAAGGCCACTCCCTGTGAGTCACCGAAGGCAGCAAAGGAGCGGCCGTCCCTGTCGCGAGGGCCGTCAAACGTCACCCGCAGATGCTCCCAGTCAGGCAAGGTGGCGCCGGGGCGCGAAGGGTCCGGGCGCGTCAGGGTGCAATTGACCAGACGCAACTCAAACGGGTGCGGCTCCCCCAGCGCATTGCGCAGCAGCCTGCCTATGGGCTCGGGCGTCATCTCGATGGACTGGTCGGCACTGGTCAGTTCCAGCCCGCACGCGGAGTCGACGATCTCTCCACCTAGGGTGACGACGCCTTCGCCTTGCGACGGTTCCTGGGCAAACACCCAGGGGCTGATGCACATCGTCAATGTGGAGGTGACTGCGAGACTTAAGAATCTTTTCACCGTTATCTCCCACCAGTTCCCCCCGCCACCCATCGATGGCGGGGGGAAAGCCTTACTGATAAGCCAGGGTGAAGTTGGTGACTGCGCTGAAATCACCGGGGACGATGTCGCCGGTAGCGGCGCCTTGAACGTAGGCACCGAATTCCAGGGTGTTATCGCCCGTGGAAATCGCTTGCGGGGTGGTGGCGACACCCAGCTCAACGGGCCTGCCGCCATGGGTCATCATGATGCCGATGCGACCAGCGCCACCAACGGTGCCGATCGCGCCCGGCACATCGCTGGAGGGAGCGGCGGTGAACGTGGTGGTCACCGTGTTATCGGTGAGATCGGTCAGGTCGCAGCCTTCCAGTTCGATTTTCACGCTGCGGGCCTCAGACTTGCCGCCTGCCTGCAGTTGATGCTTTGCGATAGCGCCAAGATTGACGGTCTGATCGATGGATTCAGGCTTGATTGAGCAGGCACCCGAGTGGACCGATCCCAAAAAAGTAACTGTTCCATCCGCCGCATGGGCAGCGGAGATCGAACCCGCGAACAACCCGATGGTCAACAGCGCAGTTTTAAATTTAGTTTTCATTTGCAGATGCCTACATAAAAGATGTCATTGATTGAGCCTCGCCACGGTGTGTGCGGGACTTACTTCTTCGCTTCAAAAGTGGCTCGCGGAAAACCCGATCAAGCGTCTGCCGAGTTGTAGTCAAGAAAGTGTTTTTCCAACTACTTGCATTGCAATTTCGCGTCACATTTGAGGCGAGGTGATTGTCCACGCTCGCCCTGTGTAAGTAAGTCGCCTGATTCGCTAAGTCGTGTAGCTGCGCGGTATCACGTGCTATAGGAGGATTATGGCAATATGCCAAAACTTAAATTTAAGCTGTAAGAGATGGACTACATGCGACTTAATGAGAATGTTTTAGTTAGATACGAGACTGTAAGAAGGGGATTACAACGCCTGAAAAATAACAGCGTCCAGGCGAGGTGAGCAACTTAGAGATGGTTTCAATGCACTACCAGGATCGGCGCGCACAAAAAAGCCCCGTTAACCGGGGCTTCTTGTGCTGCAGGAGAGGCTTACTTGCCTTTCGGCCTTTTGCTCGATGCATGGCCCGCTTCATCCACAAACACTTCGGCGACCGCAATCGCCTGGCTTTCGGTGGCAAATGTCCCGGCAACGCTGTCGCCGTGGAAATTGATCAAGTGCCAGCCGTCCGCTCGCTCTGTGATCAGGTAGCCGTTTACACCTTTTGGTTCTGACATCTATTGGCAATCTCGTGGTCGGGTTCAAGCTGCCCATGATAGCGCCAAATACCCTGGGGGCGGGCAAGATGTTGCAGGTCAGTGCCCGGCGGCTGAAAGCGTGCTAAAACGGTTGGCAGCCTTTTAAATAAAGGGGACGGGCGTTTTTTGCCTGGCCATTGGTGAAGCCCTTTGTAAGATCAGCGGAACTTACGCCGACATTTTTTCTCTATGATGACATCGCAACGCCAGCAGCCCCCATTGTAAGGTGACTGCGGCCTGATTAGACTGCGCCGAATTCCGTACGCACAGCCCTTTGTAAGGACTCATATGATCAAGAAATGCTTGTTCCCAGCAGCCGGTTACGGCACTCGCTTCTTGCCAGCGACCAAGGCCATGCCCAAAGAGATGCTGCCGGTGGTGAACAAGCCACTGATCCAGTACGGCGTCGAAGAGGCCCTGGATGCCGGCTTGAACGAAATCTCCATCGTGACCGGTCGTGGTAAGCGCGCCCTGGAAGACCACTTCGACATCAGCTACGAGTTGGAAAACCAGATCAAGGGCACCGACAAGGAAAAATACCTGGTCGGTATTCGTAAGTTGCTCGACGAGTGCTCGTTCTCCTACACCCGCCAGACCCAGATGAAAGGCCTTGGCCACGCCATCCTCACCGGTCGACCGCTGATCGGCGACGAGCCGTTCGCAGTCGTGCTGGCCGATGACCTGTGTGTGAACCTGGACGGCGATGGCGTGCTGACCCAGATGGTCAAGCTCTACCAGAAGTATCGCTGCACCATCGTTGCGGTGATGGAAGTTGATCCATCTCAGACCAACAAGTACGGCGTGATCGCCGGTGACGATATTGGTGATGGCCTGATTCGCGTGCGCGACATGGTCGAGAAGCCAGCACCGGAAGACGCGCCGTCGAACCTGGCAATCATCGGTCGCTACATCCTGACCCCGGATATCTTCAAGCTGATCGAAGAAACCGAGCCAGGCAAGGGCGGCGAGATCCAGATCACCGACGCGCTGATGAAGCAGGCCAAAGATGGCTGCGTGATTGCCTACAAGTTCAAAGGCCAACGTTTTGACTGCGGCGGTGCTGAAGGTTATATCGAAGCGACCAACTTCTGCTTCGAGCACTTCTACAAGACTGGCAAGGCTTACTGATTCACGCTTGCCCGTCTGTTTCAACAGAAAGCCACCTTCGGGTGGCTTTTTCGTTTTTCGGCCCCATGTAAGTCGGTATGCTGGCGTCCTGCCGAGGAGAATGAAATGGCCTATGATTTTGACCTGTATGTAATTGGCGCCGGTTCCGGCGGTGTTCGCGCGGCGCGCTTTGCCGCGGGCTTTGGCGCCAAGGTGGCCGTGGCTGAAAGCCGCTACCTGGGTGGTACTTGCGTGAATGTCGGCTGCGTGCCGAAAAAGCTCTTGGTGTACGGTGCGCATTTTGCCGAAGACTTCGAACAGGCCAGCGGTTTCGGCTGGTCGCTGGGCGAGGCGAACTTTGATTGGGCCACTCTGATCGCCAACAAGGATCGCGAGATCAATCGCCTCAACGGCATTTATCGCAACCTGCTGGTCAACAGTGGCGTGACCTTGCATGAAGGGCATGCACGCCTGGTTGATGCCCATCAGGTGGAGATCAATGGCGAGCGGTTTACCGCCAAGCATATCCTGATCGCTACCGGTGGCTGGCCGCAGATCCCGGAGATTCCAGGGCGCGAACACGCCATTGGTTCCAATGAGGCGTTCTTCCTCAAAGAGCTGCCTAAGCGTGTGCTGGTGGTGGGCGGTGGTTACATTGCGGTTGAGTTCGCTGGCATTTTCCACGGCTTGGGCGCGCAGACGTCATTGCTGTACCGCGGCGACCTGTTCCTGCGCGGCTTTGATGGCTCGGTGCGCAAGCACTTGCAGGAAGAGCTGACCAAGCGCGGCTTGGACCTGCAATTCAATACCGACATCGAGCGCATCGACAAGCAAGCCGACGGCAGCCTCAAGGCCACTCTTAAGGATGGGCGTGTGCTGGAGGCCGATTGCGTGTTCTATGCCACCGGTCGCCGCCCGATGCTGGACAACCTGGGCCTGGAAAATACCGGGGTCAAGTTGGATGAGCGTGGTTTTGTCGCCGTGGATGAGCTGTACCAGACTGCCGAGCCGTCGATCCTGGCCATTGGCGATGTCATTGGTCGTGTGCAGCTGACGCCCGTGGCACTGGCCGAAGGCATGGCCGTGGCGCGGCGCTTGTTCAAGCCCGAGCAATACCGTGCGGTGGATTACGCCAATATCGCAACGGCGGTGTTCAGCCAGCCGACGATCGGCACCGTAGGCCTGAGCGAAGAGGATGCGCGTGCCAAAGGCCACAAGGTGCAGATTTTCGAAAGCCGGTTCCGGCCGATGAAGCTGACCCTCACGGACTGTCAGGAAAAGACCCTGATGAAGCTGGTGGTCGACGCCGACACCGACAAAGTGCTGGGTTGCCACATGGTTGGCCCGGATGCTGGTGAGATCGTGCAAGGCCTGGCGATCGCGCTCAAGGCGGGCGCGACCAAGCAGCATTTCGACGAGACCATCGGCGTGCACCCTACGGCGGCGGAAGAATTCGTCACCATGCGCACGCCTGTGGCCGACTGATCAGGTTGGCTCCGTTGCCTCTGGCGCCGTCGCAACGACGGCCGCCAGGCGCAACGCGTCGATACTCGCCTGGGCCTTGATCAGGTCCAGTTCCAGCGCCTTGTTGTGCCGTTGGTGCTCAAGCAGCGCCTCATGGCGCGACTGGCTGTCCTGCATGGCAACACGCAAGCGTTCCTGGAGCAGGGTGCGCTCGCTGTCGATCCGGCTGAGCTGCTCGTTCAGTTTGAGTTGTGCGGCTTGATCCTTGCGGACCTGCTCTTGCAGCGTATTGAGTTCCTTGACCGTCACACGCTGCTCAATCAGCAGGCGTTCATTGTCCCGATGCAGCTGGGTGATTTCATCCTGGCGCACCAGTGCGTTTTGCTGGGCCTGGCGCAGCTCGGCCTGGATCTGTTGCAACTGGCCTTCATGGCGGCGCTGCTCCTGTTCACGCTGTTCCTTGATTGCATTGCGGTAATGCTCAAGCGCATCCCGGGCATGCAGGTGCTTTTCTTCCAGTGAGCGAATCTGCTCGTCCTTGTCGCTGATCCTCAGCTCGTAATCGCTGCACGCCTGGCTCAGCCCGGCGTTGCGGGTCTGTTCGGCCTGCAGGCTGGTGCTGGCGGTTTGCAGGGCGGCGCTTTCTTCCGTCAGGGCCGCGGCCTGGATATCAAATTGCTGCTTAAGCTGGGCATGCGCCTCTTCCAGGGTTTCAACCTGGGCGAGCAGGGCGGCTTTCTGTTGTTCGAATTGGGCCAGGGCCAGGTCAATCGGCTCTTGAGCTTTCTCTTTCAGACGTTGGGCCAGGCGCGCGACCAGTTCGCCCAGCTCGTCGTCAATCGGCGCCTGGGTGATCGCCTGGCGGGTCTCGCTCTCGTCCAACTCCTTCAAATAGCGATGAATAGTGGTTTTCGAGCCGGTATTGCCCATCTCGATGCGTACGGCATCGATGCTGGGGTTTTCGCCTCGGGCAAGGATTGCCAGGCGTGCCGTCTGAACTACTGCTTTGTTTATGCCGCCGCGAGCCATGGGGTCTCCGTCGATTTGATAATGTGGTACGTATTATGTATATACGTACTATAGCATGTCTAAAAAATCGTAGAAATTCATGATTTAACAGGCGGGATATTGGCGTATTATCCCGTGTCACGGCAGTTTTCATTGCCACTCCACCCGCCAACAGTACGAAAGACGCCCATGAGCGACCTGGACCGATATCTCAACGCCGCCACCCGCGACAACACGCGCCGCAGCTATCGGGCTGCAATCGAGCATTTCGAAGTGACATGGGGCGGGTTCCTGCCCGCCACCAGCGACAGCGTGGCGCGTTACCTGGTAGCGCATGCCGGAGTGTTGGCAGTGAACACCTTGAAGCTGCGGCTCTCGGCTTTGTCGCAGTGGCATCTCAGCCAAGGCTTTGCAGACCCGACCAAGGCGCCGGTGGTGCGCAAGGTGCTCAAGGGGATCCGTGCGGTGCACCCGGCGCGAGAAAGACAGGCCGAGCCCTTGCAGCTCAAGCACCTGGAGCAGGTAGTCGCGTCCCTGGAAAGTGAGGCGAGGCAGGCCGCTGCTGATCAGGACATCCCTCGATTGCTACGCGCCAAGCGCGACACCGCGCTGATCCTGCTGGGCTTCTGGCGCGGTTTTCGCAGTGATGAACTGTGTCGGTTGAGTATCGAGCATGTCCAGGCAGTGCCGGGTGCCGGCATCAGCCTCTACCTGCCGCGCAGCAAAAACGACCGGGACAATCTCGGCAAGACTTACCAGACCCCAGCGCTGCTGCGCCTGTGCCCAGTGCAGGCCTATAGCGAGTGGCTCAGCGTCTCGGCCCTCGTGCGCGGCCCGGTCTTTCGCGGCATTGACCGCTGGGGCAATCTGGGCGAGGAGGGCTTGCACCCCAACAGTGTGATCCCCTTATTGCGCCAGGCCCTTGAACGCGCAGGCATTGCGGCTGAGCAATACACCAGTCATTCCCTGCGCCGAGGCTTCGCTACCTGGGCGCATCGCAGTGGCTGGGATTTGAAGTCACTGATGAGTTACGTCGGTTGGAGCGACATGAAATCCGCCATGCGCTATGTTGAAGCGACGCCGTTTCTTGGTATGACCCTGGCTACTCAACCGCTGTTGTAAGATTCTTCTATTAATACTGTTGCCTGATAGAGGAAGCCAATCGCCAACATCAGGTTTGCCAATGAGCCATCGACCGAGAGAGCCGGTAGGATTCACTTCATCAACTTACTAACCCCTGACGGAGAGTCAACGATGCCTATCATCAACAGCCAAGTAAAACCGTTTAAAGCCACCGCTTTCAAAAACGGCAGCTTCGTCGATGTGACCGACGCTGACCTGAAAGGCAAGTGGTCGGTGGTGTTCTTCTACCCAGCCGACTTCACCTTCGTCTGCCCAACCGAGCTGGAAGACCTGGCTGACAACTACGCCGAATTCCAGAAACTGGGCGTCGAGATCTACAGCGTTTCCACCGACACCCACTTTGCCCACGCTGCCTGGCATAACACTTCGCCAGCCATCGGCAAGATCCAGTACACCATGATCGGCGACCCAACCCTGACCATCTCGCGCAACTTCGACGTACTGATCGAAGAAGCCGGCCTGGCAGACCGCGGTACTTTCGTGATCAACCCAGAAGGTCAGATCAAGATTGTTGAACTGAACGACGGCGGTGTTGGCCGTGACGCTTCCGAGCTGCTGCGCAAGATCAAGGCTGCTCAATACGTCGCTGCCCACCCAGGCGAAGTCTGCCCAGCCAAGTGGAAAGAAGGCGAGGCCACTCTGGCTCCGTCCCTGGACCTGGTCGGTAAGATCTAAGTCTGTGAAGACGTATCAAGGGCGGGAATCCGCACTTAAGTAAGCTGCATCCGCCCTCAAAACGCCCGGGCGAGATTCGCTCGGGCGTTTTTTTGTCTGCAATAAACCGAATGAACAGGAAATCGCCCGTATGTTGGACGCCAATCTTAAAGCTCAGTTGAAGTCATACCTGGAACGGGTCACCCAGCCGATCGAGATCGTCGCCTCCCTCGACGACGGCGCGAAATCCCAGGAAATGCTTGCTCTTTTACAGGACGTCATCAGCCTCACCACGCTGATTACCCTGAAAACCGATGGCGATGATGCGCGCAGGCCGTCGTTCTCCATCAACCGCCTGGGTGCCGATATCAGCCTGCGCTTCGCCGGCATCCCCATGGGTCATGAATTCACTTCGTTGGTGCTGGCCCTGCTGCAAGTCGGTGGCCACCCGTCGAAGGCCAGTGTCGAGGTGATTGAACAGATTTGTGCCCTCAAAGGCGAGTTCAGCTTCGAGACTTACTTCTCGCTGTCGTGCCAGAACTGCCCGGACGTGGTACAGGCCTTGAACCTGATGGCCGTGCTGAACCCGAACATCCGCCACGTCGCCATCGACGGTGCGCTGTTCCAGGCCGAGGTCGACGAGCGCCAGATCATGGCGGTGCCGAGTGTCTACTTGAACGGGGTCAACTTCGGCCAGGGCCGTATGGGCCTGGAAGAAATCCTTGCCAAGCTCGACACCAGCGGTATCGAAAAAGCCGCGGAAAAGATCAGCGCCAAAGACGCCTTTGACGTCCTCGTCGTCGGCGGTGGCCCGGCCGGTTCTTCGGCAGCCATCTATGCGGCGCGCAAAGGCATTCGTACCGGAGTTGCCGCCGAACGTTTTGGTGGCCAGGTACTGGATACCATGTCGATCGAGAACTTTATCTCGGTACAGGAAACCGAAGGGCCGAAGCTGGCCAGTGCGTTGGAAGCGCATGTGCGCCAGTACGACGTGGACATCATGAATCTGCAACGTGCCAGTAGCCTGGTGCCGGCGAAAAATCCTGGTGAGTTGCACGAAATTCGCTTCGAAAGCGGCGCGACCCTCAAGTCCAAGACCGTGATCCTGGCTACTGGCGCCCGCTGGAGAGAGATGGGCGTTCCGGGCGAGCAGGAATACAAGGCCAAGGGCGTTTGCTTCTGCCCGCACTGCGACGGCCCATTGTTCAAGGGCAAGCGCGTGGCGGTGATCGGCGGCGGTAACTCCGGTGTTGAGGCTGCCATTGACCTGGCCGGGATCGTCAGCCATGTCACGCTGCTCGAGTTCGACAGCAAGTTGCGCGCTGATGCGGTCTTGCAACGCAAGCTCTATAGTCTGCCGAACGTGGATGTGATTACCAGCGCGCTGACCAGTGAAGTCAAGGGCGACGGCCAGAAAGTCACCGGTCTTGCCTACAAGGATCGCGACAGCGGCGAGTTCAAGACCATCGACCTGGAAGGTATCTTTGTTCAGATCGGCTTGCTGCCCAACACCGATTGGCTCAAGGGCACTGTAGAGCTGACTCCGCGCGGCGAGATCATCGTCGATGCCCGTGGCGAGACCTCATTGCCAGGCGTGTTTGCCGCCGGTGACGTCACTACCGTGCCTTACAAGCAGATTGTGATCGCGGTGGGTGAGGGGGCCAAGGCTTCGTTGAGCGCCTTTGATCACTTGATTCGTACGTCAGCTCCGGCATAACCGAGCCCTTGAAAAAAAGCCCCATGATTGCTCGTGGGGCTTTTTGTTTTCTGTCGTGCGAGGATTACATCGGCGCTGGCTGGATAATCTCGACCCAGTAGCCATCCGGGTCCTTGATGAAGGCGAGGCTCTTCATGCGGCCATCTGTCAGGCGCTTCTGGAAGTCGCAGCCCAGTGCTTCAAAACGCTCGCATGCCGCGACAATATCCGGCACCGAGATGCAGATATGGCCAAAGCCGCGAGGGTCAGTGTTGCCGTTATGGTAGGCAAAGTCGGCATCGTTTTCAGTGCCATGGTTGTGGGTCAGTTCCAGGATGCCCGGGATCGACTTCATCCACTGGGTGCGCTCGGCGGCGTCGGCCGGGATCTGGGCCTTGTCCACCAAGGCCAGGAAGTACAGGCTGAACTCGGCTTCCGGGAAGTCGCGCTTTTCAACCAGTGAGAACCCCAGGACACGGGTGTAGAAATCCAGTGACTGGGTAATGTCCTTGACCCGCAGCATGGTGTGGTTGAACACGAAGTTCGTCGTCGCGGTATCAGGCTGGGCGGTGACGCCCGGGAAAGTATTCAGTTCGTGCAGGCTCATGGGCCCTCCAGAAAAATGGGGCAAAGCGGTCCCTTGGCTTGCGGCAGCCTCCGTGCAGCCGGACCATGATACGCAAGGCCTGCCCGCTGCGCCAAATGAAAAAGCACAGGCAGCCCTTGCGACCCGCACCGGCTGGGCCGCAAACTTTGCTGCTTGAACTTTGGGTGTCTTTTGCAATGATCGAGTTTCGTAGACTGCTGTTGAGCGCTGTGTGTGGGTTGCTGTCCAGTCCGTGGGTGCTGGCCGCCGACCCGGAGATTCACTGGCCCAGTGGTTGGCAGGTCGAGGAAGTCGTGCCTGACGGCGAAACACCCGCCAAGCCTCAAGCAGTGTCGCGCCAGCGTGCGATCAAGAATGATGAAAATGGCGCGACGCTGATGGTTATGGAGTTGACCGGTACACCGATTGAAGCTGGACATAAAGTTAATCTTCCAGGCGTATTGCTGGAGATGCGCAAATCCATCCAAAAGGATTTTGCCCGAAGCGGTTATCAAAGCGTGTGCAGCAAGATGCACCCCAGCACATTGAGTCGCCTTGAAGCGCTCGAAACTACTTGCGTGATTACCGAGAATGGCCGGCACGTTCTGTCACAAACTTTAGTCGGTGCTGTGGATATTGATAAAGCCTATGTCTTTTCATACGCAGGCCAGGTGCAAGCCTATGAAGCGAGCAAGGATGAAGTGAGTTCGGTACGCAATAGCCTGAAATTATGACCCGGCCAAGTTGAGCGAATCTGAACAAAATAGGAGGGTGGGAAAGTTCGCTTTCGAACCGATAAAGCAACAGAACCCCGCGATGCGGGGTTCTGTTCTTAGTGCCTGTTGATCAGCCGCGAAGCCAGGAATCTACAGTGGCGGCGCCGTACTCTTCTTTCCAGGCTTTAAGGCCGCGGTGGTTGCCGCCTTTGGTCTCGATCAACTCGCCGGTATGCGGGTTGTGGTAAACCTTGACGACCCGTGCACGCCGCTGTTTAGGCGCAGTGGCAACTGACGCGCCAGCTTTGCGTGGGGTTGGGTCAAGAATGGCGATGACGTCGCGCAGGCTTTTACCGTAGCTGTCCATCAGCTTCTTGAGCTTTTCTTCGAATTCGATTTCTTTCTTCAGGCCTGCGTCGTTCTTCAAGGATTCCAGCTGCGCAAGCTGCTCTTGAAGGGCTTTTTCTGCTGCGCGAAATTCGGCGAGTCTGGACAAAATCTGTACTCCAATAGTGTAGTTGCTGATATCAACTGCAGACACAGCTATAAGCCAGGAACGTTAAGGTAACTCAACGAAATAGCCCCCTCTGCGAGTTCTGCACAGGTAGGAAAAATTGTAGTAGTTAATTCATCTCGAGTAAATCATGTCTGCCAGCAAAAGAACAATCTTTCATCAACGGTAGCGCAGGGGTATTCACGGGTTGCCCAACGAATTAATGAATTCATCACAGGGTAACGGTCGGCCGAACAGATAACCTTGCAAGAAGTCCACGCCTTGGGCGACAAGGTATTCACACTGTTGTGCTGTTTCCACGCCTTCGGCAACAATGCCAAGGTCCAGCTTGCCGGACAGTTCTATGATGCTGTCCAGGATATGCCCTGACAGCGCATCCGCACCGATCATGGCGACAAAGCTTTGGTCAATCTTCAAGTAATCGACGTTGAAGTTGCGCAAGTAAGCCAGGCTCGAATGGCCTGTTCCAAAGTCATCGATCGCGATCAGTACACCCAGCTGGTGCAGGGCATCGAACAGCTGGCGGGTGATATCGGTGGGCTCGATCAGCTCGCGCTCGGTCAGCTCCAGCACCAGGCTGACCTGGCCAGGCGCGAAGGCGGCAAGGAACTCCCGGCAATCCTCCACCAGGGCCAGGTCCTGGCAATGGCGCGCGGTGATATTCACGCCAATATGGAAGCCGGGGCTGAAACGCGCGGCGTGGGGCGCCAGTTGCGCAGCGGTCTGACGCAGCAAGGCGCGGGTCATCGGCACGATCAGGCCCGAGTCTTCGGCCAGGGGAATAAACAGGTCCGGCCGCACCAGGCCCTCTTTCGGGTGTTTCCAGCGCATCAGTACTTCACAGCCTGCCCATTGACGCGTGTCTCCGCGTACCACTGGCTGGAAATACGGGATGAATTCGTTGGCACTCAATGCACGCTGCAATTCCTGGGTCGGGGCGGACGAGCGTTTTTGCAGCCAATGCGCAAGGATGCTGGCCAGTACACCGAAGAACACCACCAGGCTGAACAACGCCGGATAGCGGGCCTGCATATAACGCCAGGTTTCCCCCTCCGGCATACCCGCCTCGACGCTGTAGTCATAACGCTCGGACGCCAGATGATGATGGGCCACGGCAAATTCCGGTACCGCGCGGTCATGCACCTTGCCGTCGGCATCGAGCCAATGGGGGCCGACTTGCAAAACCAGGTGGGCGTAACGGCTGATCAAGCGTAAGGCGTTGGTGAGGTGGTAGCTGTCAATCGAGGCGAACGCGCCCTGGTCGCCTTCCACCAGGCGATAGACCAACAGCGCGGTATCCGGCGTGACGGGGTTGCCATTCATCAGCCACAACCGGCCATTCACGTAGTCGTCCGGGTTGACCGGTGACTGAGAGTTGCCGCCGAACAGCGAGCTGCAATAAATGTTTTTCTGCCAGGACAGGGTGGTGGCGCGTACAAACGGCCGGCGCGTCACCTGTTCGCGCAGTGCCAGTTGCGCCTCGCTGTCACATGGCTTACCCGCCCAAGGCAACAAAGCCTGGGCGGCGAGGGCGGTATTGTCGAGCATCAGGTCGAACTGGCGCACCGCTTCTTGAGCGGTTTGGGCCGTGCTTTGCTCAAGCGTGCGCTCGGCTTGCCAGTAAAGAATTGCAAACCCCAGCAGAACGGGCAGCAGCCCGCAGAGGGTGCTGATGAAATAGCGGGCAGCTCGGCTTCTTGGACCTTTGGCGGTCAGGGGCATAGGGGCAATCAATCGTGAAAAAAGAGAGTGGTCTCTGCCGATGATAGATGGCATTGCACGGGGCTGCTCACTTGTTTAACGCCTACTGACCTAGCCGTTCGGTCAGTTGTGGCGGGCTCTTCAACTTGGCAACATAAACTTCGTTGCAAAACGTAAGAGACTCAGTAGCACTTAACCCCTACAGCCTCTTTCACAGCCACGCAGCCCGATTTTGGCGGGACGGTTACGTCTCGCCCTTCGATTGACGATTCATGGCTTGCAACACTTTTAATGACATTCACTAGGAAGTATTTGTAATGAAAACTATCGCATTGGCCGTTTTATTTCTGGCGGTCACCAGCGTTGCCGCTCTGCCTGCTGTTGCCGCAGACGGCAAGATCACCTTGACCGGTGAAATCACCGGCACCACCTGCAGCATCAGCGGCGGCACGGGCTCGGCCCCCGGCACCAGCCCGGACTTTTCGGTACCACTCAACAAGGTCCAGGCCAGTGCGCTCAAGGCGCCAGGCCAGACTTCCGGGGCGAAACCCTATTACATCCATGTCGGTTCCTGCCCCAAGGATACGACCGTCGCCGTGATGTATGAGAGCAGCAGCCCCGCGATCAACCCGGCGACCGGTAACCTGGTCAACCAGGCACCCGCCAAGCCGGCGCCTGCCACCTTCGTTGAGGTGCAACTCGTGGATGGCGTCACCCACCGGCCTATGGACCTGCGCCTTGGCCTGAACTCCAGCCCCGCGAAAGTCCCGGAAAGCGGCCAGGTGTCGCTGCCGTTTGCCGCCCAATACATCGCCACGGGCACCGCTACGCCAGGCCCGGTCAGCTCCCAAGTGCTGTATTCGGTGACGTTCCCCTGATCGAGGCCCGGTTGCCTGGCCGTGCGCCAGGCAAGGACAGACAAATGCTTGCCCGAACATTGCTATTGATGAACCCCCTGCTGATCAGTGTCGGGTTGCTATCCGTCGCTCACGCCGGCGTAGTGATCGACGGCACGCGGCACATCTATCCGCAGCAGCGTCGAGAAATCACGCTGCGCCTGACCAATGACGATCAGCGGGCGCCGCGCCTGGTCCAAGTGTGGCTGGACCAGGGCGACCCGGCGCAAGACCCCTCCGGCAGCGAGGTGCCTTTCAGTCTTTCGCCGCCAGTGTTTCGCATGGACGCGGGCAAAAGCCAGGTAGTGCGACTGGTCTATACCCAGGACCCACTGCCGGATGACCGCGAATCGTTGTTTTGGCTCAACGCCCTGGAGATACCGCCCAAGGTCAACGTGGCACCGGGCAGCCCGCAAGCGGCCCCTTCGAACCACCTGCAGTTCGCTTTTCGTATCCGCACCAAAGTGTTTTTCCGCCCGGCCCGATTGCCGGGTTCGGCGGACGAGGCGCCCACCCAATTACGCTGGACCCTGCACCGGAGTACCCAGGGACCGCTACTGGAAGTGCACAACCCATCGGCTTATCACGTGACCTTCAATGAAGTTGCCTTGGCCATGGGCTCGGGCCCGGGTGCTCGCCTGTTACCCGCGGGAGAGCGCATGGTGCCCCCCGGTGGCAGCCTGAAGCTGCCCGTCAGGGATGGCGTAAAGGCATTACCCGCGGACGCCCAGGTGCATTTCAAATACATCAATGATTACGGCGCATTCTCCGCGCCGCAGCGTGCTCCCCTGAAGTTCTGACCATGCATGCCTTACTGCAAATACCCATTCACCGCTTCACTGCCTGGCTGTTTGCCAACCCCAGGTTGCTGCTATGGCTGGGCCTGCTCAGTACCTTATTGATGTCGGCAGAGGCCGCGCCACTGTTGTTTGACATCGAGGCGTTCGCCAGCGGCCTGTCCTCTTCGGCAGATATCTCGCGCTTCAATACCAGCAACGTGTTGGCGCCTGGTGTCTATCGCGTGGATGTGATGCTCAACGGGCAATCGATGGGACGTCGCGAGATCACCTTCGCCCCCCTTGCCGGGCAGGACGACGCCCAGCCTTGCTTGAACGCTGCCGAGCTTGGCCAACTGGGGGTTTCTGTGCAGGCGCTGGCGGATAACACCGAGCATGCCTGCCGGGATTTTGCCGAGTGGATACCCATGGCCAGCAGCCGCGTCGATATCGAGACCCTGACCCTGGACGTCAGCATCCCCCAGGTCTATATCAACCGTTCCGCGCGCGGCTACATTGACCCGTCTGAGTGGGACAATGGCATTGACGCCGCGCTGCTCAACTACAACTTCAGTGCCGCGACGGCGACAGCGGGCGCCGGTGAGGATCGTGGCTACCTGGGCCTCAACGGCGGTCTCAACCTGGGCGACTGGCGGTTACGCCATCAGGGTGGGCAGGCATGGGCATCCGGTCGTGGCCTGGCGCCTTATCAACACACCGCCACCTACCTGCAGCGGTCCCTTGCCGCGTGGCGCTCACAACTGACCGTCGGCGACAGCTTCAGCAGTGGTCAGATCCTCGACGGTGTGCGTGTACGCGGCATCACCCTGGCCACCGATGACCGCATGCTTGCCCAGTCGCAACAAGGCTATGCGCCTCAGGTGCGGGGCATTGCCGACAGCAATGCAACGGTGACAGTGCGCCAGAACGGCTACACCCTTTACGAAACCACCGTGGCCCCGGGGCCGTTTGTCATCGATGACCTGTACCCCACCGGGTACGGCGGCGACCTGCACGTCAGTGTTACCGAGGTCGACGGCCGGCGCAGCAGCTTCGTGGTGCCTTACTCCGTGGCGCCTTACCTGCTGCGTGACGGTGCCAGCCACTACAGCGCGACCTTGGGGCAGTTGCAGCAATACGGTGTCAGCGACGCCAGCCCGCTGATCTTCCAGGGTACGCTGCAGCATGGCCTGGGCGATCGTCTGAGCGCCTATGGTGGCAGCACGTTTTCCCAAGGCTACGGCCAGGCCAAGGCCGGCCTGGCGATGAGTACTCCGATTGGCGCGCTCTCCCTCGACAGCACCCACTCGCGCACCCAGGTACAGGGGCTAGGGGTAGTCGGCGGGCAAAGCTGGGGCCTGGCCTATAACAAGAACCTGCCGTTCTCGGGAACGCACTTTGCGTTGGGCGCCTATCGTTTCTCCACGGCCGGATACCTGAACCTGCCTGATGCGCTCAATGTGCGGGAACTGGCCCGCCAAGGCGGAAGTATCAACAGTTACGCCAGGCAGAAAAGCCGCCTCGACCTGACAATCAGCCAGCAGTTGGGCGCAGGCTCGCTGAGCCTTTATGGCAGCTCCATCGACTACTGGGCAGGCCGCCAAGGGCGCCAGACCTCCTTCACCCTCAGTTATGCAGCTAATTGGAAGTCACTCAACTGGAACCTCTCGGCGCAGCGCTCGCGTGTCAGTGAAACCCATCAGTTGAACGATCACGAGCGCAGCGACGAGATCTTTTTTGGCCGGTCGGCGCAGGCCGGGCGCGTGGATAATCACCTGGTGCTCACACTGTCCATGCCATTGGGCGCAGGAACGCGTGCGCCGACCCTGAGCAGCAGCTTGTCGCACGATGCTGGCGATTCGCGCGGCAGCCAGCACCAAGTGGGGATCAACGGTTTGCTGGGTGACGCCGGTGAAGCCAGCTACGGGCTGACCGGCAGCCGTGGCATGGGCCACCAGCAAGGCTCCAGCTTCAATGCCTACGCCGGCTATCGCAGCCGCGCTGCGAGCCTGCGGGCCGGCTATGCCCAGGCCCGCGACAGCTCACAACTTTCCATGAGCGCCGATGGCGGGCTGATTGCCCACGGGCATGGCCTGACCTTCGCGCAGAACCTCGGTGAAGCCTCGGCCCTGGTGTATGCGCCGGATGCACAAGGTGCCCGGCTGGGCAGCAGCGGGGCGCGTATCGATAAGCAGGGCTATGCGGTGCTGCCAGCCCTCAGGGCTTATCAGCGCAATGAAGTAGATATCGATCCCGAGGGCATGCCCATGGATGTGGAACTCAAGGAATCGAGTCACGCCGTGGTGCCGACGCTGGGGGCGGTCTCACTGGTCAGGTTCGAGACCGTCAGTGGCCGAGCCGTGGTGATCAAGGCCACTCATATGAATGGCAAGCCGTTGCCATTTGCCGCCCAGGTGTTTGACGAACGCGGCGTCGAAATCGGCGTGATCGGCCAGGCTGGCAAGGCTTTTGTGCGCGGGGTTGCCGACCAGGGACGGTTGACGGTGCGCTGGAATGCAGGGGCGGGTGACCAATGCTTCATCCATTACCGTTTGCCGCCGCGCAGGCCCGAGCAACGTCAGGAAAACGCGGACCAGTTGGTCAGTCAATGTGCCGACCATGGCGATGTGGACGAGGAGCGCAGCTGATGACTCATCGATTGTTCAACGCGGTGCTTGGCCTGGCCCTGGCGGTGCAGACAGTATTGGCCCATGGGGAAATCGTCATTGACCGCACACGTATCATTTACACGGCCAGCGCCCCGGGGGTAACGGTCAACCTGCACAATGAGGCCGACGGCCCGCGATTGGTCCAAGTGTGGATCGATGCGGGCGACCCGCAGATCGCGCCTGAGTCGAGTGATGTGCCCTTTACGGTGACCCCGCCGATCCTGCGCCTGGATGCCGGCAAGCACCGCGCATTGCGGGTGGTGTACCACGCGACCCAAAACAAGGCCCTGGCCGCGCCCCAGGAATCGGTGTACTGGCTGAATGTGCTGGGGATCCGTCCGTCTGTGGATACCGGCAACCAGCTGCAATTTGCCTTTCGCACACGGATCAAGCTGTTTCTGCGCCCCGACGGCTTGTCGGGCCAGGCGCAGGAGGCGATTCAATTGCTGCAGTGGCAGCGCAAAGGTGACGGCCCGGTGTTGCGGGTGCGTAACCCCAGTGCCTTTCATGTGAGCCTGTCCAGCGTCCGGCTGACCGTCAGTGGGGTCGAGTACCGCAATGATGACCCGCCCATGCTGTCGCCACATTCGGTAGTCAGCATCGCGTTGAAGGGGCGGGCGCTGCCAGGGGAAGGGCCGGCCTTGCTGCGTTTTACCGTGCTGGATGATCATGGCATGACGCACGAACATTCTCTGTCTTTAGGCCGCGGTAAGGATTTGGCGATATGAACAGCGTCCGGCAGTTTACGACCAGGCTTCTACAGGTCGGCGCGTGCCTGGGGGCCTGCATGTCCGCGATGGACGCGCATGCCCATTTCAATGCAGGCGCCTGCGTCCCCCAGGCGCCCGTGACGCTTTCCTTCCCGCCGATTACCTTGCCAGGCGACCTGAAAGTGGGCGAGGCAATTGGCTATCCAGGCGGGTATGACTTCGCAAGCAATGGCGCTGTGATGCAGTGTCGATACACCGACTGGTTATTGCCGCATCCAGTGTCGGCGAGCCTGAGTGTGGTCAATGCTGCGGCGACCGGCATGACGTTCAATGCCAACGGCTTGTCGATGCCGGTCTACGCCACTCCTTACCCCGGCGTAGGGTTCGCCATGATGGCCGGGGATCCGTCCCAGCCTCTGCGCGTGATTACCCACACCGGCACGACGTTGGTGGACACCAAGCACAACAAGCCCACGGCCTGGACACTGCAAGGGCGCGTGTATCTGGTGGCGACGGGCCCGATCGCGTCGGGCCCGATCAGCGCAAGCACAGTCGGCAGGTATGTGCTGAGCAATGTCAATATTGAAGGCCCCGGCCATGCCTCGATCAACTTCGGCGACACGGTGATATTGCCGCCGCAAAAACCGACTTGCCGCGTATCCACACCGTCGATATCGATGCCACTGGGGCAGGTACCCAGTCGAGACTTCAAGGATATCGGCAGCCATGCCGGCAGCGTCAGTCGCAACATCACCCTGGACTGCGGCGGCGGTAACGGTGGCATCCTGGATGTATGGATCACGGTGACCGACCAGACGGAGCCCGGCAATCGCAGCGACCAATTGTCCCTGACCCGCACTTCGACTGCCCGTGGCGTGGCCCTGCAACTGCTCAATGGCGCCCAGTTAATCAGCTATGGCCCCGACTCCTCTGGCGTGGGTAACCCGAACCAATGGCAGGTCGGTAGTACTGCCAACGGCACCCTGACAATTACGCTGACTTCCCGCTATGTGAAAACTGCGTCGACCATCAAGCCCGGAACCGCCAACGGCCTGGCCTCGTTTACCCTGAGTTACCGGTGAATACCTGGATCGGGGTACAGCGTTTGCGCCAGTGCGATAAACGCCAGGGTAGCGGGAGAGGCCTGGCGTCGATCCAGTACCGCCAGGCCTATGCGCCGCGTTACGCTGGGCAACAGGGACCGGGCAATGTAGCGCGGGTCGGCATTGGCCGGCAGTGAGCCCTGGGCCACGATACTCAGGCCCTCGCCGCGACTGACCGCCTCCAAAGTGCTGAGCAACTGGGTGCAGCGATACCGCACTTTAGGCTGCAACTGCGCTTCACCGAACAAACGCGTGACCAGCTCTGCGGAGCCTGCCTCGGTTAGGATGAACGGGTCATCGCACAACGCGTGCAAGGGTACCGCCACGCTTGCCGCCAAGGCATGGCCGACCGGTATCAGCGCCACGAGTTGGTCTTCGAGCAGGGCAACGGTGTCGAAGCGTTCATGCTCCAATACCACGAAGCCCACATCCACCCGGCGTTGGTCCAGCCATTGGATGACCTGCCGGTCCGGCCCCTCGTCTACGTGTACCTCGATACCCGGATAGTCCCTTCGGAAGTGGCTGAGAATGGTCGGTAGCAAACGGTTCGAAGCGGTGGGGCCGAACGAACCTATGCGCAATGTGCCGCGCTTCATCCCGCGGGCATCGGCGGCTTCCTGTTGCAAGGTGTTGGCCAGCCCCAACATGCCCCGTGCGCGCCCGAGCAACTGCTCGCCGATATCGCTCAGTTCCACCAGGGTCTGGTGCCGGCGAAACAACTCCACACCCAGTTCCTGCTCCAGAGCCTTGATCGCATGGGATACCGCCGACTGGCTGATGCCCAGCCGATGCGCCGTGCTGGTGAAACCTCGCAGTTCGGCGACCAGGGAGAAGATTTCCAACTGGGTCAGGGTCATGAGTAATACCTCATTTTACGATGACTAATCATTAGTCAAAGAATACCCCGATCTTCTCTCACATTGAGCACATCCTGATGCATCACGCTCGCGAAGGACTTACTTACCTGAAGCTGGCCGCTGTCACCATGATCTGGGGGGGTACCTTTGTTGCCGGGCGCTTCCTGGCTGACCAGGTCGACCCTCTGCTCGCAGCCTGCCTGCGATTTATGCTGGCCAGCCTGGCGTTGCTGCTGTTCCTGGCCTGTGCGCGGATCCCACTGGCGCGTCCAACTACGGGGCAAATGGCGCGGCTGATGCTGCCGGGGCTATGCGGCATCTTTTTCTACAACCTGTGTTTTTTCTATGGCCTGCACTACATCAATGCGTCGCGGGCGTCCTTGATCGTGGCATTGAACCCGGCAGTGATTGGCCTGGCGTCCTGGTTGTTGTTCAAGGAGCGGCTGGGCCGGGTCAAGTGGCTGGGTATCGGGCTGTGCCTGCTGGGGGCAGCAGTGGTGATCGTGAGCCGCAATCCCAACCTCAAGCAGGGGGCGCGCAACGCCTGGATCGGTGACCTGTTGATCCTGGGCTGCGTAATGGCCTGGGGCGCCTATTCGCTGCTGTCCCGGGAACTCAACCAGGCGTTGGGACCGGTGCAAACAGTCACTTGGTCGGTGCTGTGGGGCACGCTGATGTTGACCCTGACGACCCTCGCCACCGGTCGGCTGACGTTGCAAGGTTTCGCCGCGCTGCAGCTGGCGCAGTGGTACAGCCTGCTGTATCTGGGTGTGCTGGGTTCGGCGCTGGCCTATATTGGTTACTACGAGGGCATTCGGCGAATCGGCGCGACCCGCTCCGGTGTGTTCATCGCCCTCAACCCGCTGACAGCGGTGATATGTGGCGCATTGCTGTTGGACGAAGCCTTGACCACGCCGATGCTGGCAGGTGGCGCGGTGATCCTGCTGGGCATCTACTTGTGCAATAAACCCCTTGCACAGGGCAGGGCAACGGCGATTTGATAAGAGTACGGACAAATTGGTTTACGCTGTGTAGAATCGATTTACGCATACAAGAATATGGACTTGCGCTCACGCAAGCCTCGGCCGTCAGAGACTGATGACACCATGAAGCTACTTGGCTCTCCCCTCATCTTTGGTGACTTCCTCGCCCGCAGCGTGCGAGGCCTTTCCTGCGCGCCACCGTCAGACCTCATCCTTGCTTGCAAATAGACAATTGCTACCCACAAGAATGATGAGGCACGAACATGACCGACCAATACGAAAACCCAATGGGCTTGATGGGCTTTGAATTCATCGAATTCGCCTCGCCCACCCCGGGTACGCTGGAGCCGATCTTCGAGATCATGGGCTTCACCAAAGTGGCGACCCACCGCTCCAAAGACGTGCACCTGTATCGCCAGGGCGAGATCAACCTGATCCTCAACAACGAACCGGGCAGCCTGGCGGCCTACTTCGCCGCCGAGCACGGCCCGTCGGTGTGCGGCATGGCGTTTCGCGTCAAGGACTCGCAACAGGCCTACAACCGTGCCCTGGAGCTGGGTGCCCAGCCGATCCACATTGAAACCGGCCCGATGGAGCTGAACCTGCCGGCAATCAAAGGTATCGGCGGTTCGCCGTTGTACCTGATCGACCGTTTTGGCGAGGGCAACTCGATCTACGATATCGACTTCGTCTACCTCGAAGGTGTTGATCGCAACCCGGTCGGCGCCGGTCTCAAGGTTATCGACCACCTGACCCACAACGTCTACCGCGGACGCATGATCTACTGGGCCAATTTCTACGAGAAGCTGTTCAACTTCCGCGAAGCCCGTTACTTCGATATCAAGGGCGAATACACCGGCCTGACCTCCAAGGCCATGAGCGCGCCAGACGGCAAGATCCGCATCCCGTTGAACGAAGAATCCTCCAAGGGCGCCGGGCAGATCGAAGAGTTCCTGATGCAGTTCAACGGCGAGGGCATCCAGCACGTGGCGTTCCTCACCGACGACCTGGTCAAGACTTGGGACGCCTTGAAGAAGATCGGCATGCGCTTCATGACGGCACCGCCGGACACCTACTACGAAATGCTTGAAGGCCGCCTGCCGAACCACGGTGAGCCTGTCGAGCAACTGCAATCACGTGGCATTCTGCTGGATGGCTCATCGATTGCGGGCGACAAACGCCTGCTGCTGCAGATTTTCTCGGAAACCCTGATGGGGCCGGTGTTCTTTGAATTCATCCAGCGCAAAGGCGACGATGGGTTCGGCGAGGGCAACTTCAAGGCGCTTTTCGAGTCGATTGAGCGTGATCAAGTGCGTCGTGGTGTATTGACCGCCGACTGACCCACTGGATAAGCAAAAAGCCCGGGGCTTTATACCGGGCTTTTTCGTGTGTGTTGCATTGAGTTGCAATTTAGCGACGGTCAAACGGGAACAGATGTTTCATCAAGTATCACATAAGGGCCGGGCGTAGGAAAAACCCTGCACCCTAATCTAGATGAGGCCCTCATATGACGACTGTGCATACTCCTACTCTTCTGCCAAGGTTAGGTGATCCGATCCCGCCGCAACAGGCTGGCCCCATTCGCAATGTCCGCTCGACCGATGAAGGGGACCCGATCGATGTGGCGCGAAAGCGTTTTCTCGACGAAGGTGAATTACAGCACCTCAATGGTGATTTAACTGCCGACGAGCATCAGTTGATAAAGGCGGTGGTGAATCCAGACAAACCGGGGGCACCTTTCGTGAGTGTCTCGACTTTTGCCGTCGATGGCGCTCAATCCCAAGACATGATGGTGATCAAGCGCGTGCCTGTAACGGAGGGGATGACTAATTTCATCGTGTATATGCCGGAGGATGAAGTCATGTCGTTCCACACGTTCGAAACCGCTGAAGAGATGACTGAATGGGTTAGGAATATGGCCCAAGACCCTGCCGAACTAGACCGATTAGCCGGGCACTTCTCTCACCCTGAAGCTCCCGGGCAGGAGGAGCGGGTCAGGGAGAAACTAAAGGATTTTGGCGAGGATGAACAATCCAGCGTTGCGGTGGGGAGTTTTGGTCGAGAACGCGATGATATTTTCGCGCGTTTGAACAGGGATTTAACGGTTCCGCCAGTGGAGGTCAACGGACTATTCAACACCAGGCTTAACAACCTCGCTTCCGATGGCAAAGCGACCTATGTCGGTACACGGGAGGATGGAAAATATGTCGTATATGATTACGATGCTTATGGGAACTTTCGTGGTGGCAGTGAGGACGGTTTTTATTTCGTGAAAGACGGGCTGAACAGTAAAGAACCGCTCGGCGATCCCAATTCAGAGTCCGCCGAAGAGTTCGCCAAACAGCATGTCGCGCGCCAGACTATGGAAAAAGCAGGACCTAATGACCTGAGTGACTTCTGGGCCTACCTCGTCAAGCAGCTCAGAAACCCAGGGCACGGTCTAGGGACTGCATTGGAACAGTTTGGTGTTCCTGACGATATAGCCAATTCCATCGAAGAAATCGTGAAAAACCCCGTCACAGGAACGCTGCTTGAGCTGAACCACGACAATCGGCTCGGCAATGTGTTTGGTGTTGAGAGAGAGATTATGGATCAATACTTGGAAAGTTTCGGTAATGAGGTCCAGAGCAATATTCCCCGCTACGGCACAGCGAGGGAAAACCTGAATACCGCAGCCGACTTCATCGAGGACGTGGTCGGTACGCCCGAAGAGTCCCCGACTCAGGTAATGACCTGAGGCCATCCCCCTGCAGTACAGAAGGGGTACGGATACCCCCGCAACCGGCACCCATTCCCATTCTTTTACTCAAACCCGACGTTGACGCACCAAATGCTTGAAACCCTCATATACCAGCACCATCACCGCCAGCCAGATGGGAATGTAAGTCAGCCATTGGCCACCCTTGATGCCTTCTCCCAGCAATAGCGCCACCACCAGCAGTAACACCGGCTCTACGTAACTGAGCAGCCCGAACAAGCTGAATGCGAGCAAGCGACTGGCGATGATATAGCTCACCAGCGCCGAGGCACTGATCAAACCCAGCATCGGAATCAATGCATACAGCCTTGGGTGCACATCGAGCACGGCAAATCCCTGTTCGCCACTCTGCACAAACCACCAAGCCACTGGCAGCATCAGCGCCATGTCCAGCCACAAGCCACCCAAATGATCGGTGGTCAGGTACTTGCGCACCACGAAGTACACCGGGTAACCGATGATCACTACCAGGGTTGCCCAGGAAAAACCGCCGGCCTGATACAGCTCATTCAAAACGCCAAGCGCGGCCAGCACCACCGCAATCTGCTGCAGCCGCGACAAGCGTTCGCCGTACACCAAGCGCCCCGTCAGCACCATGGTCAACGGCAACAGGAAATACCCCACCGATACATCCAGGCTGCGTCCATTCAGCGGCGCCCACATGAACAGCCACAATTGCACGCCCAGCAAGGCCGAAGAGGCCAACACACCGCCGACCAGACGTGGCTTGGTCGCAAGCATGCGCAGCAGTTCCAACACCCTTCGCCATTCACCGCTGACGATCATGAACACGGTCATGCATGGTACGGTCAGCAGCATGCGCCAGCCGAAAATCTCCAGGCCGCTCAAGGGCGTGAGCAGCGACGTGAAGTAATACATCACGGCAAACAACACCGAGGCCAATACCGATAACACTACACCTTTAGACACGCTGCCCTCGCGAAAGCCGATTCATTAGCAAGTGATATTATTTACCGAGTGACTCTCGGATAGCAAAAAAAAGACCATGCTCTTCCCATCCAATTAGCTTTTCTTACCCTCTATAAATGTTGCTTTAACTCTTTTGGATATGAGCATATAGGGGACCAGGATTAGGATGGCGCATAATGACCTTGTTATTTCTTTGTTGGTCTCGGGGTTAAACATTGATATTTTCGGGTACACAAGAGAGCCAATCCAGGCATCGGAAATAACAAAAACAAACGAAACAATAACCACGGTTATGTATAGCTTTGGAAAAAGGTAATGCTTTGAGAAAAACAAATATATTAAATACACTTGGGCTATAACCATCAGAATATTGAATGATATTTCTGACATCATAAACGTGAGTAAGTAGGGGTGGTATTCGCCTGCGCCAGGAGTGCTTATGTATTCGATCGCGCCAGGTGTTGTAAAGAAATGATAGTACGATGGAAATAATTCATACGCTATACGCAAGGGACTCAAAAACAATCCAATCATTACCAACAACAGCCAGCCTTGTAAGCCGTTCAACTGATTTTTTTCGTTCATCTTCACTCCCTTGAAAATTGATTTTACGGAATAATCGCCTTAGCTGCACCAAGGCCCTCAACTGAAGAGGCCAAAAATATTCGATTGGCTTAATAGTTTCCTCAAAATAATAGTTTGCCTGATCATATCCGGTCCAGGGCCGGAGTATGGCGGTTTTTGCGAGAAATAAAATATTGGAGGAGCGGTACGACGATTCGACCTGGCGCCGATAGCAGTGTGTCAGCGACAGATGAGCCGATTGCAACACCGCTATCGGGGAGCAGGCTCCCTCCCACATTAATCTGAGTGCATCATGTAGATTTCAGCCAACGCGCCACGCCACACGGCCTGAGACGAAATGGCCGACATCATTGAACCCTGGTGTGGATGAATGCCCGGGCGTGACCAACGAATCAATAAATGCCTCATCTTCAGCAGTGATCTCCACCGCCAGCGCCCCGGTGTACGCATCCCACTGCGCCTCGGTGCGCGGCCCGACAATCGCGGAACTCACTGCGGCATTGTTCAACACCCAGGCAATGGCAAACTCCACCATGCCCACGCCACGCCCTTGGGTGTATTGCTGGATCTGCTGGGCGATGCGCAACGACTCCGTCCGCCATTCGGTTTCCAGGATGCGCTTGTCCTGCCGTGCGGCCCGGCTGCCGGGTTCGGGCGTAACGTCCGGTGCATATTTGCCGCTGAGCACCCCTCGGGCCAGCGGGCTATAAGGCACCACGCCCAACCCGTAGGCAGCCGCCGCGGTGATTTGCTCGACTTCAGCTTGGCGATTGACGATGTTGTAGAGCGGTTGACTGATGATGGGTTTATCCACCCCCAGGCGCTCGGCCACCCGAATCACCTCGGCGATACGCCAACCACGGTAGTTGGACAGGCCCCAATGGCGGATCTTGCCTTGGCGGATCAGGTCGCCGATAGCCGACACGGTCACTTCCAACGGCGTGTCATGGTCTTCACGGTGCAGGTAGTAGATGTCCAGGTAATCGGTGTCCAGGCGCCCAAGGCTGGCTTCCACGGCGTTGAAGATACGCTTGCGGTTCAAACCACTACGGTTGGGCAAACCATCGGCAGGGCCGAAGCCGACCTTGCTGGCCACTATCCAGTCCTGGCGGTTACGCGCAATGGCTTCGCCGACGATCTCTTCGGAGCGCCCGCCCGTGTAGACGTCGGCGGTATCGATAAAGTTGATGCCTTGGTCCCAGGCCTTGTCGATGATGCGCAGCGAGTCTTCGGTACTGGTCTGTTCGCCAAACATCATGGTGCCGAGGGTCAGTGCGCTGACCTTCAAACCTGACTGGCCCAATGTGCGGTAAATCATGGAGAGCTCCTCATGGCAGGGAAACGTGAGTACTGCAATACCAGACCCGACGCCTCTGGAACAAGCCCTGGGCGCGTTTCTTCATGCACCCAGTAACGTCTGGCAGCGGGCCTGTAGAAAACGATGCAGCACTTTCACCCGTTCCGACACTTGCAGACGGTGGGGGCACATTAGGTTGAAAGGGGTCGGCTCGCCCTGCCAGTCGGGCAGCAGCACTACCAGCCGACCGGCCTGGATATCACGGGCAATATCCAGGTTGGCTTTATAGGCGATGCCGTGGCCCGCCAGCGCCCAGCGACGGACGATTTCTCCATCGTCGCTGAGGTAATCGCCGCTGACGTCGACCTCCTGGAGCTGCGCGCCCTGGCGGAAATACCACGTGCTATTGGCCTGCCCGCGGCGCATGTAGCGCAACGTACTGTGCTGCGCCAAGTCCGCGGGCGTGCGCGGTGTGCCGTGGCGCGCGAGGTAGTCAGGGCTGGCGCAGGCCATGCGCTGGTGGCCGGGCACCACCGGCAGCGCTACCAGGCTGGAGTCCCTCGGCACGCCAAAGCGCAGGGCGATGTCGACGGTGTCGCGAAACAGATCGGCATTGCTGTCGTTGAGCAACAGTTGCAGGCGGATATTGGGGTGCTCGTATTTGAACTCATCCAGCCAACCCAGCAAAACATTGCGACCGAAATCCGAGGGCGCCGCCAGTTGCAATAAACCGCTGAGGCTTTGGCCCTGTTGCTTGATGGCGTGTTCGCCCTCCGACAACGCTTCCAGCGCCACCCGCACGCTGTCCAGATAACGCCGGCCTTCTTCGGTCAGGCGCATGCTGCGGGTGGAACGGGCGAGCAAGCGGATACCGAGCCGGGTTTCCAGGCGCTTGAGGGCAATGCTGGCCGCTGCCGGGGTCAAGCCAAGCCCACGGGCGGCAGCTGTCAGGCTACCGGTGTCGGCACTGCGCACAAAGACTTCAAGATCGAGAATTGAGCTCATTATTAAAAATCCTTTAAAGATCTTGTCGTTTTACCGGGATTTTTTGCTGATTGCCAAGCTGGGAAGATGAACGCTGGCTTTCTCACCCAGGTAGTTCTCCCATGACATCTTCCCTCAGCGGTAAAACCATCATCGTGATTGGCGGCAGCAGCGGCATCGGCGCCGCAGTGGCACAGGCAGCCACCGCTCGCGGTGCGCACGTGGTGCTGGCCGGGCGGCGCTTGAACTCCGGCAGCGACAACGGTGTACGCAGCGAGCCGGTGGACGTCACCGACAGCGCGTCGTTGCAGCGCTTGTTCGAAACGGTGGGGCACTTTGACCACTTGGTCTACACCTCAGGGCCTGCGGTACGGGCCAAGACGCTGATCGAAACCGACCTTGACGAAGCCCAGGACAATTTCAATGTGAAACTCTGGGGCGCGCTACGTGCGATTCAACAGGCGCTGCCATTCCTGGGTGAGCACGGCAGCATCAGCCTGACTTCCGGTCAACTGGGGCGCAAGCTGGCAGCAGGACAGTTCATCAAGACCGGCATCAATGCCGCGACCGAAGCCTTGGGCAAGCAGCTGGCCAAGGAGCTGGCGCCGCGTCGCGTCAATGTCATCAGCCCCGGCGTGATCGACACCCCAGCCTATGCCGGGTTGGCCGAAGAGCAGCGTTTGGCGATGTTTGCCAAGACCGGCGAGGCATTGCCAGTTGGCCGGGTAGGGCAGGCCGAAGAAGTGGCGGCGGGGTATGTATTGGCCATGGAGAACGGCTTCATGACCGGCGCCGTCATCGATATCGATGGCGGCGGCTTGCTGTAGACACAGGCCAAAGTGTGGGAGGGGACTTGCCCCCGATGGCGGTGGTTCAGTCACAGATGCGCTCACTGACACTAAATCATCGGGAGCAAGGCCGCTCTCACATTGGACCGTCTTATGCCTTCAAGGTCCGCGTCATGCGCAACGCCAGCACACTACCGGCGACAATCACGGCCGCCAGCAGATACAGCGCCACATCCGTGGACCCGGTGGCGTCTTTCACAAACCCCACGATATATGGGCTGAGAAAACCCGCCATCTGCCCCATGGAGTTGATCAATGCCAGGCCACCCGCCGCGGCACCTGCGCTGAGCATGGCGGTAGGCACCGGCCAGAACATCGGCAGGCCAGTAAGGGCGCCCATGGTAGCGATGGTCAGGCCGATGATGGCGATGGCGGGTGTGGTGGCGAAGTTCACCGCGATCACCAGGCCGATGGCACCCATCAGCATTGGTACCACCAGGTGCCATCGACGTTCCTTGCGCAAGTCGGCCGAGCGGCCTACCAGCAACATGAACACTGCCGCCAACAGATACGGGATCGCACTGAGCCAGCCAATCACCAGGTTATCGCTGAAACCCAGGTTCTTGATGATCGATGGCAGCCAGAAGTTGATCGCATACACGCCGCTCTGGATGCAGAAGTAGATCAGGCCAAATGCCCAGATCGCCGGGTTCTTGAACACTTCGGCCAGGGAGTCGCTGGTGGTTTTAGGCTTGTTCGCCAGGTCCGTGGCCTGGTCGGCTTCCAGCACTGCGCGCTCGTGGGGCGCGAGCCACTTGGCGTTGGCGAAGCTGTCACTGAGCAGGAAGTAGGCGAGGGCGCCGAGGATCACGGTCGGGATGCCTTGCAGCAGGAACATCCACTGCCAGCCCGCCAGGCCACCTTGACCGGCAGCAAAGTGGTTGAGAATCCAGCCGGAGAAGGGGCTGCCGAGCAAGCCGGACACCGGGATCGCCGACATGAACAGCGCCATGATCCGCCCACGGCGGAAGGTCGGGAACCACTGCGAGAGGTACAGCACCACACCGGGGAAGAAACCGGCTTCAGCGGCACCGGTAAACAGGCGCAACGTGTAGAAATGCGTCGGCGTGGTCACAAACAGCAGGCAGGTAGACAGCGTGCCCCACACGATCATCATCAACGCGATCCAGCGCCGTGGGCCGAACTTGGTCAGCGCCAGGTTGCTCGGCACGCCACACAGCACGTAGCCGATAAAGAAAATCCCGGCCCCCAGGCCGTATACGGTTTCGCTGAACTTCAACGCATCGAGCATCTGCAGCTTGGCAAAGCCAACGTTTACCCGGTCCAGGTAGTTGAACAGGTAGCAGATAAAGATGAAGGGGATCAGGCGCAGGGTGATGCGCTTGTAGATGGCGTTTTTATCGTCATCGCTGGCCAGTGCGGCAGTGGCGCTCTGTGACATGGGAATCTCTCTTTATTATGATTTTTCGCGGTGCGAGGTTAACGTTGACCGCCCCGACAGTCTCGATGACGTGATGGGCGACTGTCTTTGTGCTGGCGCACAGTCAAGCAGGCTTTGCGCTGTGCCAGTGAACAACTGTTTTAGGAAATTAGCCCCATGTTCGAGCTCGATCACGCCTTGGCCCAGGAGATTGTCGATCGCACCATGACCATCCTGCCCTATAACGTCAACGTCATGGACAGTCAGGGCTTGATCCTTGGCAGCGGCGAGCCGGAACGCATCAATACCCGCCACGAAGGCGCGCAACTGGTCCTGGCTAATGGCCGGGTGGTGGAGATCGATGGGCAGACTGCCAAACATCTCAAGGGCGTGCAGCCGGGCATCAATCTGCCGTTGCTGCATGATCAACGCCTGATCGGTGTGCTGGGCATCACCGGTGAACCGGACGGGCTGCGCACCTATGCCGAGCTGGTGCGTATGACCGCTGAAATGCTGGTCAGCCACCGCCACCAGCAAGCCGAACAGCAATGGCGGCGCCAGCGCTGCGATGATCTGCTGGCCTTGCTGCTGGCCGACAGTGGCGACTCACCACGCCTGGTGGACGAAGCCCGGCAACTGGGGCTCAAGCCGCAGCTGTCGCGCACGCCGTACCTGTTCGAACTTGGTACGGGCCAAACGGCGCAAGACTTGAGTACATGGCTGACCAGCCGTTACCCGGACAGTTGGTGTGTCAGCCCCGCGCAGTTTTCCCTGCTGTGGTGCCGATCCGCCGCGTTGCAGGTCGACAACCCCCGCTTGCTGGAAAAGCTCGACGGCCTGGGCTGGAACATCCTGCGCGTTGCCATTGGTGGGCAAGCGGAGGGCTTGGCGGGGCTGCGCCGTTGTTATCGCCGGGTGGGCGATCTACTTGCGTATGGCCGCGATATCCTCCCGCACATGCGGCTGTTGACCCTCAACCGTTATCGTCTGCCGGTCATGCTCTGGCGTCACCGCAATGACGATGCCCTGGACGAACTGCTCAACCCTTTGCGTAAAGTGCTGGCCAAGGACAGCAACGGGCAACTGCTCGCCACTCTGCGCAGTTGGTGCGAACACGACGGGCAAAGCCAGGCCTGCGCAGACGCGCTGGGCATTCATCGCAATAGCCTGCGTTATCGCATGGAACGCATTGCTGAACTCAGCGGCGTGGACCCTTTGACGCTCGATGGCATGCTGGCCTTGTACCTGGGGGTGCAGTTGTTGTCCCAGACTTTGTAGAAATGACCAACAAACCCTGTCCGCATCTGTGCAATTGACCGGCGTCATTAGCCCAGCCAACTGGCAGCATGGGCATTATGAAAACCGGAGAAAGCCCATCATGAAGATCATCATCGCTCCCGACTCATTCAAGGACAGCCTCAGTGCCGCAGGCACTGCCCAGGCCATTGCCGAAGGGTTGGCCCAAGTCTGGCCGGATGCGCAGTTGGTCGAGTGCCCTATGGCCGATGGGGGGGAAGGAACGGTGGACGCAGTGCTTGCCGCTTGTAACGGCCAGTTGCGTCGGCAATTGGTGCAAGGGCCATTGGGTGTCACCGTTGAGGCGCGGTGGGGCTGGTTGGCCGACAGCCACACCGCGATGATCGAAATGGCCGAGGCCAGCGGCTTGCAATTGGTCGCGCCGGAGCAGCGCGACGCGTGTTCCAGCACCACTTACGGTACCGGTGAATTGATCCGTGCCGCCCTGGACGCCGGGGCCCAACGCATCATCCTGGCGATTGGCGGCAGTGCCACCAATGATGGCGGGGCGGGGGCGATGCAGGCCCTTGGTGTGCAACTTCTTGACGCAGCCAGTCAGCCACTGCCTCCAGGTGGGCTGGCGTTGACGCGCCTGTCGCATATCAGCCTCGAATCATTGGACCCACGCCTGGCACAGGTGCGCTTTGAGATTGCTGCCGACGTCAACAACCCGCTGTGTGGCCCCCACGGCGCCTCGGCGATTTTCGGCCCGCAAAAAGGTGCGAGCCCCGAGCAAGTCGCCCAACTGGACGCCGCACTCGGCCACTTCGCCGATCACTGCGCCCAAGTGCTGGCCAACGACGTGCGCGACCAACCCGGCAGCGGCGCCGCCGGTGGCCTGGGTTTTGCCGCCAAGGCCTTTCTCGGTGCACGGTTCCGCCCAGGGGTGGAGGTGGTGGCCGAACTGGTCGGCCTCGATGACGCCGTACGCGGCGCCGACCTGGTCATCACCGGTGAGGGCCGCTTCGACGCCCAGACCCTACGCGGCAAGACCCCGTTTGGGGTGGCGCGTGTCGCCCAGCGGCATGGCGTGCCGGTCATTGTGATCGCCGGCATATTGGGCGACGGTTACGAGCAGATGTACGCTCACGGTGTGGATGCAGCATTTGCCTTGCCATCGGGGCCGATGAGCCTGGAGCAGGCGTGCAGCGAAGCGCCGCGTTTGTTGCGTGAGCGGGCCGCGGATATCGCACGGGTGTGGCGCCTCGCTGCTGGTCGCTGAACCTGTATGACGCGGGTTGATTTGCGGGAAGACTTGAGGCTCGTCAGTCGGGCAACTTTGCCTCTACACTGGCCGGCCACTTGTCTTTCATAGGATGAAACGCAATGCACGCACCTGAACCCCATATCGTGATCCAGCGCTTTACCGAGGCTCACCTCGAGGGCGTCACCGCGCTCTACAACGAACCGGCCGTGTGCCGTCAGGTGCTGCAAATGCCTTTTCAATCGGTGGAAGCCTGGCGCAAACGCCTGGTGATGGACAACGAGCGTCGGCTGCAGTTGGTGGCGTTGCACGGCGGTGAGGTCATTGGTCAGCTGGGGCTGGAGCAGTACCTGCGCGTACGCCAGAGTCACGTGGGTTCGTTTGGTATGGGCGTGGCGACTGCCTGGCAGGGCAAGGGTGTAGGCTCTCGGCTGTTGACTGCCGCGCTGGATGTGGCCGACAACTGGATGAACCTGCACCGCGTGGAGCTGACGGTCTACGCCGACAACGAAGCGGCGCATAACCTGTACCGCAAGTTCGGCTTCGAAGTGGAGGGGACGTTGCGCGATTACGCCCTGCGTGATGGTGTATTTGTCGACGCCTTGAGCATGGCGCGGCTGCGCCATTCGGTATAAGCCTGTAAAACCACGCGCCTGCGCGACCTGCACCCGCAGGCGCGGGGGTAAACAAGCGAAACTGGCCCCTCCAGTGTAATGCCACGTCTCGAACAGCCACCACGCATTAGTTAAATAAGCGAAATCCTAAAAGCTGTGGTGCGCATACGCATTAACCGCCCAATAGTTACTTGCAGTGAACACTGGAACTGAGCGCCTGCGCCTGACATTAAGATAAGCACATGAGTGATGTCGCTGGCTTGCCAATTCAAATTCAACTTAACTATGTGGGCTGCAAAGTCGTGAACACGAATTTAAATATTACCTATGCAAAACACCACCTCACCAATCTTGTGCACAGGAATATTGCAGATATTCTCGATAAAAACCGTCGAGGTGACGGGTTCAAGGATGGAAAACCTACATTGTCCTCCGAACAGGTTGTCGAGGCATCCATCCGTGCGGGTGGGCATCCACACTCTTTACCTGCGGGGGACGATGCTGTGGTCACGTATGATTTCGCCAACGCAACGCAGCCGGATGCCGACGGCAATACCGTAAGCCAGTTCTCCGAAAGCCAGAAAAACACCATTCGGGAAACCCTCACGCATTTCAGCGATGTGGCGAGAGTACAGTTCAAAGAGGGCGCCATGGCCACGTCCAACCATATGCAATTCAAAATTGATGACAGTCGTTTTGATTGGAAAGATCCATTTTATGTACCCTCAAACAATGAAGAAGGGGCGCCGTCGCAGGTGCCTTTGTTGCAGCGTCACGCGCAAGAGCTGGAGCAACCCAATAACTACGGCAGCCACGTCGTTGCCAAGGCTGCGGCTTTTAAACTGGGGCTTCCTTCGACGGCCAGTGTGGCGCCAGGAACCGAATATGCAGAAGACTCCCTGGCGTATTCGCTGCGCAGTCCCAAGTTGGAAGCACGCTCAAACATGCAGTTTTGGAAGCGTCCTTTGGAGAATAAATATTCCAGCGCACCGATGATGGATGATATTTCCACGCTCCAAAAACTCCACGGCGCGAATAATCAAACGCGCTCGGGGGATACGATTTATGGGTTCAATTCAACTGCTGATCGCGACATGTTCAACTTAACTTCGGAGAATGATTTTCCGTTATTTTCTGTGTGGGACGGTGGGGGCGAGGATACTTTCGACTTTTCTGAGTATAAGGATAACCAGGTCATTAATTTGACGCCGGGCAGCTTCTCTAATGTAGGCGGCGGCGTGGCCAATGTTTCCATTGCTCCGGGCGCCATGATTGAAATCGCCAAGGGTGGGCACGGCAACGATATTATTATTGGCAACGCAGCCGATAACGAATTGTTTGGTAACGACGGCGACGACACGCTCTACGTCGAGGCCAACTCCGGTTATAACCAGTTATGGGGTGGCGCGGGTAATAATACCTTTGTCATTGGCGCGGGCGACCCCGCGGCTGAAACGAATCTGATCGAATTGCAGGACTTTGTCAGTGGTCGGGATAAGTTGGATGTGTCAGCGCTTAAAGCTGCGAGTGGCCGCGACCAGATCAATGTTGTTTCTGAGTTCTCCGGTCGTGGCGGCGAAGCGCACATGGAATATTTCCCCGCGGCAAATATAACGTGGCTCCGATTTGATACAAATGGCGATAAAGACATCGACGTGATGATCAGCGTGAATGGGAAAATCGAACTCACCGATATCCAGGCCTGACCCACTGAAGCCTTAATCCTGCAAAGCAAACGCCACCGCGGCCTGCGCATGCAGCGCGGTGGTGTCCAGCAGAGGCAGGTCGCTGTGTTCGGGCTGGATAAGAAGGCAGATTTCGGTACAGCCCAGGATGATTGCCTGGGCGCCACGAACGGCCAGGCCTTTGATCACACGCTGGTAAACCCGCCGAGAGGCGTCACTGATAGTGCCCACGCACAACTCTTCATAGATGATTCGGTGCACCTCCTTGCGCTCATCCGCGTCCGGCACCAGCACGGTCAGGCCCTGGGCGGCGAGGCGGGACTTTAGGAAGTCCTGCTCCATGGTGAACGCCGTGCCGAGCAGACCCACTGTCAAGGTACCGGCCTCAATGGCCGCGCCCGCCGTGGCGTCGGCAATATGCAGGAATGGAATCGACACCGCCGCTTCAATACGCGGCGCCACCAAGTGCATGGTGTTGGTGCATAGCACCACACACTCCGCCCCCCCTGCCTGCAAACGGCGCGCGGCGTCTTCCAGGATCAGCGCGGTATCGTCCCAGCGTCCGGCATGCTGGGCCTGTTCCACCGGGCCGAAGTCCACGCTGTACATCAGGATCTGCGCCGAACGTAGCGGGCCGAGCTGGTCGCGCACGCGCTGGTTGATGAGGCGGTAATACTCGGCGCTGGACTCCCAGCTCATGCCGCCGATAAGGCCGATGGTGCGCATCTGATACTCCAGGACAATGGATGTGGCTTCACCTTAACCAATGAAGGCCGGTTGGTCACAGGCAGTTGCCAGCAAATTCACCGGAGCAGTTCAACTACGCCTGTCCGATCGTACATATGTCCACAAAAGGTGTTTGGCATGGCGGCTTATGACCGCCTATGCGAGATTTCCCGCATCGTTTCAGACAGTTCTCATGCCTTTGGATCTAAGTTTTCAAATAAGGTCGGCAGTTGAAGGAATTAATTCAAAAGGACCAACATGCCCCCGCCGTTCCGTGAAAGCGAACTCAACACCCGCGACAGCGCTCATTTACCGCCGATATCGCTCACTATTCCCCAGATCCGACTTCCTTTCGCCGCTCCGCCACCGCGTTCCGACAATGAACAGTTACGCGCACATGCTCTCGCCTGGGCGCAGCGATATCACCTGATCGGCCGCCGCGGTGCACATCGGTTGAGCACCACGCCACTGCTCGAGCTGGGAATGGCGTTGTGCGGCAGGGCGCCCACACAGCGAGCGCAGACGCTGGTGTGCTGGTACCTGTGGGCGCTCACCCTTGATGACCGCATTGATGATGGACCATGGGCGGAGAACGGCGCGTTGGAGCGGTTTATCAGCGCCGTGCAGGTTGTGACCGAGAGCGACGGTGCTGATCCTGCAGGAGAAACCAGCAGCTTTGAAGACCCGATGCTCGCTGTTCTGGTCGATGATCTCTGGCCCCAGACCCAGCGCTGGGGAGGGGCGGGGTGGCGGCACAGGTTGGTCGGCCATTTGATCCAGCATCTGCGCGCGCAGGCGGCGTTGGTACGGGTGCGCGAAACCGACTCGGCGCTCACGCTGGCTGAGTATCTGCCGTTGCGACGGGATTCGTTTGGTGCACTGTTCTTCTTCGATCTTATCGATGCGGCCGAAACGCTCGACCCATACGAGCAGCAAGCGCACATTGAATGGTGGAACACGCTGCGTGAACACGCTGCCGATATCATTGCCTGGACCAACGATATCCATTCGCTTGCCAAGGATGTGGTGTGTGGTGAGCGTTACAACCTGGTATCGATACTCGCGGACACCGCCGGTATGGACTGGCCGAGTGCGCTTGAGTCCGCCCATCAAATGGTGAATTCGGCAGTTGCGGACTTCACTGCGATCGCCGCCCAGCGGGTAGGTCAGCGGGCGTGCGCCGCCACCGACCCGGACCGGCTGCGGCAGGTTGTGCGGGCAGCGGGCGATTGGCACCAGAGCGTTTCTCGCTATCACCTGCATGCCGCCGACTCTACGCCACAGAATCACCGGCAGGTGGACCTGAAACTTACCCCGCCGACGCTTAAATCCAGGCAGTTCGAAATCGACCCATACCCCTTGTATGATCTTTTGCGTACCACGCTACCGATCGCCTACGACGAGCCCACCGATGTATGGTTGGTCAGCCGGCATGTGGATGTCAAAGCCGCATTGACCCACCCTGAGGCAAGCAACAACAATTACACTTGGCAGATCGGACCGTTGCTGGGGCACACGATTGTCACTATGGATGGCTGTGAGCACGCGCAGCATCGCGCATTGCTCAGCCCTTCGTTTCGCAGCAAGGCCCTCGCAGCGCTTGAAACATCCATCATCTCGGTGACCACAGACCTGCTGGCGCGCATGCACGGCCGATCCCAGGTAGACCTCATCGCCGATTTCACCGCGGCGCTGCCGGTGCGGGTGATGGCTCATGCGCTGGGTCTCCCGGCCGAAACCCCCGAGGCGGTGGAACGGCTCAAGCGTTGGTGCGCCATCGGCTTTGCCTACATGGGCAACTATCGACAGGATCCGGCGCTGCTGACCGGCGGGTTATCCAACCGCGACAGTTTCTATGACTTCATCCAGCCCTACATCGACGCTCGCCGTGCTGAACCCACCGACGATTTGATCTCCCTGCTCCTGACGGCCCGGATTGACGGTCAACCGTTATCCGAGTCGTTCGTGCGCTCCTACTGCGCGATCCTGATGACTGCGGGTAGCGAGACCAGTCACGGTGCCCTGGCGAACCTGATCGTCAACCTGCTGAACGAGCCTGGCGTCAAAGAGGCGGTGCTGGCTGACCCAGGCTTGATGGATAACGCGCTCACCGAAACCCTGCGACGCAATCCGCCCTTGCAATTGGTACTGCGCGAAGCCCGTGAACCGCTGCACCTGCCATCGGGAACGATCCCCGCCGGAGCGACCCTGGCCTGTCTTATCGGTTCGGCCAATCGTGACCCGGACCAGTTCGCCGATCCGGATACCTTCAATATGTCGCGCACTGAACAGGCGACCAGTCATTTCGCTTTCGGCGCGGGACGCCACTTCTGCCTGGGGTCCATGCTGGCCCGGATGGAAATCACCACCAGCGCCCGCATGCTGCTCCAGACCTTTCCAAACCTGCGCTGGGCTCCGGGCTTCAAGCCCATCGA
This sequence comes from Pseudomonas sp. rhizo25, assembly GCF_031931935.1. Lineage (NCBI taxonomy): Bacteria > Pseudomonadati > Pseudomonadota > Gammaproteobacteria > Pseudomonadales > Pseudomonadaceae > Pseudomonas > Pseudomonas sp. rhizo25. The sequence goes on from NZ_JAUJXA010000003.1 coordinate 387,641, forward strand.
ACGGGGATTCCTCAACCGCTGCCCTGAGCAACTGGAGGTTGCACTGTGACCACGCCTGACACCACCGAAGCGCCCGGCTACACCAGCAGCTATCTCGCGGATCAGCACGCCGGTCAATTGGCGCGGTTGCGTACCCTGGAGCGCGCCTTTGACGGGTTGAGCCAAGCGGTTTTTGACCAGTTGGACCTTTCGGGCAAGCCAGCCATCCTTGATCTTGGTGCCGGTGCCGGATCACTCGCCGCCTGGCTGAGCAAGCGATATCCCGACGCGACTGTCACCGCCACCGACATCGACACCCGATTCCTGACCGATATTCCTGGCATTCGGGTGATGACCCACAATGCCTCGACCGACGATTTTCCTGCAGCCTCCTTTGACGTAGTGCACGCTCGGGCGCTTCTGTGCCACCTCACCGAGCGCGAAGAGATATTGACGCGCGCCGCCACCTGGGTGCGCCCGGGAGGCTGGTTGGTGATCGAGGACGTGAGCCTGCAACCGAGCTTGAATACCGCTAACCCATTGTTCCGCAAAGTGGCCGAGGCCGGGATCAGTCTGCTGGAACAGTCCATTGGGTCCGACATGCTCTGGGCCGACACTCTTGCAGCGCGGTTGCGTGAGCGGGGACTCTCCAACGTCGGGCATCGAACTGTTGAAGGCCGTATCGGCGACAACAGCGCAGCCGATACCTTCTGGGCTGCCACGACTGCCCAGGCAGCCCCGGCACTGCTGAAACTCGGGTTGCTCACCCAGAACGACCTGGATGCCATGGCCAACCTACGTGCCGATCCAGGGTTCAGCGACGCAGCGTTGACATTAGTCAGCGCCTGGGGACAAGCCCGGGGTTGAATAGAAGGGCGTAACGCCACCCTCGCACACCGTCAAATATGGGTGAGGTGCGCGTGGCGACACTGAAGGGAATAACAGAATGAGCAATGATGTAATGTTAGTTGACGCGCAGGACGTGCACATCGGAGTGTGTGATAAACGCGAGGCACACCTGGGAGCGGGCCGTCTGCATCGTGCATTTTCAGTGCATCTGATCGATAGCCAGGGGCGTCATCTGCTTCAGCGTCGTGCAGCCGGTAAAATGCTCTGGCCCGGTTTCTGGTCGAATGCGTGCTGCAGTCATCCGGCACCTGGCGAGATTATCGAGGATGCCGCGAGTCGTCGTCTGCGCGAAGAATTAGGCGTTCGGGCGGCCTGCCGCGCCCTATACAGTTTTGAATACCATGCCCGCTTTGGTTCGATCGGTGCGGAGCACGAACTTTGTCATGTGTTGGTGGCCCAATCTGACGCGGTGGCCTCACCCGATGCCGATGAAGTCAGCGAGATCAAATGGCTGACCCGCGCTGAAATATCAGCCCAGCTGTCAGCGTCCGAAGCGCAATTCACACCCTGGTTTCGAATGCAGTGGCGTCGCCTTCTATCTGAGTACCCTTCGTTCGACACACCTGCCTTACATTCCCTTTGAAGCATGGGCTGATGTTTAGCCATACGCCAGGCCGCGGCATCTGCCATGATCACGCTTCGCAACCTGGCTCACCCAAGGAAATCCGCAATGGACGATGTACAGCAACTGGGCGAGATGCTTCGTCACTACGCCGATAGCGAAGCGCATAAAAAACAGCAATTTGACCTGCAGTCGGCGCGTTGGGCGCAGAAGCTCAGTGAGTTGTTCCAGCAGATCGAACAATGGCTGGAGCCGGTAAAGACTGTGGGTTTACTGGAAGTACAGCGTGAGGCCTACACCGCCAGCGGCCCGAGCGTGCCGGTGGAGAGCTCGCCCTTCAAGAGCGAAAAACTCAGCGTGCATATCACCGGCAAAAGCGTTGAGTTCGTACCGGATGTCATGGGCGCCGGCGGTTTGATTTCGGTAGCGGTAATGGGGCTCACCGCTGCGCGCCATGGCAGCGTGTCGTTGGTACTGCCGGCCGATAAGAACGATTGGCTATGGAAGAAAACCAACGGCCTTAAAGACCCCGACACCTTCGGTTTCGATGCCAACTTCCTGGCCTCGCAGTTGCAGAGCCTGATCCCACGCGAGCGAGCCTGACCTGCACGCTTTAATCGCAGGTAAATAACTCATGACTGGCGACGCGTTAAATTAGGTGTATTTGCCAAGCATTGGCTATACCTACAACTCATTCATCACGATGATGGTCGCCAGGGAGTTCCACGATGAAGCTAGGGCTAATGATCAGCACGCTGTGCGTCGCCTCACTCGGCATGGCCGGTTGCACGAGCAAGGTGCCGCAACCGGACGAGTATTCAGGGTTCCTTTCCAACTACAGCCAGCTAAAGGAGGCCAAGTCACCGTCGGGGGCGGAGGTGATGCGCTGGGTTGATCCGCAACTGGACCTGAGCCGGTACACCTCGGTGTATATCGAACCCACCCAGTTCTACCCCAAGCCCCAGGCCACCACGAAGATTCCAGACAGCACCCTGCGCGGTATCAACGATTACTTCAACCAGGCCCTCAAGCGCGAGCTGGCCAAGTCGCTGCCCTTGGCCAACGCTCCCGGCCCCGGGGTGATGGTGGTGCGTGCGGCGATCACCGCCGTCAGCAGCAAGACCGAGAGCCTCAAACCCTATGAGTTCGTGCCCGTGGCCCTGGTTGCGGCGGCGGTGAGTACCGGCACCGGGATTCGTGACCAGGAAACCACCTTGGGCACCGAGGCGCAGTTCCTCGATGGCGCCAGCAATAAAGTAGTGGCCCAAGTGGTGCGTAAAGGCACCGGCAAGCCATTGGCCAATGACTCGCAGGTGATGAAGGCCGACGATGTAAAGAGCGTGATTGATGGCTGGGCCTCGGACCTGCACCAATCCTACCTGCGCCTGAAAAAGCGCTGATCCCAGCCGGCCCGTGGTGTTACTTAAGCGGTGTCAGCGGGGGCAGCTTCCACTGGCCGTTACCCACCTCGGGCTTGGGCAGGTAGATGCGCAAGATCGCATAGAACGGGCCGGGCGGGGCCGGCAACCAATTGCTCTGTTCGGCCTTCGGCGGCTCGTGGTGTTGCAACGCCAGGGTCAGCCCACCGTCGGCGTCGCGCTTAAGAGCCGGTAGCATCCGCGAGTTGATCAGGTAACGCTTCTTGTGGTTGGGCACCAGCAGTTTGGTCTTGCCGTCATACATTGTCAGCGACCAGAACGCATCGGCCGGTGGCAACTGATCTTTGGCGAAGTGCACGGTATAGCTGTGGCGCGCACCATTGGCTGGCTTGCCTTCGCTGTCGAGAAGGTAGGTCAGGTAGGCCGCTTCATCGCTGGAGTTGCCAAAAATGCCCATTTCGGCGCCGGCGTAGCGGTACAGGTAGTTGTTTTGCAGGCGGTCGCGACTGCCGTACAAATCGCTGCGGGACACCTGGTGGGTGTCGACCTTGTCCTTCTTGAACGCGGCAAATTCGGCGCGGGCATCGGCGATGCCTTCTTCCAGGGCTTTGCGCTGCTCCATGCTCAACTGGTTGACCTTGAACGGCGCACCCGGGGCGATACCGATTTTGGCAAAACGCGCGAGCAAGTCTTTTTCGCTGTCCTCGGGGACGGTGAAGGCCAACATAAAGTTCAGGTAGCGAAACAGTTGTGGGCCTTCGGTCATGGTCGCCGTTGGCTTGGGCCATTCGATCTTAGGCGCCTTGGCAGGGGCAGGTTGCTTCACGTAGCCGCTCAGGGGCTGCACTTTATAACCGCTCTGGATCTGCTTGACCTTGCCCAGGTCCTTGTCATCGAACAACTGCGTGCGGTACAGGGCATAGGCGATATTGCTTTCACTGTAGATCACGCGGTCAATGTCGACCGGTTGCTGACCTTTCCAGTCAGGCCCCGCGATCATGTAATGGCCGCCGTTATTCCCGGTGCTACGGGTGCCCAGGTAGGCGAGGTTCTGGGTGTAGAGGTCGACCAGCTGTACCGAGTAGTAGCGATCGTCTTCGACCTTGGGCAGAGTCAGTACCAGCGGCTCTCTGCGCAAGTCCATCCACACGAAGGAGTAGGGCGTGTCGGCGTTTGGGGTTGCGAACGTTGCGTCTTTGGGCGTGAGCAACTGGGCGGTATGGCCGATATGGTTGAATGGCGCTTTGAAGTTGGCGCCACCTTTATCAACGGCCTGGGTGTAGAGCGTCTTGTACATCTGCACCACCGGGAACCCGTACAGGTAGGCTTCCTTGGCGATGGCACGGGCTTCACTGGGGCTGGCAGTGAAGTCGGCCCAGGCGCCGGTACTGATGACTATCGAGAGGCTCGCCAACAGCAGGCGCGTCGGTTTTCCAATCATGTTGTAGCGTCCTTCCAGAGTGCTTTTAAGGGGGCGAGGGGGCAAGGCGCTGAGTTTCCAGTTTTATTGGCCGCACGTCACGTTAATCCCTGCGACGCTTTCAGCCTCGTCGGGCGCTTACTCACAGAAGGTCGGGGTTGTAAGGGAGAAATCAGGCCTCGGGCAGCATGGATTTGACCTTGTCACGCAATTGATCAATCGAGAACGGCTTGGCGATGACCTGCATCCCGGCCGGTACATCAATGTTATCGGCGTAGCCGCTGGCAAACAGGATGGGCAGGGCGGGGCGTAATTCACGGACTTTTTTCGCCAGTTCCTTGCCGTCCATGTCCGGAAGGCCGACATCGGTCATCATCAGGTCGATCACCTGCTCGGTGTTTTGCACCGCTGTGAGCGCCTCTGCAGCGTCAGCGGCCTCAACCACCTTGAACTCCAATTCTTCCAGCACATCGACGATCAGCATGCGCACGATGGCGTCGTCTTCGACTACGAGGATGGTGGAGGCGGGTGCAGACATGGTGGGTATTCCTGAAAAGTGAGAGCGTAGGGCTTAAAGGCAACTTGATTGTGAGTGACGGCAATGCCAGCAAGTTCCGAAGCAATTGATGGCATTGTGAACGCTGGGCGAGCGAATGTCCCGCCAGCTAGCTGTATGGCGTCCTTTTTGCCCATCGCCGATGTTTCTTGCCCTCGTCCCCCGCAGAAAAATAGCGTTCAGGCGTCACTTTGGGGCAAACTCCCGGTTTTTCCGCACTTGGCCAAGGCATGCCCATGACTCCCGCGTCGTCCGTCGATGAAAAGAGCTTCCGTACCCTGTTGAGCCGAAACGTGGCCCTACCCTTGGGTGTGGGCGTGCTCAGCGCGGTGTTTTTCGTCTGCCTGATTACCTATTTGCTCTCGGTGATCCAGTGGGTGGAGCACACCGACCGGGTTATCAATAACCTCAATGAGTCGTCCAAGCTTACGGTAGACCTGGAAACCGGCATGCGCGGCTTCCTGATCACCGGCGACGAGCATTTCCTCGACCCCTATGAAGTGGCCAAGCCGCGGATCATTGCCGATCTGCGCAATCTGCAGGAGCTGGTGGCGGACAATCCCCAGCAGGTCGACCGCCTCAAGCGTCTGGAAGCCTTGCAGGTCGAATGGAACAACTACGCCCAGTCGATGATTGATATGCAGCGCCAGAACGGAGACTACCGCAATGCGGTCAAGGCCGGCCGTGGCAAGCGCCTGACGGACGAGATCCGCAAGGAGTACGACGATGCGGTGGCGATGGAGCAGCAATTCCGTATCACCCGTAACGAAGAAGTCACTCGAACGACGGTGATCAGCGTCACCCTATACTTGGTATTCGTACTCGGGTTGAGCGGTTTTCTAGCGTATGTCGGAAGAAAAAATTTAGTCTCACTTTCAGAAAGTTACAGCGCAAACCTCAAGTCCCAACAGAAGATTGCACGGCGACTGGAACAGCAAGCCTGGCTGCGCAATGGCCAGACTGAGCTGGCTGAACAAGTCCTCGGCCAACTGACCCTGAATATGCTTGGGCGCAATATCCTGCAGTTCTTCGCCCAATACATGGGCTCGGCCGTGGCGGCGCTGTACGTGCGCGAAGAACATGGTGGCCTCAAGCGCGTGGCCACTTATGGCTTCTCCCGCGAGCAGGAACGACAGGAGCAGTCGATCTACAGCGACGAGGGCATCGTGGGCCAGGCTGCCCAGCTGGATCGCCTGATTCGCCTGGACGATGTGCCAGTGGATTACTTCAAGGTCAGTTCCGGCCTGGGCGAAGGCGCTACCCGCAGCGTGCTGGTGATGCCCACCAGCGATGACGACCGCGTCAATGGTGTGGTCGAGCTGGGTTTCCTGCGTGCGCTGGATGAGCGTGATGTCGAGCTGCTGGAGCTGATCGCCGGCAATATCGGCACCTCCATCGAAGCCGCCCGCTATCGCCAGCGTTTGCAGGAAGTGCTGGCCGAGACCCAGCAGCTCAACGAAGAGCTGCAAGTGCAGCAGGAAGAGCTCAAGACCGCCAACGAAGAGCTGGAAGAACAATCGCGCATCCTCAAGGAGTCCCAGGCCCATCTGGAAACCCAGCAGGCCGAGCTTGAGCAAACCAACGAGCAACTGGCCGAACAGACCCAGACCCTGGCCGAGCAGCGCGACGCCATGGACCGTAAGAACGTCGAACTGAACCAGGCCCAGCTCGAGCTGGAAGACCGCGCCGATGAACTGCAGCGTTCCAGCAAATACAAGTCCGAATTCCTCGCCAACATGTCCCACGAGCTGCGTACACCGCTGAACAGCTCGTTGATCCTGGCCAAGCTGCTGGCGGAAAACCCCCAGGAAAATCTCAGCGCCGAGCAGGTCAAGTTTGCCGAGTCGATTTACTCGGCCGGCAACGACTTGCTCAACCTGATCAACGACATCCTGGACATTTCCAAGGTCGAGGCCGGTAAGTTGGAAGTGCGCCCGGAGAATTCCAGCGTGGTGCGGCTGGTGGACGGCTTGCGCGGCATGTTCGAACCGCTGGCGGCGGATCGCAAGCTGGGCTTCCAGGTGGATGTGCAGGAAGGCTCGCCGACCCTGCTGTTTACCGACCGCCAACGCCTGGAGCAGATCCTCAAGAACCTGTTGTCCAACGCGATCAAGTTCACCGAACAGGGCGAGGTCAGCCTGACAGTGTCCCGCGCGCCAGGGGAGGGCATTGCCTTTACCGTGCGCGATTCCGGCATCGGCATTGCCCCGGACCAGCAGGAAAGCATCTTCGAAGCCTTCCGCCAGGCTGATGGCACCACCAATCGCCGTTACGGCGGCACCGGTCTGGGCCTGTCGATTTCCCGCGACCTGGCCACCTTGCTGGGCGGCTACATCAGCGTGACCAGCGAGCCGGGCAAGGGCAGCATCTTTACCCTGGTATTGCCTGAGCAATACGTGGAGCGTGAAGACGACGCCGCACCTGTGGAACAACCGCGTCAAGCGGTGGTGGTGCCGGCCCCCATGCCAGTGCGGGTTTCGCCACTGCCGGTTGCCGACACCCAGCAGATTCCACGGTTTGCCGATGACCGTGAAAAAGCCCCGTTCAGCACCCGGTGCATCCTGGTGGTGGAGGACGAGCCGAACTTTGCGCGTATCCTGTTCGACCTGGCCCATGAGCTGGGTTACCACTGCCTGGTCGCCCATGGTGCCGACGAAGGCTACAGCCTCGCTGAGGAATACATCCCCGACGCGATCCTGCTGGACATGCGCCTGCCGGACCATTCCGGGCTGACGGTGCTGCAGCGTCTCAAGGAACACGCCAACACCCGCCACATTCCCGTGCATGTGATTTCCGTGGAAGATCGCGTCGAGGCGGCCATGCACATGGGCGCCATCGGTTATGCGGTCAAGCCCACCACCCGCGAAGAGCTCAAGGACGTGTTCGCGCGCCTGGAAGCCAAGCTGACGCAGAAGGTCAAACGTGTGTTGCTGGTGGAAGACGATGACCTGCAGCGCGACAGCATTGCCCGCCTGATCGGCGACGATGACATCGAGATCACGGCCGTCGGCTTCGCCCAGGAAGCTCTCGACCTGCTGCGAACCAACATCTACGACTGCATGATTATCGACCTCAAGCTGCCGGACATGCTCGGCAACGAGCTGCTCAAGCGCATGGCCACCGAGGATATCTGCTCGTTCCCGCCGGTCATCGTCTACACCGGGCGCAACCTGACTCGCGATGAAGAAGCCGAACTGCGCAAGTACTCGCGTTCGATCATCATCAAGGGCGCCCGCTCCCCTGAGCGCTTGCTGGACGAGGTCACACTCTTTCTGCACAAAGTCGAATCCCAGCTGTCCCATGACCGCCAGAAGATGCTCAAGACTGCCCGCAGTCGTGACAAGGTCTTCGAAGGGCGCAAGATCCTGCTGGTGGACGACGACGTACGCAATATCTTCGCCCTGACCAGCGCCCTGGAGCACAAAGGCGCGGTGGTCGTGATCGGGCGTAACGGTCGCGAGGCCATCGACAAACTCAATGAAGTCGAGGATATCGACTTGGTACTGATGGACGTGATGATGCCGGAAATGGACGGTTACGAGGCCACCGCCTTGATCCGCCAGGACCCGCGCTGGAAAAAACTGCCAATCATTGCAGTAACGGCCAAGGCCATGAAGGACGATCAGGAACGGTGCCTGGCAGCAGGCTCCAATGACTACCTGGCCAAGCCGATTGACCTTGACCGCCTGTTCTCACTGATTCGCGTATGGCTACCGAAGATGGAACGCATTTAAGTGGAACAGTGTTTTTTGGACAAAAACAGCGATATTGAGCTGCGCCTGTTGATCGAGGCGATTTACCTCAAGTACAGCTATGACTTTCGCGACTACTCCGGCGCGTCGGTCAAGCGGCGGGTGGCCCATGCCTTGCGCCAGTTCGACTGCGCGACCATTTCCGCACTGCAGGAGCGGGTACTGCACGACCCGGCGGCGTTCATGCAGTTGCTGCAATTTCTGACCATCCCGGTGAGCGAGATGTTTCGCGACCCGTCGCATTTCCTGGCGATCCGCCGGGAAGTGGTGCCGCTGCTCAAGACCTACCCGTCGATCAAGATCTGGATCGCGGGTTGCAGCACGGGGGAGGAGGTGTACTCCATGGCCATCCTGTTGCGTGAAGAAGGCTTGCTGGAGCGCACCATCATCTATGCCACGGATATCAACCCGGCGTCGCTGGACAAAGCCAAGCAGGGTATCTTCTCCCTGGAAAACGTACGTGCCTATACCGCCAATTATCAGCAGGCCGGCGGGCACCGTTCATTTGCCGACTATTACACAGCGGCTTACGATTACGCGATCTTCGACAAGACCCTGCGCGAGAACGTGACCTTTGCCGACCACAGCCTTGCCACCGACAGTGTCTTTTCGGAAACTCAATTAATTTCATGTCGCAACGTATTGATTTACTTCAATAAAAAATTGCAGGATCGAGCATTTGGATTGTTTCATGAGTCGCTGTGTCATCGCGGCTTCCTGGTGCTGGGCAGCAAGGAAACCCTGGACTTTTCCGCCTACAGCAAGCAATTCGAGCCCTTGGTCAAACAGGAACGGATCTACCGAAAATCATGAGCGATGTGCCAGACACCCCGATTCACGGGATTGAAGCCATCGTCGTCGGCGCTTCCGCTGGCGGCGTCGAGGCGCTGCTGACTATTTTCGGCCAACTGCCCGAGACCTTCGCCTTGCCGATCATTGCCGTGCTGCACCTGCCGGATGAGCGTCGCAGCCAGCTGGCGGAAGTCTTTGCTTGGCGCCTGAGCATTCCGGTCAAGGAAGCCCGGGATAAAGAGGCAGTGGAGGCGGGCACCTTGTACTTTGCCGGCCCCGGCTATCATCTGTCAGTGGAGCATGACCGTAGCCTGTCCCTGAGCCAGGAGGACCGCGTGCACCACTCCCGGCCCGCCATCGACTACCTGTTTGCCTCAGCTGCTGACGTGTATGGGCCCCGCCTGCTCGCGATCCTGTTGACCGGCGCCAACCAAGACGGCGCGAGCGGCCTGGCCCATGTCAAGCAATCGGGCGGCACCACCGTCGTCCAGGACCCCCAGGAGGCGCGCATTGCCGTGATGCCCTTGGCAGCCCTGGCGTTACACACACCTGACCATATTCTTTCCTTGAGCCGTATCGGCTCATTGCTGGCTTCCCTGGAACCCTATCCATGTTAAGTACTGTCCAGGCCAAACTGCTGATCGTCGACGATCTGCCGGAAAACCTGCTGGCCCTCGAAGCGCTGATCAAGCGCGAGGATCGCCAGGTGTTCAAGGCATTGAGTGCCGACGAGGCGTTGTCCCTGTTGCTGGAACACGAATTCGCCATGGCGATCCTCGACGTGCAGATGCCCGGCATGAACGGTTTCGAGCTGGCCGAACTGATGCGCGGCACCGAAAAGACCAAGAACATCCCGATTGTGTTCGTCAGCGCCGCCGGCCGTGAGCTCAATTACGCCTTTAAGGGCTATGAAAGCGGCGCCGTGGACTTCCTGCACAAGCCGCTGGATATCCACGCGGTCAAGAGCAAGGTCAATGTGTTCGTCGACCTGTACCGCCAGAGCAAGGCGATGAAATTGCAGTTGGAGGAGCTGGAGCGCAGCCGCCGCGAGCAGGAGTTGCTGCTGACGCGCCTGCAGGCCACCCAGGCCGAACTGGAGCAAGCGGTACGCATGCGTGACGACTTCATGTCGATTGTCGCCCACGAAGTGCGCACGCCCCTTAACGGGCTGATCCTGGAAACCCAGCTGCGCAAGATGCACCTGGCTCGGGACAACGCCGCGGCGTTTACTCTGGACAAGATGCACGCCATGGTCGACCGCGATGAACGCCAGATCCAGAGCCTGATCCGCCTGATCGAAGACATGCTCGACGTGTCGCGTATCCGCACCGGCAAGCTGTCGATCCGCCCGGCCCGCTTTGACCTTGCCCAACTGGTGCGCAACCTGGTGCAGAACTTTGCACCGCAAGTGGCGGCCGCCGAGTCCTCGATGCAACTGCAGGCCGACGAAGCGGTGGAAGGCAATTGGGACGAGTTCCGGATCGAGCAGGTGATCACCAACCTGCTGACCAATGCCTTGCGCTACGGGGCCAAGAGCCCCGTGGAAGTGCGGGTATATAGCGAGCATGGCGAAGCGCGGGTAGAGGTACGTGACCATGGTATCGGTATCAGCGAAGAGAACCAGAAGCGCATTTTCCAGCAGTTCGAACGGGTCTCTGCCAACCATGTGACAGCAGGACTGGGCCTGGGCTTGTTTATTTCCGAGCAGATCGTCGCGGCCCACGGCGGCACTATCGAGGTCGAGAGCCAGATAGGCGAGGGCGCGCTGTTTCGCGTGTGTCTGCCCCTTGAGGCGGTCGAGTGAAATCAGTCGTCACCTCGACGCAACCTCTGCGTGACCCCATGGTCGTAACTGCAGCAATTGACCGGACAAAGGCTTCCCATGAGTGAAGATGCGCAAGATGTCGTACTGATCGTCGAGGACGACGAATCCATTATGTTTGTGCTGGGTGAGTACCTGGCAGGCTTGGGCTACCGGGTCTTGAAGGCGATCGATGGGGAGCAGGCCTTCCAGATCCTCGCGACCAAGCCGCACCTGGACCTGATGGTCACCGACTATCGCCTGCCGGGCGGGATTTCCGGGGTGCAGATCGCGGAGCCCGCGATCAAGTTGCGCCCGGAATTGAAAGTGATCTTCATCAGCGGCTACCCGCAGGAAATTCTCGACTGCAACAGCCCGATCACGCGCAACGCGCCGATCCTGGCCAAGCCGTTTGACCTGGATACATTGCAGGAGCATATCCAGCGCTTGTTGGCGTAATCCGCTCAATGCCATCCATTCAATGTCTGGCCGCGCAGGTTCTTCCCGGTACGCCGTGAAGAACCTGGGGCAGTGTTTTTCTACCTTATGTGGAAGGCACGAAATCCTTCAAAGGAAGACCATAGGGCTGCTTGGTGACAGGGTTCAGGGCATACCATTTGCCATTCTTCTGCGTAGCGGCGACGTCTTCCACTTCACCTTGCACGTTGGCTTTGCCTATTGTGGCACTGTCGACGTCCCTGAAGGTTTTGACCACGTCATATTTGACAACAGGCCTGGAGCCGTTTTTGTCGCCTGTGCGCGAATGTCGATCCAGCGCTTCCAAACCTGTTTGTACGCCTGCCAGCCCAAGACCCACGGGGTCTATGGGGTTGAGTGCACCTATGGCGCCACGCGCCAGCTTTTTCGCCCCTTGAGCAAGAGTCGTTCCGACTTGCACTCCGGTGTTGGCAACCTTAGCGGCTCCGCCGACCCCGGAAAGGAGAAAGCCTAAGGCATCGAATGACAAATCAACCAAGCCTTCACGCCACTTGCCGTCAATAAAGTTATTAATGGCGTTATAGCCTGGAATAAGCCCTCGCACGAACAACTCGGCTTTTGTCCAAAAAGGAGATTCAGTATCGAACGTCGTCTGTCCGCGCAGCTCCGTTGCAAAATTCTGGATACCCAGGTTTTTTACCATGGCGTCAGCGATGTACCCAGTCTTATCACTGAAGTAGCTGTTGGGCGTGTCGTTGACAGTGTAGAGCGACGAGGCCTGCAGTATGTTTTCCGGGTAATCGCCTTCAGGAGCAACGGGTTCAAGGTATGTTGAACCGATACCCGCTCTGAACTCGTCAGGCAGCGGGGCGATGTCTATATCGTTCCAGTCATCACGCTTTTTAATGGTGTTGGACGTCATATTTATTTCATAGGTATGGGTGCTTTCATTACCGTCCCTGTCCTTGAATTCGCTGCGCACCACTAGAGAACCGGATGTTGTTGCCTTATTGGTTGCGCCAGAATTATTTGTATTGACTGACACTTCTTTGCCGACCGAGATTTTTCCATGCTCAATGATTTCTCGATCTTCAATGGGCAGTGTTGAAATCAAGTATTTGGTTTGCGCCTGCGCGGCCGCCTCGATACGGTTGAAATATAAATCAAGGCCGTTTCCAAAACGGGATTTCAGCTCGGCCCTTGAAAAAGGCTTAAAGGCAATTGTCGTAAGATCAATGGATTCATTGCGAGAGGTATAGTCATTAAAGTCGATGTCTTTAAGATGGTCGCGTGTGTTGAGAAATATGTCCAGCAGCGAATAGGGACCAGGAAATTCCAAAAAGCCGGCGTCTTTTGTGTCTATGGATTTTTCTTTGATTTGCTCTTCAGACAAATGTGGATTTTGCTTTTTTATTTCCGCCAGCGCCCATTTGTGAAGGTCAGGGGCCTCCATTGCAAAGTAGTTCGAAGCTTTATTTAACTCAGACACTTGTTTACTAAACTGAAAACGTACGTCGTTCATTTTCGTTTCTGAGTATTTATCTTCTGCGTTGCGTCCGAGCAAGCCGTTGTTGCGGCCCCAGTCTTTCAGTCCGTCAGTTTGCGCCAGAGCTTCAACCATCAGGTCGGCCAGTGTTACGGGGGCCAGTTCATGTCGCAGCATGATCTGCTCATACGTCATCAAGCGGGTGGAGCCGGGCGCTTGGGCCTCAATACGAGCCACTGCCGTGGTAAAAGTGACCCATGCGTGGGAGCCCTTGACCAACGCCTCAGGTATGTCCTTGACCAAGAGCTCTGGTGCCTTGCGCGACAACAATATGAATACGGCGAGGTCGACGGTTCGCGGTGTGGCTAGTCCCGTCTGGATCAAGTGATGCGCCAGCGCTTTACGTATGTAGGAAGCGCTTCGCCCAGACACGCTGTTCAAATCGAATCCAGCGATATGGGTTCGTGTTGAGAATGACGGATCGGTGAAGACACTTTGCTTGTCCAGCGACACATAGAGCGCTGCCAGAACCCAGTCATTGATAGGTTCTGGCGAAGCGATCTCACCTATTGCCTGCTCGGCGGCGCGACCTATGGCTTGAGCGTTGCTGGACTTGAGGATGTCGTCAATGATGCGACCCGGGTCATCCTTGAGGGTCTTTTCATTCAGGTTCAGGTCACGGGTCAAGTGCTCAAGCAGGTTGTCTTGCGGCTCATTTTTCAAGGCATCATCAATGACGCGACTGAGTGTGCGTTGATCCTTATTGCTCAACAGCGTGGGCCATGAAAGGGCTCCACCCATATTGCCGTGCTCAGGGCTTAGCGGGGGGGGACTAGCCAGGGACGGTGCAATGGCTGCCAGCTCTGAAGGGGTCTTTGGAACCAGCAAGCCATGACCCACCAGATACTCGCGCAGGGTCACCGCTACGCCCGGCTTCAGGTCGTGATCCCGAGCATAGGACGAGGTGGGGTCTATTTCGATAGGCGTGTCCAGCGCCTCCTGCATCCGCTGGCGGGTGGCTTGGTTGGACGCCTCCAGATATTCGTCTTCGGTAAGGGTGGGGGTTTCACGAGCGGCGGCAGCGAGATCTTGCGCAATACTGCTCGCGGCGTCAGCTGCCAGCTTAGGTATAACCGCAACTACAGCCCCTCGATTGTTCTGGTCGCCAAGTTTCGAAGCATGACGTTCCAGATCAGCCTGGGAAGGGTGGCTGGCCGTGTCAGAGATGAGCGTACCTTTGCGCTCCCACCCGGCGATGTAGTCGGTGATGGATGCGTCTTGCTCTGAAGGCGAGAGGGAGGGGTCAAAAGGCAGAGTGTGACCATAAAACTGAGCGATATCAGCGGCTCTTGCCGTGGTCGCCGTCTTGAATTCTATGCTGTTGCCCGAGCCTGCAAGCGCTTTAGCCACGTTCTGGAGCAGCGGCCAGCCCGAAAAGCTGTGAACGTCCACAGTTTGGTTACGAGTCTCGGTGGAAAACGAGAAGGCGCTGCCGGCACGCTTGGCGGTGATGGTGCCACGGCTGGCATCAAGGGTGACGCCCTGTGACAGATCCAACTGCTTCTCTTGCGCCCAAGCCTTGAAAGCCGGGCTTTTGAGCATGTCCCCCAACCGCGCGCGCAGCTGTCCGAAAGACGATGACGGCGGAATGTCCGTAACGCTCACCTTTCGAGGGTCCTGGCCAACGCTCGACGCGGCTTTCAGGCCTTGGGCATACAACCTGGCCAAGGCACGCTCACCCTTGTCCTGGGGTGTTTCAACATCGTGCCTCGAAACTTCCGTATCGATAAGTGTCAATGGCGCTGGGGAGGAGCCTGCATTAATCAGCACAGGCGTAGACAGTTGAGGCAGGCGTGAACTAGGACTAATAATCATCAGAGATGCTCCGGGTCGATGTAGTTTGATTTCTTTACATAAGTAATTCGCAACCCTATGTGGAAATAAACCTGCATCAATTCCATCTGCCGACTTTCAAACCTTGACATCTCATTGCGGGCCATAGCTGCTCTACGCCTGGATCATCTCCCGCACCTTGGCCGTCAATAAATCAAAGGTAAACGGCTTGGTGATCAACTGCATCCCGGGGTCCAGGAAGCCCCCGCGCACCGCCGCATGTTCGGCATAGCCGGTAATGAACAAGACCTTGAGCGCCGGGCGAATCTGCCGGCCGATTTCTGCCAATTGCCGCCCGTTCATGCCGGGCAAGCCGACATCGCTGATCATCAAGTCAATGCGTTGCCCGGACTCAATGATCGGCACCGCCGTATCCGCGTCGCACGCCTCGACAAATCCATAGCCCAACTCTTTGAGTACGGCGCTGACCAATATCCGGACCGCGGGATCGTCTTCGACGATCAATACGGTCTCACCCGCACTGGCAAACGGCAACAATGTCGGGTTGATCGGCTCCTGTGTCTGCATCTCGCCAATGAAACGCGGCAGAAACAAACTTACTGTGGTGCCTTTGCCGAGTTCGCTGTGAATCGTCACATGGCCGTGGGATTGGCGGGCGAAGCCGTAGATCATCGACAACCCCAGCCCCGTGCCCTGGCCGATAGGTTTGGTGGTAAAAAACGGGTCGAACACGCGGTTCATCAGATGTTCCGGAATCCCGCAGCCAGTATCGCTGACGCTCAGCTCGACGTAATCGCCGGGCTGCAAGGTGCCGTAGGCCGCGGTGAATACGCTATCCAGGTGCCGGTTACAGGTTTCGACAATCAACTTGCCGCCGTTTGGCATCGCATCCCGGGCATTGATGACCAAGTTGAGCAGGGCACTTTCCAGTTGATTGGGGTCGGCTTCGGCAGTCCACAGCGTGCTGGTCAGGCGCATGTCCAGTGCGATGCTTTCGTTGATGCTGCGTTGCAGCAACTCGCCCATGGAGGACACCAACTGGTTGATCTCCACGGGTTTGGAATCCAAAGACTGGCGCCGGGAGAAAGCCAGCAGGCGGTGGGTGAGGGCGGCAGCACGGTTTGCCGAGGTGACGCCCAGGTCGATCAGGCTGTCCAGATCATCCAGCTTGCCGCGGGACACGCGCCTGCGCAGCAGCTCCAGGCTACCGATGATCCCGGTGAGCATATTGTTGAAGTCATGGGCGATGCCGCCGGTCAACTGGCCGACGGCTTCCATTTTCTGCGACTGGCGCAACGCTTCTTCGTTATTGCGCAACTGCGCCGTGCGCTCTTCAACCTGCTGCTCAAGGGTTTCCAAGGTGCGTTGCAGGCGCAATTCGCTTTCGCTCAGGTCGATCAACCGGTCGCGTGCTTCGTATTGGCGCCGTCGACCGCGCAGCGCCGTACTGACCAGGCTGATCAGCGTGACCGGGTGGAAGGGCCGCTCCAGGAACGTCACGTTGCCCAGCAAGCCACTAAAGTGCGATGTGCCGTTCTGCTCTTTGCCGCCGTGATGGGTCATCAGCACGATAGGCAGGTCGGACCAGGCTGGCTGCTGGTGCAAATAATTGAGTAACGGCTCAAGATCGACGCCGCGCAACGCCTCGGCCGCAATGATCAGCATGCCGGCGCCTTGCTCCATGGCTTCGCACAGCGCGGTGAGGCTGCTGACCACCATGCCACTGTAGCCCGCCTCATTGAGCATCATCAGCGCCAGCGAACCGTCGCGCCCCATGGGCGCCAGGACGATGGCACGTTCCGAGACTGGAGAAAGAGCCGGCACTAGCCCTCATCCTTTAGCAGTGGGGAACCGGCGCCCATGTAAATCGGAATGCCGCGCAGTACACCCTGGAAGTTGTCCAGCGGCTCACCAACCGTCATGCCTCGGCTACCGATGCGGTATTCACGAATGGTCGACTCATGGGAGCCGGTTCTTTTCTTGATGATTGAAATGGCCCGGCGGACTTTGCCCAGGGCTTCAAAATAGCGCAGCAGAATCACGGTATCGGCCAGGTAGGTAATGTCCACAGGGGTTTGCATATCGCCGACCAACCCATGCTGGGCCACGGTCATGAAGGTCGCGGCACCGCGGCGGTTGAGGTACAGCAGCAGTTCATGCATGTGCAGGATCAGCGCGTTCTCTTCCGGCATGGCAGCCTGGTAGCCGTTAATACTGTCGATGACCACAGTCTTGATGCCGCCTTCATCCACGCAGCGACGTACCCGGTGCGAGAATTCGCCGGGCGACAACTCAGCGGCGTCGACCTGCTCGATCAGCAGGTTGCCGGTGTCTTGCAACGCCGCGAGATCGATGCCCATATTTTTCATACGCTCGAACAGCAGGCCCAGTTCTTCATCGAAGATGAACAGTGCGGCCTTTTCGCCCCGGGCTACGGCGGCGGCGGCGAAGATCATCGAGATCAGGGACTTGCCGGTACCCGCCGGGCCAAGGATCAGGCTGCTGGAACCGGTCTCAATGCCGCCGCCGAGCAGCGAATCCAGCTCCTGGATGCCACTGGTCAATGTCTGGCGGTTGTATCCGCCACGATGCTCAGCCGCCACCAGGCGCGGGAACACGTGGATGCCGTCGCCCATGATGGTGAAGTCATGAAAGCCTCCACGGTATTTCTGGCCGCGGTATTTCACCACCCGTACGCGGCGGCGCTCGGCGCCGTAGTTGGGGGTCAGTTCTTCAAGGCGAATGACTCCGTGGGCCACGCTGTGCACAGTCTTATCCAGGGATTCGGTGGTCAGGTCATCCAACAGTAATACAGTCGCGTCATAGCGCACGAAGTAATGCTTGATCGCCAGGATCTGCCGGCGGTAGCGCAGGGAACTCTGCGCCAGCAGGCGGATTTCCGAGAGACTGTCGACCACCACGCGGGTCGGCTTGACCCGTTCCACCACTTCAAAAATCTGGCGGGTGGCTTCACCCAGTTCGAGGTCGGAGGAATACAGCAGGCTTTGCTGGTGCTCGGCGTTGAGCAGGCTCTCCGGTGGGGTCAATTCGAAAATAAAGATATTGTCATCCAGGTCCCAGCCATGGGACTTGGCACCCTGGCGCAATTCGCGCTCAGTCTCCGACAGGGTGATATACAAGCAGCGTTCACCGTTTTGCGCGCCGGCCTGCAGGAAGTGCAACGCCACGGTGGTTTTACCGGTGCCGGGTTCGCCTTCCAGGAGGAACAGATGGCTGCGCGATAGGCCTCCGGCAAGAATGTCATCAAGACCTTCGATGCCGGTGGCCGCCTTTTCACTGAACAGCTCTTTGGATGTAGACAAGAAGTGCCCTCAGGTCACGTACAAGTAAGGGGCACGCCGAGAAGGACGCGCCATATTTACTTGACCGTAGTGGCCAGTGGCGGTTCAACGTTTCGTAAAAATTGCACAGGGCCGGCAATTACGTTGCGAGCAAGCCTGTGCCTACAGGCCTTGTTGCAGCGCCGGGTCGTCCGGGTTCTGCTGCTCCAGTTGTGCGAGCAGTACCTGGACGTTTTGCAGTTGCCCGGTTTCTTTCCAGTAGTTGACCAGTAGCACGCGGGCCTTGCGGTTGGCCGGATGACGCTGGACGATTTCTTCCAGTTGACGCTGGGCCGCCTCGACTTCGTCTTGGGCATGCAGGGTGGTGGCCAGATCGTAGCGGTAATCCTGGTTGTCCGGCTCAAGCTCTACCGCCTTGGACAGGCCGAGCAGCGCATACGGGCGCTCGCCATGGTGCAGCAGCCACATGCCCAAGGCATGCTGCAGGTAAGCCGACTCCGGATGCGCCGCCAATTGCCGCGCCAACAGCTGGCGCGACTCGTCGCTCTTGCCTTGCTTGTCCAGCAGTTCGATCTGCGACACGACCGCCTGCAAGTTATCCGGCTGCAAACGCATCGCCTGCTCCAGGGCGTTTTGTGCCTGCGGCAACAGGGCGCTGTGGATGTACAGGCGCGCCAGTTGAATCCAGCCTTCGGCGGTCTCGGGCTGGGCCTTGAGGGTTTTCACGAACTCGTCGAGCACCTGCTGCAGGGGGCCGAAATACAAGCCCAGGGTATCCGGCGACAGGCCGAGCAGGGCATTGGCGGCGGCAAAGCGCACTGGCTGTTCGGGATCATCCAGGACCGGGCCGAGCAGCAAGGTGCGCTGGCCGCTGGGTACCAGTCCGACGATGCTGTGAATCGCGGCCTCGCGCACCACTGGCGATTCATTGGCCAAGTCTTTATCCGCCAGCTTAAGGGCTTGAGGGCTGGGGTAATTGGGCAATTCGGCATGCAAGGCGGCGCGGCGTTCAGGCGACAGATCCGGGCGCCCCAGCTGTTGATACAGCACCCGCGCCGCGCCCGGTTCGCCATTATGTGCCTGCTTCAATGCCTTGGAGTAACCATGGGCAATGGCCGGTGCCACGGCGACCGGTGCGGTGCGGGAAAAAAACCAGCTGACTAACACAATCAGCAACAGGGCACACAGGCCGATGATGGAATAACGGCGTGACTTTGACATGCGGGTGTCCGAAAGCTCGAGCAGCAAAGCCCCAAGCTTCGGTCAGTGCAGGGCGAGTGTCAAACCGGCGTCAGGTCAGCACGTAATCCAGCGGCTCAAGGGCAGGGGGCAGGTCGTCTTCGCCAAGGGCCGCGAGAATCTCGCGCTCCAGTGTGCGCAGGATGGCATCGCACGGAAGGTCGTTTTCGTCGAAGCCGAACGGGTCCTCCAATTCGTCGCCGATCGCATCCAGGCCAAAGAAGGTGTAGCTGACGATAGCGGTGAACACCGGCGTCAACCATCCCAGCGGCTCGGCCATGGCGAACGGCAGCAGGATGCAGAACAGGTAGATGGTACGGTGCAGCAGCAGGGTGTAGGGGAAAGGCAGCGGTGTGGTCTTGATACGCTCGCACGACGCCTGCACCTGGCTCAGGCTGACCAGCCGGGCCTCCAGTTGGGTGTAGCGCCACTCACTGATCACACCCTGACAGGCCAGTGCGGAAAACCGCGCACCGAGTGTTTGCAGCACGCTGTCAGGCAGGTTGGGGTGGCTTGCCTGCACCGCTATCCAGGGTGTTATCGCACGGGTTTCATCTTCATGGCGCAAGTGGGCGATCAAGCCGTGGGCAAAACCGCAGAGGCCGCGCAACAAGCCGGCACGCTCGACGGTGTCGCCCAGCACCTGGGTTTCGCGGATCAGCGAGCGCACCTCAATGATCATTTGCCCAAGTTGCTTGCGGCCCTCCCACCAGCGGTCGTAGCAGGCATTGTTGCGAAAGCTCATGAAAATCGACAATGACAAACCCAGCAGGGTGAAAGGCGTGGCGTTAACCTTGGAAAAGTACGCCGGGTGCAGGGTTTCCACCAGCACGATCACTGAGGCGAGCAGCGTGACCATCAGGCTGCGCCAGGCAATGCGCTTGGCAATCGAGCCCTTGAGGGAAAACAGGATACCCAGGAGGTTGGGCTTGGGACGAACGATCATGGCAGGCTTCTGTGATGGTGCAGGCCGTCAGGTTAGAAGCTGGCAGGCAGAGCGTCCAATCACTTGGGTCAACCGCCTGATCATTGGCATCGATCAGGGGGAGGGCAGCTCTGGCGTGCCCCTGAATTTGCGACGAGGGGACTTGATTTCGTGGCGGTCTGATTGACTGCACTCGGTAAAAAAAGTGGGAGGGGGCTTGCCCCAATGGCTATAGGTATCTACACAATTTCTGGTATGGCGCTGTACCTGTGGGAGGGGGCTTGCTCCCGATGGCGGCCTCAGGGCCGACCAGGATGTTGGATCAGACCGAGTACATATCCATTCCTGCGGTAACGGCGGCTCGGGAACAAGCCCCTCCACATTTGGTTCGCGGCGCACCATGCAAATACTCGGTGGCTGTCAGGCCTTGGCCGCCATCGCCGTCACTTCGACACGCATGCCTTCCACAGCCAGCGCAGCAACGCCCACCGCCGCGCGGACCGGCCATGGCTTGGCGAAAAAGCGCTTGTAGACTTCGTTGAACGCCCCACGGTCGGCCATGTCGGTGAGGTAGATGGTCAGGTGCATGACCCGGTCCATGGAGCTGCCGGCTTTTTCCAGCGCGACTTTCAAGGCTTGCAGGGTGCATTCGCTTTGCAGGGTGATATCGCCCAGTTCCAGGCTGCCGTCGGCGCGGGTTGGCACTTGGGTGGAAACCAGGATGCCGTTGAAGCCGATAACATCGGAAGAAATGGAATCGGCATCCGGGTCGGGGGTGTAGGACAGGTCGTGGTTGGCCATGGGCACCTCTTGTTGGCAAGGACAGAAAGGCGCCATGGTCCGCGAAATTTACCCCAGGGGCAAACCCCTGATCATGTCCAACGTCGGAACAGCACGCTGGCGTTCACGCCGCCAAAGCCGAAGCCATTGGACAGCGCATATTCAATCGGCATGGGCCGCGCAGCAACGCGCACCATGTCCAGGCCGTCGGCGAGGGCGTCCGGGCTGTCCAGGTTGAGCGTCATCGGCGCGATCTGATCGCGCAGCGCAAGCACGGTGAAGACCGCTTCGATCCCTCCTGCTGCGCCGAGCAGGTGGCCGGTGGCGGATTTGGTCGAGCTGATGGCCGGCCCGCTGCCGGTACCGAAGACTGTCTTGATCGCCGCCAGTTCGCCTTTGTCACCTACCGGCGTGGAGGTCGCGTGGGCGTTCAAGTACTGCACCTGCGACGCGTCGATACCTGCCTGGCGCAATGCCTGGGTCATCGCCCGGCGCGCGCCGTCACCGTCTTCGGGCCCGGCTGTCATGTGATAGGCGTCGGCACTGGTGCCATATCCCACCAGCTCGGCAATCGGCTGCGCACCGCGGGCCAGGGCATGTTCCAGTTCCTCAATCACCAGAATGCCGGCGCCTTCGCCCATCACGAAACCATCGCGTGCCTGGTCGAACGGTCGTGAAGCACGCTCCGGCGCGTCATTGAATGCGCTGGACAACGCCCGCGCCGCGGCAAAGCCGGCAAGGCTGACCCGATGAATTGCCGCTTCGGCACCGCCGCAGACTGCGACATCGATTTCCCCGGCGCGGATCATGCGCGCTGCGTCACCGATGGCCTGGACGCCGGCCGCACACGCAGTCACCGGCGCGCCCAGGGGACCTTTCAGGCCGTAGTTGATCGACACGTGCCCGGCGGCCATGTTGCTCAAAAATGACGGAATGGTGAATGGCGACAAACGCCGCGGGCCTTTGCTATCGGTGGTGCGCACCGCGTCGGCTATCGCCGGGAAACCACCGACACCGGAAGCGATGATGGTTGCGGTGCGTTCCTGCTCCTCAGGTGTTTTAGGCGCCCAATCGGCTTGCTTCAAGGCTTCATCCGCCGCCGCCAGGGCGAACAGGATAAAACGATCCATCTTGCGCTGTTCCTTGGCGGCCAACAGTCGATCTGGGTCAAATCCGGCTTCGGGGTCTTGCTCGATGTTTTGCACCTGGCCGCCGATACTGATCGCCAAATCACCGATCAATGCTTGCGGCAAACGACGGATACCCGACTGTCCGTCCAGCAAGCGTTGCCACGTGGATTCCACGCTAGACCCCAACGGCGTCAGCGCGCCCATGCCCGTTACGACGATACGTTTACTCATGATCAATCGACTCCTGTTGCTTGAGGGATACCTAGCGTATGGACGTAACTATCATCATGAAAGTAACATGGCGCCACACAAGTGTGAACTCGCACCCAGGACTTCTTATGCAGCGCAAATCCCTCATCAGTGACGAATGCCCGATCGCCCGCAGCCTTGAGCGGGTAGGGGAGTGGTGGAGCATCTTGATCATGCGTGACGCGTTGCACGGTCTACGGCGCTTCGATGAGTTCTCGCGCAGCCTGGGTATCGCGCCCAACATGCTGACCCGGCGCCTGAATGGCTTGGTCGAAGCCGGGATGCTGGAGCGCCGCGCCTACAGCGAGCGGCCGCCACGCTACGAATACGTGCCGACGGCCAAGGGTGAGGACTTCCGGATGGTGCTGATGGCTCTGGTGGCGTGGGGCAACCGGCATTACGCCGAAGAGGGCGCCAGTGTGGAGGTGGTGGAACGCAATACGGGCCGTCCGGTGCAGCCGATGATGGCAACGGCTGAAGGTGCGGTGGTGCCACTGGACCAGTGCCTTGTACAGGCCGGTCCGGCCGCTAGCGCAGGCATGCGCAAGCGGCTGGCCCCTGAGTGATTCAGGCAGTACCGCGACAGTAATTACTCTTTAACGTCCATGAACTCTTCTGCCCACGCCACATAGCTTTCGGGCAAGGTGTAGGTGTGGGTCAGTTCCGTTGCACTGAGGTTCGAAGTGCTGTGGGTCAGCTGGCGTTGCGCACGCAGGCTGTCGTAGGTGGCCTTGATTGCGGCGAAGTAGGCGCCATGTCCGGCCACCACGATGCGTACGCCCAGGCTGGCCAGGCGCTCGCTGTCGTGCAGTTGCGGGTTGCCGTAGGTCACCAGCATCAGCGGCACGGTGAGGTTCTCTGCGATCTGCTCCAGGTGCTCGAAGTCTTTGACCCCGACCATGCAAATGCCATCGGCACCGGCCTTTTCATAGGCCTTGGTGCGTGCAATCACGTCTGCGGTGGGCAGCACGCCCGCGTTAGTGCGGGCAATAATCGACAGCTCAGGGTCGACCCGCGCTTCAAGGGCGGCCTTGACCTTGCCGATGCCTTCCTCGACCGAAATCAGATCTGTGGATTTGCGCCCGAATTGCGCAGGCAGCAGGGTGTCTTCAATGGTCAGCGCCGCGACGCCGGCACGTTCCAGCTCTTCGACGGTGCGCATCACATTCAGGGCGTTGCCATAGCCGTGGTCGGCGTCGGCAATGAACGGCAACTGGGCGACACGGCCGATGCGGGTGGCCTGCTCAACGAACTCACTCAGGGTAATCAACGCAAAATCGGGGGCCGCCAGTACCTGCAGGGAAGCGACTGAGCCGCCCAGAATCCCGACTTCAAAACCCAGGTCGGCCGCGATGCGGGCAGACATGGGGTCGAATACGGAAGCGGTTTCAACGCAGATGGGCGTTGCAAGCAGGTCACGGAAGTTGCGGCGTAGCGCTGAGTGAGAAATCTTGGGCATGTTCTTTCCTGGCTTTGGTCATCGTCAAGTGACGATCAATGTCTATTCGTGGTGGCGTGAGATTACCACGCAGACGCCTGCAGGATTATGACGTTTGAGCATGGCCCGCGTAGCGAGCCCATGATGGGTCGGTTAAAGGGTTGAGGATGGAGAAGTCGGCCAGAAGATCGATTAGATGCAATAGCTGCATTATTAAAGAATTACGTTATGCATTATGGGTATTTTACACCTGGTCACTGCAACCTCATCGTATCAACCCTGACAACCATTGCCGAGACCGCGCGCGCGGATCGACTTGAAATGCCCTGACCGGGCATCTGGAGACGAACGTGCGTTACCTGACAACACTGGCGGTGGGGTTGACCTCCGCCTTACTATGCCTGACGGCACAGGCACAAACCCTGGTCGTCGGCGACCAGAGCTACAACGCCCAGGCCGTGATGGAAGCGGCGGGAGTGTTGGATGATCTGCCCTACACACTTGATTGGAAGCAATTCACCGCCGGCTCGCCGGTGGCCGAAGCGCTCAACGTCGGCAGCCTGGATATAGGCCTGCTGGGGGATGCGCCGGTATTGTTCCTGGGCGCATTGGGCGCACCGATCAAGGTGATCGCGGTCAGCCGACAGAACCTCGAGGGCGTGGCGATCCTGGTGAAAAAGGGATCGTCGATCCACAGCCTGGCCGATCTTGCCGGTAAACGCGCAGCGATCTGGAAAGGCTCATGGAGCCAACAACTGTTGCTGACGGCCCTGGATAAAGCCGGGGTTGCGCGGGACTCTCTAGAATTTCGCTACCTCAGTGCGCTGGATGCCTCCCATGCGCTGGAAGGCGGTTCGGTTGACGTCATCGCCACCTGGGAACCCTACGTCACGCAACAGGAGCGCCAGGGTGCGCGGGTACTGGCGACCGCTGAGGGGTTGATTCCCGCCCAGAGCTTCATTGCCGCCAATGCCGGTGCCGTCGAGGCCAAGCGCGGGCCCATCAGCGATTTCCTCCAGCGCCTGAAAAAAGCCCGTGACTGGGCTCGGCAGAACCCGGCCAACGCCAATGCGTATGCCGACGCCTGGGCCAAGCGCACCCGCGCCGACGCTGACATCGCCCGCGCCTGGTTTGCCCGTGCGCGCACCACCGTCGAGCCATTGACGGCCCAGACGCCTGTGGAAGCGCAAAAGACCGTCGAGTTTTTTGCCAGCCAGGGCCTGGTCAAGTCCTACTCGGCCGCCACCCTGTTCGACCCTTCATTCACGGCGTCCTTGCAGCCCGCCGTGGCCGAAGCCCAGCCCGGGACTCTTCAAGGAACCCCTGCACAATGACTCAAAGACAGCTCAAACTCGGCGCCCTGACCATGGGTTGCGGCGGGCCGGGCCGGCATAATCTATGGCTTGACCCGCAATTGCCGGCCGATGCCAGCGTCAACGTCGACTGGTACATCGACATTGCGCGCCAGGCCGAGGCGGCGCTGTTCGACCTGATGTTTATCGTCGACAGTCAGTTCATAACCGAAGGCTCACCGTCCCATTACCTCAATCGCCTGGAGCCGCTGACGCTGTTATCGGCATTGGCGGTGAGCACCCGGCATATCGGTCTGGTCGGTACGCTGACCACCTCCTACAACTCACCCTATAACGTCGCCCGGCGCCTGGCATCCCTGGACCTGATCAGCAAAGGCCGCGCCGGCTGGAACGTGGTGACCAGCGGCGATGCCGGCACTGCGGGCAATTACAGCCGCGACGAACATTATGACTATGCCACGCGCTATGGCCGCGCCGCTGAACATGTGCAAGTGGTGCAGGGCTTGTGGAACTCCTATGAGGAAGATGCCTTTGTGCGCAACCGGGCTACCGGCCAGTTTCTTGATCCGAGCAAGCTGCACAGCCTGAATCATCAGGGCGAACATTTCTCCGTGGTCGGGCCGCTGAATATTCAGCGCTCACCCCAGGGCCAGCCGGTGATCTTCCAGGCCGGCGACTCAGAGCCCGGCCGTGACCTGGGCGCCGCCACGGCGGATGTCATCTTCACCCATGCGGCCAGCATCGAGCAGGGTCAGGCGTTTTACCGGGATATCAAGGGCAGGGCGCTGCAACGGGGGCGCGATCCGGAGCAGATATTGATCATGCCCGGGGCAGAAATCTACGTGGGCGATACCGATGCGCACGCCAGGGAAATCGAGCAGCACTACCATCAGCTCGACCATAGTTTTGAACTGGCACTCAAGGAATTCGGACGTAACTTCGGTTGGCATGATTTCAGCCAGTACGACCTGGATGCGCCATTCCCCCAAGAGAGCCTGGAGGCGGCGCGCAGCAGCTTTTTCACTGCGGCCAAGCGCATCGCTGATCACGCCCGGGAAAAAGGCTTTACCCTGCGCCAAGCCGTCGAGTTTGGCCGGCAACTGCGCCCCGGCGCCTTCGTTGGCAGCGCCGTCACGGTCGCAGAGAAAATGGCCGACTGGCTGCAAGCAAGGGCCGTGGATGGGTTCAATATCTATATCGGGCACCCAGGGCAGTTTGATCGATTCACCCGGGAAGTCATTCCGTTGCTGCAGGAGCGCGGTGTCCACCGCACGGCGTATGAAGGCTCGACGTTGCGTGAGAGCCTGGGGTTGTCGATTCCAACCTGTACGCCGGGCCGGGTCCAGGCGCGCTAGGAGTGAATGAAGCTGGTGACGGCGCGGTGATGAATGGTAGTGCAGTGCAAAAAACTTATACAACTCAGCGTTAATTCGTGCCGCGTCGTATAACTTTTGCGATCAATTCAAGCGCGCCGAAACTGAACCCATAGGGTCAACCGTCGCTTCGCTTAGTTGCCTTTATATTGAACCTCACGCACCCGCCCTTGACCTAACTTGCATCACTGACCTGGAGGTGCAGCATGCAAACCACGTATTTCTGGATAGGCCTGGCAGTCATTCTCGTGTTACTCGATCTGTGGATCGTCAACAGCGTATGGCGCAGCGATAAAACCTTGGGCACGAAGGCCGGATGGACTGCGCTGGTGGTGGTGCTGCCATTTGTCGGCGCGGTGATATGGAGCGTGGCCGGCCCCCGTGGCGTAACCAAAGGCCCGTCGTCGCCGGAACACAGCAAGGGGTGACCACTAAGATTATCCGACTGATGCCGAGCGATCCAAATGTGGGAGGCGGCTTGCCCCAGTGCCAGTCAGTTAAGCGTACATCGCCCTCTGTAGGAGCGAGCTTGCTCGCGAAAAACCTCAACGATAACGCCTGCTTCCTGAATGAACGCGGCGCCTGTGAGTTTTTCGCGAGCAAGCTCGCTTCTACAAAAAGCCTTCATGACTGGCAAGCCACCTCCCACATTTGGATCGCTCGGCATCAGCTAGATAGATTTAGGCTGCCAGGGCCGTTAGTGTCGCCCGCAAACGGTCTCAGTCATCCACAGTGAACGTGACCCAGCCTGGCCCATCGGTGGGTCTTTGAATTTCAACAATCACCCCGCTCACAGAGGTGCCGTCGGGCAAATTGACCGTCACGAAGTTCGGGTGGCCTGGCCACTCAAGCGGGGTATCGAATGCCAAGCGCACGACGGTGGGTTTACCGCTGCTGCTCATGTGGATGTCTACCGAGTCATTCAGGCATTCATCTGAGCCAGTGCCCAGATGACGCGATGCGGTGATGACACTTGCAGAACCTTCATAGTCGTAAGACATACGTGCGTACCTTTGGTAGTAAGAGTGCGGGCGCGCAGGCAGTTATCTGCGGCGTTGAGTGTTCATTCGACAGGCACGCGCAATCGCAATGCCGGCTACCAGCAAGGCGGCGCCTGTTGCAATCAATAAGTAGGGTGGCTGACTGGTTTTTCGCCTGACGGTCTCTTCCCGGCGTTGACTGGCCGGTGCGGATTCAGGCGCCTGCATTGGGGCGTCAACCTGCATTTCCTGCAGTTCCAGGCGTGCGCCATCGTTCAACACCAGGGTCAGGTCTTCGATAGTGCCGGCGACCCGATCTGGAAACACCGGCTCGCCGTTGGCATCCAGTTCGTCATACAGGAATTTCTGGCCTTCCAGCCAACCGACGGCGGTCATCAGCTCAGGACCGAGGTAGTACTTTCCATCCAGGAAGAATCCACCGAAATTCTTCGTGCGCTCCAGGTTTTGCACGGTGTAGCGCTGGCCGGGTCTCATTCCGGTTGCTGAGTCGATCATGATGACTTCCTCCATTTACATGTCCTGCGATAGAGGAGGTTGAGTAAATGATCGTTCAATCCAAATGACCGAAAGGCACTACAACGCTTGCCAGCGTTCCCATCTTGCACAACTGCTGTGCAGCTCCAGGGGTTAATCCGCTGAGCCGCCATGCCTATAGTTCCCTCACTAGCGCAGACCGAGGTGAGCCAGATGAACCGTGAATTGCAACCCGCACCAAGCGACATGAACCAAGTGGACGCCGAGTACTTCGAATACAGCAAGGCGGCCAACCCCATCAGCGCCAATCTCATCCCACGGATTCCCTACCACAGCTTTCCCGCCTCGCTGTATGCCAGCGGCCCCTCGCGCGTGATACCGCTGGACCTCAGCGACGCCCTGGGCTGTGAAGGGCCGGCAACCGGGCCCGGGCTGTGCGCGAACTTCATGCGCCTTAATCGGGGCGACACCCTCAGCCTGCAACCGAATGCGACCTCCCAGGTGTTCTACGTGATTGCCGGGGAGGGCAGCGTGGTTCAGGGGGCGTATGAGATTCAATGGTCCAAAGGCTGCTTCATCGCCTTGCCCGGCTTGCAGGCGGCGCACTTTCGCGCGAGCCAGGATGCGCGCCTTTACTACGTGCATGATGAACCGTTATTGCGTTACCTGGGGGTGACACGCAGCGCAGATCGTTTTACGCCGACGCTGTACCCCGCGGCACTGGCCAACGCAAAACTGCGTGAAGCTGCGGATGATCCCCGTGCGCAGGACCGCAGCCGCATCAGCATTCTGCTGGGCAATCGCAACTTCCCGCAGACCCGCACGGTGACCCATGTGCTGTGGGCAATGTACGGGATCCTGCCGGCGGGCTCGGTGCAGAAACCCCATCGGCATCAGTCGATTGCGCTGGACTTCATCATTGATTGCCCGGTGGGGTGCTACTCCCTGGTAGGCACCGAGCTGGATGCGGATGGGCAGATCCGCAACCCTCAGCGGGTGGATTGGTCGCCGGGCCTGGCGTTTGTCACACCGCCTGGGTACTGGCACGCGCACTTCAATGAATCAGACACCGAAGCGTTCCTGATCCCGATCCAGGATGCCGGGCTGCAAACCTATCTGCGCGCCCTGGATATTCGTTTCAGCTGAATCATTTCCAGTTCGGTGCCTGGCCCAGTCGCTCAACGATAAAGTCGATAAAACACCTGACCTTGGACGACACGATGCGCTTGGGCGGGTAGACAAACCACACGGCAAACCCCCGCTCGACATCGCGAATGCGCCACTGCGGCAACCACACCACAAGCTCGCCGGCGTCGATGCTGCGGGCCACCAGCCAATCCGGCAGCAACGCAAAGCCCAGGCCTTGGCGCGCAGCGATCAACTGCGCGTCGAGGTCGTTGATGCGAATACCGGCGGCATGCATCAGCGGTAACGCCAGGTCACCGTTCACAAAAGTGATAGCGCTGGAAGTCGTGC
Source organism: Pseudomonas sp. rhizo25 (assembly GCF_031931935.1). Lineage (NCBI taxonomy): Bacteria > Pseudomonadati > Pseudomonadota > Gammaproteobacteria > Pseudomonadales > Pseudomonadaceae > Pseudomonas > Pseudomonas sp. rhizo25. The sequence goes on from NZ_JAUJXA010000003.1 coordinate 417,269, forward strand.
CCACTACGGCAGGCAAGCCGGCCAGGTCGGTGGGCGTTGACGGGGGCGGGTACTGCATCGCGAACGCCGGACTGGCCACCACATAGTACCGGCCGTCACTGAGTTTGCGGGCCTTGAGCGTGGAATCGGCCAGCGCGCCAATGCGAATGGCGAGGTCGACGCCGGCATGGATCAGGTTGACCTGGGCGTTATCCAGCACCAGCTCCACGCTGATTTGCGGGTAGCGCGCGCGAAAATCGTTCAAGGCCGGGAGGATGTGATGCCGGGCAAATGCCGGCGGCAGGTTGAGTTTCAACAAGCCTCGGGGTTGCTGGTTCAACGCCGAGGTGGCGGCCTTGGCGTGTTCCAGCTCATCCAGCACCCTGCGAGCGTGCATCAGGAAGGTCTGGCCACCTTCCGTCAGGTGCAGCGTGCGAGTGGAGCGGTTGAACAACGCGATGCCCAGGTCCTGCTCAAGATCCTTCACGTAGCGCGACACCGTGGACGCCTTGATGCCCAGACGCTCGGCGGCGCGGGAGAAGTTATTGCCTTCGGCAGCTTCGACGAAGGCGGTGAGGGCGGCGAAATAGTCCAAGGGCTGCCTCGTTGTCGAGCATGGCGCAATTAAAGGGCGACAGGGGAAGGACGGCTCACATGCGCGGCTGGATGCTGTAGACGCAACGCCGATCCCCGGAAATCAGGTATTCACAACGCTCGACCACGACGCTGTCGCCCAGGGCTGCGCGGAATATCTGCAGTTCCGACCGGCAGAAGCCCTGGCATTTGCGGGCCGCCGCGCAGATCGGGCAGTGATTCTCGATCAGCAGCCAGCCGTCGCCCGCCGCCTCCATTTGCGCCATGTAACCGGCACGTTCACGGATGCCCACCAGGATGCGTACCTTTTCTTCCAGGGATGAGGCTTTCTCGCAGGCCTGGAGGTACTCGCGTCGATTGGTGGTTTCCATGCTGGCGATTATTTTCTCGACCCCCTCGGTGCCGAAAACCCCTTCGATGGATTCGATCAGGTGCAGGGTCAACACGCTGTGGGCGTCCGGAAACTTGCCGTGGCCGGTATCGGTCAACGCCCATCTCAGGGACGGCCGGCCGGCGCCGCTGGTCGGTGCGCAAATGCCGGTGATCAGCTCTGACGCCTGCAATTTCTGAATGTGCTGCCGGGTGGCTTCGAAGGTCACTTCAAGCAGGGTCGCCAGCTCAGTGGTCTTCAAGGGGCCACGGGTCTTGAGCATGAACAGGATGCGATCGGCTGTGGAGGCCTGGGTGTCGTCGTTAGCTCTGGTGGTCATAGGTTGCACGTAACCATGGAAAATGAAGGCATCACTGACGTCCGTCGACTGTGGCGTCACCCATTGCATAAGGGCGGGGCCTGCCAGCATAGTCAGTTTTGGCGGTCAGGAAAATCACTTAAAAAAGACAGGCTAATTACACAAGGTTTATCTTTTGTAATACAGTGATCCCAGGTTAATCAGACTTGGATATCAGGATGACATCTACTACAGGTTGGTCAGCGCTACTCCTTGGGAAGAACGGATTACGCTCTGCGGCGTTGGCGGGAGGCGTCGCACTTCACGCCATCAACGTCTATCTGGTGACAACCATACTGCCGTCAGTGGTAGCCGATATCGGTGGGCTGGACTACTACGCCTGGAACACGACCTTGTTTGTGGTCGCCTCGATCATTGGCTCGGTGCTGTCCACCAAGTGCCTCACGGCCCTGGGCGCCAGGGCCGCGTATGTCTGGGCCGGGGTGATCTTTGCCATTGGCAGCGGGGTGTGCAGCCTGGCGCCGGATATGGCGGTCATGATTCTTGGCCGCACTATTCAAGGCCTGGGCGGGGGGCTGCTGTTCGCGCTGCCTTACGCGATGATTCGTCTGGTGTTCGCCGAGCCCTTGTGGCCACGGGCGATGGCGCTGATCTCAGGCATGTGGGGTGCTGCAACGCTGATCGGGCCTGCGGTGGGCGGGGTATTCGCCGAGTACGATGCCTGGCGCGCCGCATTCTGGGCCCTGATTCCGGTCACCGCGTTGTTCATGGTACTGGCCTGGGCACTGCTACCGAAGAAAAGCGCGGATACCTCCCGACCTGTCGGGGTGCCGTGGGCGCAACTGGTGCTTCTGAGCGCCGTAGTGTTGGCCATTTCGGTCGGCAGTATCAAGCCTGAGGCGATCTACAGCGTGCTCGGCCTGGCCGTGGGTTTCTTGCTGCTCTATTTGGTTTATCGCGTAGAGGCCCGCTCGACCTGGCGCTTGATGCCCAAGGGCGGCCTGGCTGCCCGCGGTGCGTTACTGCCGCTTTACGTGTCCATGAGCCTGATGGTGATCGGCATGACCAGCGAAGTCTTTGTGCCGTATTTCCTGCAAGTCTTGCACCTGCAGACACCGTTGCTGGCGGGCTATATCAGTGCGTTGATGGCGGCGGGCTGGACCTTGGGGGCGCTTTACAGTTCCGGGCTGAAGTCCACTACCGCGCTGCGTGCCATTGGCATCGCGCCGTTCTTCATTTTTGCCGGCTTGGTACTGGCGTTTGTATTCGTACCACGGTTCGATCCATCACTGCTCAATGTGGCAGGCGTGTGTGCGGGAATGCTGGCGGTCGGTGCCGGGATCGGCCTGGCGTGGCCGCATCTGCTCACACGCGTGCTGGAAAGCGTGGCCGAGGATGAAAAGGAGTTGGCTGGCGCTTCGATCACCACGGTTCAACTGATCGCTACGGCGATCGGGGCCGCATTGGCCGGCATGATCGTCAACCTTGGCGGCTTCTCTTCACCCGGGGGCGTGGCGGGTGCATCGAGTGCCGCAGCCTGGCTCTTTGGGGTGTACGCCGCACTGTCGCTGCTCATATTCGTCAGCGTCCGGCCGGTTATACGAAGCAAAGCCGAGCGCGCAGCGCTGGATGCAGCCTGATTATTTCTTCGAAGGGAGTTCGAGCATGAACCGCTTGTGTTCATCTGAGTTAGTGGCCGATCCGGATATCGCCGCACAGCTGTCCAGCCTTGAAACGCGGGTACTGGGTGGGCGGGCCATTGGCATCGTCAACAACCACTTCATTGATTTGCCCAGCGCCATCGGGGGCAGTGGGACGGTCTTGAGCAATGGCGACCCGAGCGATATCCGTCGAGAAAACCTCTCTCGCTTGCGCTATGCCCTCGGCACCAGTGGAGAGCTGGTGCGTGGACCGATCAAGACAGGTTTCTGTCGCTTGACCATACCCGCTCGTACGCAGGCTGATCCGGGAGCTGGCATTGAACACGCCATCGGTATCGACCCTGACAGTCCGTTCCGGTATCTACCGCTGGGGCATACCGCACAGGTGCCCAACATCTCGCTGGACTCCATTGATAACGCCGCCACCTTACTGACCCTTTCACATTGGCCATCGAACCACACACCGCAGCGTTATAAAGCCAACCTGTCAACGCAAAGCGCATTCCGTTATCTGCGCGAAGGCAATCCGGTGGGTGAGGCAAGGATTGTCACCAGCGATCATTTCGACTTGGATGGGCTGGCTTCGATTTATGCGTTTCTGTCGCCTGCCAGCGCACTGCGGCACCAGGACTTGTTGATTGATGTGGCCAGGCTTGGCGACTTCTCCAGAGGAACGTCGCCCCAAGCGCTGAGAGTGGCCTTTACCCTCAATTCATTGGCGGCCCAAGTAAAACGACCGGGCGTACTCGATGCCGATACGGCCTTGCTGCAGACCTACCGAGCTGTGTTGCCGAAGGTGGGCCACGTGTTGGAGCATCCCGGGCAGTACGCCCATTGCTATCTTGAGGGGATGCACCACCTGGCGCGCAGTGAACGCCTGTTGAACCATCCCGATACGCGGCTGGTGGAATACAAGGATGTCGATCTGGCGGTGTTCCATCTGCCGGCTGCGCTCGTTACGGACCATCTGGACTACCAGCAACCTTATTTCGGCTTGTCGAACATCGCCTTTCACAACCGGACACGCTGCGGTGTCGTGGCGATTGTTCACGGTGCTGCGCTGGAAGTCAGGCAGCGTTACGAGAGCTGGGTGGAGCGTATTTCAGGAATTCCTCGGCCACGTCGGGACCTGTCGATCTTTACCCGGGCCCTTCAACAGGATGAACGAGAAGGCTGTACCTGGCACTACGGCGGCGTGGAAAACATCATGCCGGCGTTGAAATGCGCCAATTCAGGCGCTACGCGGTACTCGAGCGAGATGTTACTGATGGAGCTGAGGCAGTTCCTGGCCGTTGCACCCGTCGCCTGGCGGGGATCGCGCTCAGGTTCGGCGAGCGGGGCAGGTTGAGCGCCTCACCTGAGCGGTTCAAGGTTCCCATCACTGGCAATGCGACCGCCCAGCCAGTAGAACAACCCACCGGCAACGATGAACAGCATCAGCATGTAGAAAATATACTGCGCCGGTTGCGTCGCCAGCACGAGGCCGCATAGCACCGGCCCGAGCGCGGCGCCGATGTTGCCCAGGTTCTGCGCCGCGTAATACATGCCCCGCAGGTGGTTCGGCGCAATGCTGTCGATGAACATGTATTCGGCCGGGAAGACGATGATTTCACCGAGGGTGAAGATCGCCATGGCAATCACCCACACCACCAGCGTGGTCGACAGGGCAAAACCGCCCAGCCCGACGATAAACAAGCTCAGCCCTGCCGCCAGCCAGGCGTTCAGGTGCCGAGGGGAAATACGCTTGCCGAGGCTGTATTGCAGGCTGATCACCATAAGGGCGTTGGTCGCCACCACGGTGCTGATGATCCGGTAGGTAGTCTCGGGCGTAGTGATCACCACCAGGTACTGCGAGAGGTAAGCGGTGAACTGGCCGAACACCACCGCACTCAATAAACCACCGAGCGTAAAGCACACCAGGCGGTAATCACGCAGCAATACCTTGCCGACCGCCAGGAACTGCGTGGGTGGTTGACCCGTTTCCACAGTCGCCAGGTTTTTGTCGCCCCATACGCAGTAGATCAGGAAGTAGCCGGCCCCAAGCCCCGCCGACAGCAGGAACGGCAGGCTGATGTCCAGGCTGGCCACCCCAGCGCCGAGAAATGGCCCGATGGCATAGCCGATATTAGTCAGGGTGTACTTGATCGAAAACGCTTCGCTGCGCTGATCGACGGGGAGCAGGCTGCCGAATCCGGACTTGACCGCGATATCAATCACCGCATACGCCAGGTTGACCAGTACCAGGCACAGGTAGAACAGCCACAGCTGGGACGCGCCGTACGCGCCAAGAAAAGCCAGGGTGAATACTGCGCAGCAGGTGAGAATCAGCGGGTAACTGCGCATGCGGTCCACCAGGAACCCGCCATACAGGCTCAATAAAGAGCCGATGATCAGCGTGCTGCCGATGACCAGGCCGATGTCGGCAATGCCCAGGTCAAAGTTGCCCGACAAGTAGATCACCAGATAGGGCAGGGTGACCGCCCGGGCGAGGGTCAGTACCAATGAAGCGCACAGCAGTAGGTTGAGGGTAGCGGGGTAGGTTTTAAGCGTGGCGAGCATTCGAGCCTCATCGTCCATTGACCAAGTGCAAGCGCCATGAGCCGCTTGTATGGATAGACATAGCTTACTGGTGCCGTGAATTCTGATTTAGGATGCTTTTTCCAACGACTAAGGAAATGAATTCATGAATAAGGACCGTCTATGTTTGCCTCCGAACGTTTGAAGGGCATTGACGTGTTTGTCTGCGTTGCGCAATGCGGCAGCTTCGCCGCTGCCGCCGAGAACATGGCCCTGACCGCGTCTGCCGTGAGTAAATCCATTGCCAGGCTGGAAAAACGCCTGGGCGCCCGGCTGTTCCAGCGTACGACGCGTGTATTGGCATTGACCGATGCGGGCACGGCGTTCCTGCGTACCTGCACCGGGGTGCTGGCTGACCTGGAAGAAGCCGAGCTGTCCCTGCAAGCGGAAAATACCGAGCCGCGTGGACGAGTGCGCATTGACCTGCCAGGCACATTCGGTCGCACCCAGGTGCTGCCATTCCTTGTTCCATGGATGCAGGCACATCCGCTGCTGGTGCCGCACCTGACCTTCTGTGATGGCCTGGTCGACCCGTTCCGGGAAGGCGCCGACATCGTCGTGCACATCGGCAATGCGGATGAGTGGCCGCAGACGCTAGGGCACAAGGTGCTCGCGCATGAGTGGCATGTCTTGTGTGCCGCGCCGGCGTACCTGGCCCGTCATGGCACACCGGTGTCGGAGCACGACCTCGCCCACCATCAGTGCATCGCCTATGGCTGGGCGGATGGGCGTACCAGCCCGTGGCGCTACACCGGCGAACAGGGCATGACGCTGCACAAGCACGCTGCGCCGCAGTGGGTGGTGGGTAATGGTGAAGGGTTGCTGATGGCCGCGTTGGCTGGCTGCGGTATCGTCCAGTTGCCAACATGGCTGATCCAGCAGCAGTTGCACGACGGAACCTTGGTCCAGGTCTTGCCGCAATTGGCGACAGCAGGGTTTGAGATCAACCTGGCCTGGGTCAAGAGCCGCCAGGCGCAGCCCAAGGTTCGTGTGGTGCTCGATGCGTTGATCGCCGGGCTGGGCACGCAAGATTGATCCTGATCAGGTGACCGTACCGGCGAGCGCTATAATCTTGTGATTCCATCAAAGGCCAGGGACGGCTCAAGGAGTGTCTCTGGCCGCGCATTCTCAAGGAAGAGTCAGCCATGCGGTCATTGAAGATCCTCTTGTTATCATCGGCGTTCAACGGTTTGACCCAGCGCGCCTGGCTGGACCTGCGCCAGGCGGGTCACGACCCCAGCGTGGTGGTGTTCACCGATGAAGCCTCGGTGTGCCGGCAGATCGAGGCTTCAGGCGCCGATCTGGTGATCTGCCCCTTTCTCAAGGACCGTGTGCCACAGCAGCTGTGGAGCCATGCGCAGCGCCCGGTAGTGATCATCCATCCGGGCATTGTCGGCGACCGTGGCGCCAGTGCACTGGATTGGGCCATCACCGGGCAGCTCAGCCGCTGGGGTGTCACAGCCCTGCAAGCGGTGGAGGAGATGGATGCCGGGCCGATCTGGTCCACCTGCGAATTCGACATGCCCACTGATGTGCGCAAATCCGAGCTGTACAACGGCCCGGTGAGTGACGCCGCGATGGTTTGCATCCGCGATGTGGTGCAAAAGTTTGCCAACGGTTTCGTCCCGGTGCCGCTCGACTACACACAACCCAACGTCATCGGGCGTTTGCAGCCGAACATGACCCAGGCCGACCGCACCTTCAGTTGGTTCGATTGTGCAAGCTTCATCAAACGCAGCATCGACGCCGCTGATGGCCAGCCCGGCGTGCTGGCAAGCCTTGAGGGCGGGCAGTATTACCTGTACGACGCACACCTGGATTCACGCCAGGGTACGCCGGGAGCAATCCTCGCGGTACAGGACGACGCCGTGCTGGTGGCGGCCGGCGACCGCAGCCTGTGGATCGGCTCGCTCAAACGCAAAGCCCAGCCAGGGGAGGAGACCTTCAAGCTGCCGGCACGGCACGTCCTGGCTGAGCAGTTGGCCGGCGTGCCGGTGCTGGATAGCTCCATCGCCTGCCAGACGTCCGATGCGCTGGCCTATCAACCGATTCGCTACCGCGAAGCCGGACACGTCGGTGAACTGACGTTCGAGTTCTATAACGGCGCCATGAGCACCGAACAATGCCAACGCCTGGTGGCTGCATTGCGCTGGGCCAAGGCGCGAGATACCCAGGTGTTGCTGATCAAGGGCGGGCGCGGCAGTTTTTCCAATGGCGTTCATCTCAACGTCATCCAGGCGGCCAAGGTGCCTGGGCTGGAAGCCTGGTCCAACATCCAGGCCATCGACGATGTGTGCCTGGAACTTCTAACAGCCAGGCAACTGGTAATCAGCGGCCTGACCGGCAGCGCTGGCGCAGGCGGCGTGATGCTGGCGCTGGCCGCCGATGTTGTATTGGCCCGTGAGGGTGTCGTGCTCAACCCGCATTACAAAACCATGGGGCTTTATGGCTCCGAATACTGGACCTACAGCCTGCCACGGGCCGTCGGCAGTGAAATCGCGCATAAACTCACCGAAGAATGCCTGCCCATCAGTGCCCTCCAAGCCCAGCAATACGGAATGATCCAAGGCATCGGACCGCGTTGCCCAGACGCATTTGGCCTGTGGCTCATGCAGCAGGCCAGCAGTGCGTTGACCGATGAGAAATACACTCAAGCACGCGCACGTAAAGCCGCGATGGATATTCAGCAGGTTGAACGCTGCCGCGAACAGGAACTGGCACAGATGCAGTTGGATATGGTGCAGAACCGTCAACAGTTTGCGCAAAAGTGCCAGGGTTTTGTGCTCAAGCGTAAAACTTGCCAGAGTCCGCAGCGGTTGATGGCTGCTTGGGCGTTGAGCCCACATCCGACAGTACAACAGAACCGGGAAAGCGCTTAAGAGCGAAATCCCCCCAGCCGCGCAGGCTGGGGGCGATTGGGTGTGGTTCAGGACTGGGAGTGCGTAGGCTCGCCACTCAACGCATCGACCATGGGCGGATGATCCTGCGCCGCCTGGCGCAGATCTTCGGTCACGCGCAATTCAGCACCGGTCGGCGAGAACGTTGCCGCAGCGGCAAAAGGTGCGGGATTGGCCGGAGCGGCGCGTTTGTTACGGCGCCATAAGAAAAAGGTGACCATGCACAGGTTGACCAGCGCGAATACCCAGAACAGCCCATTTGCGCCGAACGAATTCATCAGCGGTGAGATCATCATCGGACTGATTGCCGAGCCCAACGAGTTGATCAGCAGCAAGCCCTGGATCATCGGTACCAGCGCCTCGGCAGGGGCGCGGTCGGCGGCATGGCTGACGGCAACCGGGTAAAGCGCAAATACCGCGCCGCCGAGCAGGAACAGCAACACGGCCAGCATCAGCGACGACAACGGCAACAATACGATCACCAGCGACAAGACCGTGCAGGCCATCGCCAGAATTGTCAGCACCTGCAAGCGATCCTTGTGGTCGGACCAGCGCCCGACCGGATATTGCAGGAGCATGGCGCCGAGGATTGTCCAGGCCATCATGCTGCCGACCTCGCCGACGTCCAGGCCGGCGCGTTGCAGGTACAGCGGCAGCAAGGTGTAAATCGCCGCAATGGTGACCCCCGAGCCAAAACACCCGATCAGCCCGGTCGGCGTCACGCCCAGCAGTTGCCGTGGCTTGAGGGGTTCAACCTGATCCAGCAGCGGCGACACCCGTGGCAGGATCACAATAGGCAGCACCGACAACGAAGCGAGCATGCCGGCCACCATGAACGGCGCGCTTTCGCTCAGGCCGGTGATCTTGCCCAGTGCTGCCTGGCCCAGCACGCCCGCGCCATACAGCACGATCATATACAGCGCGAGCAAGCGCCCACGGATCTTCGCGTCGCCGGCCAGCAACAGCCAGCTCTCGATCACCAGGAACACCCCGACCGTCGCCCAGCCGTTGACCAGACGCAGCGCGAACCAGCCCCACGTGTCATAGAACAACCCCTGCAGCAGGATGGTCACCGCGATCAGCGAGGCAAAGCTGCCGTAGGCGCGGATATGACCGATGCGCAGAATCAATCGATCATTAAAGACGGCACCCAGCGTCAGGCCTATGAAGTACGCCGAGGAAACGATACCGATCATGGTGGCCGAGGCACCGGCCGCGTCCAGTCGAAGGGTGGTCAGGGATGAAAGAAAGCCGTTGCCCAGAGCAACAATGAACAGCCCGAGCAGGGGCGCCAGCGCCATGGCCAGCAAACGCGGAGACATAAAGACCTCTAGAATCGAACAGCGAAACAGGCACAGGCGTGCGTGCGATTGCCAAACCGAAGTGTGTTGTGCAAATGAGGGTGGTTGAGTCGGACACACATCGACGAATGTGTGGCCAGCCATTCAGGTACGCGTTGCTGAAGCCTCCAGTCATCAAGTCCCGACGACTGCAAGCGAGCGCGCGATTCTAAGGCTTGTGTGGGATTTTCCAAGAGCTGGCTGCTGCGACGTTAGGACGCAGGTAGCGGGCACAGGTATCTACACAGCCTCTGGTACGCCGTCGGACACTGTGGGAGGGGGCTTGCCCCCGATGGCGGCCTGACAGCCGACCAGAATGTTGGATCAGACCGAGTACATATCCGTTATTTGGGCAACGGCCACTATTGGTTCCGCTTTTACAGCGGGTCACTTTGAAAAGCGCAAAGTAACCAAACGCTCTTGCCCCACCACTCGGCACCTCGCTTAGGCTCGGTGTGCCCGTAATCCGACAGGGATTTGGGGGGCCTGAGATCAAAAGCAGATCAAGATCAAGAGCGGCTCGCTTCGCATCGTAGTTGCTGTTGGCGACTGCAAAGTTGTGTAGATACCTATGCTCATCGGGTGCAAGCCCCTCCCACCTTTGACCGAGATGTGTCACGGAGAAGGTTTTGTGAAAGGCCGGCTATTTCCGATGCTACTCAGGGCTGCAAACGCCGCACCCTCCAGCCTGTATCGCTGCGGTCATACCTCAACCGCTCATGCAAGCGCTCCTGCCCATTTCCCCAGAACTCCAGCGATTCAAGTCGCAACTCGAACACGCAATATCCCTCGGGACGCGGCAGTGGACCCTGCACGTCCGCCAGTTGCCTGGCGGCGTTACGCATGGCCTGCACGTCCTCCAGTTCTTCACTCTGGCGAGACACCGATGACATCGGGTGCGTGGCATATGGGCGCTTGAGCCACGCATCATCAGCCTTGGCGTCTGGCAAGCGCATGGCCTGGCCATTGAGGATGATTTGCTGACTGGTTTCGCGCCAATACAGCACACCCGAAGCCCAGGGGTTGTGGAGCAGTTCCCGGCCTTTCTGGCTGCCGGCATGGGTGCTGAACACCACGCCGGCGTCACTGATCTCGCTGATCACCACGATCCGCGTGGAGGGCCGGCCCTGGCTGTCGGCGGTGGCCAGCGCCAGCGCCCTGGGCTCGCGGATGCCCACGCGGCGCGCACGCTCCAGCCAATTGTGCAGCACGCTCATGGGGTCGGCGGGCAGTGTCTGATATTCGGGGAAGGGCGCATCCAATGTGCCGGTGAGGGATTCCGACATGCCTTTACCCAACAGCGGCTTGCCTTGTATTGAGCTGTTCATAGCACGATGGTCCCCCGTCCAAATGTGACGCCATTACCTGATACCTCGACTCGCGTCAGTTGCTCGGCGCGGCCCTCAGCTTTGGCGAACATCAGTGAGGGGCGGCCGATTTCCACACCCTGTAAAATCTCGACTGGCTGGCCAAACTCAATCTGGCTATGGCGCGCCAGATGAATCGCCAATGGCCCGGCGGCGGAGCCTGTGGCCGCATCCTCCACAACGCCGTAGGCCGGTGAGAACATGCGGCTGCGCCAACGCCGTCCTGCGCCGGCAAAACAGTTGATCGCCATGTCATGGAAGTTGGACAGTGCACGGTGGTCGGGGTGCAGGGCCGATAACGCTTCAATGCTCGGCAGGCCGACAAACACATGGCGCGGGCCGTTGTGATAGATCTCGATGGGAAAGGTCGAGTCACTGATGCCCAAGGCCTTGAGCAGTTCGGCGTCGCGGCCCAGGGCCGTCCAGGTCGGGATCGGCTGGTCCATGCTGGCGGCGATGACGCTGCCGTTCTGGCGCTCCAGTTCAAAGGCGATGGTGCCCATCTGGGTTTCCAGATACAGCCGGTGGTTGTCGGTATGTGCTCCCAGGGCAATGGCCGTACCCAGCAACGGGTGCCCGGCAAAAGGCAGTTCGTTGACCGGTGTGAAAATTCGGATCAGCGCATCTCCACCGTTGCGCGGCTTGAGCACAAAGGTGGTCTCCGAGAGGTTCATTTCTCGGGCGATGCGTTGCATTTGCGCGGGCGGTAAATCATCGGCGTCAAAGAACACCGCGACCGGATTGCCTTCCAGCGGGACGCTGGCAAAGGCGTCGATAATGACGTAGTTGTGCATGGTTATCTCCCGGCGGCCGAAACGCTGCTGTCGACAGGTGTGTGGATGAGGGCGTGTCGCAGCAGGTCGGCGATGATGCGCGGGCCTTCCTGGGTCAAAAGCGACTCGGCATGAAACTGCATGGAGGCAAACGCCGGCCCACGCAGGGCATGTACCTCGCCGGTCTCGCTGTCGCGACTGATCTCGACGGTGCCGATGCCGTCGATGTCCAGGCGGTCACTGGAGCTGCGCGCCGCGAACGTGTTGTAGAAACCCACTCGTTCGGCGTTGCCGAACAGGTCGATCTGTTTTTGCACGCCCTGGTTGGGAATGGCCTTGCGTTGTAGCTCCAGGCCCAGGCACAGGCTCAATACCTGATGACTCAGGCACACCGCGAGGAACGGTCGCTGCTGGCTGAGTAGGGAACGGATGGCCACGTGCAGATGGTCGATTTTCGGCTGTTGCACATCGCTCGGGTTGCCAGGGCCAGGGCCCATGATCACCAGGTCGTAACCGTCGAAACTGTACTCATCACTGAAATTGCGCACCGTCACCACCAGGCCCAGGGCCCGCAGCTGTTTGGCGATCATTGAGGTGAACGTGTCTTCGGCGTCGACGATCAGCACCTGGCGGCCACTGAAGTCGGCCTGGGTCTGTTGCCGTTGCTGGCTGTTCATCAGCCAGAAATCCGAGACGTAGGCATTGCGGCTGGCCAATGCCGCGCGCACCTGCAGGTGGTCGCCGAAGCGCGAGGCAGCCTGGTTTTTCAGCGCGGCGATCAGGCCCGCAGCCTTGGCCCGGCTTTCGGCGGCTTCGGTCATCGGTTCGGAGTGCCGCACGATGGTCGAACCCACACTGATCCGAACCTGCCCGCTGTTATCGATGTCGGCGGTGCGAATCAGAATCGCCGAGTCCAGGGAGCGTCCGCCCTTGCCATCGCTGCCAATCAGCGCAGCCATGCCGCTGTAGTACGCCCTGCCTTGCGGCTCATAGCGCCGGATCACCCGGCAGGCGCTTTCCAGCGGGCTGCCGGTGACCGTCGGGGCGAACAGGGTTTCGTGCAGGATTTCGCGCACATCGCGACGGGTCTTGCCTTCGATGAAGTACTCGGTGTGCGCCAGATGGGTCATTTCCTTGAGGTATGGACCGAGGACGTGTCCGCCGTCTTCACAAATACGCGCCATCATTTTCAGTTCTTCATCGACCACCATGTACAGCTCATCGGCCTCCTTGCGGTCGGCCAGGAAGTCCATGACCTCCGTCAGGCTGGGGCCGGCAGGAGGGTAGCGGTAAGTGCCGCTGATGGGGTTCATCACCGCGAGCCCATCCTTGACGCTGATGTGGCGCTCGGGAGACGCACCGACGAAGGTGCGGCCGCCGGTGTGAATGATGAATGTCCAATAGACGCCTTTCTCCCGTTCCAGCAGATGACGAAAGAACGACAGCGCACTGGCCGGCTGGTACTCGCTGATCTCCGCCAGGAAGGTGCGCTTGATCACGAAGTTGGCGCCTTCCCCGGAGCCGATTTCGTTGGCGATCACCTGGCTGACGATCTCGGCATAGCTGGCGTCGCTGAGATCGAAGCGTTCGTTATTCAACTGGATCGGCACGTTGGGCAGTAACGCCAGCATCTGCTCGATGCTGATGGTTTGCTGCTCGGTAATCTTCATCGCCAGCAGCGGCGACTGATCGTCCACCGCCGCAAAGCCCCGTTCGGCAATCTGGCAGTAGGGAATCAGCGTCAGTACATCCAGGCGAGGGGCCCCGATCGAGGGGGCGGGCAAGTCGATATCAGCCAGGACCTGCGGCTGCGACATCTCGCCAATCAGCACATTCAGCAGCCCTGGGCCGCTGGATTCCGGACGATACAAGAGGGCAAAGGGTTCGGGCACCGGTTGCAGGATGCGTTCCATTAGGCGGGCGGCGGCTTGGCTCATAGCACCACCTCATCGGTGGTGATGACCATGGCGCAACGGCTGGCGGCGTATTCCATAGCCATCCAATGGTGCTCCTTGCTGAAGTCGGCAATAGCGTCGGCAACGAGGAAGGGTTGGATATCGTTGGAGTACGCGTCCACGCTGGAAATCAACACCCCGACATGGGCATACACCCCACACAGGATCAACTGATCGCGCCCGCTGGCGTGCATGCGTTGCAGTAAGTCGGAATTGAAGAACGCGCTGTAGCGCCACTTGGTCAGCAGCCAGTCACCGGGCTGGGGGGTGAGGGCGTCGACGACCTCGCGGTCGGTCGGGCTGGCCTTCATGCCCGGGCCCCAGAAGTCCTTGAGCAGCCCGCGTTGCGCCTCGTTCATGCTGCCCGGCTGGGCGGTGTAGGCCACTGGCACGCCGTTGTCGGCAGCCCACTGGCGAATGCGTGCGGCATTGCCCACCACTTCGTCACGCAAGGCATCCGGCAACGGCCGCAGGAAGTAGCGCTGCATGTCATGCACCAACAGTACGGCGCGTTCGGGGTCAATGTGCCATTGCGCGAGGTTGGCGGGCAGGTCGAGGGAGGTAGGCAGGGCGTAGGGGACGATCGATGGAATGCCGGTCATGGCGACAAACTCCAGTCAAAGGGAAACAAAAGAGGGAGGAGGGCAGGCTTTCCAGGCCATCACCGCAGTAATGGCTTGCCAGGGGTTCAGGCGCGGGTCGCACAGGCTTTTGTAGTGGCTGGCAACCTGGCTCAGGCCGGCGGCATCGGAGGCGCACTCGCTGACGTCATCGGGAGTGGTTTCCAGATGCAGACCGCCGGCCACGCCACCGGCCGAGATCACGGCATGTTTGAAGGCGGTGATTTCGTCGGTGATGGTCTGCACCATGCGGGTCTTATTGCCACAGGGCGCGACGATGGTATTGCCGTGCATCGGGTCGCTGAGCCAGATGATCTTGTGGCCAGCACGGCGCACCGCTTCAACCAGCGGTGGCAGGCGGTCGGCGACCTTGTGGGCGCCCATGCGGGCAATCAGCGTCAGCCGGCCGGGCTCGCGCCTGGGGTCCAGGCGCTCGCACAGGCTCAGTAACTGATCCTGGGTGATATCCGGGCCGACCTTGCAGGCCACCGGGTTGAGCACTTCGCTGAGCAGCGCTACGTGAGCGCCCGTCAGCTGACGGGTACGCTCGCCAATCCACGGCCAATGGGTAGAGCCAAGGAATGTCCGGCCCTGTTCGTCCTGGCGCACTTGCGGCAGTTCGTAGTCGAGCACCAGCATCTCGTGACTGGTCCAGGCAGGGGAGCCGGTGAGCTGCTCCTGGCCGGACGGTTCCTTCCATCCCAGGTGTTGCATGATGTCCTGAGCGGCGCGATAGCCTCGTACCAAGCGTTGCGCATCATGCTGGCGATGGCCGGGGACGGCCTCACGACCGTTGACCATATCGCCGCGGTACACCGGCAACTCAACATCGCCGATGCGTTCGCTGTGGTTGGAGCGAGGCTTGGCAAACTGCCCGGCAATTCGCCCCACCCGCACCACCGGTTGCTGGGTGACCAGCCTGAACGTCCCGGCCAATATGTCCAGCAGCGCGGCTTTGCGGGTCACATGGTCGGCAGCGCTTTCATCCATGTCCTCGGCGCAGTCGCCGCACTGGATGATCATCGCTTCGCCAGCCGCGACCCTGGCCAGGGTCGCGCGCAACACCAGGATATCTTCAACGCGAATCAGTGACGCGCTGTCCCTGAGATAGGCCTGCGCGTCATGCAATTGTGAGGGCTCGCTCCATTGAGGTTGCTGCAACGCTTCACACTTCAGAACCCGTTTCAGTAAGTCTTCCATGATGCGATCACTCTCCCAAAAGGATCAGGCAGGAATGCCTTCACGCTTGATGTGCGGCACTGGAATACCCAAGGCGCGCAATTGTTGAAAGACATTCATGAATTCGCGATTGCGTTTTACTTTGCCGTCTTGCAGCTCGAAGGAGTGCAAGAAGTGGTTCTCGTAATAACCTTCCGGGTAACCAGGAAAGAGAATTTTGCCGTGGCCATCACACTCGACCCAGATATGGTTGGGGTCATCGGTTTCAAATACCTTGACGTTGTACCATTCCCAATCCGGGAAACACTTGAGTGACCAAACAGCATGTTCAGCCAACTTAGCTTTGCCACTGATTACAATCGGTGCACCCGTGTCGGTGGTCCATAAGCCGCCTGAACCGTCTTCGGTAAACAATTCGTGCCGGCGCAGGCGGTCCTGGCCTTTGGTGCGCATATATTGTTCAACCGTGGCGCGATTCTTGCGACGTAGTTCAGTATCGTCAGTGATAGGTTGGTGCACTGTGCTATCAGGCATGCTCGATCTCCAATGAATAAAGGACTTATGAGGCGGGGATACCTTCACGCTTGATTTTTGGCACCGGGATGCCCAAGGCGCGAAGTTGTTCAAACGGGTTCATGAACTCACGGTTTTGCGTGATCTTGCCGTTGTCCAGCTCGAAGGAGTGGATGTAGTGGTTTTCGCAATAACCTTCCGGATAACCAGGAACTCGAGTAGTGCCGCGACCGTCACTTTCCACCCAGAAGTGGTTGGGGTTGTCGGTTTCAAACACCCGGACGTTGTGCCATTGCCAGTCTGGGAAGCACTGTTGCAGCCATACGCCGAGCGCGGCCAGCTTCGCGTGGCCCTTGAAGACAAGGGGTTCACCGGTTTCAGTGTTCCAGGAGCCGCCGCTGCCATCTTGTGTGAACAGCTCATGCCGGCGCAGGCGGTCTTCGCCGTTGGTACGCATGTACTGATCAACAGTGGCGCGGTTTTTTTGGCGTAGTTCAAGATGGTCATTAAAGCCGCCAGATGAAAGCGAACCGGGCATGGGCAATGTTCTCCTTAGTTGATTGAAATTGCGGACATCAATTAAATAATTAGTTAATTGCATGCGACGAAATTGAATGCTTTTGAACTGTTTCGCATTGATCGTTTTGTGCGGTGTTGTTTATACACCTGCGTTTCTCGGGCTTGGAACTACCAGATCTTGTAGTGGCTCAGGGCGGGCGCGATCGGTCGGATGGAGTGTTGCATTATTATGAAGGGGCAGGCTCATTCGTCGGCTGAGAAACAGTGGCCTATGGCTAGTTAGTTGGGTTAGACATAAAAAACATGTCGCTAGTGCGAAGCAGTCTATGACTGTTGATTTTGGGAGTTGACAGATGTTCAGGTTGGTTTAGTCTCACGACTCCCTTGGAGTGTTATAGGTGTTCAAAATGGAATTAGGACAGCTGTTGGGATGGGATGCTTATTTTTACAGTATCTTTGCAAAAGCCATGAACATGGAGGAGTTCACCGTTGTTGCATTGAGAGCCTTGCGTGAACTGCGATTCGATTTTTTCGCCTATGGCATGTGCAGCGTGACGCCGTTCATGCGGCCCAAGACCTATATGTACGGCAACTATCCCGAGCACTGGCTACAACGCTATCAAGCCGCTAACTATGCGCTGATCGACCCCACGGTGAAACACAGCAAAATCTCGTCGGCCCCCATTTTATGGAGCAATGAGTTGTTCCGAGACTGCCCGGACCTGTGGTCAGAAGCCAACGACTCGAGGCTATGCCATGGCCTGGCCCAACCTTCGTTCAACACCCAGGGCAGGGTCGGGGTGTTAAGCCTGGCACGCAAGGACAACGCCATCAGCCTTCAGGAATTCGAAGCATTGAAGCCAGTGACCAAAGCGTTTGCGGCGGCGGCCCTGGAGAAGATTTCGGCGCTGGAGACTGATGTACGTGCGTTCAACAAGGATGTGGAGTTCAGCGAGCGCGAATGTGATGTGTTGCGCTGGACCGCCGATGGCAAGACCTCGGAGGAAATTGGCGTGATCATGGGCGTGTGC
The DNA here is from genome assembly GCF_031931935.1 of Pseudomonas sp. rhizo25. Taxonomy (NCBI): domain Bacteria; kingdom Pseudomonadati; phylum Pseudomonadota; class Gammaproteobacteria; order Pseudomonadales; family Pseudomonadaceae; genus Pseudomonas; species Pseudomonas sp. rhizo25. Next base: position 434,963 of record NZ_JAUJXA010000003.1, read on the forward strand.
ACCGACACCGTGAACTACCATCATCGCAACATCCAACGCAAAATCGGCGCCAGCAACCGCGTACAGGCTGTGTCTTACGCCGTCGCGCTGGGCTATATCTGAGGTTCACCTGCTGCGCCGAGTCGCCCAAGAGGACGACTCGGCCGTTATTATCAAGCAGTCTCTTCCAATAACGCCTCAGACGTGAAGGCTGAAGGTAAGCGGGCGCCACGGTGGTGTTCGCGGTGAGCCGAGAGTTTGATGGCGAGGATTTTTTCGCCCTGATGCTCGATTACCGACCCCAGGCGTTCGTACTTGACCCCGTTGATCTTGTAATAGCGTTCCATCGTGCTGTTGACGATTCCGACGATGGCATCGGCACCCGCCAGGCTGGCGGTCTTGAGGGTTTTCCAGAACAAAGGCATGGCCAGTTGCGGTTCGCGGGTGGTGAAGCGTGTCATTTCCCAAATGGCGGGATGCCTGGGTGGTGTGCCTTCGCAGGCAAGGCTGAACACGCCCTCCAGCAGGTTGGGGAATGTGGTGGGTATCAACCGGGCGCAGCCGACGATTGAACGATGCTCGTTGAACGCCAGGAGGTAGCGGGCGTGCTCGTTGTCGTATTGATCCCATTCATAACCGGCCTGGTGCGGTGGGATAGGCAATCGCCACCCTAGTTTTTCGACGAATTGTTCATGCCGAAAGCGACCCAGCATAAGTTTAAGCTCGTCATCCATTGCGCTCAGCGTGTGCTCTTCCATGTGCATGGCAGGGTGTTCCTTGGGGGAGGGGGAAGTGCGGTTTTTTATAGAGGACTTGTGGAGGGTTAGCGACTACAAGATCTTGTAGGGCGGGCTGATGTGGTCGGCGGGGCTGGAGTGCAAACGAAACGCGAGGAATTCGAGCAGGAATCCAGCGGTCACCTCACGAGCCTCAACAACTTTGAACTTATGCTAACGCCCATCCCCCTAACACTGTGCAGCTAGCGCCTGGCTCAGGTTGAACCTGAGCTAACTAATTACACGCAAAGGTTTGGTGATTTATGAAGAGTGAACAAGTCGAAGGTGTTGCAGAAAAGGTTGCTGGAAAGACACAGAGCGTCGTCGGGAAGCTGTTTGGTGATTCTAAGCTGGAAGCAGAAGGCGCTGGTCGTCAAGCGGCTGGTCAGTTGACCCAGACCTACGGCGACGTACTGGACGGCGTATCTACGTTCGTTAAAGAAAAACCAGTTGCTGCAATCGCGATTGGTGCAGTAGCGCTGCTGGTTCTAGATCGTCTCTTTCGCCGCTGAGTCATAGAGGAAGGGGCGTTCCGTCAGGGACGCTTCCTTTCCGTCCACCGTCAGAGCTTCATCGATCACAATTGACCGGCTAGCCCCTTCCGGCCGGCTATTTGCCTATCGCCTTGATTGCGTCCTTGCAAGCCTCCATGGCGCCCTCAACGGCAAGCTGCCGGGGCGTGATGTTCAGGATCCCAACTGTTCGCCCAGGGTCTTTGCCCAGTTCTTCCGTCGTGTGCGACAGCGGCGGCGACTCGATGGGCAGTTTCTACGCTGCGCAGCCAAAAAAGTTCTCCAGCCTCGGACAGATAGCAACATAGGTATGGACATTCTGTACCGATCACTCATTTCCTTTCAAAAGCGTCAATCCCTGTAAGCTGAGCCGATAGTGCCCAAAGGCGTTCGGCTTGGTCTGGGTCGGCGGCATAAGGCCGAACGCCGGCAAAGGATGGTGGTTCGTTTGCATCCAGCGAAGCGATCTCACAGTCCTCGCAATATAAGCCTCCCATGCCATTCAACTGTGGAGCTGTTGCGGCCCAAACTTGGGTTGCCGCACCTTGCTGCGTCGTCTTGAACGTCTGATCGGCAAGGTGGCCATTGACGTCTAGCCAGCCGGCGGCAATCATTTCATCTTGCGCCAGATGACGCTGGAGCGGAGTGAGAATTTTGCCGGGGTGAAGGGAGAAAGCCCGTACACCCTCGTGTTGACCAAGCCGATCAAGGTGGACAGCAAACAATGCGTTGGCCGTCTTCGACTGCCCATATGCCAACCACTTGTCGTAGCCCTGCGTAAATTGCACATCGTTCCAGCGGATACCCGATTGGTGATGCCCCGCCGATGACACTACTACCACCCTTGCTCGACCCTTGAGTGCAGGCCATAGCAAATTCACGAGGGCGTAGTGCCCCAGATGATTGATGGCGAACTGTGACTCCCAACCCGCCCCTACTCGGGTTTCCGGGCAAGCCATGATTCCCGCGCTGCCGATCAGGATGTCGACGTGTCGGTCGCTTGCCAAGAAACGCTGAGCGAAGTCGCGTACGCTGGTCAGATCGGAAAGATCAAGTCGCTCGATTTCTACATTGGAGATTCCGCTAGTTTTTGCGCGAGCATCGTCTACATCACGCGCTGCGACAACGACACGCGCGCCCGCCTTCGTCAGTGCTCTTGTCGTCTCCAGGCCCAGCCCGGAATGACCCCCGGTGACAATGGCGGTGGTGTTGGATAGATCGCACCCTTCAAGTACCTCTGCGGCGGTGGTTACCGCTCCGTAACCTGAGTGGATGGGAGACTGTTTGCTGGTCATGGCGTGTCCTTGTGAATCTGACATGGAATTGGGGCAAAACCCATGGACACCATTGTCTAGACTAGACTTGGGACTGTGAATGCAGCAAAGTCCAATTATCTGTCGAGATCGTCCTACGCACCTTATGGATCCCCTTTCCGAAACCCTCTCTCTTCTAAATACTCATAACTCCTTTTTTGCAGGTCTGAAGGCTGGTGGAGATTGGGCCATCGATTTTCCACCACCCGACGGCATCAAGTTCAATGCAATCGTTGAAGGGACTTGTTGGCTAATGGTGCAAGGCGTGGAGCAACCTATCCGATTGACGGCCGGAGACTGCTTTCTTCTGCCACGCAAGCGGGCGTTTTCACTCCGCAGCGACTTGTCATTTCCGGCCATCCACTCGGATGCGATTTATCGCCATGCCGTCAATGGCATCGCCAGTTGTGGGACAGCCGATGAGTTTTTCCTGATCGGGGGACGTTTTGACTTCGGTGAGGAGGCTCGCCTTCTATTTGACGGATTGCCTCCCGTCGCCGTCATCAAAAGTGGTTCGGATCAAGCTTCCGTGCTGAATTGGGCCTTGCAGCGTATTGCTCATGAACTTACCAATCCGGCTCTTGGTAACTCGATTGTGGTTCAGCATCTCGGCCACATCATGCTAGTGCAGGTTCTACGAATTTATTTGATCCAAGAAGGAAATACCGCACCGAGCTGGTTGCTTGCTATATCTGATCCACGTATCGGGGCAACCATTCAAGCCATTCATGCCGATCCGGCGCGTTCTTGGTCAGTAGAGAGCCTTGCCAAAATCGCGGGTGTTTCTCGCTCGACCTTCGCTTTGCGATTCAAGCAAAAATCTGGTGTCGCCCCTTTAGAGTACGTCTTGCGCTGGCGCATGCAATTAGCTACGAGATTGTTGAAAACAAACCACACGACCATTTCGTCCATAGCACAAAAGCTGGGCTATGACTCCGACAGTGCTTTTAGCCACGCTTTCAAGCGCATTATGACGTGTTCGCCTCGTGAATACAGAGAGAGAGTGGCCCCCATATCCCAGCAGTAGGGCTGATCTTCAGTAGGCTAAGAACTTGCGCCGCGCATGGGCCATACAGCCGATCTCGGTCACGCCGAGCTCGAAGCTGGCTTTGTAGCCACCAAAATCATCACAGACCAACTTGCCCTTCCAGTCTTCAATGAACCAGCAATCGCGAGCCGGTCATACAAAATTGCCCTGCAAACACGGTCAGCGCCTTGACCAGCACGGGGATCGCAGCATCCAGATCGGCGTCCGCGAACACCATCATTGGCGTCTTGCCTCCCAATTCCAGGCCAAAACGCTTCAGATGTCGCGCGTCCACCTCACTCTTTCCGTTCTCCAGCGCCAGCAGTTCGATCAATGCCTCGGCATTTCGCTCGAACGCATCAGCCAACTCCAGTAGCATTTGGGCTCTCAACGTCACATCGTCTTTCCACGGGCTATGACCAAATGCCTGCTGCGCAGCCTCGATATCAAGGCTGGCCTCATTCAACCCACCTTCGGCGTATTGTCCGATGGATGCGTAGGTTGCCGGATCAATAGAGTCTTTGTAATTGCCAGAGTCCAGCCATTGGCCATTGATCCAGTTCAATACCGGTAATTTGCTCATTGTGTCGCCTCGTGGGTCATGCGTACTGGCCAGCTATTTTCTCGGCCAAGGCAATTACGGTGATGTTGGTGGCGACCGAGGGCACATCCGGAAAGATGGACGCATCGACTACTCGCAACCCTTGCAGGCCAAATGGCCGCGCATCCAGATCTACCACCGCACGCGCATCGCCTGGACGCCCCATGGGCGCAGAGGAAGTGGGATGGTGATAGGTATCGAGGGTAGCCCGGGCGCTGGCCAGCAGGGCTTCATCCGAGTCGTTGCCTTTGCCGGGGTTGAGCTCCGAGTGAATCAACTCCCGCAGCGGTGCGGTGTTACCGATCTTGCGGGCCAGGCGAATACCCTCCAGCAGGCGCTGGCGGTCTTCTTCCCTTGCGAGGAAATTCAGGTCGATGCGCGGTGCAACAAATGGATCACGGCTGGCCAGGGTCAGCGTGCCCTGGGACGAGGGGCGGGTGAGGGCTACAGCGAGTACGAACCCCACCTTGGTCGGGCTCTGGTCGTGCGGGAACAGATGGGTTGCGGTGATGTGCAGATCAAGATCGCCATGGCTGGCGCTGCTGCTGTGGGTCCACAACTTGGCACCAATGGCAGGTGACTGTCGGCCGATCAGTTCGGGCCGGGCTGCGTAGGCGTTGTAATAGAAGGGGTGATCCATCAGGTGCTGGCCAACGGGCAACTCCACCACTTGCTCGATTTTCAACGCCTGCAAGTCTGCTTTCGGCCCGACCCCGGAGCGCAGCAGGATGGCCGCACTGCCATAGGTTCCGGCCGACAGGATCACTTCGCCGGCGTGCAACGTCTCGCCATCGGCCAGCCGTACGCCAATAGCCTGCGTGCCTTCGAAAATGACTTTGTCCACCAGACTGTCTGAGCGGATTACGAGGTTCTTACGCGCCCGGACCTCTTCGCTCAGGTACGCCATGCCGGTATTGATGCGCACACCATTGACGATGTTCATTGGATAGGGCCCCACGCCGTCAGCGTCGACCCCATCGAAATCGTTGATGATTTTGAATCCGTTGGCCAACGTCGCATCCATGAACGCCTGCTGCATCGGCGTTACGTCTGCGCGCTTGAGTTGGTGTACTGGCAGTGGTCCTTCGTGCCCATGCAAGGCAGTGTCGCCGCCGCTGCGGGTTTCAAGTTTCTTGAACGAAGGCAGCAGTTCTTCGTAACTCCAACCGGGCAAATTCCAGCGTTTGAAGTCGGTGTCACGTGCGCGAATCGCCACCGCCCCATTAATAGCCGAGCTGCCTCCCAGTACCTTGCCACGCAGCGCCCCAATAGGGTGGTCGACGTAACCTGGCTGAGTCTTGTAACCCCATTCGAACTCAGGGTTAGCATTGGCTCCGACAATGTCGCTGTTGGCGACAATTTCCGGATAGTTTTGCGGACCATAACTGTGACCCGCCTCAAGCAGCAGTACCCGACGGTTGCTGTTCTCACTCAAGCGCCTGGCCAATACCGCACCGGCAGACCCGCCCCCCACAATGATCACATCCACGCGGGAGCTTGCGTCCGAGTCTTTGGTATGAGGCTCACCGGCAGCGTAAGCACTGGTCAGCCCACTGCCTGCTGCCAGGGTTGCGGCGACTGCAACACCGCTTGCCAGTAGAGTCCTTCTTGAGGGGTTACCGAGTGTTTCTCTCATGCATTTTCTTCCTGTTGAACCTGAGGTCAGATGCGTGCTGAGGAAACGATAGAGCCGAACTCGACTGCTTGATAAGCCGGCAAAAAGCGAATCAACGTTTCGTATTTGGCGAACGACCGCTGCTGGGCTGACGTACATTTTTGTACGCCCGGTTTTCACACAAAAACGTTTATCTCAGTGGGTTCAATAGCGGACAGTTTCGCAACACAACCAACTTCAGGAACCACACAATGAACCTATTTAAATCAATGTATTCAGCAGTACTGCCGTTCGCATTCGCACTGTCTATCTCCAATAGTGTGTTCGCATCTGCGCTGCCCGACGCCCAGGCCAGTTACTCGATGAATGTCGGCAAGTTCAAGGTGGTCGCCCTCTATGACGGCTACCTTCCTGCCGATATGGTCAAGATCCTCGAGGGGGGCGACGGCGCCCGCATAAGCACGCTGCTTGAACAGGCAGGGCTGAATAAAGATGCGCGCATGTCCGTCAATGTTTATCTGGTCGATACCGGGGACAAGCAAATCCTGATAGATACCGGCGGTGGCGAACTGACCGGAAGCACCGCCGGCCGCCTGCAGGAAAGCATGAAGGCCGCTGGCTACAACGCCGATCAGATCGATGTGGTACTGATGACCCATCTGCATGCCGATCATATTGGAGGGTTGTTGAACGGGCAGCAGCGCGCGTTCAAGAACGCGGTAGTGGAGGTCAATGACAATGAGTTGAACTACTGGATGTCGGACCCCTCCATTGCGTTGGGCAAGGAGGACAAGCCCGAAGCATTCTCTGCGGTCAAACGTTATCTCAAGCCTTACCAGGAAGCTGGCCGTGTCAGAACATTCAAATGGGGCGACAAGCTTTTGGCGGGCATAGAAGCCATCGATTTGCGCGGGCATACCCCAGGGCACACCGGGTTCAAGGTCAGTGAAGGAGGGGACCAATTGCTGTTCTGGGGTGATGTAATCCATGTGCAACCGGTTCAATTCCCTGAGCCGCAAGTCACCGTCATCTATGACAGCACCCCAAGTCAGGCGATCAGTACCCGTAAGGCGGCCTTGGAGGATGCCTCCACATCCACTGACCGATACTGGGTTGCCGACGCCCATATTGATTTCCCAGGTATTGGCAAGGTGGAAAAGAAGGGCGAGGACTACCTCTGGCATCCCGTTCAGAAATGAGTGCTGCGTGATTGAGCACAACGGCACTAAAGACAAGGAGCAATTATATGGAGTGGGGCGATGTTAAGGTCTTTCTTGCCGTTGTGCGTGCCGGAACCTATGCCGATGCAGCAACGCAACTGAGGGTCAGCCGACCTACCGTCAGCCGCCGTGTGCAGGCCCTTGAAGAAGCACTGGGCCAAAAACTGTTCCAGCGCACCGGGGAGGGGCTGGTGATCACGGCCGAAGGCGAATCCATTCTCGAGCTGGCAGAAAGCATGGAACAAAGCGCCTTGGCGCTAAATCGCAAGATGGCAGTCCATGATGAGCACCTTGAGGGCGCTATAAGAATTACCTGTCCAGAGTGGTTCGCTGGTTATGTAATGCCTGACTTGATGGTGAGCTTCGCGCGCAAGCATCCGAATATTCGAGTGGAAATCCTGACTTCGCCGCGCATGCTCGACTTATCCAGACGTGAAGCCGACGTTGCACTTAGAAACGTCCCGTTCGACCAACCGGATATCGTTCAGCGCAAATTGATGGACGTTCGATATGCGGTGTACGCGGCGCAGAACTACAGCGTCGCCAGCGGTACAGGGGAGGGGGTCAACCTGATTCTGATGAATGCAGACCTCAACCATTTTCCGGATGTGGCATGGCTACAGAAATTGCTACCCGAAGCGTCCGTCATGCAACGCAGTAACGACCGGATCATTCAGGCGCAGTTATGCGCGGCAGGGCTGGGGCTCGCAGTGTTGCCGGTGGTCGTGGGTGAGAAAATCCCGGAACTTAAAGTGATCGATCTGGGAGCGCCTCCACCCGGCCGGGAACTCTGGCTGGGTTACCACCGTGATTTGCGTGATGTACCACGATTAAAGGCCGTTGTGCGCGCGCTCTTTAGTGCACAGGCAACAGTTTGAATATGATGAGGACGTTATGAAACGCAGCAATATCAGTTTTATTTCCGAGGGTACTCTATTAAAGGGCTGGCTTTACGACCCAGAAAACACCTCGTCTGCAACACCCGCTATTGTCATGGCGCATGGTTTTACATCGGTCAAGGAACAATATCTTGATAAATATGCGGAGGTGTTCTGTTCGCAAGGTTTTCATGTACTGGTCTATGACCATGCAAACTTTGGCGAAAGTGAAGGCACGCCGCGCCAGGAGATGGACCCTGTATTGCAACGTCGGGGCTATCGCGACGCCATTACTTTTGTGCAATCACTTCCAGGCATTGATCCACAGCGAATTGGCATCTGGGGAACAAGTCTGAGCGGCGGGCATGTCATAGAAGTTGCTGCAATCGATCGTCGCGTAAAATGCGTTGTTGCTCAGGTTCCCTCGATCAGTGGCTATGAGTCGGCGAAGCGTCGGCTACGCTCGGACCTGGTGCCTGCCATGCTTGCTCGCTATGACAATGACCGGCAGGCCCGTTTTGCAGGTGCACAACCTGCAACCATTGCGGCTGTGTCCAATGACCCGAGCGTTGCCTGTGCCATGGTAGGAGCAGACAGTTATGAGTACTTTATGAACACTACGTCTTTTGCGCCGAACTGGAAGAATGAGGTGACCTTGAGGAGCACCGAGTTGTTCCGGGAGAACGAACCAGGTCATTTTATTTCGCGTATCAGCCCAACGCCGTTCCTGATGATTGTGGGGGATAACGATCTCTTGACCGCCACGGACATATGCCTCACGGCCTATGAAAAAGCGCTGGAGCCAAAGAAGCTTGTGATGATCAAAGGAGGGCACTTCACTCCCTACGTTGAAAACTTCAAGGTTACGAGTGAAGCCGCTGCCAGCTGGTTCAGTCAACACCTCAACAGCTGACATGACCAGGCCTTCAAAGCAAACGAAGATCTCGGGCTTTGCGCACACTCAACTGACGGTTTCCAGATAAGCCGTCAGTTGCTGCTCCCATATAGGAGGGCTGCCAATCTGTTCGATCAGAAAGTTCGACAAGGCCTCCAACTTAGGCGATGTGCGCTGCGACTGACGATAAACCAGCGATATGTTACCGCCCCGAGGCTCGTGAGAAGTCAACACGATCTGAAGCTCACCGGCAACGATTGCATCCACGGCAAGGAAGGTAGGCAATATCGCCAGCCCCATGCCAGCTTTTGCACCCTCCAGCAATTGAAATCCATTGTTTGTGCGCATCCGGCTTCGAACCCGGAAAGACTCTGTCAAGTTACCTACCGGCAATGCCCACATGCCGTGAGGCTCACGATGCACATACAGCAGGGCATGGTGCTCGGCCAACTCCTCGGGCGTTTGCGGCGCACCATAAGTGGCTATGTACCCAGGACTTGCACAGATGAGATGGCGGTTTCCAGCAATGCTTCTGGCGACCAGGGAGGAGTCAGGCAATTCACCAATGCGAATCGCAGCATCAAAGTTCTCCTCCTGTAAATTCACATAACGGTCATCATATTCAATATCCAGGCGCAACGACGGGTAGCGCAGCGCAAAGGACGAAAGAATCTGCGTCAGATAACGGCTGCTGAACGCCATCGGTGCCGACAAACGAAGGTTGCCGCTTAATTCAGATGTGAACGTAAGAATGGCTTCTTCGGCGTGCTCAACATCCGCAAGGATACGTACGCAGTGCTGATAAAACACTTTTCCCGCCTCAGTCGGGCTTACTTGGCGACCTCGATCGAAAAGAATAATGCCAAGGCGTTTTTCCAACTGCCGGATGCGCTGGCTCACCACCGACTTGGCTGTTCCAAGACGCCTTGCGGCCTCTGAAATACTACCGGTATCGACGGTTACCACGAAGCAATGCATCTCAGCCAACTTGTTCACGGGCCGCTCCTGTTGCTGTGCCATTGGGCGTGCGTAAGGGGTGTAGAGATGAGTACCGTATTTGGAACTCTACCCACCTGGAAGTGGAATGAATGTACTGGTGTGCGTGATGATAAGTGGAATTGCATAAATATATGAGTGGGTTGAAAAGAAATTGACCCAAGCAGCCTAGGCACCCGCAGCAATTCAATCGGTTTACTGTGCAAGTCATACCGTTGTTGCAAGCGCCTGGTGTGTATCGCACGGCGTATGAAGGCACGACGTTGCGCGGGAGCTAAGGATTGGACATTCCCAGGTTCACCTATGTTTTCAACGTCCCCGAAAGTCGGGGCATTGGCTTTCTGATGAGCGTGTGGTCGGTTTGTATCGTTGTGTATCTGCGCTTTAGATAGATACACAGCGATTCTTTTAAGTCGGTTGATGACACATACGGGATACCTGCGGGGCTTTAAATGAACTCATCGAGAAGGCGCAAACCTTCTCCAATGGATGACTCATTTAACTCGCGTCTATCTCTGCGCGTTTCGCGACGTTGTCGACCAATGACTTATAGGAAATTCAAAATGCCTGCAGCTACGTTCGGTTTCACCTGGCGCCATAGTCTGGCTTCTTCCGTGAGAATGGGCGTTTTGGGGTTGGCACTGATAGCCGGCAGCGGTGGTGCCTGGGCTGCTGGCCCGGCCGCCGATGCGTCAGTTGCCAGCTCGGCCTCGACCAATCCCGAATCGATCCGACCTTATCGAATTCATGTCGATGAAGCTCAATTGACCGATCTGAAAAAGCGCATTGCGGCAACCCGCTGGCCGGACAAAGAGACCGTCAATGACGTTTCCCAAGGCGTGCAGTTGGCCCAGGTCCAGGCGCTGGTGAAGTATTGGGGCAGCGGCTATGACTGGCGCAAGGCCGAAGCAAAGCTCAATGCGCTGCCTGAATTCATCACGACTATCGACGGCGTCGATATTCAATTCATCCATGTTCGCTCGCGAAACCCCAACGCGATGCCACTGCTTCTGACACACGGATGGCCTGGCTCACAATTCGAGTTCCTGAAAACTATCGGCCCGCTGACGGATCCCGTTGCTTACGGGGGTAAAGTTGAAGATTCGTTCGACGTGATCATTCCATCGATTCCGGGACACGGTTTTTCCGGTAAGCCAACTGAATTGGGCTGGGGGCCGGATCGAGTCGCGAAGGCTTGGGATGTGCTCATCAAGCGCCTGGGTTATACCCACTATGTTTCCCAGGGCGGAGATCACGGTTCAGTGATATCGGATGCATTGGGCCGCCTGAATCCGCCGGGTCTGTTGGGCATTCACTTGAACATGCCGGCCACCATCCCGCCCGAATTGGTCAAGCCGATCAATAGTGGTGACCCGGCCCCTGTCGGGCTCACTGAGCCTGAACGCAAGGCGTTTGATTCCTTGAGCACCTTCTTCGGCCGCAATGCAGCATACGGCGCGATGATGGTTACGCGCCCGCAGACTATCGGTTACCTGCTGGCCGATTCGCCTACCGGTACTGCGGCGTGGATGTACGAAAAAATCGCCGCGTGGACGGACAGTGATGGTCAGCCTGAACGGGTATTGACCCGTGACGAGATGTTGGACGATATCAGCCTGTACTGGCTGACGAACGCAGGCGCATCGTCATCGCGTTTCTACTGGGAAAACAACAACAACAATTTCAGCGCTGCCGCGCAGAACACCGCAAGCATCAAGGTGCCGGTGGCGATCACGGTCTTCCCGCACGAGATCTATCAGGCGCCAAAAAGCTGGGCGCAACGCGCTTACCCATCACTTTCCTACTACAGCCAGGTTAACAAGGGCGGCCACTTCGCTTCCTGGGAGCAACCTCAATTGTTCAGCGAGGAGTTGCGGGAGGCCTTCCGGCCGCTTCGCGCCAAGCTGAGCGCAACGAAGACAGCCCAGTAGCTCGCACGCAATCGAGTCAACACACCGGGCCGCTATTCGGCGGCTCGCTACGGAGAAACACCATGGAGATGACCTTGCTGAACAACCAACATAAATCCAGCCGCCTGCGGGGTCTTGCCCCTTCGCTGTTGGCAGCAGCGGTGCTGCAATTCGCAGCGGTGGCTGTCGGTTTTTCCCAAGCCAGCGCGGCTGATGTACCCGCGTCCACCATTGGGGCGATCACGCCGGGAGCTCACACCTCTCTCGGTGCTCTTAAGCATGTGAAAGCGGGGCTGCTGGACGTTTCTTACGCGGAACTCGGCCCAGCCGATGGCCCTGTGGTCATTTTGTTGCACGGCTGGCCCTACGATATCAACGCATACACTGATGTCGCTCCTGCTTTGGCGGACAAGGGATATCGAGTGTTGATCCCTTCTGCGCGCGGTTATGGCGATACGCATTTTCTCTCGGCCAAGACAGTTCGCAATGGTCAACCTGCTGCGCTGGCGAGCGACCTGATCGACTTCATGGACGCGCTGAAGATCAAGACGGCGGTGCTGGGTGGGTTTGACTGGGGCGCCCGCACTGCAGATATCGTTGCCGCACTGTGGCCGGAAAGAGTCAAAGCCCTGGTCGCTGTGAGCGGTTACCTGATAGGCAGCCAAGAGGCGGGCAAGGCGCCATTGCCGCCAGCCGCCGAACTGCAGTGGTGGTACCAGTTCTACTTCGCGACCGAGCGCGGGCGCCTGGGCTACGAGAAAAACACCCATGACTTCGCCAAGCTCATCTGGAAGTTGGCGTCGCCACAGTGGAATTTCGACGACGCCACTTATGAGCGCAGCGCGGCGTCCTTGCAAAACCCTGATCACGTGGCCGTGTCGATTTTCAACTACCGCTGGCGCCTGGGGTTGGTCAAGGGCGAGGCCAGATACGACGCGCTGGAGAAGAAACTCGCGGCATTTCCATCCATCAGCGTGCCCACCATCACCCTGGAAGGTGATGCGAACGGCGCACCGCACCCACCTGCCGAAGCGTACGCCAAGCGCTTCACTGGCAAGTATGAGTACCGATTGATCACCGGTGGTGTTGGTCACAACTTGCCGCAGGAAGCGCCGAAAGCCTTCGCCCAGGCGGTGATCGATGCCGATCATCTTTGAAAAAACTGGCTGAGAGGAGGGCGATGATGAAGCTGAAATTTCTTGCCGCGATGCCGGCTGCCATTGCAATCGCAGCGTTGACCGCTACCGGTGTTGCCTCGGGCGACGCCAGTACTGGCGACGCCTCACCGATCTATGGCGTGAAATTGCCTGAAAACTACCGCCTATGGCCGCTGATTGCGCCAGCGCAGGAAGCAGCACCCCTGAATGAACTGCGAGCCGTGCTGGGCAATGACTCGGCCATTAAGGCTTATCAGGACTCAACGCTGCCATTCCCCGATGGCACAGTGCTGGTAAAGCTGGCCTGGAAACATGTGCAGTCCCCGGAATTCGAGCCGGCGTCCATCCCGGGGTCGGCCACGACCGTGCAGGTGATGGTCAAGGACTCGAAAAAATATGCAGCAACCGGTGGTTGGGGATTCGGGCGGTTTATCAACGGTAAACCGGCCGATGAAGCCCAACACGAAACCTGCTTCGCCTGTCACCAGGCGCGAGTGCGTAATCACGACTTTGTCTTCACTCGCTTCGCTCCCTGATTTCCCGTCAACCCCGGAGTTAACAATGAAAAAAGTATTAACCGCACTGGCCGTCGCCGTCAGCCTGAGCATGGCGACACACGCTTGGTCGCAAACTGAAAAACCCACGATTGTGCTCGTGCATGGCGCGTTTGCCGATGCGTCGAGTTGGAATGGCGTCGTGAAGATTCTTGAGAAGGACGGTTACCCGGTGGTTGCTGCTGCCAACCCATTGCGCGGTGTAAAGAGCGATGGTTCGGCAATCTCGGCATTGCTGACGAGCATTCATTCGCCGGTGGTGTTGGTCGGCCATTCCTATGGCGGCACCGTTATCAGCGATGCGGCCAACGATCATGTCAACGTCAAAGCCCTGGTTTACGTCAGTGCGTTTGCACCTGAGGCCGGGGAAACCGTCGCCGGGCTGGCCGGCAAATTCCCGGGCAGCACGCTGGGCCCAACGCTGGCTGCGCCTGTACCGCTGGCCGATGGGGGCAAGGATTTGTACATCCAGCAGGACAAATTTCACAACCAGTTCGCCGCTGATGTCCCCGCGAAAGAGGCTGCATTGATGGCCGCCACCCAACGTCCGGTAACGGAAGCGGCGCTCAACGAAGCGTCCGGCAGCCCCGCCTGGAAACATATTCCGTCCTGGTACATCTACGGCGACAAGGACAAGAACATTCCCCCGCAAGCCATGGCATTCATGGCCAAGCGCGCCGCTGCCAAAGCCGTGGAAGTGGTCGAGGGCGCGTCACATGTCGTGATGGTTTCAAACCCGGAACCGGTCGCTCGCCTGATCGAAAAAGCCGCCACGGCGAAGTAACACGCTGAGGGTATCAATGATCTGGCGAAGGACCAGTTTCCGACAGGACACGGCACTCATGCAACGCCTTGGGAAATTGCCGTGACTTAGCGGGCCTATCCGCACGCTATCAAGTCGGTTGACTACTCGCCACAGACCGCCAACTGGGGCCCATAATCAGGTACGCCACGATGTGGAAGATCAATCACAGTTACATTGATGGAGCATTCGTTCCCGTTCAGGGCAATGAAACGGTGCAATGCATCAATCCGGCTACCGAGGAGGTCATTGGTACGCTCACCCTGGCTGATCGTGAAGATGCCAGGCGCGCTATCGCGGCGGCTTCGCGTGCTCAAGTCGCGATGAGCCGCACCTCCAAGGCCGAGCGTATCGACATGCTCGAGCAGTTGCAGATTGCCGTGCTGGCGAGCACGAATGAAATTCGCGATACCGCCATCCAAGAGTACGGTGCGCCGTTTGCCCGTGCGCAATGGGTCAGTCGCTACGCTTCGCAGTCATTTACCAATGCGGCGCAGGTGTTGAACCACTTCGACCTGAGTCGTACGGTCGGTGACGCGACCGTGGTGATGGAGCCGGTCGGAGTCGCGGCGCTGTTTGCCCCCTGGAACAGCACCGCCGGGACGATATGCAGCAAACTGGCATCGGCCATTGCGGCTGGCTGTGCCTCGGTCATCAAACCGAGCGAGTTGAGCCCCTTGCAGACCACCGTGCTCGCCCAAGCGTTGCATCGCGCAGCGTTGCCCAAAGGGGTTTTCAACATTCTGTTGGGCCGCGGTAGTGATGTGGGTGATGAAATAAGCGCCAGCCCACTCATTGCGAAAATTTCATTCACCGGGTCTACCGCCACCGGAAAGCTCATTGCATACGCCGCAATCGAGACCATGAAGCGAGTGAGTCTGTCGCTCACGGGGAAGTCGGCCTCTATCATCCTGGATGACGCCGATCTCGACATCGCCATTCCCCTGGCTCTGAGTGCTGCGTTCATGAACAACGGTCAGGCATGTGTCGCC
Source organism: Pseudomonas sp. rhizo25 (assembly GCF_031931935.1). Classification (NCBI taxonomy): domain Bacteria; kingdom Pseudomonadati; phylum Pseudomonadota; class Gammaproteobacteria; order Pseudomonadales; family Pseudomonadaceae; genus Pseudomonas; species Pseudomonas sp. rhizo25. Next base: position 450,190 of record NZ_JAUJXA010000003.1, read on the forward strand.
GGCACACGTCTGCTGGTGCCACGCACGCACGCCGAAGACATTATCAACCGCGTCAAAAGCCTGGTTGGAGCGATGGTCGTCGGCAATCCGCAGGATCCGGCCACTGCTCTCGGGCCGCTGGTCAATCGCACCCAATTCGACCGCGTACAAGCTTTCATCCGCCGCGGGCAGGCGCAAGGCGCGACGTTGATTATCGGCGGGGAGGGCAGACCGACCGGCTTGGATAAGGGCTATTTCGTCAGGCCTACGGTCTTTGCCGACGTCAGCAGTGACATGGACATCGCGCAAGCGGAGATATTCGGCCCGGTGCTATCGATCATGGCGTATGACTCGCAAGAACAAGCGGTCGCCATTGCCAATGCCAGTATCTACGGCTTGCAGGCTTATGTGTTTTCCCGGCAACCGGAACGTGCCCAACGCCTGGCGAACCAGCTGCAGGCCGGCTCGGTGTTGATCAACAGAATTTCGCCAGAGCTGCTGGCGCCGTTCGGCGGGGTAAAGCAGTCCGGTGTCGGCCGGGAGTTTGGAGTCTTTGGGCTGGAAGCATTTCTTGAGGCCAAAAGCATCGTGTCCGATTAACCTGGGGTGAGCGGCAGTTTGTGGTCGCGCAACCCAGGCCCCAGGAGAAAAAGCCAATGGCCCACGGCGCGTTGCCTGTGGGCCATTGTTTCTTTAAGGGTTACGCGGCTGCAGCTTTCGCCTCCTGCAGCAGTTGCTGAATCATCTTTTCCTGCGTCTTGTAGCCACCTTCTCCGAAGTGGGTGAAACGCACTTGCCCTTTGGCGTCGATCAGGTAGTGCGCAGGCCAGTACTGGTTATCGAAGTTGCGCCAGATCGCGTAGTTGTTATCGATGGCCACCGGGTAAGTGATGCCGAGCTTTTTCACCTCATCCCTGACATTGCTGATGATCCGTTCAAAGCCGTATTCCGGAGTGTGGACGCCGATTACCACCAAGCCATCCTTCTCATATTTCTGCGCCCAGTCCTTCACATACGGCAGGGCGTGCTGGCAATTGATGCAGTCGTAAGTCCAGAAATCGACGAGCATCACTTTGCCTCTGAGCGACTCACTGGTCAGTGCGGGCGAATTGAGCCATTCCACCGCGCCGGCCAGCGACGGCATCGGGCCTTGGGCGTTGTCGAGGGTGGGCTCGGCCTTGGCCTTGCTTACCAGGTATTCGACGACTTTGGGGACGCGTTCCAGCACGCCTTTTTCCAGCACGCTGACGCCTTCGGACGACGCCCCGGCCAACAGCGTCTTGTCGGCACCGGTAGAAATCATCAGCGCTGCGGCCAGGACCGCAAAACCGGTGGCGCGACGCAGCCAGCCGGTGACCGGAATCGAGGCCTTCAGGCGATTGACTAAACCGCGTCCGGCGAAAATCAGCGTACCCAACGACAGTGCACTGCCCAGGCCGTAGGCTGCCAGCAGCAGGCTGGTTTGCGCATTGGCGCCTTGCAGCATGGCGCCGGTAAGGATCACCCCGAGGATAGGCCCGGCGCACGGCGCCCAGAGCAGGCCGGTGGCGACGCCGATCATCAGCGAACCCAGCGGCCCGGACATTTTGCGCGTCTGGGGGTCGAGGCGATTGCCCAGTAACACGAACGGGCTGGCCAGCCAGCCGCTGATTCGCGCCGAGATCAGCGACAAGGCAAACAGCGCCATCACCACCAGTGCCACATGACGCCCGGTGTTGTTGGCCTGAATCACCCATTCACTGCTGACCACGGCCAGACTGGAAATCAGCGCGAAGGTCAGGACCATGCCGCCAAGGGTAAGCAGGATCGATGAGCGTGTGCGGTTGATACCGGCGAACAGAAATGGCACGACCGGCAGGATACAAGGGCTGAGGACGGTCAATAAGCCGCCCAGGAATGCGATGAGGAACATAAGGGTCACCTGATGAAATGTGGGCCGAACTCAGTTATCGCTGTGGCAATCGGCAAATTTGCGGTAGTTCAGGATCTCGGTCTTGCCCTGCGAATTCAGGTAGGTCAGTTGGGCATCGACAATGCCGCAGGAAGCCCCGGCATCCTGTGTCATTGCCAGCACTTTCTGGATGTCCAGGTGCGTGCCGTAGGTGTAGGTTTGCGGCGTGACGTCAGCTTCGGCGCGGGCCGAGAAGGTGCAGATATTCAGGGCGGCAAACAGGCAAGCGGCATAGAGGGTATTGGTGTTCATGGTCGTTTTCTCAAGGCTTCAATGATTGGGTGGTTCAGTTGAGCCGAGGCGCTTGGGTTGGCCTCGATGTGGCTCATTAGAAACCCGCGAGGTATCTCGTCTGTGTCAAAAACAGGCGCGGATAACTCGGTTCGTATCAGGACCCGGTCCTGATACACGGCCATACAACCCCCCGGAAATTGTTGTTTTTGCCTCTGCATGTATCCTTCGCCAGAGCAGATACACTGCAATACAAACCGCCGCGGGCGAACGGACTCAGTCTCTATAGACTGAGCCGCAATTCCCATTGACAGAGGCTTGGCCCATGGAACACGTTGATCACATCCTCATCGTGGACGATGACCGTGAGATTCGAGAGATGGTAGGCAACTACCTGAAGAAGAACGGCCTGCGCACTACCGTGGTTGCGGATGGCCGCCAGATGCGCTCGTTTCTCGAGTCCACGCCGGTTGACCTGATCGTGCTGGACATCATGATGCCAGGCGACGATGGCCTGGTGCTCTGCCGCGACATTCGCGCCGGTAAACACAAGGCCACGCCGGTGCTGATGCTAACCGCCCGCAACGACGAAACCGATCGCATCATCGGCTTGGAAATGGGCGCCGACGATTACCTGGTCAAGCCGTTCGCCGCCCGTGAATTGCTGGCGCGCATCAACGCTGTGCTGCGCCGTACGCGCATGCTGCCGCCCAACCTGGTCGTTACCGAAACCGGAAGGTTGCTGGAGTTCGGGCGCTGGCGCCTGGACACATCCGCCCGCCATCTGCTTGATGAAAACGGCACCATGGTCGCCCTCAGCGGCGCTGAATATCGCCTGCTGCGGGTGTTCCTCGACCATCCGCAACGGGTACTCAATCGCGACCAGTTGCTCAACCTGACCCAGGGCCGTGACGCCGACCTGTTCGACCGTTCCATTGATCTGCTGGTCAGCCGCCTGCGCCAACGCCTGCTTGACGATGCCCGCGAGCCGGCTTACATCAAAACCGTGCGCAGCGAAGGGTATGTCTTCTCGCTGCCGGTGCAAGTGCTTGGAGCACCGGCATGAAGCCTTCGCTGCATTGGCCTCGTACCCTCGTCTCGCGGCTGTCGCTGATCTTTCTGGTAGGGCTGACCCTGGCGCAGGCCTTGTCCTTCGGCGTGCAGTATTACGAGCGTTACGAAACCGCGAAAAACACCATGCTCGGTAATCTGGAAACCGATGTGTCGACGTCCATTGCCATCCTCGACCGCTTGCCCGCCGAGGAACGCATGAGTTGGTTGAAACAACTGGATCGACGCAATTACCGCTATCTGCTCGATGAAGGCTCGCCAGGCGCCGCCCTGCGTGACACGCCGATTGCAGTGACCTCGATCAAGGAGGCCATCGGCAAGGATTACCCGATGACCGTGACAGACATTCCCGGGCCTATCAAACACTTCCAGGTCCATCTGAAACTGGCTGACGGCAGCCCCGTGACCATCGACGTGCGCCCCTCAATGGTGCCGTTGTCGCCGTGGCTGCCGGTGGTTTTGCTGGGCCAGTTGGCCTTGATGATTCTGTGCGCGTGGCTGGCCGTGCGCATTGCCATACGCCCGCTGACCCGCCTGGCCCAGGCCGTGGAAAACCTCGATCCCAATACTCACCCGGTGCATCTGGATGAACAAGGCCCGACCGAAGTCGCACACGCTGCCATCGCCTTCAATGCCATGCAGGCGCGCATTGCTGCCTATCTGAAAGAGCGCATGCAACTGCTGGCGGCGATTTCCCACGACCTGCAAACCCCGATCACGCGCATGAAACTGCGTGCCGAATTGATGGACGACTGCGGCGACAAAGACAAATTGTGGAATGACCTCGGCGAGATGGAGCATCTGGTGCGTGAAGGCGTTGCCTATGCCCGCAGCGTGCATGGTGCCACCGAAGAAAGCCGCCGTACCGATCTTGATTCATTCCTCGACAGCCTCGTGTTCGACTACCAGGACATGGGCAAGGACGTGCAGCTCAGCGGCAAAAGCGCCGCAGTGATTCACACGCGGCCCCACGCGCTGCGCCGAGTGCTGGTAAACCTCACGGATAACGCGCTCAAATTCGCCGGTGCAGCGCAGCTGCGGGTCGAATCGAAGGACGGCGACAGCCTCTCGGTGACCGTGATGGATCGTGGTCCCGGCATCGCCGAAGAGGAGCTGGCCCGGGTGGTTGAGCCATTTTACCGCGTGGAAAATTCGCGCAACCGCAGCACCGGCGGCACGGGCCTGGGCCTGGCTATCGCCCAGCAACTGGCACAAGCCCTCGGCGGCACCCTGACCTTGAGAAATCGCGAAGGCGGCGGACTGTGCGCAGAACTGAGATTACCGACGCGCTTATCGTAGGAGCAGCGAATCATGCAGGATACGTTCAATCTGTCCCGTTTCGTCGAGGCTCAGCGCCCGGTGTTCAGTCGAGTCATGGACGAGCTGCGCGCGGGCCGCAAGACGAGCCATTGGATGTGGTTCGTCTTCCCGCAATTGCGGGGGCTGGGTCGCTCCGATATGGCCGGACGCTTCGCGATTTCCGGTCTTGCCGAGGCTCGTGCCTACCTCCAGCATGAGTTGCTTGGGCCACGACTGGAGGCGTGCGTCGCAGCCGTTTTGCAGCACCGAGGTGTGAGTGCCGAGCGGATATTCGGCTCGCCCGATGACCTGAAATTTCGCTCCTGCCTTACGCTGTTCAAGAGTGTCCCGTCCGGCCCCGCTGTGTATCAGCAGGCGCTCGAGCAGTTTTATTCGGGTGAGCCGGACCGCAAGACGCTGCTCTTGCTTGGGCAATCGGCGTGAGTGCTAAACCCTGAGAGGATCCTTATCAATTACTGAACGTTGATGTGTATCTGGAGCGGCTCAAGGAGGAGGGTGGTGAGTTGCGCCAGCTGCAGGGCGTGATCGGTAATTCAATGAGATTCGGGCAGCCTGATCGAATACCTTCTTCGACAGCTCCCGCAATATCATGCTGGACCGACTCAGCTCAGCCGGTTGTGATTGAACCCGCCTGCTCTTGATTCCCTTCGCGTTGTTTCTCCGCGCTCTCAAAAGGCGCGCGCTCAAGGCCCGCTGCGTACGCCTTTATCCTGGGCTTCAATGACGAGCCGAGTGCGGTCTTCGGACAGCAGCATTCGCGCCGTGACCAGTATCGGCAATCAATTGTGACGCATCACTGATGATCCATTGAATTGCAGAACCTTACAGAAATATTAGGGGGCGAGTGACAGGCTTCCTTCATAATATCAAATTTAACATAATATACATTATGCGAACCATTGGGACTGTCCTTCAGGGGCTCTGTTCGTCGCATTTCACTAATGCGACGATCACCGCGCCCCAGATTCAAAAGCAGCCATCGTCGCCCTCACTGACTTGCCTCCGTTTGACCCTTGGGCCATCGGACGTTTACGGCGAGTCAGCACACCGTTCACCAACGCTGTGGTGAAATCGATAACGTTGTCCGTCATAACGCAGTACTGGGAAACAAGAACCCGGGCCGCCGACCTCGACATCAGGCCAACCATTACTGCCTTTGCCAGGGAGAAACTCAGCGACGCCGATTTCTTTGAGCATGAGTTTCCAGCCACCGTCAGGCTGCTGGCTGACTAGATAAAATCCGGTACCTGCTTGCCCATAACAGTCAGTGCTGCCTTCGGTAATCAACGCATCCGGCCGACCGTCACCGTTCAGGTCCTCAATCAACTCCATGGTTGCCGGCGTGTAGCTGCCTGTTGTCTCGACTTCGCACTCCGACGTCTCTTGGTTAAATCCAGCAGCGCGGAAAGCTTTTACCTGCTCGCTACGCGGCAGTTCATCCGCCAGCGCCGTGGCACTGGTCACGAGACATGCCACCCATAGACCTGACGTAAGCCTTCCCCGCATATAAACTGTCCCTTTATGATGCTCAAATGTTAAGTATCGTGCATGTACCCACACTAGCGTAAAGGATGAGCTAGCTCTGCCCTTGCCATATAACCAATATATATAACTAAACTAAATGACTATTTAGTAGAGTTATATATACAGCTTTACCGCGCTGACAAAAAACCTCAATAACCACTCACCGCCGTCATCGCCCCACCCACAATCGCAATCCCAGAGCTGCTGCCCAAACGTGTCGCGCCGGCTTCAATCATCTTCAACGCCGTTGGATAATCGCGCACGCCACCGGATGCCTTTACCCCAACCCTGGCACCCACAGTTCTGCGCATCAGTGCCACATCTTCGACCGTAGCCCCGCTTCGGCTGAACCCGGTGGACGTCTTGACGAAGGCCACACCCAGGTCACGGCAGATTTCGCAGGCCTGGACCTTCTGCTTGTCATCAAGCAGGCAGGTTTCCAGGATGACCTTCAACGGCACGGCGCCGCAGGCCTGTTGGACCAGGGCGATGTCTTCGCGCACGGCGTCCAGCAGCCCGTCCTTCAACCAGCCGATATTGAGCACCATATCGATCTCCCCTGCCCCGGCGGCAATCGCCTGTTGGGCTTCGTAAGCCTTGGTGTCACTCAGGCCGGCGCCCAGTGGAAAGCCGACCACGGCGCAAATCACCACCCTGTCGTCGGTCAGGCACGAAGCGGCATAAGGCACCTGTGCGGAATTGAGGCACACCGAATAAAAGCCATGCTCGCGGGCTTCCTCGCACAAGGTGCGGATCTGTGCACGGGAGGCGTCGGGCGCCAGCAAGGTGTGATCGATGTATTTGGCCAATGCGGCGGGTGGGAGACTGTTCATTTAATGGGCCCTTGCCTGTATGTTGCCAATGATTGTGAGGCGCTTGTCACAGCGCTCACGTTAATTAGTTACAATAATAACAAATAATGTTACTTATTTAACACTAACAATCAAGCCCTGGAAGACTCGTGGACAGTAGAAAAGCCGAGCGATTGAAGCTTATCCAACAAGCCCTGCAAGACCAGAACGCCATTCATCTGAAGGAAATGGCTGCACTGCTGGACGTTTCCGAGATGACCCTGCGCCGCGATCTCAACCACTTCAGCGATCACCTGCGGCTGCTGGGTGGCTATATCACCCGCATCGGCAATGAGAGCGGCGATTACCGGGTGGCCGAGCAGGACACCCGCCACGTCGAGGAAAAACGCCGCATCGGCAAACTCGCCGCCGCGTTGATCCAGGCCGGTGATACGGTATTTTTCGACTGTGGCACCACCTCGCCTTTTGTGGTTGATTTCATCCCTGATGCGCTGGAGTTCACTGCGGTGTGCAGTTCCTTGAACGTGCTGCTCAAACTGCAGAACAAGCCCAATTGCCACATCGTGTTGTGCGGTGGCACCTTTCACCGCAAGAACCAGGTTTTCGAAAGCAACGCCGAGAGCAGCATCCTCGACAGCGTGCGCCTGACGTGGGCCTTTGTGACTGCCGCCGGCGTCAGCCAGGCGTTTGGCGTAACGTGCTTCAACTTCAATGAAGTCGAGGTCAAGCAGAAGGTCATGCGCCAGGCTCAGCAACGCGTATTGCTTGCCGATTTCAGTAAGTTCGACACGGTGCGCACCGCGCACTTCGCCGCCCTGGAAGACTTTCAGTACGTGGTCAGCGACAAGAAAATCCCCCGCAGCTATAAGGACGTCATCCAGGCCAATGGCGCGCAGTTGCTGGTTTAACCCAGCAACCGTTGCCGTTCCTGTGCACTCAAATAACCGGTGCTGACACTGAACGAAGCGCTGGCTCCAGCCGCCAGCATGCGTACGTGGCCTTTGGCTTTCTCGGCGTTATAGCCCTCGGGTTCGCAGGTGGACGGCAACACGAATGCCGCCACTTGCTGATCCGGCGTGTGCAGGATCCAGCGGGCAGCGTGGGCAAACTGTTCGGGACGGTAGCGGGTGTAGAACGCCGCACCGCTGGGATGATCCAGCAGAAAGTGCGCCTGGCCCGTGGCGTCGGTGCCAACGCCGTCGAAGAAAAACACGATCTCCGGGTCGTACAAGGCCGGCTGTTCAAGGCAGGCCAATTGCGCAGGCTGCTCGGCCAGCTGCGCCATGTAGGCGCTCCATGCCGGCGTCGGCTTGACATGGTCCGGCACGCTGGTGCGCAAACGCTGGCGCTGCATGCCCAATGGCTCGACAAACCGCGCGCCGTCCACATACGCATAGTTCATGTGGGCCATATACATCAGGTCCATGGGCTTGCCGGCCAGGTTCGTCACCTGCATGTCGATATCGAACAGGCCTGAATCGGCGCGAAGTGTCACGCTGGGACTCGCCCGATAGCGATCGCCGAACCCCTTGGCATATTCATACGAGCCTCCCAGGCGTACAACGCCCTCGTCCACCTCCAGCCAGGCCGTGTCCATGGGCGCACAGGGCATTTCGCCATGCAAGGCATGCGTATCATCCGGCGCCGGGCAGCCGTTGCGCAGCAGGCCACTGTGAAACATGAAGCAGCCGTAGGTCTCGATGATCGTCGGGCTGGGCCGGGGTTGCTCAAACAGATTGCTCATGGTCAAGTCGCAACCGTCGAACACGGCTGACCAGATCATCTGCCCCTGATAAGGCAGTATCACCAATCGGCCACGGCTATTCTCCAGGCTTACGGCCAGCACGCCGGAGGGGTAAGTCCAGGCACTGACCTTGAAGGCCGACGATTGCAGCAGGATTTTCTCCTGCTCGCCAAACACCGCAGGGTACAACGCGATACGTGTCTTCATGAGGCCACCGCCCCGGTTGCGCCCACCGCCAAGGCGCCGGGTTGGCGCATGCACTTGAGTGCATACATCACGATCACAATGAAGCAGAGTAACGGCACGCTGTAAGCCAGTTGCATGTTGCCGCCGCTGGCGTCAGACAACAGGCCCTGGAAGATCGGGATCACCCCGCCGCCGACAATGCTCATCACCAGCAATGAACCGCCAACGCCGGTGTCTTCACCCAGGCCATCGATGGTCAGGCCGTAGATGGTCGGCCAGCAAGGACCGAGGAAAATACTCACGCCGACCGCTGCATATACCGCCGAAATGTTCGGCACCAGAATGGTGTAGGCCAGCAGCACGATACACAGCACCCCGTAGATCGCGAGGACCTTGGCGGGATGCAGGCGCCGCATCAACAGGTTGGCGATCAACTTGCCGACAAAGTAGGCGGCAAAGGTGGTCAGCAGAAACCATGAAGCGCTGCGTTCATTCATGCCGCCCATTTGCATGGCCAGGCGAATGGTGAAGCTCCATACGCCGACCTGTGCGCCTACATAAAGAAACTGCGCCAATACGCCAAAGGTAAAGCGCGGGTTACGCCACAGCCGCCCCAGGCTTTGACGCACGCTGCCCGGCTTGCTGTCGGCAGGCTTATTGCCTTTGCACGCGGGGAACCGGGTAATCGCGACAAGGATAAACATCAGCACCAGCACCGCAATCATCCACTTATAGGGCAACAACGTGGACTGGATCATCTGCAATTGCTGCACCGCTGCCTCGGAAGCGCTCATCTGAGCCAGTTGTTCAGTGGTGGCGTCGGTGTCCTTGAACATCACGAAACTGCCCACATACACCCCGGCCATGGCGCCGAACGGGTGAAAGGTCTGCGAGATATTCAAGCGCCGGGTCCCGGTTTCCCGGGGCCCCATCAGTGTCGAGTAGGTATTGCAGGCGGTTTCCAGGAACGACAGGCCGGCGGCGATCACAAACAGCGCCAGCAGGAACATGCCGTACTTGGCCGTGGACGCGGCCGGGAAAAACAACAAGCAACCCAGCATGTACAGCAGCAGCCCCACCAGAATCGTGCTCTTGTAGCTGAAACGACGGACCACCATCGCAGCCGGAATCGCCACAAAAAAGTAGCCCAGGTAAAACGCCGACTGCACAAAGGCCGTCTGGAAATCACTCAGCAAAAACGCTTTCTTGAAGTGGGCGATCAGCACATCGTTCATGCTCGCCGCGGCGGCCCACAGTGCAAAGATGCTGCACAGCAGGATAAAGGCGAACCAGGGCGTGCGGTTCAGGTAGAAACCATCGGGGGTCTGTTGCAGCGCAGGTTTGTTCATTATTGTTCTCCGGGCTGGGTGAAGGTGTCAGCGCTGTTGCTTAAAGCGATCGAACGTTTCGCTGTCGGGATAGGAACTCTGCGTCCCCAGCCCCATGACCGAGCACGCGGAATACGCCACCGCCTGCTCCATGGCCTGACGAATATGGCGGTCGCGGTTCCAGTGGTGAATAAAGCAACCGATAAAGGCATCGCCGGCACCGGTGGTGTCACGGGCGTCAACCCGTACCCCCGGCACCTGGAACTCCCCCTCCTCCCCCACGTACAGCGCACCGTGCTCGCCGAGGGTAACGATCACGTGACGGATACCGCTGGTCACCAGGCCGCGGGCAGCGGTTCGGGCCGATTCCGGCGAGTCCACGACTTCGCCTGTGATCAACGCCAGTTCCGATTCGTTGGGGATCAGGAAGTCAAGGTGCGCCAGGTGCTCACGGCTCAAGCCGGCCAGGGCCGGTGCGGGGTTGAGGAGCACCGCGATACCCTGTCGGTGAGCGAATTCGATGGCGTGGTAGACCGTCTCCAGATTGATCTCCAGTTGCAGCACGATCAGCGTGCAGTCACGCAGGTCGGCGGCCGCCGCCTCGATGTCCACCGGCAGCAAATGCGCATTGGCGCCCTTGACGATCAAGATACTGTTATGGGAATCGGCCCGGACAAAAATCGGCGCGACGCCACTGGAAACGCCAGGCACGCGCTGCACATAACGGGTGTCGATGCCAAAGCGCTGGAAGTTGGCCACTGTGTTGTCGGCAAACATGTCGTCGCCGACCTTGCTCAGCATCAGGACATCAGCCCCAAGCTTGGCGGCCGCCACTGCCTGGTTGGCCCCTTTACCGCCGCAACCCATGGCAAAGCCGGGCGCTTCCAGGGTTTCGCCCTGGGCCGGCATACGGTCGATATAGGTAATCAAATCCACCATGTTGCTGCCGATGACTGCGATCTTGCTCATTGCTATTCCACCTTGTTGCGGCACGACCAGGCAGGTCACGTCGCTCTTGTTTTGTTATTTAAATAACATTAGGTGTGAATATTCAATCTTTTTTTGTGGGCACGATTCAACGCATCATACGAATAGGCACGGGCAAGGGCCGGGTATCATGCGCCGGTACGCGGCCTTGAGCCGTTGCTGAAGGATGGCATTCACGCAAAAAAAAACCGGCCCACAAGGAGCCGGCCAAAAAAACGTCTGCGCTACAGGCTGAACCGATCCACGGACTGCGACAATTTGCTCGCCAAACCGGCCAATTCATCGGTGGTCGAGGCGGTTTCACCAATAACGCGGCTGTTGTTCTGCGACATGCCGGCAATCATTTCCACCTGATGGGCGATTTCGTTGCTGGCCAGGCTCTGCTCACTGATGGTGCGCGAAATATCGTTAACCAACTCGGTGGTATTCAAGGTGGCCTGAAGAATGTCGCGGATAGCTCGCTCCACCTCAGCGGTCACGGCCATGCCTTTGTCCACCTGTGAGACGCCCTCCTCCATGCTGGTCACCGCCTCGCGAGTGTTTTGCTGGATACGCCCGACCATGCTGGCAATTTCCTGGGTCGATGCGCTGGTGCGTCCCGCCAGGCTGCGCACCTCGTCGGCCACCACGGCAAAACCGCGCCCTTGCTCGCCCGCACGGGCCGCTTCGATCGCAGCGTTCAAGGCAAGCAGGTTGGTCTGGTCAGCAATGCCTTTGATCACCTGGATAATGCTGTAGATGGCCTCGGACTCCTTATCCAGCGTACGGATGACCTGGGCCGACTGCTGCGCTGAACGAGCGATGCCGTCCATATCCTTGACCACCTGGTGAATGACACGGCCACCGTCCTTGGCCAAATTTTCAGCCTGGTTGGCCATGTCCAGGGCGCGCCCGGCGTGGCGAGTGATTTCCTCGATGCTGGCGGTCATTTCACTTGCGGCTGCCGCCATGGTGCTGGCAGCGCTACTTTGTTGCTGGCTGCTGTCGGCCACTTCATGGCAACCTTGGCTAAGGCGCTCGCTCATGCCATTGACGCCATGGGCGTTGCTGCGCACCACCTCGATCATGCCGCGCAGGTCGCGCTGCATGGTGGCCAGACTGCTGATCAACAAACCGGCTTCATCCTGGCGACGCGGCTCCACAATCGGCTCGCTCAGGTTGCCCCGGGCGATGCTCGCGGCGATGCGGCTGGCGGTTTGCAGTGGTCCCATGATGCTCATGGTCACCCAGCGGCCCTGGCCCAACAGCAACACCAGACTGGCAATCAATACCGCGCCGAGGGTGAAGTTAGCGTTGCTGATGGTATGTTGCGTGCCGGCACTGGTTTTTTGCGTATGGCCTTCGATCAGTTCGCTCAGGGCAGCCATCTGATCTTCCAACTGGCTGAAGGCGGTATGAAAGGCATTCAATTGCCCCCGCGCGGCTTCGGGGTTATCCAGCGCCAAAGCGACGATGCGCTCGCCGGCGCTGATGTAGGTGTCCAGGCTGGGTTTGATTTTTTCCAGGCTTTCCTTGATCGTGTCTTCCACCGGCAGCTTGAGGTTGTCTCCGAGCACCTGGCGAAAGTGCTCGGCGTGCTCCTTCAGCGAAGTGTTGACCTCATCCCTGGTGCTGGTGCTTTTCCCCAGGCCCACCAGCATGGCCGACAACACATCGGCGCGCAGGGCATCGTGCATCATGTCGGCTTCCATGTGATTGCGCAGCACAGTCATGCTGACTTCATTGTCCTCTACCGCTGCCCCCATCCGGTTATTTCCCAGGTAACCGGCCACGCTCATGACCAACGCAGTGAGCAATCCGGTCGCAATCAACAACATCAAGCGTAATTTGATCGTCATGCTCGTATCCCCGTACCTGGACTGCCGGTTGGGAACCCAACCGCTTGACCGCCCCTGCTACCGTTATCGGCCAGAGTCTCTGGTTAGTGAAGCCTAAGTTTGCGGATTTGCACCGATCCCTTAAGCTAACCGACCTTTGCTGCGCCCCGGATCTACCCATGTCTCGAAGTATTGCCCACCTCGCCCTGCTGCTGGGCTTGATCACCGCTGTTGGCCCGTTTGCCATCGACATCTACCTGCCTGCCCTGCCGACCCTCGGCGCCAGCCTCCAGGCCTCGCCGGCCGCCGTGCAAATGAGCCTGACGGTGTTCTTCATGATCATCGGCGTGTGCCAGCTGTTGTACGGCCCGATCAGCGATGTGTTCGGGCGCAAGTTGCCGATCTACGTGGGGCTGGTGATTTTTACCATCGGCAGTATCGGCTGCGCCCTGGCGCCGACCATCGAAATGCTGATCGGCTTTCGTGCTGTGCAAGCATTCGGTGCCTGCGCGGGAATGGTGATCCCGCGGGCGATTGTTCGCGACCTGTACACCGGCCATGAAGCCGCGCGGCTGATGGCCTTGCTGATGCTGGTGATGAGTGTTTCGCCGATCCTCGCGCCCTTGGCCGGTAGCCTGGTGATTTCGATCTGGAGCTGGCGCGAAGTGTTTGCGGTGCTGGCGGTGGTGGCCGTGCTGTGCCTGGTGATGACCATCGTGCAACTGCCGGAAACCCATCCAGCCGAGCGTCGCCTGGGCAAGACCCTGGGCAATGCGTTTGGCAGCTACGGAGCGCTGCTGCGCGATCCGGTATTCACAGGGTTGTCGGTGGTCTGCGGTTTCGGCCTCGCTACCTTCTTCGTCTTTATCGGCAGTGCGCCCTTCGTGTACATCGAGTATTTCGGCCTGACTCCGACGCAGTTCAGCCTGTGCTTTGCCCTTAACGCGGCTTCATTCTTCGCCATGAGCCAGCTGACCGCACGCCTGAGCGCGCGTTTCGGCCTGGCGCCACTGATCCGCTGGTCGGTAATGGGCGTAGCCGCGGTCATGGCCCTGCTGGCGGCCACCACGCTATGGGGTGACAGCCTGGTCTTGATGATGGCGCTGCTGTTTACCGGGTTTGGCTGCCTCGGCCTGCTGCTACCGGCGGCTGGGGTGCTGTCGCTGGAAGATCATGGCGCAGTGGCAGGTTCTGCATCGGCGCTGCTGGGCGCCATCCAGATGGTCACTGCCGCCGTAGCGATGACCCTGGTGGGGATATTCGCCGACCATACCCCGGCGCCGATGTTGATTGGCATCGCGTTGTGTGCGCTCGCCGCAATGCTTACCACGCTGTGGACCTTGCGCCGTTTGCCGGCGCATCTGGCCTCCAGCGTCCCGCCCTCCTCCTGAGGCAAGGCGTAAACCATTCGTCGGGCCTTGCGGGCATCCATTACAACTATCGCCGGCCACGTAATTACTAACTCCATAGCACCTTTGGAAACCTATGGAGACTGAAATGACTGACTATCCACGCCCGCCTTTCGCCCCTCAAGCCCAAGCCGTGCCGGGTTCCCAGAAAAAAATGGATCCGTACCCCGACTGTGGCGAACAGAGCTACAAGGGCTCCGGCCGCCTGGCCAATAAAATTGCCCTGATCACGGGTGCCGACAGTGGCATCGGCCGCGCCGTTGCCATCGCCTTCGCCCGCGAAGGTGCCGATGTGGCCATTGCGTACCTGGATGAGCACGACGACGCCAAGGAAACCGCGCGCTGGGTCGAAGAAGCCGGTCGCCAATGCCTGCTGCTGCCTGGCGATATCGCGCAAAAAGCCACTTGCCAGGCATTGGTGGACAAGACCGTCGAACAGTTTGGGCGTATCGACATCCTGGTCAATAACGCCGCGTTCCAGATGACTCACGAAACCTTCGAAGAGATCGAGGATGAAGAATGGGTCAAGACCTTCGATATCAACATCACCGCGATGTTTCGCATCTGCAAGGCGGCCCTGCCCCATATGAAGGCCGGCAGTTCGATCATCAATACCAGCTCGGTCAATTCGGACATGCCCAAGCCAACACTGCTGGCCTACGCTGCCACCAAGGGCGCGATTGCCAACTTTACCGGTGGCTTGGCGCAGTTGCTGGGTGACAAGGGCATTCGCGTCAACAGTGTGGCGCCGGGCCCGATCTGGACGCCATTGATCGTCGCGACCATGACCGATGAGGACGTGAAAAACTTCGGCGGCGAAACCCCGCTGGGGCGTCCAGGGCAGCCGGTGGAAGTGGCGCCGATTTATGTCTTGCTGGCTTCGGATGAGGCCAGCTATATCTCTGGGTCACGCTATGCGGTGACTGGCGGCAAGCCGATTCTCTAAGCCCTCTGAAAGACCAATTGTGGGAGGGGGCTTGCCCCCGATAGCGGTGTGTCAGTCAGCTTATGTGTAGCTGGTCCATCGCTAATCGGGAGCAAGCCCCCTCCCACATTTTGATCTTCATTAATCCTGAGGCTACAAATCAAACCGATCCACCGCCCGCCGCCGCTCGTTGTCGTCACGCACGTCATAGCTGGCGGTGGTCTGGATATTGGTGTGATGCGCCAGCTTCTGTGCAATCGACAAATCATGCTCTTCAATCACCCGTGTGATGAACGAGCGGCGGAAGTCATGGGGCATGATCTTCACGCCCACCTGGTCGCCGCGCTGGCGGGCGATGTAGTAAATCGCATGTTTGGTGATGCGTTCGCGGGTGATATGGCTGCCCCGGCGGATCCGGTTGAACAGGAAGCTGTCGTCCTGTTCGCCTTCCTTGAGTTGCCCGCGACGGAATTCCAGCCAGGTCCGTAGTTTGGCAAACGCCCAGTCCGGCGCGTACTTGATCAGCTCCTTGTTGCCCTTGCCGATCACCCGCAGGCTGCGTTCGTCAAAATTGATCTGTGCCAGGTCAAGGTTGACCGACTCTGACTTGCGCATGCCCGAGCCATACAGCAGGCCGATTACTGCGGCGTCCCGCAGGCCCTGGGGGCGAGGGTCGGCTGCGCAGACCTCGAGCATCTCGCGGATCAAAGTGCGACGCAGGTTACGGCCCTGGCCCAGGCGTGTGCCCGGTGCGGCCTTGACCGAGCGCATCTTCAACAGGTGGTCCTGGCTGATCAAGCTCATGCGCCACGCTTCGTTCATCACGCCGCGCACGGCATTCACATATAACGACGAGGTATTCGGCGCATAGCCGTCCTCGCGCAACGCCGCGACCAGGGCGATCACATGATCGGGTTGCAGCAGGTGCCAGTCGATCTCTTCGAGGTTGATGTCCTCAAAGCCCAGGCGATCGGCGGCATCCTGTAGCACATAGCGCATGGTCAGTTGGCTGGAAGGTGCCAGGCGGGTGAGGTAAAGGGTCAGGGGGTTGCGGATAGACTCAGTCAAGGTAGATCAGCCTTTGGATTAAATAAATCGCTTAACCTGTTGATTAATCGATGTATTTAGTGAATTGGCGAGGGCAAAGTCTAACCCATGATCGGCATGGCTATCTACACATCCAAATGTGGGAGGGTATGGGCCCCCGATGAGCACGGCTATCTACACAACTTCTGGTACGCCACTGGACCCTGTGGGAGGGGGCTTGCCCCCGATGGCGGCCTGACAGCCGACCAGGATGCTGGATCAGATCGAGTACATATCCGTTGCTGCGGTAACGACCACTATTGGTTCCGCTTTTACAGCGGGTCACTTTGAAAAGCGCAAAGTAACCAAACGCTCTTGCCCCACCACTCGGCACCTCGCCTAGGCTCGGTGTGCCCGTAATCCGCCAGCGTGGTTTAACGGGGCGCCTAAGATCAAGATCAAAAGAAGAGCAAGAGCAAGAGCAAGAGCAAGAGCAAGCAGCGAGTCAGCATGGGCAGTTGTGTAGATACCCATGCTCCGATGAGGGCGTGTCAGTGAATGCATCTGTGGCTGACCCGCCGCCATCGGGGGCAAGCCCCCTCCCACATTTTGAGTGGCGAATATCAGGGCATCACGGCTCCGCGGCGTCCTCCTCGCCAGAAGCCTGAGGCTGGGCCATGGACTGGCTCCAGTCGGCATCCTGCTGCTGCATCAGCGCGAACCAATGTTTGCGCATGAAGGTGAGGTAGCCGTCCGGCGCCTTGGCGAAGTCTTTCTCGTCGCCATAGCAGCCTGGCAGCGGCAGTTCGGTGCCCTGCTCCTTGTATTGGCTGACCAGCGCCTGCTGGGCCGCGACGCTGCAGTCGGTGGGCAATGGCATGCCGCGCAAGGCTCCGGCGTCTTCATCCCACCAACTGGCACCCACACGGTCGAGGCCTCGCAGGCGGTACTTCTCGGACTTGCCGACGTGCATGATCAGCTTGAATTCGTTAGGGCTGACATCACTGGTGCAGGTACGCGAATAGCCGACCGTGGCCTGGGTATTGCCGTCGCCCAGCAGGTCGGTGACCTTGGTGGCGGCGCGGTCAAAGCGCAGCCCGGCGTCGAATTCGCAGTGCTGCACGTCGTCGTACAGCATCCACACACGCTTGGGCCGGTCGCCGCCCAGCAGGTACTGCGCCGCGTAGATGAAGGCCGACTGAGTACCATCGTCGTCCCGCTCGCTGACCTGTTCGGCAAGCACCAGCAGGTTTTTGCCCTGGCGGTCATCCCAGGTGTAGGCAGCGACCTGTTTACCGCGTACTTCCACGCCTTCCGGCACCTGCTCGATGCTGGTCAGTGCGACGCCGTCATCGGCCCGCACGCTGGTGGCACAGGCCACCGTCATCAACAGTCCCATCAGCGCGGGCCGCAACTGGCCGCATAAAAGTTGCACGCTATTCATTCGAGTACCCTGGCAAGAGATGGCTTACTTTACCGGCACTTGAGCGCCAATGCAGAGAAGATTGTTGAATAAGCCTCATCGGCTGGCCCGCCGCGCCAAAATTGAACCAACCCCCCTGTCGAGCGCTCCCATCTTGCCCACGCCGCTGTACTTGTAATGCCTTAGTTACTTAGCTGAACCCTAGCTGTCTACCTGTCAAATAAACGAGTTTTTCATCCGCCTTTCATATTCGTTGCACATTTTTGCGCTTAACCTTGTAGGCAGTACTTCAGAGCAATCCGCGGTTTGTCGACTAACCTGTTGATTACGCTTTATCTTTAGCGCCGCCTTGTAATCTGCGGGCTGTAGTTTTGCCCAATAATTGCTGCTGTTTTCACGCGTCAAGTTGCTCCAGCCCGAGGTTATGAAACTTTGAAACCCTACCCTATTCATTGCGTGTCGATCGTTATCCCGGTCTACAACGAACAAGAGAGCCTGCCCGAATTGCTGCGTCGTACCACTGCAGCGTGCGAGCAACTGGCCTACGAATACGAAATCATCCTGGTGGATGACGGTAGTCGCGACGATTCAGCCCAACTGCTCGAAGACGCCGCCGCTGCAGAAGGCAGCCACGTGGTAGCGGTGATCCTCAATCGCAACTATGGCCAGCACGCTGCGATCATGGCCGGCTTCGAGCAGTGCCGTGGTGACGTGGTGATTACCCTCGACGCTGACCTGCAGAACCCGCCCGAAGAAATCCCGCGCCTGGTGGAGCAAGCCGCCCTGGGCTATGACGTGGTTGCCACCGTGCGCAACAACCGCCAAGACTCGGCCTTTCGCCGCTGGCCTTCGCGTTTGATCAACCTGGCCGTGCAACGCTCCACCGGCGTAGCCATGAGCGACTACGGCTGCATGTTGCGCGCCTACCGCCGCACCATCGTCGACGCCATGCTCGCCTGCCGTGAACGCAGCACCTTTATCCCGATCCTGGCCAACGGCTTCGCCCGCCACACCACGGAAATCCTCGTACACCACGCCGAGCGGGAACACGGCGAATCCAAATACAGCGCCATGCGCCTGATCAGCCTGATGTTCGACTTGCTGACCTGCATGACCACCACGCCATTGCGCCTGCTGTCCATCGTTGGTTTCAGCCTGGCGGCCCTGGGTGTGTTGTTTGCCTTCGCACTTATCATCATGCGCCTGGCCTTCGGCGCCGACTGGGCCGGTGACGGCCTGTTCGTGCTGTTCGCCGTGCTGTTCGTGTTCACCGGCGGCCAGTTCATCGGCATGGGCCTGTTGGGTGAATACCTGGGCCGCATGTACAGCGATGTACGCGCCCGCCCACGCTTCTTTATTGAAAAAGTGCTGCGCAACCAGCCGGCAGCACCGGCTCCAGTCGTCGTGGTAGACGGCCTGGTGTCTTCCCATACTTCTACTTCTCCTTCCGATCAGGTCCAGTCATGAGTTCAAAAGCTGTTGTCTTCGCTTACCACGATATTGGCTGTGCAGGCATTGAAGCCCTGCTCAGTGCCGGTTACGAAATTGCTGCCGTGTTCACCCATGCCGATGACCCCAGGGAAAATAACTTCTACGGCTCCGTCGCCCAGCTATGCGCACGCAATGGCATCCCGGTACACGCCCCGGAAGACGCCAACCACCCCCTGTGGATCGAGCGCATCGCCAAGCTGAACCCGGAATACATCTTCTCCTTCTACTACCGCAACCTGCTCAGCGAAGCGCTGTTGGCCACCGCCCGCAAAGGCGCGTTCAACCTGCACGGCTCGTTGCTGCCCAAATACCGTGGCCGCGCACCGGCCAACTGGGTGCTGGTCAACGGCGAAACTGAAACTGGCGTCACCCTGCACCGCATGGTCAAGCGTGCCGATGCCGGCGCCATCCTGGCCCAGCAGAAGGTCAGCATCGATCGCACCGATACCGGCCTGAGCCTGCACGCCAAGCTGCGTGATGCCGCCGCTACTCTGCTGCGCGATGCGCTGCCACAACTGGCCCAGGGCAAGCTGACTGAAACCGCCCAGGATGAAAGCCAAGCCACTTACTTCGGCCGCCGCACCGCCGCCGATGGCAAGCTGGACTGGAAGCAACCGGCCGCAACCCTGTTCAACCTGGTTCGCGCCGTGACTCAGCCGTACCCGGGCGCCTTTTGCGCCGTTGGCGAGCACAAGCTGATTGTCTGGCAAGCCGAGGTGGTCAAGGGCAACGAAGGCCTGGCGCCAGGTCGCGTGATCAGCGTCAACCCGCTGCGTATTGCCTGCGGCGAAGACTCTCTGGTGATCCGGTTCGGCCAGCGCAATGAAAATGGCCTGTACCTGGCCGGCCCGGCCCTGGCCGATGAGCTGGGCCTGGTGGACGGTTCCGTACTGCGCGGCGCTGAGTCCGGGCGCAAGCCACGCCGTACCCGCGTGCTGATCCTGGGGGTAAACGGTTTCATCGGTAACCACCTGTCCGAGCGCCTGCTGCGCGACGACCGTTACGAGGTCTACGGCCTGGACATCGGCTCCGACGCCATCGAGCGCCTGCGCAGCCACCCCAACTTCCACTACGTGGAAGGCGATATCAGCATCCACTCGGAGTGGATCGAGTACCACATCAAGAAATGCGACGTGGTCCTGCCCCTTGTGGCCATCGCCACCCCGATTGAATACACCCGTAATCCGCTGCGCGTGTTCGAGCTGGACTTCGAAGAAAACCTCAAGCTGGTGCGCTACTGCGTCAAGTACAACAAGCGTGTGATCTTCCCATCAACCTCCGAAGTCTATGGCATGTGCCAGGACCAGTACTTCGACGAAGACACCTCCAACCTGGTGGTCGGCCCGGTCAACAAGCAGCGCTGGATCTACTCGGTGTCCAAGCAACTGCTGGATCGAGTGATTTGGGCCTACGGCGACAAGGGCCTGAACTTCACCCTGTTCCGCCCCTTCAACTGGATGGGCCCGCGCCTGGACCGCCTGGACTCGGCGCGTATCGGCAGCTCGCGCGCCATCACCCAGCTAATCCTCAACCTGGTGGAAGGCACGCCGATCCGCCTGTTCGACGGTGGTGAGCAAAAACGTTGCTTCACCGACATTGCCGACGGCATCGAAGCCCTGGCCCGCATCATCGATAACGACAACGATGCCTGCAACGGCCAGATCATCAACATCGGCAACCCGGAAAACGAAGCGAGCATTCGCCAATTGGGCGAAGAGCTGCTGCGTCAGTTCGAAGCCCACCCGCTGCGCCATAACTTCCCACCGTTTGCCGGTTTCCGCGACGTGGAAAGCAAGGCGTTCTACGGCACCGGTTACCAGGACGTGGCGCATCGCAAGCCCAGCATCGAAAACGCCAAGCGCCTGCTGAACTGGGAGCCGACCGTGCAGATGAGCGAAACCATCGGCAACACCCTGGATTTCTTCTTACGCGAGGCCATGGTTGAAATCGCCCAGTCTATTGACGAAGCCAAATAATGAAGGCAGGTCTTCGCATCGACGTCGATACCTACCGTGGCACCCGTGAAGGTGTGCCACGGTTGCTCGAGTCCCTGGACGAAGCTGGAGTGAAGGCGACGTTCTTCTTCAGTGTCGGGCCGGACAACATGGGGCGCCACCTGTGGCGCCTGATCCGCCCGCAATTCCTGTGGAAGATGCTGCGCTCCAATGCCGCCGGCCTGTATGGCTGGGACATCCTGCTGGCCGGCACCGCGTGGCCAGGCAAGCCGATCGGCCGTGATCTGGGGCATTTGATGCGCCAGGCCAAGGCCGCCGGGCATGAAGTCGGCCTGCACGCCTGGGACCACCATGGCTGGCAGGCCAACGCCGGGCGCTGGAGCGAGGCACAGTTGGTCGAGCAGATTCGCCGCGGTGTACAGACCTTGAGCGACATCCTTGGTGAGCGCGTGGATTGTTCGGCGGCCGCCGGTTGGCGTGCCGATGAGCGTGTGGTGCAAGCCAAGCAAGGGTTCAACTTTCGCTACAACAGTGATTGCCGGGGCACCAGCCTGTTTCGACCGACCTTGGCCGATGGCAGTGCGGGCACCCCACAAATTCCGGTTGACCTGCCGACCTTCGACGAGATCGTCGGGCCGGTAGTGGCTGCCAAGGACTTCAATAGCTTCATTCTTGATCGGTTCAACGCCTCGAAGCTCAACGTCTACACGATCCACGCAGAAGTAGAAGGGATTCTGATGGCCAATGATTTTCGCCAATTGCTCGCCCAGGCAGGGCAGCGTGGCATCGAGTTCAAACCCCTGGGTGAGTTGTTGCCTGCAGATGTGGCCACCCTGCCCCAGCAACAGCTGGTGCGCGGCGCATTGAGCGGCCGCGAGGGTTGGCTCGGAGTACAGCAAGCATGATCCGCCGCTGGGCTTTGCCCCTGCTCCTGCTGGTGTTTGCTGTGGTCTACCTGCTGCCGCTGGCCACCCATGGCCTGTGGATTCCGGATGAAACCCGTTATGCGCAGATCAGCCAGGAAATGCTGCTGACCGGCAAATGGGCCTCGCCGCACTTCATGGGCATCCGCTACTTCGAAAAACCCGCCGCAGGCTATTGGATGATCGCGCTGGGTCAGGCGCTCTTCGGGCAGAACCTGTTCGGCGTACGGTTTGCCTCGGCTTTGAGCACCGCCTTGAGCATTCTGCTGGTCTACCTGGTATCTCGCCGGCTGTGGAACGACCCGCAGAAAAGCCTGGTCAGCACCGTTCTGTACATGAGTTTCGTCAGTGTCGCGGCGCTCGGCGGCTATGCCAATCTGGACCCGCAGTTCACCTTCTGGGTCAACCTGACCGGCGTGGCGTTGTGGTTCTGCTTCGACAGCAGCACGCAGCGTGGTCGACTGTGGTCCTGGGCCCTGCTGGGTTTCGCGTGCGGCATGGGTTTCATGACCAAGGGCTTCCTGGCCTGGTTGCTGCCGGTATTGGTCGCCCTGCCCTACGCCCTCTGGCAAAAACGCTTGGGTGAATTGTTAAAGTTCGGTGTTGTGGCCGTGCTGGTGGCGATTGTGGTCAGCGTGCCGTGGGCGTTGGCCGTGCACCTGCAAGAGCCGGACTACTGGCACTTCTTCTTCTGGCACGAGCATATCCAACGCTTCGCCGGTGAAGACGCTCAGCATGCCGAACCGTTCTGGTATTACCTGCCGCTGCTGGTAGCTTTCGCGCTGCCATGGGTTGCGCTGCTGCCGTCTACAGCCAAAGAGGCGTGGCTGCAAAAACGCGTGCCAAAGACGGCGTTCCTGCTGCTCTGGCTGCTGATGCCCCTGGCGTTTTTCAGCCTGGCCAAGGGCAAGCTGCCTTCCTACATCATGCCGTGCATGTTGCCCTTGGCGCTGCTGATGGGCTCGACCCTGAGTGACAAACTCACTCAGCGTCACGGCCGCGTCCTGCGCATCAACGGCTGGTTGAACCTGGCGATCGGTGTACTGGTGCTGCTGGCCCTCAGCTGGTTCCAGTTGAAGAAACCGGTGTACGAACCCGGCGAGGAAACCCTCAGCCTGGTCTTGGTGTTCACCTTCTTGTTCGGTTGGATCGTCGTCAATCTTCTGCAAGCGGCGCGCCCCTTGACATTGTGGGCCGCGCCCCTGATCGGCAGTGGGTTGCTGGTGGTCTTGGTGCCTGCGGCGTTGCCCCATTCGGTGGTTTATAACAAGACCCCTGACCAGTTCATCATTGATCACATCGACGAGTTGCAGCCCACCGTCGCCCTGTTGAGCAATGACCTTGGCGCCGCCTCAGCGCTGTCATGGCGCCTGAAACGCCCCGATATCACGCTGTACAACACCTCAGGAGAGGTCAAGTACGGCCTGACTTATGCGGATACGGCCCCGCGCCTGGTGGACCGCAACGCGATTCAGGCATGGATGGAGCAAACCCGGCGTACCGGCGCTGTTGGCGTGGTGATGCGGGTCAATAGCGCCGGCGAAAAGGAAGAACTCGCGCTGCTGCCTGCCGATGGCAAGCGCTATGCACAGGGCAAGATCGTGATCCTGATTTTCCCGCAGGTCGCGCCATGATCACCCTGCTGCTGTTGCTCACAGCCTGCCTGCTCACCTGCATGGGCCAGGTCTCGCAAAAGTTCGCCGTAGAAAGCTGGCGTGACGTGCCGGATGGTTGGGCGTTGAAACTGCGCTCGCCGTGGTTATGGTCGGCGCTGGTGTGCCTGGGCCTGGGCCTGCTGGTGTGGCTGCTGGTGCTGCAGCGCCTGGAAGTGGGCATTGCCTACCCCATGCTCAGCTTGAATTTCGTGCTGGTCACGCTGGTGGCGCGCTTTGTGTTTCACGAACCCATCGATGGCCGTCACTGGCTGGGTGTGGTGTTGGTGATCGCCGGTGTTGCCTTGCTGGGGCGCCAGGTATGAGCCGCGCACGGGGTTTCACCCTGGCCTTGGGCAGTGTCGGCCTGGTGAGTGGCGCCCAGTTAGGCATGCGCTGGAGCATGACTCGCCTGCCCTTGCCCGCCGAATGGCTGGCAGCCTTCACCAGCAACAGCATCGACCTCAGCGCCTTGGGCGTGGTGATCCTGGCGATCAGCGCCTATGCGCTGTCGATGCTCTGCTGGCTCGGCGCGCTGAAGGACTTGCCCCTTGGCCGCGCCTATTCGTTGCTCAGCATCAGCTACGCGCTGGTTTACCTGCTGGCCGCCAGCCTGCCGGTGTTCAACGAAGGTTTCTCGCTTTCAAAAACCCTGGGGGTGGCCTTGGTCATCCTCGGTGTACTGGTTATCAACTCTCGTCGTGCTAGCACCTCAAGTCCCAGGAATACCCCATGAAAATCAGTGTATTTGGTAGTGGTTACGTTGGTTTGGTACAGGCCACTGTGCTCGCCGAAGTCGGTCACGATGTCATTTGCATGGACGTTGACAAGAGCAAGGTCGAGTCGCTGCAAAAAGGCCACGTGACCATCTTCGAGCCGGGTCTGGCCGCGATGGTCAAGGACAACCTGGAAAGCGGACGCCTGCACTTTACCTACGACGAAAAACTCGCCGTCGAGCACGGTGAAGTGCTGTTCATCGCCGTGGGTACGCCGTCCGACGAGGACGGTTCGGCCGACCTGAAATACGTACTGTCGGTGGGTGACGCCGTGTCCCGCCACCGCGTGGAGCCGGTGATCCTGGTGGAGAAGTCCACCGTGCCCGTCGGTACAGGCGACACCCTGCGCGCCCATATCGAAAAGAACCTGCATATTGCAGGCCGTCACCTGGACTTCGATATCGTCTCCAACCCGGAATTCCTCAAGGAAGGCTCGGCCGTCGCCGACTGCCGTCGTCCGGACCGCATCATCATCGGCTGCGAACGTGAGCAAGTGCGTGAAGTGATGCGCGACCTGTACGCCCCGTTCAACCGCAACCACGACCGCATTATCTTCATGGACCTGCGCAGTGCCGAGCTGACCAAGTACGCCGCCAATTGCATGTTGGCCACCAAGATCAGCTTCATCAACCAGATCGCCGAGCTGGCCGAACACCTGGGCGCCGATATTGAAGCAGTGCGCCTGGGCATTGGCGCCGACTCGCGGATCGGCTACCACTTCATCTACCCGGGCTGCGGCTATGGCGGCTCATGTTTCCCCAAGGACATGCGTGCCTTGATCCACAGCGCCAAGCAAGCCAATTGCTCCAGCGACCTGCTGGAAGCCGTGGAAGCCATCAACCAGCGGCAGAAGAGCAAGCTCTTCGAGCGTATCAACGCGTTCTTCAAGGGCAACCTCAAGGGCAAGACGTTCGCCTTGTGGGGCCTGGCCTTCAAACCCAATACCGATGACATGCGCGACGCCCCCAGCCGAGTGCTTATGGAAGCCCTCTGGGCTGCCGGCGCCAATGTGCGCGCCTTCGACCCCGAAGCCATGCAGGAAACCCAGCGCATCTACGGCGATGACCCGCGGCTGATGCTGATGGGCACCCCGGAGTCCACCCTGGGCGGCGCCGATGCACTGATCGTGTGTACCGAATGGCAGCAATTCAAGGCACCGGACTTCGACCTGATTCACCAACGCCTGAAAACCCCGGTGATCTTCGATGGCCGCAACCTGTATGACGGTGAGCGCCTGACACGCAAAGGCTTCAAGTATTTCCCCATCGGCCGTGGCGATTCCTGCGAGTTGCCGATTCCCCAGCAAAACTGGGTGGAACAGGTCAGGGATGTCGGCTAGGTGAACAAGGTTTTCCCGTCCCTGCAGAGTGCAACGATCCGCCGCCAGTCGCTGGGGCTTGGGCTCCTGGCGCTGGTGCTGTTCATTGCCGGCAACTGGCACCAGGCGATCATCGGCTTCGATTCGCGCTTCGTGGTCTTTGCCCAGGAAATGCTGCGCCATGGACCAAGCTTTTTCCCCACCACCTACGGTCAGCCCTATGCCGACTACCTGGCGACGTCGACCCTGCTGACCTGGCTGTTGTCGTTGCCTTTCGGCCAAGTCACCAGCCTGACGGCATGGCTGCCTACCGCGCTCGCATCGGCGCTGATCGTGATGCTGGTGTATCGCCTGATCGCGCCCTACTCGCCGCGCTGGGGCCTGCTGAGCATTGCGATGTTGCTGCTCAGCAGCACTTTTGTCAGCGAAACCCGCTCGGTCTCCCTGGACCAGATGCTAGCTGCCGTGGCTCTGGCCGTGTTTTACCTGGGGTATGCCCATGATCACTTCGCTGCCGCCAAACGCCTGCATTGGGTGTTTCTATTGCTGTTGCTGGGGTTTGCGATCCGTGGGCCGATTGGCCTGGTAATCCCCACTGGCGTGTTGTGCAGCTATTA
Source organism: Pseudomonas sp. rhizo25 (assembly GCF_031931935.1). Lineage (NCBI taxonomy): Bacteria > Pseudomonadati > Pseudomonadota > Gammaproteobacteria > Pseudomonadales > Pseudomonadaceae > Pseudomonas > Pseudomonas sp. rhizo25. The sequence continues at coordinate 476,655 of NZ_JAUJXA010000003.1, forward strand.
CCTGATCAACCGCCAATGGCGCCAGCTGTTCAGCTTCGGCCTGCTGTCACTGGCGCTGCTGGCGGCGTGTGTCGGCTTGTTATTGCTGCTGGCCAAGCTCAGTGGCGGCGAAGACTTCATGCATGACGTGATTCGCATGCAGTTCCTTGGGCGCATGGACGGCAGCGAAGGCTCCGGCGGCGTGCTGTATTACTTCACCAGCTCCATGGGCAACTACGCCTTGGCCTATCCGTTGGCATTACTGGTGCTGCTGGCCGTGGTGGTTGGCGGCCGGCGCGGGCCGGACCCGGCGTTGAGTCTGGTGTGCTATTGCGCCGCCGCCGGTGTGCTGGTGATGCTGGGCCTGTCGGTGCCCCAGGCCAAGAAGGCGCGTTATATCCTGCCGATGCTGCCGTTTGCAGCCATCATCGCCGCCTACCCTTTCCAGGTCAGCCAAGGCCGCCTCTTTGCCTGGCTACGTGGGCTGACGCTGGGTCTCTGGACGCTGCTGCCAACACTATTGGCGATTGGCCTGGTGGTGGCGCGGCGACGTTATCCAGAGCCGCTGGCCAGCCTCGAGCTGATCTTCGTCGTGCTCGGGCTGCTCCAGGTCGTGGCTTTGCTGGCACTGCTCAAGGCGCGGCTACGCCACTACGGTCCCGCCTTGGCCGCCGTGCTGGCGCTCTGGACCACCTACATCATGGTGGTTGAGCCCCTGGAACGCCGGCTGTACGACACCCGCACGTTCAGTCTTGCCGTCAAAGCCAGGGTCCTGCAGCAGCCGGCCCCGCTGGTACTGCACGCATTGGGCAAAGACGCGAAAGCCATAAAGTTCATGGTTAATTACGATTGTGACAAGGTGCCGTTATTTACCCAATTGCCTGCCGATTTGAAACCGATCCTGGCACCGGCTTGGGTCGTCATGAGCCAGGCAGACTTTGAAACGCTGGACGATCCACGTCTGCGTGCGATCACGCCGACGCTCACCGGCGAGTTCGACAAGACCCCTTATGTACTGCTGCATTTGGCTACCACTTCGGCGCCTTGAGTGCTTTTCCCATGGCAACGTAAGAAAGAACGCCCACTCTTCAGCCAGTGGGCGTCTTTCATCAAAGGCACCAAGAAAACACCTACATTCCTTTGCGTAATGGCTGGTGCACTTTCCCTTCCTGCGCTTGGAACCCAACTGTAGACTCGCTGCCACGTGCACTAAATATCTACTACCCGATTGTCAGGGCTCATCTGCTGTCAATCGGGCCAAGGCACTCCATGACAACAAGGACGCTGTAGGCTGCCCACGCGATGGCTTACTTCATTAAGAGGACAATGCCGTGCGAGAGGATCTGTTCACTGTACCTTTACCCAGACTGGATCGTTTGATGGAGTTACGCGACGCGTTGGTGGCACTCAAGGGGCCGTTGGCAGACGACCCCAAGCTGCGGGAAGACCTGCAGGCCCGCCTGTTCAATGAAGAAGCAAGCATCCGTGTGCTGGGTAAAATCTGCACGGCCACGCCAACACCGGTCGGGCCGATTACCTATGGCGATAGTGTTTGACTGCATCATTTTTGCATTTAAACCTCATTAATATGCAGTGGTGCCGACGCCTTATCAGCGGCACACTGCGCAGTGTTCCTCCCCCAAACGTTGGAACTTTCAAAGGGCTGTACCGGGAAACCAGGCAGGCCTTTTTTTTCGCCCGCTGTTTATGGACCGTCTTTCAATGCTCGCTCGCTGGTTACCCGCTGCAATCAATACCCGCCCCTCCGAATGGAGCCGTGCCGCAATCGGCATGGCGCTGGGCACAATGTTCAGTGTCTGGGCCTGTGCCCAAGTGTTCGGCATGGAGGTCGCCCTGCACCTGCTCGGCCCGCTTGGGGCCTCGGCGGTGCTGCTATTTGCCGTCTCATCCGGGGCCCTGGCCCAGCCGTGGTCGATCATGGGCAGTTATCTCTGCGCCGGCATCGTGGCGTTGCTGGTAGCACGGGTGCTGGGGCGCACCTTGGGCAGTGCTTGCCTTGCGGCCGGCATGACGGTGATCCTGATCTGCTGGCTGCGCTGCCTGCACCCACCCGCCGGCGGCCTGGCCATGACCCTGGTATTGGCCGACCCAGCCTCAATCGCACTGGGCTGGCACGAGCTGGCGCCGGTGATGCTCGGCGCCGGCGCCCTGCTGGCCTGTGCCCTGGCCTACAACAACGCCACGCGCACGCGTTACCCCAAAGGCCCTGTCGAACCTGCGCCGGTTTTCATCGGCAGCCCCCCCGTGACCGATCCGGCTATCACCGCTGCCGATCTCAAGCTGGCGCTGGCCGAGATGGAGCAATTCTTCGATGTCGAACCCACGGAGCTGGAACAGTTGATTCATGCCGCCGAAGTCCATGCGCGGCGGCGCAGTATCGGCGAGGTGCTGGCAAGTCGTGTGGGCTGAGGCCTTATCCGCACCACACGACAAATGGTGCAATGCGCCGCTTGCGACCTGGCGGATGACGACTAGAGTCTACATAGCACTTGAAGTCGTCTGCAGTTCAAAAGATGTCTGGGGCCTTGCTGTACCAGTAGCGAAGACAAGGAATGTCTGGCTTTGGATCAATAGCAGCAGCTGCCTCCATCACTTCGGTATCTGATGCCCTCCTCGTAGTTTTCCTGCCAGTGCTCCTGCTCGGGTGTTTCGAAATGCTCATTCGAAACAGGAGAGCTTCACCTTGAACGACCTATTCGAACAATTACTCGGCTCGTCTCTGTTCGAGCCGCGCCAACGCCATCACATGCCGCTGAAAAGCTACATGGACCTGACCATCAAGCGCATGCATGCGATCTTTGACACCGGCCTGATCAATAACGAACTGTGGTTGGGCCAACCACGGCAATCGGAGTTTTCTTCGCTCTGTGAGTTGATGGGGTACGTGGGCGCCTTCGATTACGCGCTCCACTCCTCGATAGTCGATCACATGATTGCCGTCGACACGTTGTTCAACCATGGCTCTGCCGCACAGGTAAAGCGCTATCGAGACGAAGTGATCCACCTGCGCAAGGTCTACGCCTTCGGCTGTACGGAAGTCGCAGGGGGAACCGACGTGCGCAATGTGCGAACGACGGTGACGTACGACCGGCAAAACCATAGCCTGGTGCTCGACTCCCCTTCGCCCGAGGCCTGCAAATGCTGGATAGGTAACGCCTTGCGCGCCGCCCAGGTACTGATGGTACTTGCCCGCCTGATCGTCGACGGAGAGGATCAAGGCCACCATTGGTTTCGCGTGGTTATTCGCAAGCGCGAAAATGGTCGACTGCTCAATGGCGTGAAAATAATGACGTGTGATCCCAAGGGTGGAATACACGCCAACCAAGTGGCGGCAATACGTTTCTGCCAGGTGAAGTTGCCCGTTGACGCGCTGCTGCAACGCCATGCGCACTTCACTGACGAGGGCACGTTCGTCAGCGACCTACCGTTACCTCTGCGTTTTATCGAGGCGCTGAAAACGTTCCTGCAAGAGCGCTTGATCTTCATCGCAGGCATTCGCCACATTGCCGGCCTGACCGCTCACCTGAGCTACCGTTTCGCCCATCACCGCCTCATCCAGGCGCCCTCGGGCCAAGTGGCGTTGTTGAGCCAGCCGATGTTTCGTCAACGCCTTTATGCCATACAGCTCAAGGCGCTCGCGCTCAAGTACCTGGAGCAGGCAGTGCGCAAGCGCTTTGAAGCCGACTGGGCACAGGAGGCCAAGCGCAAGGAACTCCACGTGCTGGCAGCCTTGTGCAAGGCAGTGGGTGCATGGCAAGGACTCGAAGTGATCGCCCTGTCCAGAGAGCTGTGTGGATCCCAGGGATTCCATCATTACAACCAGATCGTCACTCAGCGCATGGATTGCGAGGTTGCCAATACCTTTGCCGGTGACAGCTCGATCATGGCCTATCAAGTGATCAAGAGCGCCCTGGCGCGGCCACGGTTCGTCGACAGCCCGCCCGCCAACATCGCCCAGAGCGTCGAAGTGCAGATCCTCGAGCAATGTCGCAAGGCCACCGGGTTCACCCATGCACAGGCTGTGGGGCTGGCCTATGCCAAGGCACTGGATCTGGTGATTCAGGAGGCCGAAGCGCTCGGGCTGCTGCCACCTGCGACCCTCGAGGACCTGATCGGTGAGTTTGCTGATCAACTGTATCCATGGGGAGTGCGCAAGCCTCAACGGATTGGCGTGGAGGTCAGCTCAACGCAGATCGAAGCGTTGGTCACGCAGCTCAAACCGCCCCAGGTGCTGGTCAGCGCACTGATCGATTCACCTGATTATGTCCAGCAGTTCACCCGCGCGCTCTATGAGGAGCATTGACATGGAACTCCAGTCACTACCGGATTTTGCCGACCCTGAAACCATAGGTGAGCCCTACGCAGCATTTGCCTACTTGCGTCATCACCACCCACTGTTCTGGTCGCAACACTACAAGGCCTGGTTGCTAACCCGGTTTGACGACGTATCCGCCGCACAGGCCGATGCCCGCCGTTACTCCTCCAATCGCATGCGCGAACTGGTAAATGCCCAGGTACCCCCGCACCAGCGAGCGGCACTGGAACCTTTCATCGACAAGGCTTCGCGCTGGATGTACGCCCAGGACGGCAAGGCCCATGAAGCCGGGCGCAAGGTGCTGGGCAAGGCCTTTACCCCGCGTGCCATTGAGGCACTGGCAGATGATATCGAGCAGATCGTCGATGACTTGCTGGCGCAATTAGGCCCCCAGCCAGAGCTGATGACAGAACTGTTCAATAAGATTCCCGCATTGATCCTGGCGCGCATGTTCGGCATACCTGCGCAGGAAGCACTGAAGGTCAGGCGTTGGACGGATGCGATCATCGTGTTCATGGTGGGTAGCACTGATCCGGCATTCGGGCCGCGAGAGGCCTTGCAGGCGATGGAAGAGATGTACGAGTACTTCTCGCGTCTCGTCGATGAACGTCGCCAATCACCTGGCGCTGATCTGGTCAGCCAAGTGATTGCCGCCGGCGAACAGGCCGGGATGACCCAAGACGACTTCGTGGCTCAGTTGGCCTTTATATTGGTAGCAGCCACGACGACCAGCGCCGATCAGTTGGGCATTATCCTGTTCTATTTGCTCACCCATCCACAGGCGTTGGCCGAACTCAAGGCCAACCCGGGGCTGATCCCCAATGCCATCGAGGAAGCATTGCGCATTTGCCCCGCCGGGCAGTTGAGTCATCGGGTCGTCACCGAAGACGTCACGCTGCATGGCCAGACCCTGCACAAGGGTGACCTGGTATACCTGGTCCGCGCCGCGGCCAATCGTGATCCGCGGCATTTCAACGACCCTGATCGCTTCGACATCCATCGCCAGCAACATGACCACCTGGCGTTCGGCCGTGGCCCGCATTTTTGCATGGGCACGCTGCTTTTCAAGCTCGAAGCAAGGATTGCATTTACTCGCCTGCTGCAACGCTTTCCCGATGTGCGCCTGATCGACGAGCAACAGCCAGCATGGCGTACCAACAGTCTGCAATTTCGTGGTTTGAGTCATATCCACGTCGCGCTGCAACCGGCTGGCGCGACCATCACGCGTTGCTTTTCCGCAGCACCGTGGGAAAAGAACGGCGGCTACTGTCGAGCGCTACGCGCTGGCAACCTGATTGTCACCAGTGGCACGGTGGCGTTCGATGAGCAGGGCAATCCCTACGCTCCCGGTGATGTATACCGCCAGACCAGACGCTGCCTGGAAATCATCGAAACCGCGCTCAAGCAGCTGGGAGTCGACAGGACTCTTGTGGTCGCCACACGCATGTACACCACTGATGTCGCCTGGTGGCCGCAGATCGCCAAGGCTCATCAGGAGTTTTTCAGCCATTGTCCGCCGACCACCATGCTGTTGGGCGTCAATCAATTGATCGCGCCTGCCTATCTCATAGAAATAGAGGCCCAGGCATGGACCGGCCAGTGATGACAGCCGAGAAAGTCCGCGCCGCGGTGCGTGATGCTGTGGTGATGAGCGTTCAGGATTGCTCGGTCGAGACGGCGCCGCGCTCGGTGCGTATACGCCTGTACCGGCAGTCGACAACCGCGCCTGCCCCGGTCCTGCTGTATTTTCATGGCGGTGGCTGGGTAGCTGGTGACCTGGATACCCATGACAGCTTCTGTCGGATCATGTGCGAGTGGGCCAGGTGCGCGGTCGTTGCCGTAGATTACGCCCGGCCACCGGAATCTCGCTTTCCCGCCGCCGTGGAAGATTGCTACGCCGTCACCGAATGGGTGGCCGCCCAAGGCACGACTCTGGGACTGGACAGCCGCCGGATCGCAGTCGCCGGTGGAGGTTCCGGGGGTGGCCTGGCAGCGGTTATCTCCCAGATTGCCCATGAACGCCACGGTCCCACCATTGGTTTCCAAATGCTGCTTTATCCGCTTCTCGATTGTCTGGCGCGCACTCGTTCCCGGGCCGAGTTCGCGGGTAGATCCGGCCTGACCGCTGAAATGCTCACCTGGTATCTGGGCCAATATGTGGGCGAAGGGCAATCTTTGGACCACCCCTGGTTGTCGCCTGCGCACCGGGCTTCGTTACAGGGCTTGCCAAAAGCGCTGATTCTCACCGCCGGCTGCGATTTACTGCGTGATGAGGGCCGGGCTTATGCACGCCGGTTGAAAAAAGCCGGCGTGCAAGTAAGACACACAGAGTATCCAGGCATGGACCACGGTTTTATCAACTACCCTGGTGAACACCTCGCTGCGCGCAAGGCCATCCTCCAGTGTGCGCACGCCCTGGCGAAGCATTTTGGCGGCGGGACACCCCCAGGCCCCAACCCTGCATAAATGCAAAAACGACCTGCATGATTCCGGGTTGTACGGGGCAAATTTGCACTGGTACGATCACGGGATGGTTCGTCCGCGAACATTTATACAAAGAACAATAAAAGCAGGGAGTTACAGATGACTGCTCAGGTTTTATCCGAAGCAAGCCGCAGCGAGGGTCTTCAGGAAGATGTCTTAGCTGAAGTGCGCAACCATATTGGCCACCTCACCCTCAATCGCCCCGCCGGATTAAATGCCATCACCCTGCACATGGTGCGCCTGCTGACCACGCAGTTACGGGCCTGGGCCGATGATCCGCAGGTCCATGCCGTTGTATTGCGCGGCGCCGGAGAGAAAGCCTTTTGTGCCGGCGGCGACATCCGTTCCCTGTATGACAGCTTCAAGAACGGCAACACCCTGCACGAGGATTTCTTCGTCGAGGAATATGCGCTCGACCTGATCATCCACCAATACCCTAAACCCGTGCTGGCGCTGATGGACGGGTTCGTCCTCGGCGGCGGCATGGGGCTGGTACAAGGCGCAGACCTGCGAGTGGTTACCGAGCGCAGCCGCCTGGCCATGCCGGAGGTGGCCATCGGTTACTTCCCGGACGTGGGCGGCAGCTATTTCCTGTCGCGTATTCCCGGTGAACTGGGGACTTACCTGGGCGTCACCGGGGTGCAGATCCGCGCGGCGGACGCCCTATATTGCGGATTGGCCGACTGGTATATTGACAGCGCAACGCTCCCCGAACTGGACCAGCAGCTTGATCGTCTGCAATGGCACGACTCGCCCCTCAAGGACCTGCAGGGCGTGCTCGCCAAACTGGCCGCGCAGCAATTGCCCGATGCGCCACTGGCGACCTTGCGGCCGGTCATCGACCATTTCTTCGCCTTGCCGGATGTACCGAGCATTATCGAGCAGTTACAGGCAGTCACGATCGCCGACACCCATGAATGGGCGTTGACCACCGCCCACCTGATGCAGACCCGCTCGCCACTAGCCATGGCCGTTACCCTGCAAATGCTCCGCCGTGGTCGCCACCTGACGCTGGAACAGTGCTTTGACCTGGAGTTGCACCTGGACCGCCAGTGGTTCGAGCGCGGCGACCTGATCGAAGGAGTTCGTGCGCTGATCATCGACAAGGACAAAACCCCGCGCTGGAATCCGTCGAGCGTTAATGAGCTGGACGCCGCTCATGTCAAAAGCTTCTTCCGCGACTTCGTGCAGATTGAGAAATAAGCCATGCAAGATCTTGAATATACAGAAGAACAAGTCATGATCCGCGACATGGCGCGGGACTTTGCCCGCGGCGAAATCGCCCCCCATGCCCAGGCCTGGGAAAAAGCCGGCTGGATCGACGACGCCCTGGTCGCCAAGATGGGCGAGCTCGGCCTGCTCGGCATGGTGGTCCCGGAAGAATGGGGTGGCACCTATGTGGACTACGTGGCCTACGCCCTCGCGGTCGAGGAAATTTCCGCGGGTGACGGTGCCACCGGCGCCCTGATGAGTATCCATAATTCAGTGGGTTGCGGGCCGATCCTCAACTACGGCACACAAGAGCAAAAACAAACCTGGCTGGCCGAACTCGCCAGTGGCCAGGCCATCGGCTGCTTCTGCCTTACCGAACCCCAGGCTGGCTCGGAAGCCCATAACCTGCGTACCCGTGCTGAATTGAAAGACGGCCAATGGGTGATCAACGGCGCCAAGCAATTTGTCAGCAACGGCAAGCGCGCCAAGCTGGCCATCGTGTTTGCGGTGACCGACCCGGAACTGGGCAAGAAGGGTATTTCAGCGTTCCTGGTGCCTACTGATACCCAGGGCTTTGTGGTTGATCGCACTGAACACAAAATGGGCATTCGAGCCTCGGACACCTGCGCCGTCACCCTCAACCAATGCAGCGTGCCCGAGGCCAACTTGCTGGGTGAGCGCGGTAAGGGCCTGGCTATCGCCCTCTCCAACCTGGAAGGCGGGCGCATCGGCATTGCCGCCCAGGCCCTGGGCATCGCCCGCGCGGCTTTTGAAGCGGCGCTGGCCTACGCCCGTGATCGGGTGCAGTTCGACAAGGCAATCATCGAACACCAGAGCGTGGCCAACCTGCTGGCCGACATGCAAACCCAGCTGAATGCTGCGCGCCTGCTGATCCTCCACGCTGCGCGCCTGCGCACTGCCGGCAAGCCGTGCTTATCGGAAGCCTCACAGGCCAAGCTGTTTGCTTCGGAAATGGCCGAGCGCGTGTGCTCCAAGGCCATGCAGATCCATGGCGGGTATGGGTACCTGGAAGATTACCCGGTGGAGCGCTACTACCGGGATGCGCGGATCACACAGATCTATGAAGGGACCAGCGAAATCCAGCGGATGGTGATTGCCAGGGAGCTGAAAAACTACCAGCTCTGACTAAGACAGCGCCTAAAAACTGTGGGAGGGGCGGTGCGACGATTCGACTTGCTCCCGATGAGGCCGTGTCAGTCAGCACATCTGTGGCTGACCCACCGCCATCGGGGGCAAGTCGAATCGTCGCACCGCCCCTCCCACATTTGCATCTCCAGTGCGGTAGAGACGGTGTTACTTGTCCTTGAACTGCGGCGCACGCTTGGCCACGAATGCCGCCATGCCTTCTTTCTGATCCTGGGTCGCGAATGCCGCATGAAACACCCGGCGCTCAAAACGCACGCCCTCGGACAGGCTGACTTCAAAGGCGCGGTTCACGCTTTCCTTGACCATCATGCTGATCGGCACGGATTTGCCAGCGATAAGGGTAGCGACCTTCAGCGCCTCCTCAAGCAACTCATCGGCCGGCACGATACGCGCCACAATGCCGCAGCGCTCGGCTTCTACTGCATCGATAAAGCGACCGGTCAGGCACATTTCCATGGCCTTGGCCTTGCCCACTGCGCGGGTCAGGCGCTGGGTGCCGCCCATGCCTGGCAACACGCCAAGGTTGATTTCCGGCTGGCCGAACTTGGCGCTGTCGCCGGCCAGGATAAAGTCGCACATCAGCGCCAGTTCACAGCCGCCACCCAAGGCAAAGCCGTTTACCGCCGCGATGATCGGCTTGCGGCGGTTAGCCACGCGGTCGCTGTCGCTGAACAGGTCGTCCAGGTAGATCTGCGGGTAGGTCAACTCGGCCATTTCCTTGATGTCGGCACCGGCAGCGAAGGCTTTCTTCGAGCCGGTCAGCACGATGCAGCCGATCTCGGGGTTAGCTTCCAGGCCGTCCAGCGCCTGGTTCAGCTCGCTGACCAGTTGTGCATTCAAGGCGTTCAACGCCTGGGGGCGGTTGAGGGTGATCAGCCCGACACGGCCCTGAACGTCAAGCAAGATGGTTTCGTAACTCATGTATCGGCTCCTTAAAGATTGCGTGAGATGACCATGCGTTGGATATCGCTGGTGCCTTCGTAAATCTGGCAGACCCGCACATCGCGGTAGATCCGCTCCAAGGGGAAGTCGCTCAGGTAACCGTAACCGCCCAGGGTTTGCAAGGCGGCTGAGCAGACTTTCTCGGCCATTTCCGAAGCGAACAGCTTGGCCATGGACGCTTCGACCAAGGCCGGCTTGCCGCTGTCGCGCAGGGCGGCGGCGTAATGCACCATTTGCCGGGCGACGGCAATCTGCGTGGCCATGTCCGCCAGGCGAAAGGCCACCGCCTGGTGTTCGATCAGCGGCTTGCCAAAGCTTTCGCGCTCACGGGCGTAATCGCGGGCTGCTTCGAAGGCCGCACGGGCCATGCCCACCGATTGCGACGCGATGCCGACGCGACCGCCTTCAAGGTTGGCCAGGGCGATCCTGTAGCCCTCGCCCTCCTCACCCAGGCGGTTGGCCACCGGCACCTTCACGTCTTCAAACAGGATCTGGCAGGTGTCGGAGGCATGTTGCCCGAGCTTGTCTTCAACCCGTGCCACGGTATAGCCCGGTGAATCGGTAGGCACGATAAACGCACTGATGCCACGCTTGCCCGCTGCCGGGTCGGTGACCGCAAACACAATCACAACCCCGGCGTTTTGCCCGGAGGTGATGAACTGTTTGCAGCCGTTGAGTACGTAGTGATCGCCTTCAAGGCGCGCACGGGTCTTCAGGCTGCTGGCATCGGAACCGGCCTGGGGCTCGGTCAACGCGAAGGCGCCGAGCATGGCACCGCTGGCCAGGGGCGTGAGGAACCGGGCTTTTTGCTGGTCATTGCCGAACTTGAGGATCGGCACGCAGCCCACCGAGTTATGCACGCTCATGATGGTCGAGCAGGCGCCATCTCCCGCGGCGATTTCTTCCAGGGCCATGGCATAGGCCAAGTAGCCGGTGTCGCAACCACCCCACTGTTCTGGCACCAGCATGCCGAAAAAGCCCAGTTCGGCCATTTCAGCAATGGCTTCCTTTGGGAAGCGATGCTCGCGATCCCATTCGGCGGCGAACGGTTTCAGACGTTCCTGGGCGAATTGCCGGGCGGCGTCGCTGATTTGCAGTTGTTCGTCATTGGGCAGCATAAGCAGTCCTTAGTACAGGCATTCGACGGCCATGGCCGTGGCTTCACCGCCGCCGATGCAGATGGCGGCAACGCCACGCTTGAGGCCCTTCTGGCGCAGGGCCGACAACAGGGTTACCAGGATGCGTGAGCCGGAGGCGCCAATCGGATGGCCCAGGGCGCAGGCCCCGCCGTGGACATTGACCTTGTCGTGGGGAATCTCCAGCTTGCTCATGGTCACCAGGCTCACAACGGCGAAGGCTTCGTTGATTTCGAAGAGGTCGACTTCATCGAGGTTCCAGCCGGTCTTGCTCATCAGTTTGCGGATCGCCCCCACCGGCGCCACCGGAAACAGCCCCGGCTCATCGGCGAACGCCGCATGCCCGTGAATCACCGCCAGCGGTTTGAGCCCGCGCTTGTGGGCCTCGGATTCGCGCATCAGCAACAGCGCAGCGGCGCCATCGGAGATCGAACTGGAGTTGGCCGCCGTCACGGTGCCACCTTCACGGAACGCCGGTTTCAGGCTGGCAATCTTGTCCAGCTTGGCTTTCGGCGGTTGTTCATCGTGCAGGATGGTTTTCTGCTCCTTGCCCACGGTGACCTGCACTGGGACGATTTCGCTGGCGAAGCTGCCATGGGTGATGGCTTCCTGCGCACGAGTCAGGGAAGCAATGGCGAAGGCGTCCTGGGCTTCACGGGTAAAACCGTTGTGCTCGGCGCAGTCCTCGGCAAAGGTGCCCATCAGGCGGCCCTTGTCGTAGGCGTCCTCCAGGCCGTCGAGGAACATGTGGTCGAGCACCTTGCCGTGCCCCATGCGATAACCGCTGCGTGCGCGGTCCAGCAGGTACGGCGCATTGGACATGCTCTCCATGCCACCGGCAATTACCACGTCGACGCTACCGGCACGCAGTGAGTCGTGGGCAAGAATCGCCGCCTCCATGCCGGAACCGCACATTTTATTGAGGGTGGTGCAGCGGGTGCCCTTGTCCAGCCCGGCGCCCAGGGCGGCCTGACGGGACGGTGCCTGCCCGAGCCCGGCCGGCAGCACGCAGCCAAACAGCACTTCGTCGACGGCGTCGGTGGCGATACCGGCACGTTCGACAGCGGCGCGGATCACGGCCGCGCCCAGTTGCGGCGCGGTCAGGCTCTTGAGATCGCCCTGGAACCCGCCCATGGGGGTACGCACGGCGCTGACAATAACGATTGGGTCATTCATACAGGTGGCTCCTTACTTGGCCGCCATACGCAAGGCGCCGTCAAGACGGATCACCTCGCCATTGAGCATGCTGTTTTCAAGGATATGTCGCACCAGCGCGGCATATTCGGCGGGTTTGCCCAGACGTGGCGGAAATGGCACACCAGCAGCCAGGGAGTCGCGTACTTCCGGGGTCATGCCCGCCATCATCGGGGTTTCAAAGATGCCCGGGGCGATGGTCATCACACGGATGCCAAACCGCGCCAATTCCCGGGCAACGGGCAAGGTCAGGCTGGCAATCGCGCCTTTGGAGGCAGCATACGCCGCCTGGCCGATCTGGCCATCGAACGCCGCCACCGAGGCGGTATTGATGATCACACCGCGCTCACCATCGGCATTCGCCTCGGTTTCAGCAATGGCCGCAGCGGCCAGGCGCAACAGGTTGAAGCTGCCGATCAGGTTGACGTTGATTACCTGGGCAAAGCTCGCCAGCCCGTGGGGGCCATTCTTGCCGAGGATCTTCTCGCCGCGCACTACACCGGCGCAGTTGATCAACCCGTGCAAACCGCCAAACGCCTCGACAGCCGCGTTAACGGCCGCTTCGGCAGCGGCTTCCTGGCTGATATCGGCTACGGCACTACGGGCGTTGTCGCCCAGCTGGGTAGCCTTGGTCGCCACAGCGTCGGCATTCAGGTCGACCAACATCACCTTCGCGCCGGCCGCAATGAGCATTTCAGCTGTGGCCGCACCGAGGCCTGAAGCACCGCCGCTGACCAGGAATACCTTGTTTTCAATCTGCATCATTGTTTCCTTTGAAAGGGATCAAGCCACGGCCGCCTGGGCCTTGGCAATTTCCTGATTACGCAAAATAAAACGTTGCAACTTGCCGCTCGGGGTCTTGGGCAAGTCGCTGACAAATTCGATTTCTCGTGGGTAAGCATGGGCAGCCAGGCGCTGGCGCACATGCAGGCGCAGCTCTTCGGCCAACTCCGGGGTGGCGCGATATTGCTCGCTGATCACCACGAAGGCCTTGACCAGCTCGGTACGTTCCGGGCAAGGCTTGCCGACTACGGCGGCTTCAACCACGGCGGGGTGTTCGACCAGGGCGCTTTCCACATCGAACGGACCGACGCGGTAACCGGACGTGGTGATCACATCATCGCTGCGCCCGACAAAACTGATGCTGCCGTCCGGGTTCAGCTCCACGGTGTCGCCACTGAGGTAGTACTTGCCCACAAAGGCCTTGGTCTTGACGCCCTCATAGCCGGCGAACCAGCACATCGGCGATTGTTCGCGGTCGATGGCGAGAATCCCGGGCTGGCCGGCGGGCAGTTCCTGATGCTGTTCATCCAGCACCACGATGCGGTGTCCGGGCGAGGCGAAGCCCGCCGAACCCACATGCACCGGGTGCGCCAGGCCATGGTGATTGCACAGCACCATGCCCAGTTCAGTCTGGCCATAGTGGTCGTGGATGGTCACTCCCAGGCTATCGGCGAACCAGCGGATCACCTCCGGGTTCAATGGCTCGCCGGCACTGCTGACGATGCGCAGCTTGCCCTTGATCGAACGGGCGAACTGCTCGCCTCCGGCAATCAGCAGGCGGTACGCCGTGGGCGAACCGGCGAGGTTGGTGATCCCATATTTATTGATGACCCGGCAGGTGCTTTCCAGGGTGAACGGACCATCGTAGAAAGTGATCGGATGCCCCATGGCCAGCGGCCCGGTCACGCCGAAATAGATGCCGTAGGCCCAGCCCGGGTCGGCGACGTTCCAGAACGCATCTTCGGGGCGCAAGTCCACGGCGTCGCGCATGTAGCCCTGGAACGCAACAATAGCCTTGAGTGGCACCGACAGCGCCTTGGAGGGGCCGGTGGTGCCCGAGGTGAACATCAGCAGGAACGGATCGTCGGCGCCCAGCATCACCGGCTCGCAGACGTTGGCGTGGTTGGGCAGTTCGGCCCAGAAGCTGTAGTCACCGCGCACGATGCCCTCGCCCCTGGCCCCGGCCACCGTGACGATGGTCGGGCAGCCGGCGACTTCGGTCAGCTTGGGACGGTTGACCGCGTCGGTGACCACCAGCGCTGCCCCGGAGCTGTTCAGGCGATGCTCGATGGCCTTGGGGCCGAAGGCGGTAAACAGCGGCTGATACACCGCGCCGATGCGCCAGGTGGCGAGCACCACCACCAGCAACTCGGCCGTGCGCGGTAACAGGCCGGCGACCTTGTCACCGCGCTTGACGCCCTGGGACAGGAGGAAGTTGGCGAAACGTGCGGCCTGTTCCTGCAGCTCGGTGAAGGTCGACGTGGCGCTGCGCCCATCTTTGCCTTCCCAGAACAAAGCGATACGCCCGGGGAGCACGTGGCGGTCACAGCATTCTACGCAGGCATTCAACGCCTGCAGATTGCCGGCCAGCGCGGCGTCGACGGTGTGCTGGTAATCAAACCCGGTGGTGGCAGCCAAATACTCACGCATCGTTTCCAATCCTTCTGTATTTTTATTTTCAGGACTTTTTGACTCGATAAATCAGCTGGAATAGTCGCTCCAGAGCGTTGCAGCGGCAATGGTCAAAGCCTTCAACCTGGCTGACTGGTTTGGCCAATCCGGTGTGGGGGGCACCTGTTGAGTCCGGGGTGGCCTGGGGGCCGACAGCCCTGCGGTAGATGCCGCCCAGGCATTTCACGGCTACAATGCGCGCCTCGACCGTGACAAGCCTGACTAAAAAAACTATGTCCTTGCCCAAGCATCACCTGGAATTGCTCAGCCCTGCCCGCGATGTCGCCATTGCGCGCGAGGCTATCCTGCATGGCGCCGACGCCATCTACATCGGCGGGCCGAGCTTCGGCGCGCGCCATAATGCCTGTAACGAGGTGAGCGATATCGCTCAACTGGTGGAATTCGCCCGGCGTTACCACGCCCGCGTGTTCACCACCATCAACACCATCTTGCATGACAACGAGCTGGAGCCTGCGCGCAAGCTGATCCATCAGCTCTACGATGCCGGTGTCGACGCACTGATCGTGCAAGACCTGGGCGTGATGGAGCTGGATATTCCGCCCATCGAGCTGCACGCCAGCACCCAGACCGACATCCGCACCCTGGGCCGCGCCAAATTTCTCGACCAGGCCGGTTTCTCGCAATTGGTATTGGCCCGAGAGCTGAACCTGCAAGAGATCCGCGCCATCGCCGACGAGACCGATGCCGCCATCGAGTTCTTTATCCATGGTGCCCTGTGCGTGGCGTTCTCCGGGCAGTGCAATATCTCCCATGCGCAAAATGGCCGCAGTGCCAACCGCGGTGATTGCTCCCAGGCGTGCCGCCTGCCGTACACATTGAAAGATGACCAGGGCCGCGTGGTCGCGTTTGAAAAGCACCTGCTGTCGATGAAGGACAACAACCAGAGCGCCAACCTGCGTGCCCTGGTCGAAGCCGGCGTGCGCTCGTTCAAGATCGAAGGTCGCTACAAGGACATGGGCTATGTGAAGAACATCACCGCCTACTACCGCCAGCGCCTCGACGAAATCCTCGAAGACCGCCCGGACCTTGCCCGCGCTTCCAGCGGCCGTACCGCGCATTTCTTTGTGCCCGACCCGGAAAAAACCTTCCACCGTGGCAGCACCGATTACTTCGTCACCGACCGCAAGATCGACATCGGCGCGTTCGACACCCCGACCTTTACCGGCCTGCCGGTGGGTGTGGTGGAAAAAGCCGGCAAGCGTGACTTGCAGGTGGTCACCCAGGAGCCACTGTCCAACGGTGATGGCCTGAATGTGCTGGTCAAGCGTGAAGTGGTGGGGTTCCGCGCCAATATCGCCGAGCCCAAGGGTGAGTTCGAAGAAGACGGCGAGAAGCGCTACCGCTATCGCGTCGAACCGAATGAAATGCCCGCCGGCCTGCATCAATTGCGCCCCAACCACCCGCTGAACCGCAACCTGGACCATAACTGGCAACAGGCGCTGTTGAAGACCTCGGCCGAGCGCCGTATCGGCCTGTCATGGGTGGCACGCCTGCGTGAAGACCATCTGCAAGTCACCGCCACCAGCGAAGAAGGCATCAGCGCCAACGTCACCCTGCCCGGCCCGTTTGGCGTGGCCAACAAGCCGGAACAGGCGCTCGACACGTTGCGCGACCTGCTTGGCCAGCTCGGCACCACCGAATACCACGCCACCCGCATCGAGCTGGATGCGCCGCAGGCCTTCTTCATCCCCAACTCGCAGCTCAAGGCACTGCGCCGTGAAGTGATCGAGGCGCTGACCGCTGCCCGCATCAAGGCGCACCCACGGGGCGGGCGCAAGGCTGAAACCTCGCCACCGCCGGTCTACCCCGAGGCGCACCTGTCGTTCCTGGCCAATGTCTACAATCAGAAAGCCCGGGACTTCTACCATCGTCACGGCGTCAAGCTGATCGACGCGGCCTTTGAAGCCCACGAAGAAACCGGCGAAGTACCGGTGATGATCACCAAGCATTGCCTGCGTTTCTCGTTCAACCTGTGCCCAAAACAGGCCAAGGGCGTGACCGGGGTGAAAACCAAGGTAGCGCCGATGCAGTTGATTCACGGCGACGAAGTGCTGACCTTGAAGTTCGACTGCAAGCCCTGCGAAATGCATGTGGTGGGCAAGATCAAGGGGCATATCCTTGGGTTGCCGCAACCGGGCAGCGCCGTAGAGCATTTCAACCCGGAAAACCTCATCTATCAGGGCACGCACTGACCCTGGGGGAGCGGGGCCACCACCAGCCCCGCTGCAACCCTGCCGCCGCCAGCAGAATCGCCGCCACCCCCAGCCATTGCAGCCAACCCAGGCGATGCCCGAAGGCAATCCAGTCGACGAAAATCGCCGCAATCGGGTAGATGAACGACAGTGCGCCGGTGATCGCGGTTGGCAGTTTCTGGATCGCGCCATACAGCAGCACATACATCAGCCCTGTGTGTACCACGCCTAACGTCACCAATGCGGCCCAGGCATTGGTGGATGTCGGCAAGCCATTCCAGGGCACCAGCGGCGCCAGCAGTACTGCGCCAGTGACCACCTGGATCAGAGCCATCAGATGCGGCGGCACCGCCTTGAGGCGCTTGATGATCAACGCGGCTATCGCATACAAGAAGGCCGCGCCGAGGGCTAATGCAATACCCACCAGATAATTGCCGCCGCTCGTTTGCTCGCCATGGGCGGTGACAATCGCCAACATGCCCAGGAAGGCTACGCTCAACCACGCCAGTTTCTGCACGGTGATTTTTTCACCGAGAAACAGCGCTGCCAGCATCACCAGCATGAACGGCTGCACGTTGTATACCGCCGTACTGATGGCAATCGATGCACGCGAATAAGATTCGAACAGCAGCAACCAGTTACCGACGATAGCCACGCCGCTGAGCACTGCCAGCCCGAGCGTCGCCCAGTTCAGCAGGTCCAGGCGCAGATAACCCAGCCATGCGCAGACCAGCAACAGCGTCAGCGCGCCGATCACGCAGCGCCAGAACACCACTTCGATCACCGACACGCCAGACACCAGCACAAACCAGCCAATGCTGCCCGAGATCAGCATGGCGGCGACCATTTCCCACGACCCGCGACGGAGGGATGAATCCATGATTGAAACTCCTCAAGTGAGGCTCAATTATGGCAATCTGCTCGACACGGCTACAGTGACTAAAAAAGGCAAAACCTGAAAAACACCTTTCCTTATTAGGCGGATAGCATGATCGACACCATCGACCAGCAATTGATCGCGGCCTTGATGGACGACTCGCGACTGTCCCTCAAGGCGCTGGCGGGCATCACCGGGCTGTCTTCACCGAGCGTCAGCGAACGCCTGCGACGCCTGGAAGAACGCGGAGTGCTGACTCACTACACCGTCGTTATCGACCCCAGGCATTTCGGCTATCTGCTGCAAGCCATCGTGCGCATCCGCCCCCTGCCCGGCAAATTGCAGGAGGTGGAACGTCAGATCCAGGCGATCCCCGAGTTCACCGAATGCGACAAGGTCACCGGCGAGGATTGTTTTATCGCACGCCTGCATGTGCGCACGATGGAGCATCTGGACGTCCTGCTCGACCGGCTCAATGCCTATGCCGAAACCAACACCGCGATCGTCAAGAAAACACCGGTAAAACGGCGTTTACCGCCCTTGGCTGATTAGCGACAAACTGAGCAATTCGCCGACAGGCTTCGGCCAGACGCTCCTCACCCAAGGTAAACGACAGCCGGACGAACCCCTGGGCCGGCTCGCCAAAGGCCGCCGCGTCCAGCACCGACACCCCGGCCTCGCGAAACAGGCGCCAGGCAAACTCCAGGGAGCTGAGGCCTGTGCCACGCACATCCACCAGCACAAACATGCCCGCTTGCGGCGCCTGTACCTGGATGCCTGGGCAAGCACTCAGTCCAGCCACCACCAGGTCGCGTCGGCGCCGGTAGATCTCGCGCATGCCTTCAGTCACCTGGTCATGGGCCAACACCGCCGCCGTCGCCGCCTCCATCACAAAGCCCGGCAAGCCGTAGAGCATGCTCAACATCAGGGTTTCGGCGTGCTTCACCATCTGTGGCGTGGCGATGAGCCAACCGATACGCCAACCGGTCATGGCATGGGACTTTGACAAGCTGCCGATGACGACACAGCGCTCAGCCATGCCCGGCAGCGCCGCAAGGCTGTGGTACTGGCCGTCAAACACCAGGCTTTCGTAGACCTCATCCACCACCACCCACAGGTCATGGGCGATCGCAAGGTCGGCGATGGCTTGCAGTTCCTGCGGGTTGAGCACCACACCGGTGGGGTTGTTCGGGTTGGAAAAGAACATCGCCCGCGTGTGCGGGGTGATCGCAGCAGCGAGCAGTTGTGAATCCAGGCGAAAGCCGGATTGCGCACTGCATGGCACTCGCACCAAGGTCGCACCGCCGGCCTTGAGCGTGGCCTCGTAGGTGACGTACATCGGATCGAGCACCAATACCTCGTCGCCAGCCTGCAGCAGGCACAGCGAGCTGATAAACAACGCATTCTGCGCACCGGCAACGATGATCACGTTGTCGGCCGTCAGCGGGCGATCCAGGGTGTTGCTGTAGCGCGCCGCGACCGCCTCGCGCAGGGCCGGGCGACCGGGGATTTCGGTGTAATGGGAGTCGCCCATGTGCAGGGCGTTGACGGCGGCGTCGGTGATGAAGGATGGCGTGGCGAAATCCGGGTCGCCGACGCTGAGGATAATGATGTCTTCGCCCTGGCTGGCCGCCTGGAACGCAGCGTGGTGGATATCCCAGGCGGCGACGCCCTGCCCTGCAATTCGTTCGACGAAGGGGGAAAACCGCATGCCAGGGCCTCTGGTTCAAAATGAAAAAGCGTGGACCCGTTAATAGGTGAACGGGAAGGAGGATTCAACATAGTGCATACCCAGCACTCGTTCAACGGCCAACATGTGGCTGTAATCACATTGAACCTGCATCCCTCGGCCGTCCTCAAACCTGCATAGACCACGGCCCTGGAACACGCTCGATGACTTTTATTCTCTGGATGGCCGTGCTCGGCGCCGTATTGCTCACCCTCGCCCTCACCTCCTCCTACCTGCGCTGGATGCCCGTGACCACCTCGGCAGTCTGCCTGCTGCTGGGCATCGCCATCGGCCCGTTGGGCGTGGACCTGTTGCACCTGGATATCAAGGGCTCGGCGCGCTGGATGGAGCACTTGACCGAAGTCGCGGTGCTGTTTTCGCTGTTTGTCAGCGGCTTGAAATTACGCCTGCCACTGCGCCATCGCACTTGGCGCATTGCGTTTGGCATGGCGGGGCCAGTGATGTTGCTGACCATCCTCGGCACCTGCCTGGTGCTGCACTACCTGTTGCAACTGTCGTGGGGCGTCTCGCTGCTGGTGGGCGCCATGCTCGCGCCGACCGACCCGGTGCTGGCCGGCCTGGTGCAGGTCAACAATGCCCAGGACTATGACGCCCTGCGCTTCGGTTTGTCCGGCGAGGCCGGTTTGAACGACGGTACAGCCTTCCCCTTTGTGATATTCGGCCTGCTGTTCATGCAACACGGCGGGTTTGACGGCGACTGGCTGGGCGGCTGGGTACTGAAAAACCTGCTATGGGCGGTGCCGGCGGGGCTGCTGATTGGCTACTGGATGGGGCGTGGCATTGGCCGGGTCACGTTGCGCATGCGCATCACCAATGCCGACAGCACCTTGTCGCCCAATGACTACCTGACCCTGGCACTGATCGCCCTGGCTTACGTGGCAGCTGAAGCCGTCGGCGGCTACGGCTTCCTTGCCGTGTTTGCGGCGGGCTTGGGTCTGCGCCAAGCGGAGGTCAAATCCACCGGCAACGCCGATACACCGGCCGAACACCTGGCGCAACCGGTGGTGGGTCACCTTGAGGTGGAACCTGAACAGGCCCTGCACGGCGACGTCAGCCAATTGCAGGACACGCAAATCGCCGCCGGAGTGATGATGAACGACATGCTGTCGTTCGGCAGCCTGGTGGAGCGTTCCATGGAAGTGTTCCTGGTGACGCTGTTGGGCATCGTGCTGGTCAGCCACTGGGACTGGCGCGCGCTGGCGGTGGCGGCGTTGCTGTTCGGGGTGATTCGCCCGGTCAGTGTATTTGCCATGCCTTGGGGCGGCCTGCTGGACCGTCGGCAACGCGGGCTGATGAGTTGGTTCGGGATTCGCGGGATCGGTAGCATCTACTACCTGTTCTACGCGCTCAACCATGGGCTGATCGGCACCAGCAGCACGGTGGCGGTGAACCTCACCCTGTCGGTGATCGCCCTGAGCATCGTCGTTCACGGCCTGAGTACCCAGCCGATGCTGGGCTGGTATGAACGACGTGCCGGGGCGAAGGGTCAGTCCTGATTTTCGGTATTGCCGACGTCCGCCGCCTCATCCAGATCATTAAGCGGGACTTCGGCATCATCCATCAATGAACCCGGGTCTTCATTGCCCGGATCGTTGAGTTCGTCGTCGAGTTCTTTTGACATGAGCCTCTCCTCTAGCCGCCTTGGGTATCGATATCCGCATCGGTTTCAGGCTTGGGCTCGCGCTCAGGCTTGAAGTCTGGACTGTAGTCGTTTTCCTTGGCCTTGGGGTCGCTATCGGCCTTGGGGTCTTTGGGGGCATCGGCAGCGGTGCCGGGAGCCGGCTCGCCACCGTCGATGGCGGGATCATTACGATTGTCGAGCTGGGGGTCTTTGCTGTTGGTCATGGCGCACCTCTTTGCAGCGCTGGGGGAAACTGTACGGCATAGAGGTAAGGCGCCACGTCAGGCAATGAAGTTCATTCCAATTGCTCATCGCAACGGGTTGTCGACCTGGATATAGAAGGCATAGATCCCCAATACCAGCCAGAACACCATGAACAACCACGGCGCACGCATGGAGAACAGCAGCGACTTGCGATAGCCCTTGTGCGTCGACTCCATCTCGGAGAACAGTGGCGATTCATCGTAGGCCATGCCCATCACCGGTTCACTGCGCAGCAACTCGCTTTGCTTGTAGTGCCAGTGGTCGATGATTTCATAGGCGGCACGTATACCAGGCCAGGCGTTGAGCGAGCTTAAGATACCCAGCGCGGCGAGGATCACCGGCACCACCAGGGTGAACAGTTTGCCCCACTCCGGGTTGAGGTTGCCCATGCCGGAGACAAAGGCAATGACCAGGAATGACTGCGCCGTGAGGTAGGCGTCAGTGCGGTTGGCCAGGATGGAGGTTTCGTACTGGATCTCTCGGCGATAGAAGTCGAGACGGTCCTTGGGCGAGCCGAAGATCTTCGCGTTGTGCTCGCTGTGGTCGGTCAGGGCCGCTTCGGGCGTGTTTGGAGAGATGATTCTGGGCACGACGGGGCTCCACACGATAACTAATCTGGTTAGAAGACGTGGGCTTCGATGAAGTTCAAGTTTGTTCACGCCCAGGGTGGAACGAACACGCTTTGAATGTGGGGCTTACCCCCGACAGCCATAGGTATCTACACAACTTTGGTACACCGCTGCTTCTCTGGCAAGGGAGCTTATAGCTATCTAACTGAAGCACCGCGATCCAAATGTGGGAGGGGCGGTGCGACGATTCGACTTGCCCCCGATGGCGGCCTGACAGCCGAGCAGAATGTTGGATCAGACCGAGTACATATCCGTTATTTGGGCAACGGCCACTATTGGTTCCGCTTTTACAGCGGGTCACTTTGAAAAGCGCAAAGTAACCAAGCGCTCTTGCCCCACCACTCGGCACCTCGCCCAGGCTCGGTGTGCCCGTAATCCGCCATGGATTTGGGGGGCCGCCGCCACGCGCCATCCATGGCGCGGGGCGGCTAAACCGGCATCCCTGCCGGCTTACCCCCCAAATCCCTGTCGAATTCCGGCCAGCGTGGTTTAACGGGGCGCCTGAGATCAAAATCAAAAGCAGATCAAGATCAGGAGCGGCTCGCTGCGCATCGTGGTTACGGTCGGCTGCTACGAAGTTGTGTAGATACCTATGCGATCCAAATGTGGGAGGGGGCTTGCCCCCGATAGCAGTGTGTCAGTCAGCACATCTGTAGCTGACCCTCCGCCATCGGGGGCAAGCCTCCTCCCACATTTTGACCGCCGTACGTCTGTCAGTTATCGATCGCCCACCAACGCGGCAGCAATTGCCGTACCCGCGCTTCGCCGAAACGGTCATCGATCAACATCACCACACCGCGATCCTGTTGACTGCGGATCACCCTGCCCGCGGCTTGTACGACCTTCTGCAGGCCAGGATAAAGATAAGTGTAATCGTAGCCGGCGCCGAAGATCGCGCCCATGCGTGCCTTCATTTGCTCGTTGACCGGGTTCAGTTGCGGCAGGCCCAGGGTCGCAATGAAGGCGCCGATCAAGCGCGCACCGGGCAAGTCGATGCCTTCGCCAAACGCACCGCCCAGTACCGCAAAGCCAATGCCTTGGCTGTGCTGGGTGAACTGGTCGAGAAAGGCCTGGCGTTCGGCCTCGGCCATGCCCCGAGATTGCAGCCACTGCGCAATCTGCGGGTGCCGCTCGGCCAACAACTGCGCCACCTGTTGCAGGTAATCGAAGCTGGAAAAGAACGCCAGGTAGTTACCCGGCTGCTCGACAAATTGCCGCGCAATCAGCTCGACAATAGGCGTAAGCGAGGCCTGGCGATGCACGAACCGGGTGGAGATGGCATCGACGATACGCACCTGCAATTGCTCGGCCTTGAACGGCGACTCCACATCGACCCAGGCGGTGTCCGCTGGCATGCCGAGCAAGTCGGCGTAATAGTGACGCGGGCTCAAGGTTGCGGAAAACAGCACACTGCTGCGGGCTGCGGTCAATCGGGGCCGGATGAACTCGGCCGGCACCACATTGCGCAGACACAGGGTTGAGCTGCTGCGCTTGCCGTTGAACTGGCGCTTGCTGATATCGAAGATGAAATGTTCATTGAACAGCTCCGCCACTTTGGCCCATTGCAGGGCTTCAAAGTAGAAAGCCTGCAGGTCGCCGCTGAGGGCTTCGGGGTGATCGTTGAAATAGTCGCCCATGGCGCTGATGCACAGGCTCAGGGCTTGCAGCAGTTTTTCGGGCCGGCTGGCATAGGCCTGGTACGGTGCGACTTGCTCCTTGTGCAGGGCGTTCCACTCGCGGTTCAGGCGCTGCAAGGGTTTCTTCAGCGCCTCGGGCGCCGTGTCACGCAGGGTCTTAAGGCTGTATTGGTCAAGGCTGGCGCTGTACATCGAACGGGCCCGTTCCACCAGGTTATGTGCCTCGTCCACCAGCACTGCGACGCGCCATTGGTTCAACTGGGCGAGGCCGAACAGCATGGCGCCGAAATCAAAAAAGTAGTTGTAGTCGGCGACCACAAGGTCGCTCCAGCGCGCCATTTCCTGGCTCAGGTAATACGGGCACACCCCATGGGCCAAGGCAACGTCGCGCAGGCTGCGTTGATCGAGCAGGCGCACTTGGGACGCGGCTTGGCGCGCGGCGGGCAGACGGTCGTAAAAGCCCTTGGCCAAGGGGCAGGATTCGCCGTGGCAGGCTTTGTCCGGGTGCTCGCATGCCTTGTCCCGGGCCACCAGCTCAAGTACCCGCAGCGGCAGATCGGGGCTGCTGGCGTACAGCACCTGGGCAGCGTCCAGGGCAAGCTTGCGTCCAGGGGTCTTCGCCGTGAGAAAGAACACTTTGTCCAGTTGCTGTGGCGCCAGCGCCTTGAGCAGCGGGAAGATGGTCCCGACGGTCTTGCCGATCCCGGTGGGCGCCTGGGCCATCAGGCAACGGCCGGTACTCACGGCTTTGTAGACCGATTCAGCCAAGGCACGTTGCCCAGGACGAAACTCGGCATGGGGAAACGCCAGGGCTTGGGCGGCGCTGTTACGTGCGGTGCGGTGTTGCATTTCCTGCCGGGCCCAGTCCAGGAACAGCGCGCACTGCTGCTTGAAGAAGTGCTCCAGGTCTGGCGCGTTGAAATGTTGGTTCAGCAGGGTCTCGCCTTCGCCGACGATATCGAAGTACACCAGCGCCAGGTCGATGTCGTCGAGGCCGAGTTTCTGGCACATCAGCCAGCCATACACCTTGACCTGCGCCCAGTGCAGTTGCCGATGGTTGGCGGGCTGGGCGGCGAGATCGCCACGGTAGGTCTTGACCTCTTCCAGGCGGTTGGCGTCGGGATCGTAGCCGTCCGCCCTGCCCCGCACTTTGAGCTGCAGGTATTCGCCCTCGAGGGCGACCTCGTTCTGATAGTGCGCGCTACGCCGGGAAGCCACCGTGCGGTGACCGACGATCCCTTCCTGGGCGCTGGGCGATGGCGTAAAACGCAGGTCAAGGTCGCCGACCTTGGCGGTGAACTCACACAACGCCCGCACGGCCACGCTGTAGCTCAAGCGCTCTGCTCCGCCCAGCGCACGTAGCAGACCGTGACCGGCATCTGGTACTCGGCGCAGAACGCCAGCCAACGCAATTGGTTGTCTTGCAGGCGGTCGCCGGGGCCCTTGACCTCGATCATGCGGTAGGTCTTTTGTGCGGGCCAGAACTGGATCAGGTCCGGCATCCCGGCGCGGTTGGCGCGGATGTCCACCAGCAGGCGCGCAAACCAATGGCGCAGGTGTTCGGCGGGCAGGCAGGCCAGGGCTTGTTCCAGCAGCTCTTCACTGAGCAGGTTCCAGAACACGAACGGCGACTGGATGCCCCATTTGTCCGCGTAACGTTGGCGGATGGTGGCCTTGTAGCGCTCATCCTCCAGTTGCTCGAAGCAGGCAGCAAACAAGGCTTCTCGACGTTGATGGAAGTCCTCGCTGTGCAGGTCCGCCGGCCCACGCTGGAACGGGTGGAAGAACGCCCCCGGCAGCGGCGCGAAAATCGCGTCCCAACACAACAGGCCGAACAGCGAATTGATCAGGCCGTTCTCGACGTAATACACCGGTGCGTCCGGCTCGTTCAGATGCGCCTGCACGCAAAATTCCACCGACATCATCGGCTCCGGCACCAGTGCCAGGTCCAGGCGCGCAACGGCCTGTGGCTTGGCCTTGGGCAGCGCCGGCTCGCCCAGTTTGCGCCGCAAGCGGGGCAGCACCCGTAGCAGGTGCTGGTGCTCCGCGGCACTTTCCGGGGCTTGTTGGGCGGCGATCGCCAAGGCCATGGCCTGCGCGTAATCCTCCTGGCGCTCCAATACACGGATCAACCGCGCCCGTGCGCCGGGATAGGTGCAGTGTCGGTAAACCTGTTCAGCCAGCGCCAACTCGCCACAGCGCTCGCCATACTGGCCGATCTGGAAGAGCAGTTTGGCGCGACGTTTTTCCAGCCAGGGGTTATCGGTATGCAGCGTGGCGATGTGTGCCAGCACCGCATCCAATGCCTCACCGGCTTCAAAGGCTTGCTGACATTGGTGCAGGAACAGGAAGCCCTGCACGTCGTCACGGGTGCGCAAACCACGTGACTCGGCGCAGAACGGGACTTTTTCATAGGTGTAGATGCCCAGGTCTGCCAGCACGAATTCCGACCAGTCCTGATGCAGATTGCCGAAGAACATCAGGCGCAGGCGATCACACAACTCCATCACCGTGAGGCTATAGAGCACATCGTCGACATCGGGACACCATTGGGCAAAACTGCGCTGTTCGCTGAACTGCGTGGCCAGTGGCTCGAGCCAGGCTGCCTTGTTGGCCTTGGGCTGGTCGATCCAGGGCCTGAACGCATTCAGGATTTCGCCTTTTTGCAGCAAGGTGAACAAGGTCGCAAACGGCAGCGGACTTTGGTCGTCCACCCAGCCCAGTTCGCGCAACGGGCCCACCGCTGCATGGGGGCAACCGATTTCCAGGTAATTGAGCTTGGCACCGCGAAAATGCACGCCCTTGCGCATCACCATGCGCACCAATAACGCCTGTGACGCCTGGGGCAACCTGTCAAATTGCTGAATGAAATGCTCTTCGTGCGCCTCGAGCAAATCGGCATAGCGCTGCCCCAGCCAAGCCAGCACCTGGCGGAAGTTATGCAAGTAATACAAGGGGTTTTCGAGGGTGTTGACCATGGCGCAAGGCAATCAAATACTGGTTATGCATACAGAGTGCCGCTGCTAAGGGCTTGTTGCAATCGGTAATAGATAAATGGTCCCTGCAACTTTTTGTAAAAAAGCGATCAGATGAGGGAGTTGATCGCGTAATATTTGTCGCCCCCAGCCATGGGTGGCGGGACTTTTCAGGGTTAAGGTAAGGGTAATGAACATGAAGAATTTGGGGCTTCCACTGGTTGCGCTCACTTTTCTGGTATTGGCCGGTTGCTCCACGCAAACCGTCGTGACATTGCAAAATGGTACGCAGTATTTGACCAAGGACACACCCAACGCCAAGACAGCCGACGGCTTCTATGAGTTCACCGATATTGCCGGCAAGCGCATTCGCATCAAGGCCGATGATGTGGCCACGGTGCGCAAGGAAAACTAATCTTTCCAGGCGAACCAGGATCAAATGTGGGAGGGAGCAACCCCCCTCCCACAGTTTTCAACCGCATTCCAACTTAAGCGATAACAATCCCCTCCCCCGACACACTGCTCACACCCACCAGCGTCACCGAATCCGCGCCAAAGCTGATCACCGTGTCTGCGCCCACCACCTTGGTGTGCTCGCGATAATCCGTACTGCCCTGCACATCGGTGAATACCAGCTTGTCGGTTGCTTGATAGCCAATCACCCGATCATTGCCAAACTGCCCGCTGAACAAAAACGTGTTGTGCCCGCTGCTGTCGCGGATGGTGTCATTGCCCTTGCCGCCTTCGATAAAGTCCGCGCCCCTGCCCCCCTTGATCAGGTCATTGCCATTGCTGCCGATAATAAAGGTGTCGCCCTTGTGCGCCTCTGCGTTGCGATTCAAATCCTGCACCCAGGTGGTGGCCCGTGCCGGGTCGGACAGGTTGGCGACGATCACCGTGGAGTCGCGGGTCATTTGCTCGTAGAAGCCGGAATCGAGGATGCGGGTCATGCCGTCGCCGTAACCGGTGGGCAAGTGTGAAACCCAGGTCGACAGGTTGAGGATGGAAAATGGCAGCACGTTCCACAGCGTTGACGCGTAGTGGTCGTTGAAGCTGACGATATTGTCGGTGCTCGATTCGTGGGGCGTGTCGTGCACACCCAGGGACGACAGGTTGAATGACGAGCCATCCAGGGCGCGGAACACCGGGTCGTTTTCATAGCCGACGTTCAGCACCTTGTCGCCGGCGCTCTGGGTGGGTGAAGCATAGGCCACGTAGTTGGCGTCCTTATAGAACCCCGACCATTTGCCGTCGCTCAAGTCGGCCATGCTGTTGACCGCCAGGCCGCCCAGGCTGTGGCCGCTGACCACCACGTCGTTGCCACTCAGGCCTTGGGCCGTGGCGTAGGCCGCGACGTTGCCGAGCAAGTTGCCAAAGGCTTCGCCCGTGTAGTTTTTCGCATAGTCCTTGGGCCCGAACGCGGCCAGCAGGTCGCTGATCACGTCGCCGATGGCGTCTGTGACCAGGTTTTCCCGAGGTCCCGACGTACCACGAAAGCCGATGCCGACTTCCTGCAATTTACCAGCGTCATCGTACTTGCCCAGCACCTCGACCTGCGCCGTGGCGTAGGCAGGCTTTTCACCGAAGAAAGTGCCCCGGGCATCAACCTTGCCGCTGTAACCCAGGGTATCGGCGCTGATGGGGGTCCAACCGGCTTTTTGTACCGCATCGAGGGCGGCTTTTTCCGCGTCGGGGTTCCAGGGGATACCGGGGATCACCCCTTGGGAATCGCTGCTGCCAATCAGCGCGCCGACCAGTGTGGCCGGCAGGCCAAGGCCGAGACCATTGTTCTGGTAGCCGACGGCAAAGCCGTGATCCAGGTTGTGGTAGGCATACACCGTGATCGCCAGGGCATCGGCGAACAGCGCCTTGGAGTCCTCGGTAGCGAGGTTTTTATAGTCAAAGATACCCATTGGTAGTGCCTCTCTGTTGTTGGATTTGTAGAGAAAGCCAAAACACCAGTAGCCCCCTGATGGCCACCGTGGGCGCCATCAGGGGAGTGACGCCTTTAGAACGCCCAGTCCAGGCTCAAACCGACGCCGTGCACTTTCTCCTTGCTGGCCAGCAGGCCGTTGTAGTCGAAGTTCACCCGCGCCTCCTTGCTCAACGCCAGGCTGACCCGTGCCCCGACCAGTGCGGCATCGCGCACCATCGGCGCACTTTCCACGCTGAACGAAGGGCCACCGGAAGCGAACGCCAGGTGCTGCTCGGAATCGGTGCTGCTCAGGTTGTGCTGCCAGCCCAGGGTGCCGGACACCTCCAGTTGCTGCTGGTCGTTGACGTTGAAGGTTTTCAAGGCACGCACACCCAGGGTGCTCAACACCAGGTCGCGGCTGTCATCGCCACTTTTCAGCGCAGCGGCATCGCCCTTCTCCTTGAAGCTGTCAGTGTCCAGGTGCACGTAGGCCAGGTTGGCGAACGGCTCCAGGGCCAGCGGTTGCAGGTTGATGCGATACGCCGCCTCGGTGAACACCTGGGTGCTGTGTGCATCGACCTTGGCCTTTTGCTTGCCGCTGACATCGCCGTATTGCAGGTCGCGCTTCACATCGGCACGGTGCCAGCTGTAGGTTGCGCCACCGCTCAGGCGCCAGGCGCCGATTTCATGCCCGGCATAGGCTCCGAAGTGGTAGCTGTCGACCGAGGCACGGCTGTGGGTGTCGCTGCCCATGTTCAACGACGTGTCGCTGTAACCCGCCACCAGGCCGATGCGCGTGGCGTCGTCGAGCGCCCCGTCCACCCCGGCGAGCATGCCGCCGATGGAGGTGTTATAGCCTGCCGTGTCGCTACGGCTGTCAGTCTTGCCCCAGGCGCCCAGGGCCTTGACCCACACGTTGCCGCGGGTGTCGATGGCTTGGCTGGTGGCGCCCATCTCGCCATTGCGCAGGCGCTCGCCTACCGCTTCGCGAACGTAGCGGCTGTCATTGACCAATGCGGTTTGCAGCGCTGGGTAGACTTCACCACTCAGTTGCTGGAATGCACCCTGGGCCGAGGCGGCCGTGGGAGCCAGCAGCAAGCTTTCATACACACCATTGCCCGCGCCCAACTGCTCGGCGGCGGCGGCCACGGCGCGCTGGTTCGGCGTAGCGGCCACACTGGCGAAGCTGTTGGTGCGCGTCACGTCCAGCTGCACACCATTGGCCGCGTAGTTCAAGGTGCCGCCAACAAACAGGTAGTTGGGCAATACCGCACCAAAGCTGCCGGTCACACCACCTGCCGCTTGCAGGATGTTGTATTGGCGGCCGATCAGACTTTGGGCCTGGGTCGCGCTCAACAACGTCGGGCTGTTTTCCAGGGCCAGGGTCACGGTGCCGCCGTTAAGCGTGGCGGTACCACCGGCGACGATGCGGTCGCTGCTGGTGGGCGACAACTCCACGGCATAGGTCGAGCCCGGCTCAAAGGTGACGTTACCCGCCACGTTCAAGGTGCCGATGGAATTACCCGGCGCCACGGTGCCACCGTTTTTTGCGGTCAGCGAACCGATGCGCCCCGAGCCACCGAGCACGCCGGCCTGGCCGACGCTGACGTCGGAAGTCAGCGAGCCGTTGATTGCCAACAAGCCCTGGTTGACCAGGGTCGGGCCGCTATAGGTGTTGGTGCCGGTCAGCACCAGGGTGCCGATGCCCTGCTTGGTCAGGCCGCCATGGCCCGAGATGTCGTTGCTCCACACATCCAGCCCGCAGTGCACATCGTTGCAAATCCGCTGGGTCGGCTTACCGGCATCTACCACTGCGCCGATCCCCGGCAGGTCCGCCACGAACTGGCCGCTGCCGTAAGCGCCATCGATACGGAACTCGGCGGGAATATCCTCTGCGGTGACAAACATCCCCGGCCCGTTGACCGCCTTGCCCAGGTTGATCATGCCCCAGCCGTACAGCGAGTCGATGCCCGGCGCGCCGAGGTCGGTGGCGGTGGTCTTGAGCAGCGTGGAGATCTGGTCGCCGCTCATGTACTGGAAGCGCTCCATCAGCACTGCTGCAGCACCTGCCACATGGGGCGCTGCCATGGAGGTGCCGTTTTTGTTGGCCCAGTCGGTGGTCAGGTTGGTGAGGTCGGTGCCATTGATGATCGAGCTGTAGATCTTGGTGCCGGGTGCCGACACACAAAAGCTCGCCGCATAGCCGCAGCGCGATGAGAAGGTGCTGATCACATAGGGATTGGGGCTGGTGGTGTCCGGGTTCTGCTGCAACGCCGCCACTGACAGCCAGTTCGGCGCAATCTGCGGCACAAAATAGGCCAGGCCGGAAATCGCATCCGGGTTGTTGAGGTTGTAGTCGTTACCGGCGGCAAAGATTGTCAGCACACCGCTGCGCGCCGCATCGATGGCACCTTGATAAGCACCGCCTGCGATCGTGCCGAGGATCGGCCGGATCGTATTGAACTGCGCCTGGGCTTCATTGACGGTGAAATTGGGGAACGCCGGATCGCGGCCGCCCTTGGCATATTGATCACCAATGCCAATGCCCCAGCTGTTGTTGATGATGCGTGCGCCACTGGCGACCAGCCCATCCCAGCCCGCTTTGTACACCGCGCCGTCGTTGCCGAGGATGATTCCGTCTTCCGGACCCGGGTCACCGTTTTCGGCGGTAAGGATTTGCGCATTGAACGCCACGCCATGCATCGGCCCGCCATCGCGGTTACCCGCGGCAATGCCGCCGACGTGGGTGCCGTGGTTACCCAGCTTGCCGTTGGAGTCCTTGGACGGCGTGCCGTCGTAGCGGAAGGCATCGCCGGCCTTCACCGGGATATACGGGTCGGTGTATTGGCGGATGCCCTCGGTGACAATCGTCACCACCTTGTCGGGGCTGGCGAACTCCGGATGCTGGGCGTACACCGGCTGGTCGAAGATCCCAAGCTTGACGCCCTTGCCGGTGTAGCCGGCGGCATACGCGGTGTCGGCGTGCACGGCGCCCAGGCCCCAATCGGCCTTGAACTCATTGCTGCGCCAACTGGCGGCGTCGCCGAGCTTGCCAGTTTCTACGTAGGGTGCGGCCTGGGCGGTTCCCAGGCTGGCCAGGCAACACAGCAGCGCGCCGTATGGCACGCAGCTCAGCGCCTTGAGCGGGTAGCCCGGGCCGGTGTGGATGGCGATGGTTAACCCTGACTTGCGTTTTTTCACGGTGACCTTCCTTAGTTTTCTTATTGCCGGTAGGTGAATCACTTTCCCTGTGGGATGACTGTAGGAGCGAGCCTGCTCGCGAAAAACGTCAACGATTACGCGTGCTTCCTGAATAAACGCGTCGCCTATGGTTTTTTCGCGAGCAAGCTCGCTCCTACAAGTATTAGGGCTGCGTCTCCCACATTTTCTTCAGAACTGCCAGTTCAGGCTCAAGCCCACGCCTTGGGTTTTCTCGCGCCCACCCAATTGGCCGTTGTAATCCAGGTTGACCCGCGTCGACGCATTCAGCGCCAGGCTGGCCTGTACGCCCACCAGGGCGGCGTCACGCAGCAACGGCGCACTGCGCACGGCAAATGAAGGCCCGCCTGCGACAAACGCCAAATGTTCTTCCGACTCCACCGCCGTCAGGCTGTGTTGCCAACCCAACGAACCGGACAGTTCCAGTTGCTGGTGGTCATTGAGGGCCAGGGTTTTCAAGGCACGCACGCCGAGGGTGCTGAGCACCGCATCGCGCCGGTCACTGCCACGCTCCAGGGCGGCGGCATCACCTTTTTCGTGGAATGACTCGCTGTCCAAATGCACGTAGGCCAGGTTGGCGAACGGTTCCAACGCCAGCGGTTGCAAGTGAATGCGGTACGCCGCTTCGGTGAACAGTTGCGCGGTGGTCGCATCCAGCTTGGTTTTTTGCTTGCCGCTGACGTCCCCCAGTTGCAGGTCGCGCTTCACATCGCCGCGATGCCAGCTGTAGGCACCGCCGACACTCAGGCGCCAGTCGCCCAGTTCGCGCCCGGCATATGCGCCGAAGTGGTAGCTGTCGATGGACGCCGATGAGTGCGTGCCACTGCCCATGTTCAACGAGCTGTCGCTGTAGCCGGCGACCACACCCACACGGGTCTGCTCATCCAGTGCGCCATCCACGCCCGCCAGCAGGCCACCGATGGAGGTGGTGGAACCCGCCGTTTCACCGCGGCTGTCGCTTTTGCCCCAGGCGCCCAGGGCCTTGAACCACAGGTTGCTTTCACCGCTCACCGGCACATGGCGCAGGCGCTCGCCCACAGCGTTGCGCAGTTGCAGGCTGTCGTTGATCAGCATCGCGCCAACAGCAGGGTAGATTTCGCCGGACAGTTGCTGCAGGCCCTGTTGCGCGGTGGCAACCGACTGCGACTGCAGCAGGCTTTCATACACCGGGTTGCCAGCGCCCAGTTGCTCGGCAGCCGCCGCTACGTTGCGCTGGTTGCGGGTGGCAGCAACGCTGGCAAAACTCGCGTCGTTGCGCCCGACGTTCAGCTGTACAGCATTGGCGGCGTAGTCGAGGGTGCCACCGAGGAACAGATAGTTGGGCAGCACTTGCCCGAATTGGCCCTGGATACCGCCCGCCGCTTCAAGGATCGAGTATTGCCGGCCAATCAGGCTTTGCACCTGGCTCTGGCTGAGCAGCGTCGGGCTGTTTTCCATCGCCAGGGTGACGGTGCCGCCGCCCAATACCGCCTTACCGCCCGCAACAATGCGGTCGCTGCTGGTGGGCGTCAGTTCCACTGCATAGGTCGAGCCCGCACCGAGATTCACATCCCCCGCCACCTGCAAGGTGCCCACGGAATTGCCCGGTGCCACGCGGCCGCCGCTGTTCACCGACAGCGCGGCGATGCGCCCGGAGCCGCCGAGGGTACCGCTGTTGTTCACCGTGACCGCCGAGGTCAGCGAGCCATTGACCGCCAGCAGGCCGCCGTTGACGGTGGTCGCGCCGCGATAAGTGCTGTCGCCGCTGAGCACCAGGCTGCCGGCGCCGGACTTGATCAGGCTGCCCTCGTACACGCGTTTGGCGGCGGCCTGGTCGCGGGCGTTGCCAATGGCGTAGTCGGTCTGGTCCTGCTGGCTGGCATTGGCGCCCACGCCGTTTTGCCAACCCTTGTCGATCAAGGTCTGCTGCCAGGCGGTGTGCTCGGCACGGTCCTCGGCCTGGCGCTGGAGCAAGGCTTGGTCGGAGATGCCATTGCTCCACACATCGCCCTGCCCGGCTGCCAGGCTCACATCCATGACCCCGAGCAGTTGCCCCGGCCCATGCATCGCCCTGCCCAGGTCCGGCACGCCCCAGCCGACGATCGCGTTGGGCGCCTGGGTGATCGAGCCGTCGAGCTGCGTGGCGGTGGTCAACAGCACCTGCAGCGCCTGCTCATTGGTCATATAGGGATAGCGTTCCATCACCAGCGCCAACGCCCCGGTGGCATGGGGCGCCGACATTGAGGTGCCGGACTTGACCCCATAACCGCCGTCGGGAATGGTGCTGTTGATCAGCGCGCCGGGAGTGGAAATGCACCAGTATTTGGCGATGCCGCACTTGTTGTACTTCTGGTTATTGGCTTTATCCAGCCCTGACACCGCCAGCCAGTGGCCTTCCAGTTCCGGTTGGAAATACGGCAAGGCCGAGCGCACGCTGGCATTCGCATAACCGCTGTTGCCGGCGCTGAACACATTGATCACGCCGGCCTTGGCCACATCCGCCGCGGCGTCCAGCCAGGTACCCTGGTTGTAGTGCTGGGCATAGGCCTTGTGCAGGTCATCCAGGGTCTGGTAGCTGACGTCCTTGGGCTGGCTGCCCCAGCTGTTGTTGATAGCGCGCACGCCGGAATCTAACAGGGCGCTATACACCGACTTGAAATACTTGGGGTCCGGGGTCGGCCCGAACAGGGAGCTGTCGTTGGCGTTGGTGTTGCCCACATAGACTTGGGCGTTGTAGGCCACCCCATGCATGCCCACGCCGTCGCGGGCGGCGCCCATGGTGCCGGTGACGTGGGTGCCGTGGGAGTCGTTGTTGGGGTTGAGCGCGCCCGTGGTGCTGAAGGCGCTGCCGTCGACGTAGGTGCCGGTGGCGGTCACCCCATGGAAGCGGTCCTTGGCGGCTTCGGGGTGGTTGGGGTCGAAACCCGAGTCCAGCGCGCCGATTTTCACACCTTTGCCGCTGATCCCGGCAGCGTAGGCTTCGTCGGCCTTCATCCGCCCCAGGCCCCAGTCGCTCTGGTACTCGGCCGAACGCCAGCTGGCCGGGTTACCCGGTTGGCCGGTCTCGGCGTATTGCGCCTGTGCCGCAACGGACAGCAGCAGCAAGGAGCCGGCGGTGAAGGGTTTGAAACGCGGTGAATCAGTGATCATTTAAACCATCCTTATTTGTTGTTATGGATGCTCATTTCACAGGGCCGAAGGCCTCGTCCACCTTGGCCAGGTCGGTGTCGCGCAAGTTGCCCGCGTAGTAGTGCAATTTGGTCCAGGCCATCAGGTAGTCATACCGCGCCTGGGCCAGGTCGCGGCGGGTGCTGTACAGCTGCTGCTCGGCATTCAGCGCATCGAGGTTGACCCGTTCGCCGCCGAGGATGCTCTGCTTGGTCGAAACCACCAGGGCCTCGGCCGAGACCAAGGCTTTCTGGTAAGCGCGCAGCTTGCTCACCCCCGACAGGCAGGCACTGAACTGACGCCGCAATTCGATCAGGGTTTCGCGGGTCTTGCCTTCCAGCTCGTACTCCGCCTGCTCCATGGCGCGGCTGGCCTGGCGGGTGGAGGCCGAGATGCCGCCGCCGGCATACAGCGGCATGCTCACTTCGACGCCGATGGTGTTGGTGTCGTAGCGTTGGTTGTAGGTATTGCCGCTGTCGGATTCCTGTTTGCGCGAAGTGGCATAGGCGGTGATTCTCGGCAAA
Organism: Pseudomonas sp. rhizo25; assembly: GCF_031931935.1. Classification (NCBI taxonomy): domain Bacteria; kingdom Pseudomonadati; phylum Pseudomonadota; class Gammaproteobacteria; order Pseudomonadales; family Pseudomonadaceae; genus Pseudomonas; species Pseudomonas sp. rhizo25. The sequence continues at coordinate 512,330 of NZ_JAUJXA010000003.1, forward strand.
TGCCCGGCGCGGTTGCGTTCTACCTCATAGCGCGCCACTTCCAGGGATTGGCGCTGGGAGGCCAGCACCGGGTTGTTGGTGAGCGCCAGTTCATGCCAGGTGTCGTAGTTGGCCGGGGTCAGGGTGAACGCGGCAAAGCTCTGGTTCAGCGGCGCCAGGTCATTGATGTTGACGCTTTGCACGCCAATCAATGCGCCCAATTCCCGCAGCGAGGCGTCCTGCTCATCCAGGGCCTGGATCTCTTCGGCGGTGGCCAGTTCATAGCGCGATTCGGCTTCCAGGATGTCAGTACGCGTGCCCTCGCCGGCCTTGAACAAGTGCTCGTTCTGCTGGAATTGCTGCTCGAAGGCCTTTTTCTTTGCGCGGGCTATGTCGATCTGATCCTGGGCAAACAGTGCCTGGGTGTAGTAGCTCAGCACCCGCACCAGCAACGCCTGGCTCTTATCACGAAAGCTTTCGTCGGCGAACAGCGCCTGGGCTACACCCTTGCGGTAGTTGGCATAGGCTTCGTAATCGAACAGCGGCTGTTGCAGGCTGAAGGTCGAGCCATAGCTGTTGTAGTTGCGGTCGTCGCGATAGCTGCCGCCACGCCCGTCGGGCAGGTGCGCCTCGGAATTGTTGCGACCCTTGTTGTAGTTGTAGGACAGCCTCGGCAGCAGCCCGGCGCGGCCGATGGTGCGGTTTTCCAGGCCGGCGTCGCGCTCTTTGATAGCACCGAGGAATACCGGGTCGTTGCGCAGGGCCTGCTCGTACACATCGAACGGGCCCATGGCGGCCTGGGCACTGCCACACACCAGCACCAGCGAAATGAACACTGACTTCATGCTCATTCCTCAGTCAACGCGGAGCCGGCGCGATCCAGCAGCGGCTTGAACAGGTAATTGAGCAACGACCGCTCGCCGGTGCGCACGAACATCTCGGCGGGCATGCCGGGCTTGATCACCAAGCCATGGAGTTTTTCCATCGCCGCTTCGCTGACGCTGGTGCGCAGCACGTAATACGGCGCACCGGTTTTTTCATCGAGCATCTGGTCGGCGGAGATCAGGCTGACCTCTCCCGGCACGCGGGGCGTGCGGCTCTGGTTGAAGGCGGTGAAGAGGATGTCCACCGGCAAATGGGGCCCCACCTTGTCCACCAGATGCACCGGCAGATGCCCTTCCACTTCCAGGCGCGTGCCTTGGGGCACGATCTCCAGCAGGGTTTCACCGGCGCGCACCACGGCGCCTTCGGTGTGCACGCTGAGGTTGACCGCGATGCCATCGGCCGGCGCGTTGATCTCGCTGTGTTGCAGGTTGAAACCGGCAGAGGTCAGTTGCTGTTCCAGGGTCAGGCTGCGCAATTGTGCATCGGCCAATTGACTGCGCACCTCCTTTTGATATTCCTCGCCGTGCTGTTGCAGCTTGAGGCGCGACTCGAGGATGCCCTGCTCGATGCGCCCGCTTTCCCCGGCGTTCTGCGCCAGATCCTGTTGCACCTGGGACAACTGGCGCTGGTATTCCATCAGGCGGTTGCGCGGGATATAGCCGTTGTCGGCCAAAGGTTGCAGGTTGCCGAGCTGATCGCGCAGGGATTGGGCCTGGGCGGTCAGGTCACTGCGGGCACGGCGCATGCCGCCCAACTGTGAGGTGGCGCCTTCGATGCTCGCGCGAATCCCGGCCTGTTCACGGGCAAACGCGTCGCGGCGGCTGCTGAACAATTGGCGCTGGCCTTCCAGTACCAACGCCAGGGCCGGGTCGGGGTTGGCGCTCAGCTCAGCGGGAAAGGTGACACCGGCAAGATTGTCGCGCTCGCTCTGCCAACGCGCCACGCTGGCCCAGGCCATGCGGTACTGGGCTTGCAACGACTGCACGTCAGCCTGGTTCTGGGTCTGGTCGAGACGAAACAGCGGCTGGCCTTGCTTGACCAGTTCGCCCTCCTTCACCAGGATTCGGCTGACTACGCCGGGGCTGAAGGTTTGCACGGCCTTGCGCTTGCCGGACACTACTACGGTACCTTGGACAGGAATGCCCTGGTCCAACGGCGCGAGGCTGGCCCAGAGGAAAAACCCACCGGCACCGACAACGGTCAGCAGCCAGCCCATTTTTACGAAGAAGCCAGCGTCGTGTTCTTTAAAACGAGGTTCAACGGTCATGCTGCTCATGCGCCTGGATTCCTTCCGGCCTGGTACTGACGACTGAAACTGACACCGGTTTTTTCTTTCGGCGCTTCCTGCTGCCCGGACAATGCGCGCAGCACTTCCTGGCTCGGCCCGAACGCTTGCAGATGGCCTTCGCCGAGCACCAGCAGCTTGTCAGCCTGGGCCAGCGCCGAGGAGCGGTGGGTCACCAGCACCACGCTGCTGCCCTGGGCTTTCATCTGCATGATGGCGCTGGCCAAAGCGGCTTCGCCGACGGTGTCGAGGTTGGAGTTGGGCTCATCCAGCACGATCAGGCGCGGGTTGCCGTACAGGGCACGGGCCAGGGCCACCCGTTGTTTCTGGCCACCGGACAGGCCGCCGCCGTTGTCGCCCAGCACGGTGTCATAGCCTTGGGGCAGGCGCAGGATCAGTTCATGTACACCGGCCTGTTGCGCGGCCTTGACCACCTGCTCCGGGTCGGCGTCGCGAAAGCGCGCGATGTTGTCAGCGATGCTGCCGCTGAACAGCTCGATGTCCTGGGGCAAATATCCGATATGCGGACCGAGGTCGTCGCGGTCCCAACGATGGATATCCGCGCCGTCCAGGCGCACGGTGCCGGCCAGGGTCGGCCAGACGCCCACCAGCACCCGAGCCAGGGTGGACTTGCCGGAGCCCGACGCGCCCAGCACACCGAGCACTTCCCCGGCCGCCAGGTTGAAGCTGACCTGATGCAAAGTCGCCATGCGTCGCCCCGGCGGACCGGCGCTGACCTGCTCGAAACTGACCTGGCCCTTGGGTGCCGGCAAGGCCATCTGCTCGACTTCCGGGGGGAATTCGCGCAGCAGTTCGTCGAGGCGCTGGTAGGCCAGTTTGGCCGAGCTCCATTGCTTCCACACGGCAATCAGCTGGTCGATGGGGCTAAGTACGCGACCCATCAGAATGGAGCCTGCGATCATCATGCCGGCGGTCATTTCGCCCCTGATCACCAGGAAGGCGCCGAGGCCCAATACCAGGGATTGCAGGCACAGGCGCAGGGATTTGCTCAGGGAGCTGATCACCGAACCGGTGTCGCTGGCCTTGTTCTGGAAACCGAGGAACTGCGCGTGCACCCCAAACCAGCGCTGGCGCAGTGCGCCGAGCATGCCCATGGCCTGGATCGTCTCGGCGTTGTGCAAATGGCTGGTAGCCAACTGGGTCGACTGCTGGGAGAAGATACTCGCCTCGCCCAACGGCTTTTTCGTCAGGTATTCATTCAGGCACGCCAGCCCAATCAACAGCACCGCACCGGCCGTGGCCAGTACGCCGAGCCACACGTTGAAGAGGAAAATCACGAACAGGTAGATCGGAAACCACGGCGCATCGAAGAATGCGAACAGCGCAGGCCCGGTGATGAATTGGCGGATAGCGGTCAGGTCGCCCAGGGACTGCCCGGCATGCCCCTGGCCGCGCTGCAGGTTGCGCTCGAACGCGGCCTTGTAGACGCGCAGATTGAACCGCCGCTCCAACTGGCTGCCAATACGGATCACGACAAAACTGCGCACCACTTCCAGCAGGCCGATAAATGCAAAGAAGCCCACGACCATCAGCGTCAACATCACCAGCGTGGTTTCATTCTGGGAGGACAACACACGGTCATACACTTGCAGCATGTAAATCGACGGCACCAGCATCAGCAGGTTAATCAGCGCCGTAAAGCAGCCGATGCTGATCAAAATACTCTTGTATTCACCCAACGCCCTGTATAAGGGCGCAACCTTATGGGACTTCGCCATATTATTTGATCTTCCTTGGAGCGAATGACGCGCAATAATCACCCTTGCCCCAAACAGGGCTCGGCCAACTATTAAATCGAGTTATATGCTTATAACTTGAACTAAGGTATCCGTTTCAGCTCGACAACTTCCCCGGTTTTAGTGCGGGCTTGATATTCACCCTCGCTTTGGCGATTCAAGTGCGTAATCCCTGAGCCCTCAGCGTTAAACAGCCATATACCATCCGGTGTGGGCGACCAGGTCAGTGGCTTATCGCCCAGCCATTGCGCGGCACACGCGATATCGCCATCCAGGGAATTGGCCTGCTCCAGCAACTCCAGGGCACACACCTTATCCTGCTGCTTCAACTCCCAATGCCCGGCCAATTGCGCGGTGGTGGGTAAAACCAGACTGCTCGCCATTGCATGGGCTCCTGCCGACACGAACAACACCTGCGACACACAGGCGATCAAATGGGAAAAACGCGGCATTTCAAGCTCCATCATAGAGCGCGGCGCCGAAGCACCGCGCGCTTACATCACGCTACGATATCGCTGACCGCTGCCTGGCCGACGGTGGTAACGAGGAAATCCGCCACGCCGTGCCCGGAGAAGTCCACGGCCAACGTACCCAGGTTGGTGCCTGAGGCGTAGGACAGAACAGCATCGCCGGCATGCCCGGTGAATGCATTGACGAAGGTCACGCCCGCACCCTTGGTGATACCGGACAGGTCGATCTTGTCCGAACCCGAGGTGAAGTCGAAGATCTTGTCCGCAGCGCCTGGCCGGGAGTCGGAACTGGCACCGTACACGAAGGTATCGCTGCCGGCGCCGCCCCACAGTTGGTCCGCACCGCCACCACCGTAGATGAGGTCGTTGCCAGCCCCGCCCTTGATGAGGTTAGCGGCCTGGTTACCAATGATCAGGTCGTTGCCCGCGCCACCAAAGGCGTTTTCGACGGTGACGCCCTTGGCGATGGACACATTGCCCACCAGCCCGCCAACGTCGGAGAACGAGGTGGCATTGAGGTTGATCTTCTGGTTTTGGGTGAAACCGGAGAAGTCCAGGGTGTCATTGCCACCACCGTCCCAGACCGAGAACACCAGCTTGTCGGCATTGGATGTGGCGCTGAGGAAATCACGCCCGGTGTTGGAGTTGAACCCGTAAGTGGTGTCACCGGCACGGGTGTTGAGGTTGGCACCGTAGAGCTTCTGGATCGCGGCGATGTCGTCGATCAGCGGGCCGGAAGCGTAAGCCTCGACGCCACCTTTGCTGAAGTTCTGGTTGGTGTTGCTCTCGCTCCAGTAACTCATGAGGCTGTAGCCGCGCGTGTCCTGTCCATAGGTCGCGTCGTTGTAGGTCGGGTTGCCATTCCCGGCGTTGTAGTCGCCAGGGTGAGCCAGGCCCAGGGTGTGGCCGATTTCATGGGTGAGGGTTTGCCGACCATAGTTGTTCAGGTCCGGGGTCTTGTTCGGCGTGTAGCTGTTGTTGGTCAGGTACCAAGAGGTGCCGTCGTAGCCTGCGCCAGTGCCGGGCAGGTAGGCGAACGCCGCCGCGCCGTCCTGGCCGCTGCTGTAGTTGCCGAAGGTCATGTGACCATCACCACCGCTGGCTTTCTCGGTGAAGGTGACGTTGGCCACGTCCGACCAGGATTGCATGGCCAGTGCGGCCTGTGCTTTCTGCTGGGCGTTGAACTGGCTGAACCCTGAGATGCCATGTTTGTTCATGGTGCTCTGGGTAGCCGAGGTGAGGAAGGTGTAGGTCAGATCGATCTTGCCGTTGCCATCAAAGTCCCGATACGCGGCGCCATCCCGCAGCAGCTGGGTAGCTGCCTGGTCGACGGTGTAGGACGGTTTGCCATTGACCGTGAGGTTGCCGCCACGGTCATACAAGTGGCTGAAGCTATCGATTTGCGAGTAAGCAGTGCTGGCTTGCGCGGCAGATACAATAGCCTTGTCTTTTACTTTTGACATAAACGTACTTCCTTGTTTGCAAGTGCATCAGTCTTTGTTCGATAGGAACCTCGCGGGCGAGGATAGTCCTATCACTCACCTCTTTTGAAGGCGTAAGAAAACTGACACAACTTGAAATCTTTCGTCTACCACTATTTCCACGGCTAAAATGTGACGCAGGTTCAACTTGAGTAAGTCGCACGTAGTGTTTACTGGGAACCCTTGCTTTTTAGCTGCCTCGTTTGACGCGGTGATATTTAAATATTAAATAGCAGTAAAGCCGCTCGAGTTGAGCGGCGCACTTGAATAATGGATCCAATATATTGTCACGGTGTCAATGGCAGCATTAAAGAGCCATCATTCGCACTATTAAAGTGCGTTGTCCCCTATTACCGGGACATACACCACCCGCACTTGTGCAATGCTTCAAAGAGCGTCTCGCCGGTCAGCCCAGGCACTTTGACGCCCTCTTGCGTGCTCATGTCTTCGCCCGCCAGTATCGCGTTGATGATCGCCTCTTCCACTGCCTCGGCCGCAGCGCTGAACAGCGGCGAGATATGATCGTTATTGACCATGTGCAGCGCCGTTTGCAGTGGCAGGTCTCTACGCCCGTAGTCTGCCGGCGGCAAATCCTGATTACCGGTGGCAAAGGCCAAAAACAGGTCGCCGCTGGAATCCTCGGTGCCACCCCCGGTGCGCGCGATGCCAATGGATGCACGCTGCGCCAGGCGTTGGCATTGGTGGGGCAGCAAGGGTGCGTCGGTGGCGATAATCACCACGATAGACCCCATGCCGGGCGTACCCCGCTCAGCGAAAGGCGACGCAATGTCCACCAAGTGACGTCCTACGGGATAACCATCAACCCGCAGCTCCTGGCGCTTGCCATGGTTGGCCTGCACCAGTACGCCGACGGTCCAGCCGCCCTGCTCCGCCGGCAAACGCCGTGACGCCGTGCCGATACCGCCCTTGAACTCGTGGCAGATCATGCCGGTGCCGCCGCCCACCGCGCCCTCCTGCACCGGTCCGCTTTCAGCGTTTTCCAGGGCCTGGCGTACATGCTCAGGTTGCACATGCTGGCCCCAGATATCGTTGAGCAAGCCGTCGTAGGTTTCCATGACCACCGGCATGCACCAGTACACTGCCGGGTCCGCCAGGCGCTCGCGCTCCAGGGCGATCAAGGTGTCACGCACAATCCCGATGCTGTGGGTGTTGGTAATCGCCATCGGCGTGGTCAACAGCCCCGCCTCGCCGATCCACTCCAGGCCGGTGGCGTCGCCGTTGCCATTGAGCACGTGGTAGCCGGCGAAACAAGGTTGGTGCCGCGCTTCCCCGGCACGCGGTTGGATCAATGTGACCCCGGTTCGGACCTGCTTGCCGTCGATCTCTGCCTTAAGCGTGGTGTGACCCACGCGAACCCCGGGAACATCGGTGATGGCATTCAATTCGCCGGGCGTGCCCAGCCCCAACGTGATGCCCAATTGACGTGCTCGCATACCCACTCCTTACAATTTCTGGAACGCCGGGCTCAACCGGCCACTGATGCAATACAGAATCACCGACAGGGCCAGCAAGCCGATGATGATCATGATGTCGCGCACCGATGCCTCCAGGATCAAGGTCACCAGCAGGTACCCCGCGCCGAGCACCGCCAGCAAGGCCGGCAGCGGCCACAACGGCATGCGATAGGGATGCTCGCGATCACGCAGCAGTACCCGGCTCATCAGCGCACTCAGCGCCACCACCAGGTACACCAGCATGATCAGCAAGACGCTGAACGAGGTCAGGTCGGCCAGGTTCGAGCTGAAACTCAACAGCGCCGAAGGAATCGCCAGGAACAGCGTCGCCAGCCACGGCGAATCCCAGCGCGGGTGAATGCGCGTGAACAGCTTGTTGATGCTCGGCGTCCACAACGCATCACGACCGCTGCTGAACACCACGCGGCCAATCTGGATGACGATGGCGACAATGGCATTGAACACTGACAGGAAAATCCCGGCACTGACCAGTCGCGACAGGGTTTCATTGCCATGGCTGGTCAACAGGTAACCGATGGGATCGGGGCTGCTGATCATCGCGCTCAGGGACGGCGCGCCAATCAACAATGCCGTGATCGGCACCAGCTCGATCACCACCACCAGGCCCAGGGACCACAACACCGCCTTGTGTACGCCCTTGCCGCCGCATTTCATGTCTTCGGCCAGCAACACCGCCGGGCCGTAACCATTGAACGAGAACAGGCCGATACCAACCGCGCCGATCACCAGGGCCCAGGGCGCCAAGTGCAACACGCCGTTTTCGACGATCTGCGGCTGGAACAACACACTGGCCGGCTGCACCGGGTTGCCAAAGCCGATCACCACGATCACCAGCAAGGCCGCCACTTCCAGCAGCAGGCACGTGCCGGTGATCCAGGCGTTGAGCTTGATATTGAGAATACCCAGGGCGTAGCTGGATACCACGATCACCAGGGCGACGGTCTGTGAATCGAAGTTCGTGCCCAGGGCGTTATTCAGGTAAGTCGCCGCACCGGTCGCCAATACCGGCGGGATAAACAGCAACATCACCAGCACGGTCAGAAACGTCGCGTAGCCGGCCATGCCGCCGAACACCCGCTTGGCATACACATACTCACCCCCGGCGCTGTTATGGGCACGGCCCAGCTCCGCGTAACAGAAGGCGAACATCAGCGCCAGCAACGCGGCCATCACAAAAGCGAGGAACACGCCGCTGCCCGCCTGCTGGATGGCAAACGGGGCAATCACGAATACGGAACTGGCTGGCGTTACCGCGGAAACGGTAATGGCCACTACATCAAAGACGCTCAGGGTGGGCTTTAGCACGCCATCGGGCGCGGGGGTAGCACTCATATCGTTATCCTCTGTCGTTGTTTTTGGTGTGAGGCAGAAACGAAAAATGATGTTTTTGCGGGATATGCTTCCCGCTGGATGACTACGACGTTATCGGCCCTGGATCTATCAGCCAATTCCCCTATTGGCGTACTCCCCTTGACGATGCCCGCTAAAAGCCGAACCCTTGGCCGACCTTTTGATGGTGGGAGCCTGCTACATGAGTTTGTTCAGGGAAATCGGCATGCACGCGGGGTTGGGCCGCACCCTGTCACAGATCGGCACCGAACGGTTCTGGAAACAGCTGGTGCTGTTGCTGCACCAATGCCTGCCCTTCGATAACGCCCTGGCGATTTTCTACCCGCTGGATGGCCCGCCCCAGGCCCTGGAGGAATACGACGCCCAACCCAGCAGCAAACCTGCTTCGATGCTGGTGTACCTCAATGGCCTGTACCTGCTCGATCCGTTTTACCAGGCGTGCCGCGAGCAATATGCCAGCGGCGTTTACCGCCTGGAGGAAGTGGCGCCGGACCATTTCCGCCAGAGTGAGTACTTTCTCAACTACTTCCACGACAACGTGCTGGAAGACGAGGTGCAATTTATCCTGCAATTGCCCGGCGCGGGCACGCTGTCACTGTCGCTGGGCATGCAGCGACGGTTCAGTTTCGAGGAAACCGGGCTGTTGACCACGCTGGCGGCCTGGGTGCTGCCGCTGATGCAGCAGCACTGGCAACAAAGCACTCAGCGGGCTCCGGCGATGGACAGCCAGATCCGAGACGCATTGAGCCACTTTGGCAGTGGTGTGCTCTCGGATCGCGAACTGGAAATCGCCCGCCTGGTATTGCGCGGTTTTTCTTCCAAGGCCATGGCCGAACGCCTCAAGATCTCGCCGGACACCGTGAAAGTGCACCGCAGGCATTTGTACGCCAAGCTGGACATCTCGTCCCAGCCCGAGTTGTTTTCTTTATTCATCCAATCATTGGGGCACGACCTGGATAATCCGTAGGTTTAGTCCGAATGAAAGAAGTTGATATGCTCCGGCAATAGATTTACACCGTCAACGCGCACAGAAAAGTTCGGCCCCTCAGGGGTGACCTTGATATTCAAGGTACTCACACCAAACTCATGACTCAACTGCACATCACCGACGTCCACGGGTGGGCCCGGTTGAATGTTAATAGCCGATATATTGTGGTCTTTTAGTACTAATGACACATCGATCTCGTCTTCCTTGGGATTGAAGTTCAAGATCGTGTCCGGATCATTGCTGAGGGAGTCGGTACTTTGCTCATATTTGAATGTATTTTCACCTTGCCGGCCCACCAGCTGGTCGGCAGCGCCGCCGCCGATCAGCACTGAGGCCTCGCCGCGATTGGCCTCCAGGCGCTCACGCTGGTCTGTGCCGCGCAAGACGGGAGGACTGTTTTCGGGTTGGGTCCAGGTGCCACCTGGTGGAAGGCTTTGTATGGAGGACATTTAAATCACCTTTTAGATTATGCGTTCATGTGAAAGTGTTACGTGCAACGGACCGAATTTCTCACACTGCAAACAACACTTTCCATGCGTAATATTTGACATCAAATGTCTTAAATATGACGTCATTATCTATTCAAGTGCTTTCGCCGCGGACTTATTTGCCACTCTGGATGGGAAAAAGGCTGGCTTACAGTGTGAGCCAGCCAACTTAATCAGCGTCCGGTGCGAACGGTATTCCACACGCGCGTGCGAATTCGATCAATATTCAACGGCATGGCTTCCAGTGCAAACAACTTACCCATCATATCCGGGCTCGGATACACCTTGGTGTCCGCCTTGATCGCCGGATCCACCAAGCTATCGGCCGCCGCGTTGCCGTTGGCGTAATGCACGTAGTTGGTAATGCTGGCCATCACTTCCGGGCGAAGCAGGTAGTTCATGAAGGCATAGCCGGCTCTTTCATCGGGCGCGTCGGCGGGCATGGCGACCATATCGAACCAGATGGCCGCGCCTTCCTTGGGAATGTTGTAGCCGATGTTCACGCCGTTCCTGGCCTCCTTGGCGCGGCTTTCGGCCTGCAGGATATCGCCGGAAAAGCCGACCGCCACGCAGATATCGCCGTTGGCCAAGTCAGCGGTGTATTTCGAGGAGTGGAAATACGCCACGTAAGGTCGCACTTTCATCAGCAGGTCTTCGGCTTTTTTGTAGTCCTCGGGCTTTTTGCTATGGTGCGGCAAGCCCAGGTAGTTCAGCGCTGCCGGCAGCAGCTCCGGGCCATTGTCGAGGATGGCCACCCCACATTTTTGCAGCTTGGACATGTTTTCCGGCTTGAAGATCAGGTCCCAGGAATCCACCGGCGCGTTATCGCCCAACACGGCCTTGATCTTGTCGATATTATAGCCGATGCCGGTGCTGCCCCACAGGTACGGGAAGCCGTGCTCGTTGCCCGGGTCGTTGTTTTCCACGGCCTTTAGCAGCACCGGGTTGAGGTTCTTCCAGTTCGGTAACTGGCTCTTGTCGAGCTTTTTCAGGGCGCCGCCCTGGATTTGACGGGCCATGAAGTGATTGGACGGGAACACCACGTCGTAGCCGGATTTACCGGTCATCAACTTGCCGTCGAGGGTTTCGTTGCTGTCGTACAGGTCGTAGGTGAAACCGATGCCGGTGTCTTTCTGGAAGTTCTTGGTGGTGTCCGGCGCAATGTAGTCCGACCAGTTGTAGATCTTCACGGTCTCGGCGGCCTGGCTGATGGAGGCCAGCAACATCAAGGGCAACAGGGCAATGGCTTTCATGGTTCGATTTCCTGGCGGTTTTAGGGCTGTTGTTATGGCAGGCGATCAAGGATCAAAGCGTTACAGGATCAATACGTAGGTCTTGCGCACGGTTTCATGGATATCCCAGGTGCCGGTGCTGTTGGCCGGCAACATCAGTGCGTCGCCGGCTTGTATATGGAGGGGTTCACCGTTATCGGGGGTGAAGGTGCAGCGGCCCTGGATGAAATGGCAAAACTCCTGGGACTTGATCTGCCGGCGCCAGCGCCCCGGGGTGCATTCCCAGATACCGGCCTCGACCCCATCAGTGCGCTCCACGCTCAAGGTCGAGGCCACAGCGATAGGCTCGCCCAAGGGCGCGGCGACCGGAGATGAGTCCGGCAGACGGGTGTTCAGTGCGTCTTTGAATTGCGTGATGCTCATGGGGTTTTCCCGTGTGAGTGGAACGACTTAATGCATGAAGCCTTCCATGAACCCGGCGATGCCGGTTGCCAGCCTGCGGCGCCAGGGCGCGGTATTGGGGTTGGCCAATACCTGGTCCTCATGGACAAAGCTGCGGATGATCGCGTTATAGCCCAGCCAACGGCACGGCTCGGGCTCCCAGGCCTTGAGGGCTTGCAGGCCGCGTTCGCGAATCACCCAGGGTTGACGGGTCAGGGGCGTTTCAAGGCCCAGTATCAGATCGGCCAAGGTGCGGCCGCCAAGGTTGGTGGCGCCTACGCCCTCCCCGCCATAGCCGCCGGAAAGCGCAACGCCGGTTTTATGGTCGCAGAGCATGTGCGGACGGAAATTGCGCGACATGCCGAGGTTGCCGCCCCAGGAATGGGTAATCCTTACCCTCTTCAACTGTGGGAAGAGTTCGCCAAACAGGTAGCGACGCAGCTGTACTTCGCTGTCGGTGAGATCAAAGTTGTGGCGCAACTTACCGGCAAATTGATAGCCGCCTCTGGCGCCGAACACCAAGCGGTTGTCTGCCGTGCGCTGGCCGTAGGTGACTTGTCGGCTGCTCTCGCCAAATGCCTGGCCACGACTGAGGCCGATGTCATCCCAAGTGCTGGCCGGCAACGGCTCGGTGGCGACGATCAGGCTCTGTACCGGCAACTGGTAACGCCCCAGGGGCGGCAAGGTAGTGGCGTAACCCTCCACTGCCGGTACTACCCATGCGGCACGCACACTGGCCTTGGCCGTGCGCAGGCTGCCGGATTGCCAATGGGTCACCGGGCTGTTCTCGTAGATGCTCACACCCAGGTTTTCAACGGCCCGCGCCAGGCCGCGCACCAGCTTGGCCGGGTTGATGGTCGCGACATGAGGTGCATAGATACCGCCATAGGGCTTGGCGATACGGACCTGCTCGGCCAACTGCTGCGGGCTGAGCCAACGGTAGTCATCTTCGGTAAGGCCCTGGGCATACAGCTTGTCCAGGTACTGGCGCAGGCTGGCCTCCTGCTCGGGGTAGCGTGCGGCACAATACAGCGCGCCACCTTTGCGATAGTCGCAGTCGATGCCTTCACGGACCAGCACCTGCGCCACTTCATCAGGGATGCCGTGCAGCAGGTCAAACGAAGCACGTCGTTGCTGCGGCGCGAGGCTGGCCAGCAGGCGGTCCTCGCCCAGCAGATTGCCCATCAGCCACCCACCGTTGCGCCCGGATGCGCCAAAGCCGGCGGTCTGCGCCTCGATGATGGCGATTTTCAGCTCCGGGGCCTGGCGTTTCAGGTAATAGGCGGTCCATAGGCCGGTATAGCCGGCGCCGATGATCGCCACGTTGACATCCAGGTCATGCTCCAGGGACGGCCGCGCCTCCAGCGGGTCGTCCAGCTGGTCCATCCATAGACTGATATTGCGCCATGCCGGCATGCCAGGTTCCCCTACCTCGTTTCGATAGGGTCGATCCTAGAGCGCGGCGTCAGGGGCTGTCTTGCGCGCGTGCACGCAGGGAAATTTGCTTGACGTAAGCCTTGGGCGACTGCCCGGTGTGCTGGCGGAAAGCACTGTAGAACGCCGAGAGTGAATTGAACCCGGCGGCAAAGGCCAGGTCATCGACTTTGACAGGGGCAGCGGCACTGTCCAACGCGGCCAGTAAATGCTGGAGCCGCGCCTGATTGACGTAGCGGTAGAAGCTCTGCCCCAGCACCTGATTGAGCAGGTAGGAGATCTGATTGCGGCTGTAGCCAACTTCCTTGGCGACCCGTTGCAGGTCCAGGTCCGGATCCAGATAGGGTTGCCTGGATTCAAAGTACTGCTGCAGGTCGTTCGCCATATGCCCCAATTGCTGGGGCGACAAGCCCAGGCGACTGACCGTGGGGCGCGTGGACTGGGCAGGCTGCTCATGCACCAGGGATGCATATTCATTGACTCGCCAGATCAATCCGTCGCGCACGGTGATGGCTTCGCTGGTGCGAAACGACACAAGGCCCTGGCCGCCCCGTAAAGTGATGCGGTACTGGATAAACGCGGTGTCGCCATCGGCACGGATACGGTCGGTATGCTCGATCGCCTCGTCTGCTTCTCGGGGCATGCTGGCCTGCAGGTACTCACGCAGTTCGGCATAACCCACCACGCGGTTCTGGAAGAAGTCGTGGTATTGGATCTCAGGGTGGTAATAAGTCATGACCCCGTCCAGATCGCGATGGCGCCAGCACAGGTGATGGCGCAGCACCAGCTCACGGGTGACTCGGGTGTTCCGACAATCATCGTCTGGTGTCATGTCAGGCATAAAGGGCTCTGCAGCGGAAAAAAAATACTTGAAGATGCCGAAGTTTACCCGCCCCTTCAATGGTCAGGTGCGCCCGCGGAGTGATGGCCTTTTGCCTAATCTTGCGTAGGACATGACCCATGTCAAAATTAGCGAAAAGAACCGCCGAACGGGGCTAAAAAACTCCACGTGTACTTACGAACGAATGCTATTTTTAAGGTCTTCACTGTCATGACCAGCGAAGGTCTTGACCCCTGCCGCGAGCTAAAGGAAGCGCTCAATGAACAAGGTGGGCAACATGAACAAAGTGACGTTTCCCAACGCCTGCCAGCTGATGCGCTGGCATTTTCATCCAATGGGCTTCGAGGGCAGCATGGACGCCCCCGGTAGCATGGTCGCGCGCCTGTTTGACCGGGCCAGCGGCGAGACATTGATCGCCATCGCCGGTATCCCTTGCGCCACCGTAATGAACGCTGCAGATGTGGAGCGCATCATCGAGGCGGTAGAGGATGAGCTGGAGTGTTTTGTGCCGCCGTTGTCTTTGAGGGCCTGAACACTATTTGTCAGCCCTCTCCCACATTCGCTGTGTATCAGCTGTAAGGTCAGCGCTGATCATCGAAAAAGGCTTTCTTGCCATCCACCCGCTCTGAGGCCCTGGGCACATTCACGCCCTGGCCTTCCGGCTTTTCCACATACCAATAGCAATGGCTGACCGCTCGGGTAATGCCAACATAGGCCAGGCGCAATATTTCTTCTTTTTGCGCAGTGTCATAAGGTTCGCTATCACCGTCCTTGCCCAGGCCCGCCATGCGGTAGACCTGATTCTTGTACGGCGAGCTGGTGAGATGCTGACAGTCCCCCAGTAAAAATACCACATCCGCCTGCAGGCCCTTGGCGCTGTGATAGGTCAGCTGTTTCAACCTGCGCTCGTGGGGCGGCAAGCTAGAATCCACATTAACTACAGCCTGAATATGCTCTTGAATCAGTAGTTTATCGCTACTTTTTCGATACAGCATCAATACGCTCTGGCCCCGTTGATAGTGCTCCAGCAATCGCTGGCCCAGCGCCGCATCGTCGCGCTCGAGTACCATCACAGGCACGAGTGCCTTGGGCGCACCACTGGCCTTGGCCTTCTTGCCGGGAATCGCCGGAGCACTGCGTACCACGTGTTCGGCCGCATCGATGATGTGCTGGTGGCTACGGTAGTTCTCCGCCAGCATCACGCGGGTGGTACTTGGCGAGGAAAATTCGTTATTGAAGTGCATGAAGAACTTGGGCGAACTGCCACGCCAACCATAGATCGATTGCCAGTCGTCCCCTACGCATAGCAAAGAAGAACGCTGTGCGCCGCGCCCCACATGCATCGCCGGCCCGCGACTGCGGATCTCCCTGAGGCTTGCACGTATCCACGAGACAATTTGTGGAGAAACATCCTGGAATTCGTCGATCATCAGGTGCGACATAGGCCGCAGCAATGGATCGCTGAGCAGCTTGAGGTTTTCCGGGGTGTTTTCACCGAACAGGGAGAACATCCGGTTGTAGGTCATAATCGGCGGCGATTGATCCAGCAGGTGGTCTTCCAGGGCCTTCCAGAAAATGCTCAGGGCCTCGAAGAACAACCGATCCGGATCGTCCTTGGCAAAGCGCATCTGGCCCACGGCCGTCGGTACGTCCAAACCGAGGTTCTCGATAAACCCGGCAGCCATCACAAAACCATCCAACAGCGGCGCCGAGGCCAGTTCGCCCTTGACCTTGTAATCAAAGCCAGGCCCGGCCATTGCATCGCCGGCAAGGCTGCTGATCAAGCGCTTTGAAGCCTCATAATTGTCCATCCATATCATAGGCTTACGACAAAAAGCTTGAAACAAGGTGCGCTTGACCGCCCACTCTGCACGCACGGATAGTTTCGAGTTCGGCCGGCTGAGCTGGGGGTTTTCCCGCGCATCAAAACCTAGCACCACCCACGCATCCAGCGCCGGGATATAACCGTGGCAATGAAATTGCGCACCGTTGATTTCAAAGGTCTGGCGGCTGGGCTCTATGCCCTTGATCGGCCATGCCCCGGCGCGAAACCACAGGTCTTCGATCACATCGCAAAGTTCGTCATCACGTTTGGCTGCCAGGTCTGTCACTGCGATGCGTTTTTGCACGTCCGGATGATCACGCTCCAGCTCCTTGAGTTGCAGGCCTTGGCGGGCCAACGGCGCAATCAGCTCGCGAAAACGCTGGTGGCGGCCATACAGGCGGTGATAGCAGGCATTCATCTGTTGACGCTGGGCGTCGCCGATGCGCAGGTCGAAGGGATTGCTGTCGGCGTCCGCAAAACCGTCGCTGAGGTTTTCAAAGGCCTGCAGACGCTCGAAGCCCGGCAGGCTGCGCACCATTGGCAGGATGCGCGAGTGGAAGGTACGCACCACAGCCTGGGCTTCCTTCATACCAAGGGGTTGGCCCCACAAGCTGAGAATATCCATGAGCTTGTGAATAAAGTCTTTACGCGACTCGCGAGTAAAGGTCACCACCGTCATCGAACTCAGCTCAAAGCCCAGGTAATGGGTCAGCAGCAGGATGCGCAGCACCAGGGATGTGGATTTACCCGCGCCGGCCCCGGCGATCACCGAAGTCGAGGGCGTATCGCTGAAAATCATCTTCCACTGCGCCGCACTTGGCTGCGCATGGGGCGGCAGCAGCCGCGCCACATCCGCCTTCATGCGTTTTTTCACATCCGCCGTGAGCGGCAACCGCCAGTCATCGAACAGGCTGTCATCCACCCCCGGCGCAGGGTGTTCGTCGGGGCGGAAGTCGCGGATCAACAGGACCTGTCGGCCCTCCTCAATGCCATCGGCCTTGCCCTCGCGATAACCATATTCCACACCCGCCTCGTGCCCACTGCGAAAGCCGTCGGCTTGGCCATGCAACCAGGAGAACCGGTGCTGCGCGCGTAAACGAGTAAGGCCATGGCCGAACAGGCGAGCGGCCAGTCGTTTCAATAGCGGCATCTCGGCCAAGGGGCGCAGTTCAGGGGGCAGATCAGGCTTGTGTTGCGGCACGCGGACTCCTGCGATGAGATTGGCTTTGATGAGGGCGTCATGGTCGCCGGAATCGGCGCTCAGTTCCAGCCAATTGCTTTGCTGTCATGCAGTTAGGCGATGAAGTGAAAGTTGTTACAGACAAAACCAATCGAATAAATAGATAGAAATCAGGTATTTTTTACGCTTTTTATAGATGATCGGCTGCTGGATGATAGGCCCATCAACAGGAGACGACCATGCTTGAACTTCGACCTTTCCACATGCTGGGCGGCGCCCATCACGGCTGGCTTGACGCCCATCACCACTTTTCCTTCGCCGAATACCACGACCCCGAGCGCATGCACTGGGGCAACCTGCGGGTATGGAACGACGACATCATCGCCCCAGGCAGTGGTTTTCCCCAGCACCCGCACCGCGACATGGAAATCATCACCTACGTGCGTGAAGGCGCGATCAGTCATGCCGATAACCTGGGCAACAAAGGCCGCACCGAGGCGGGTGATGTGCAGGTGATGAGTGCGGGCACCGGGATCGCCCATAGCGAATACAACCTGGAGGCTACGCCGACCAAGATTTTCCAGATCTGGATTATCCCGAATCAGGCTGGGCTACCGCCGTCCTGGGGCGCCAAACCGTTTCCACAAGGTAACCGTGAAGGATTTGTGACGCTTGCCAGTGGTAAGGCTGGCGACAGTGAAAGCCTGAGCATTCGTGCCGATGCACGCTTGGTGGCAGCGAACCTGAAAGCCGGGGAAAGCGCTGAGTACCGACTGGACAGCGGCCGCCGGGCGTACCTGGTGCCGGCCACGGGTGTGATTGACGTCAATGGTTTGCGGGCACAGGCGCGAGATGGCGTGGCGGTTGAAGACGAGCAGGTATTACGGGTGACGGCGATCGAGGACAGCGAGATCGTGTTGGTCGACCTGGCCTGAGCTTGAATTCTGCGGGCAGCTGAAATATGTGAGGGGGCAAGCCCCCTCCCACATTGGGTTCGGTGTGACTACTGTGCGATTGCACCGTCTACAAGTACCTGCGCCTCTTCCACCAGCCGCTTGAGGTGATCTTCGCCGATAAAGCTCTCGGCATAGATCTTGTAGATGTCCTCGGTGCCCGATGGCCGTGCGGCAAACCAACCGTTTTCGGTCATGACCTTCAAGCCGCCAATTGCCTGGTTATTGCCCGGCGCATGGCTGAGAATCTGCTGGATGCTCTCCCCGGCCAATTGCGTGGACGTCACCTGCTCCGGCGAGAGCTTGCCCAGCAACGCTTTCTGCGCCGGGGTCGCCTTGGCATCGACGCGAATGGCAAACGGCTCGCCCAGCGCGTCGGTCAGGCCGCGGTAGATCTGGCTCGGGTCCTGGCCTTTGCGCGAGGTCATTTCCGCCGCCAGCAAAGCCGGGATCAAGCCGTCCTTGTCAGTGCTCCAAACCGTGCCGTCCTTGCGCAGGAACGAGGCACCGGCGCTTTCTTCACCACCAAAGCCCAACGAACCTTCGAACAAGCCATCGGCGAACCATTTGAAGCCCACTGGCACTTCGTACAAACGGCGACCGATACGCGCAGCGACGCGATCAATCAAGCCGCTGCTGACCACGGTCTTGCCCACGGCAGCATCGGCGCGCCAGTCAGGGCGGTTCTGGAACAGGTAATCGATGGACACCGCCAGGTAGTTGTTCGGCGCCAACAGGCCGCCGGACGGGGTGACGATGCCGTGGCGGTCATGGTCAGGGTCACAGGCGAACGCGACGTCGAATCGTTCCTTGAGGCCGATCAGGCCCTGCATGGCGTAGCTGGACGACGGGTCCATGCGAATCTGGCCATCCCAGTCGACGCTCATGAAGCGGAAAGTCGCATCGACTTCGGTGTTCACTACCTCCAGGTTCAGACGGTAGTGCTCGGCAATCGCCGACCAGTAGCGCACCCCGGCTCCGCCCAATGGGTCCACGCCCAGGCGCAGGTCGGCGCTGCGGATCGTATCCATGTCGATCACATTGACCAGGTCAGCCACATAGCTGTTGAGGTAGTCATGACGATGGGTGGTGTCCGCCTTGAGCGCCTGGGCGTGGGTGATGCGCTTGACCCCGGCCAGCTTGTTGGCAAGCAGTTCATTGGCCTTGGCTTCGATCCACTTGGTGACGTGAGTATCGGCCGGGCCCCCATTAGGCGGGTTGTATTTGTAGCCGCCACTCTGCGGCGGGTTGTGGGACGGTGTAATCACGATACCGTCCGCCAGGCCGCTGGTGCGGCCACGGTTGTAGCAGATGATCGCGTGGGAAATCGCCGGGGTCGGCGTGTACTCGTCGCCTTCGGCCAGCATGACGTGTACGCCATTGGCGGCCAATACCTCCAGGGCACTGGCACCGGCAGGTGTGGACAGCGCATGGGTATCCAGGCCCACGAACAACGGCCCGTTGATGCCTTGAGCTTCGCGGTACAGGCAGATGGCCTGGCTGATCGCGAGTACATGCCATTCGTTGAAGCTCAGCTCGAACGAGCTGCCCCGGTGCCCGGAGGTGCCAAAGGCCACACGCTGGGTAGAGATTGCTGCATCAGGCTGGCCGGTGTAATAGGCCGTGACCAGTCGCGGGATATCCACCAGCAACTGGGCCGGCGCCGGTTTGCCCGCAAAAGGACTGATAGTCATGCATAAACCTCGAAAAGAAGGATTCGGAAAAGTGTCAGTTTACTGGGACTTGGACTACTGTGCGACGGTATCGATCCTACAGCGCACAGAGAAATTTCATACGCTAGACAGTCTGCGCCTCGAGCAACGCCTGAGCCAGCGCATCCAGGGTGACATCCAGATTGGGCTGCCCCGTAAACGTATGGCTCAAGCGCATATGCTGATGGTGCAAGCCGCTGAGGCTGAATAACTCACCCGGCGCTATCACGACCTGTTGCGTGAGCATCCGTTGAAAGATCAAGCGCATATCCACTGGCGCCACCGACTGCAACCAGAAGCTCGCCCCGGCGATGGGCATCCGGTAGCTCACGCGCCCTTGCATGCGTGCGTCCAACCGCAGGCTCATGGCCTGCGCTT
The DNA here is from genome assembly GCF_031931935.1 of Pseudomonas sp. rhizo25. Classification (NCBI taxonomy): domain Bacteria; kingdom Pseudomonadati; phylum Pseudomonadota; class Gammaproteobacteria; order Pseudomonadales; family Pseudomonadaceae; genus Pseudomonas; species Pseudomonas sp. rhizo25. Next base: position 532,505 of record NZ_JAUJXA010000003.1, read on the forward strand.
GCTCCTGTAGAAGTTGGCGCAATGCCTGCAGGTGCTGATCAAAGCGCCCGCTCTGATAAAGCCGGGCAATGGCCCGCTGACGGATTGACGACAAACGAAATGAGCGCAGTAAAAACTGGCGCTGCAATTCACTGCTCATTTGATGCGACAGTAAATAGCCAAAGGGCGCTTCCGGACCCAACACCTTCTCGAACGACGAGAACACCAGCAGCCGCTCCGGGTTGACCAGATGACGCAGGGCTGCCTGGGATGGCGTATAGCTCAGTTCACCAAAGGTATCGTTCTCCAGTAGCCAGCAACCGTGTTGGTCAAGCAAATGCGCAATCTGCAGCCGCTCCGGAACCGATAACGCCGTACCTGATGGCATGCTCACTACCGATGACAACAGCACCAGGTGCACGGGTTCGTGAAGCAACAAGTGCTCGAACATCGCGAGGTCGAACCGGCCATCGGCTAGCCAGGGCAATTCGATCACCCGTACACCAGCAGCCTGCAACAGGCGCAAGACCCGATAATCACAGGGTGATTCGGTCACCAATACGGTGCCCTTGAGACCCAGGGCGTCAATCAGTATCTCCAGGACACCCTGTAGATCGGCACCGATATACACCTCGTCGGCCTGCCAGCAGCGTGTAGGCGACGAGGTATAACGTGCCGCCAACGCTGCGCGCAGCTCCCACACGCCACAGGGTTGCGACCAGGGCTGCAGTTGGTTCGCGTAGCGGCGCACCAATTTACGCTCCAGCGTCAGCAAGTCACCATCCAGCGAGCCCAGCAGCGCGGGCTCATCCCCACTGAGCACAACCATGGCCGGCCGCCGCGCCGCCGCGTAGAGCCTTTCGAGCAGGTCAGCACCCGCCATCAGCTGTGGGTTGGCAGCTACCGGCCAGGCGAAGTATCCCGACTTGGCCACCGAGTACACCCGCCCTTCCTTCTCCAGCAGCGAGTAGGCGTATTGGATCGTCGAGATTGACACGTTCAAGCGTGTCGACAGCTGCCGCAAGGATGGCAACTTGACCGGTGTTTCCAGGCTGACTTCGTTGATCAGGTTGATCATGTAGCGGTACACCGCCTGATAGGCAAAGTCTGCCTGTCGCTCTCCCCGCAGGTTCATGGCCGCTCACCGGCCTGTACAGACGAATACACGTTAACGCACCGATAACCGTGCAGTCGGTGCTTCGGACTGCGTGAATCGCGGCTTGCGTGCCAGGATGCCACGCTCGACCTGCAGCGGGCGCTTGCGGTACACGTGCTGCAATATCGGCAGCGGCAACCCGCTGGTATCCACCAGCCACTGTTGCAGCATGTCTGCTGCGGGCTTGCCTTGGAGCGCCTTGTGCAGCTCGGGGAGCGCCACCAGCATGCCGGGATGGCATTGACGCAAGAAGCCCTCCAGCCGCTCGCCGTGCTCAATGAAGGGTGCGAACAGCAGGCAGGTCAACTGACCCTCGTCCAAGCCGAAGAATTCTTGGGCATAGGTGGTGGACAGGATGCGCCCATCCTCGCTTGACGCCTCGGCGATCAATTCATTTGGGATTTTCCTACGGCGCATATAGTCCATCGCCTGGCGAATAAAACTCTCGACGCCATGCTCATAAGAAAGCTCACGCAGGCACTGGGCCTGCAAGCCGTGCAAGTGAGCCATGAGTAATGGATTGGGGGCGGCAGGATGGCTGAAGTGAAAATCAAACGGGTCCTGCTTGTGCGCCAGGAAGTCAGTCAGCAGCGTGGATCGGGATACATCCACATCATCGAGCAAGTCGGCAATGCCGATATAGGCCAGATGACGGTACCCGCCCCGGCCCAGCTCCTCTGTACCCACATAATGCTCGCCATAGAGATCACGGTAGCAAGCGATACTCCACTCCTCCATGCGTGCAAACAGCCGGTTGAGCGACATCGGTTTGCCACGCGCGAAATCAAGGCCGGTTGCCAGCGCGGTTTTTTTCAGCCACGCCAGGTATTGGCTTTGCTTGCGTGGCGAGTCACCGCTGACCATGGCATGCACACCGCCGTTCCAGGTGGCGACGCACTGGTAGAACTCACCGAAGGCCAGGTAGGTGTCGTTGCACAGCGTGGCGCGGATATCGCCGGACGTCAGGTGGCCCAGCAGTAGCATATTGCGCTGACTGACCTCACGCCCGGCGCTGGAAGCCGGGCGTTGCGGATTGAAGGGCTGGACGTCGCGGTTCTCGACCATCAACAGCTCCACACGCGGGTCGTCATGAAAAAACAGCGCGCTATAGCCTTGGTTCAAGTTGTCGAGGGTGGCCTGGGTCATGCCGGCATAGCGCAGGGTAGCAACCCGCAGGTGAAACGTCTTGGGCGCGCGGCCCGCGATGGTCAGTTGCGCGGCTCGCAGCATTGCCAGCGTGTAACTGCTGACCTCACCGCCGCCGTGGGTGATCAGCACTTTGTAGTGGCCCACTTGCTCCATGCCACCGGCTGCCACCACAATTCGCTGGACCAACAATTGAAGTACAGTCCGCTCGGACCGCGTGAAATGCCCGATCATACGCTGCAGAACTTGTTGGTAAACATAGTTCATGGCTTGCTCATGAATTGCGCTCATTATTCTACTACCTGAGTTGAAGTGTCAGTTTCAAGCAACTATCAATATGAATTGCTCGACCCATTACGACTGTAGGTGTGTCGGGTGCCACACGGCGCAAAGACAGTTGTACATTAGCACTTTGCAATAAAAGCATCGGCAACCTCATGCCTTCCTACTGTGGCCAAACCCCGGGAAAATCGCGCTCCAGCTTGAATATAGACGCGTCGAATTACCGACCCTAGGAATACTCCGACAACTTCCTACACTGTTTTAACTAAAAAACGAGGGACACATCTGACGAATATTAATCACCCATTTTAATCTGCTCCTTGCAAAACAACCGGGCGCCTTCAGTACACTTTCAGGATGCACAGAGGCGCCTTGCTTAGTTCCTGAAGTACGCGGCGGGAATATCAGGCAATCAATCATTGCTCAATCCTTGAGATGACAGGGTAGGCACAATTATCGGCGCTCAAGTAATGATTAACAGATACAGACGATCACCGAAAACCCGTTCAGATTCGCCAGGCCCGAGACATTAATGGCGCCCACACGACAGCGCCGCACTGGGTTTCAGGGCGGCGTAAGGGGAAAAAGGTATTGTTTGCGGGGTGGAGCCCCCCTGGTCAGGCTCAACCCGGGAGTGGGTTAAGCCCTGTCAAATGGCGCATTTGCCTCATCGGCTCAGACGCCAGCGTATTCATTTGCGAATACTCCTACAGCTCAAACAGCTTCAACCTGCAAGGCGACACGCTCGCGACATGGGCATTCGTCCATATAGCGGTGGGCTTCAACAAATTGATCGAACGCAAATACCGTGGTTTTCAGTGGGACAAGCACACGGTCGGCCGTCAACTGGTTGATATCACGCAAGGCCCGCTGCAGTGCCACCTGATCTTGGACGATGCCCAGCTCCGGCTTGCCGGTGAAGTTGCCGATACAGTGAACGAAGAACTGAATATTCTTCTGGAACGCTGCACAGGCCGGAAATGGCGTCTGGTTGCCACCTTGCAAGCCATACAACACCAGGCTGCCACGGGGCGCCAGGACGTCCCCCAGCAACGACATCTGCGGGCCGCCCAGGCCATCGAATACGACGTCGACACCACGGTTGTCAGTGAACTTGTTGATCTGCATCAGCAGGTCTTGTTCTTCGGTGACAATGACTTTTTCCGCCCCGAGGGAGAGCAGGTATTCGCGTTCGGCGCTGTTTTTCGTCGCGGCAATCACCCGCACACCCAGGGCCTTGCCCAGTTGCACAAACGAAGGGCCGGAACAGTGGCTGGCATCGGTCACCAGGGCAAACTGCCCAGGCTTGACCCGCGCCAGGTCCATATAAGCGAAATACGCAATCAGCAACGGCGTGTAGTGCACGCTGGCTTCAATCGGGCTCAAGACATCCGGGTAACGGGTCAGGGCCGAACGCGGCAAGATGATCTGCTCGCCATACACCGGGTAATCGTTGGGGCTTTCGGCCGGAAAACTGGCCACCTTGTCGCCCACAGCCAAGTCATCAACGCCGTCACCCAAGGCGACTACCACACCCGCCATTTCATGCCCCAGGCCCGAAGGCAGGCGAGCATGGGAAGACGCCAGGTTCTGGCGCCATAGGATGTCGTACCAGCTGATGCCAATCGCCTCGACACGCACCTGCACTTCGCCCGGTGCGGGCTGCGCGGCTGCATGCTCTTCGCATTTGAGCACCTCGGCCGGACCAAACTTGTGAAAACGGATCGTGCGGGACATCGCAAACCTCGTCAAAGTAACCTCTAATGCCATGAACTTTATCTGGGCTTTCCAGGTAAGGCCACCGGTCGCCATTAATAGTCGACATGCCTGTCATTGATTTCGCGAAGGAGGAGCAGACCTCAACTATCGTAGGAAAAATCAATTAGCCGGTGCAGAGTACCAGCCTTTCCCCGTAAGATTCATGCCGGTCATGCTGCTGAATCGTGCGATATGGCCGCTCACGTCAAGTTTACAGACTCTTCCAGGACACAAGATGAACCGTAACGACCTGCGTCGTGTCGACCTTAACCTCTTGATCGTATTCGAAACCTTGATGCATGAGCGCAGTGTGACCCGCGCCGCAGAGAAATTGTTCCTCGGCCAGCCGGCCATCAGCGCGGCTTTGTCGCGCCTGCGCGGGCTGTTCGATGACCCGCTGTTTGTGCGTACCGGACGCAGCATGGAACCCTCGGCCCGCGCCGTAGAGATCTTCGCCCTGCTCTCCCCGGCCCTGGACTCGATTTCCACCGCCGTCAGCCGCGCTGCCGAGTTTGACCCGGCCACCAGCACTGCGGTGTTTCGTATCGGCCTGTCCGACGACGTGGAATTCGCCCTGCTGCCGCAATTGCTCAAGCGTCTGCGCGCCGAAGCCCCGGGCATCGTGCTGGTGGTGCGCCGCGTCAACTACATCCTGATGCCTGGCTTGCTCGCTTCGGGTGAAATCTCCATCGGCGTCAGCTACACCGCCGATCTGCCGGCCAACGCCAAGCGCAAGGTGCTGCGCCGCAGCCTGCCGAAGCTGCTGCGTGCCGACAGCGTGCCCGGCTCATTGAGCCTGGACGACTTCTGCTCACGCCCCCATGCCTTGGTGTCCTTCGCCGGCGACCTGAGCGGGTTTATTGATGAAGAGCTGGAGAAGCTCGGCCGCAAACGCCATGTGGTGTTGGCTGTACCTCAGTTCAACGGGTTGGGCACGTTGCTGGCGGGTACGGACATTCTGGCCACTGTGCCGGATTACGCCGCTGAGGCGCTGACCTCGGCGGGCGGATTACGCGCCGAAGACCCGCCGCTGCCAGTGCGTTCGTTTGAGCTGCACATGGCCTGGCGTGGGTCGCAGGACAATGACCCGGGTGAGCGGTGGTTGAGGTCGCGGATTCAGATGTTTTTTGGGGACCCCGATAGCCTGTAATGGAGTTCCAGTGAATTCCATAAAACTGTTTTATAACAATAGGTTATTTGCAATTTCAATCCATTGCCGCCTGTCTAAATCCAATGGATTCCACGACTCATGGGGACATAGTTGGGGGCAAATTTCGGTTCCTTGAAAAGGATGCCCCCACCGATGCCCCCGGAGGGCGACGAGTTCTCCGGGCGGATGCTGGGAGCCATCAACTCAATGTTGGTGGATATGATGTCCGCCATCGCGCAAGGACGAGCAACCCCGCGAACGTCAGGCTCAGGCAGTCGTCAGGCGCGTAATGTGACAACAAATGGTCAATAGACGACGACGGGCTGCGTCCATGATTGCAGCATAGATCGATAGGCAGTTATCGGCCACGAGCCCTCGTGATGACTGTTGGGCCACGCCATGGGGGGCGCGCCGATGTCGTCTACTGCCTTGCAGCATTGAAGCAATCTACAATATTTAGATGCGTCATCTTACCGGCCAGCGGCCCGTCCTATCTGCACGTGCGCTGCAATCGGTATTCGCTCGGCGATACGCCAACAGTTTTTCTGAAAGATCGAGCAAGATTAGCTGCAGAGGTAAAGCCAGATTGCATCGCAATTTCGCTGATGCTTACATCTTTATCAATAAGCAAAGATTGCGCGCGCTTAATGCGCAGGTCTAATATATATCTGATAGGAGATGCGCCAGTCGCAACTTTGAATGACCTCGAAAAATGGAAAACACTAAGGCAGGCTGCGTTAGCCAGATCGTCGAGCGAAATATCTCTGTCCAGGTTGTGTTGTATATACTCTAGTACACGTTTGAGCCGCGTTCGGTCTAAGCCTCTCCCCGAATTAGCATCAAAATATGATTCAGTAAAGTTTTTACGGTCATCAATACGGTATCGCTGCAGTAGTCGTGCCGCCAGCCCGACGGCTAACGAATCCAACATTAATCGGCTGGTCGCTTCCTGTGAGTCTCTTCTTGCAAGTTCCTCGGCCACAGCAAAACCAATGCCTTGAATGAGTGGGTCATGGAGCCCCCCTACATATTCAAAGCTAGGGTTCATTGTACTTTCTTCTCGCTGACGTAGAGTTCCAAAGAGATCTGGCGGCATATAAATGTGAAGCAAGTCCACGGGACCAGAATTAAGGTGTAAATATCTAACGGCGACGCCCTGGGGACAGATGCTGGCAGAACCTGTATGAGAAACGAATCTCTGTTCAGTTCCCGCTGCCCTTCTGCGAAAATATGCTGTGCCGGCAATATTGACAACGACTTCCGTCACTGGCTGCAGAAAATCGGAGCATTCAAGCGTTACATGCCGATACATTTCTGCCGTCAGTACGCTAGTCCACCCTAGATCCGCCGATGACTTCAACAGATTACTTCCGCCATCTAGGTATTTGCTTCCAAAACCTCCACTCATGAGTTCTCCCCTGACTACACAAAACTTCTAGCGCTAATGATGGATAAGGTTTGGGTTTGCAAATCTATGCATCCATTAAGGATTTTGACAAAGTACCCGCTTGAATTTGACATACCTTATCAATCCGACTGACCACGCTGTCTCTATTTCCTATCTTTTGTCAAGCCCAGTTAGTGATAACTGCTAGAACGGACCAAGGGCTCCATGGCGATTGTCGCCAACAACAATTGGCTGTCATCGTCCGGCCCACCTGAGAAAAGAACAGACGTCGGAAGACCAGTCGCATCGAATCCGCTAGGAATGGCCACGCCACACCAATTCAAAAAGCTGCCGATCATCGTGTTTCTGAGCATAAGCGCATTCGTCGCGGCAAATGCTTCGTCATCGTTCTCAAGGAGCACTAGGAGGGGAGCGACAATGGGGACTGTTGGAAATGCGACAAATGTATTGCCATCAAATAGCGCAGCGAAAGATTCAATTAAGCATCCACGCGAGGTACGCAGTGCTGCCGCCGATTCAGTGCTGTTGCTGCCCCCCTCTACTAGACGTGACTTCACTCTTCTATCCATCAGGTTGGCTGCGGTTGTAAGCAAGCGGTGGCCGTGAAGCTCATAGGCTTCAATGGCAACGAGTGTGCCGTATCTAGCCCCTAGTGACAGCACATCGTCCAAAACTGGCAACCGCCGACGTTCTATAACGGCACCTTCATCACTTAGACGGCCGATCGCGGATTCAAAGTTACTGAGGACGGCCGGCTCCACGCCATCCCAAACCGCGTTTGTGGGAACAACCAGCCGTATGCCTCGAACGGTTCGGCGGGGTCGCTCGGCTATGGCGAGTCCACGAGCAGCAGCATCAATAACGGCTGCATCTACGACCGTTTGTGTCAAGACTCCAGCCGTATCAAGAGTGCGCGAAAGAGGGTAACAACCATTAAGAGGCCACCGCCCGCTCGAAGTCTTAAATCCAATGATGCCATTGAGCGCAGCGGGTATCCGCACTGAGCCACTTGTGTCTGTTCCGATAGCTGCGGATACAAGGCCAAGCGCTACGGCGACTCCACACCCTGATGAAGATCCCCTCGGAATGCGTGGTTCTTTCCGGTCCCAAGGGTTCCTTGGCGTGCCATAATGAGGATTGAGCCCTAGCCCTGAAAAAGCGAACTCAGTCATATTCAGCTTCCCCACCGTCACCGCGCCCGCATGTGTTAAGCGACGCACCAATTCAGCGTCAACCAGAGCCGGGCCTTGGTCTAGAATGCGAGACCCCGCGCGCGTGACCATTCCCTTCAAATCATAGAGATCCTTCCACGCCACAGGGATGCCATCAAGGACTCCAAGGGAACGACCTTCTAAGATTCGCTTGGAAGACGCTTCAGCCTCTCTGAAAGCCCTCTCGGGAGTAACTGAAGTGAATATTGCGGTGTCGGCGCAATTGGCGATCGCGTGAAATGTGGCATGAGCGATGTCGGTCGCCGTCGTAGCACCGCTCTTAATTAGCTCCGTCAGCGCGGATATTGAGCCATTATCCTCCTTAAGTTTCATTCTGCCCCCCCCGAATTCCGTGTTAAGTGATTCGCCATTAAAGTCACGAGACTGTAAGCACCGTAAAGAAGGCTATTCCATTCGAGATCAGCAGTCACTGAAGGCGGCTTATCAACCTCTTGGCTGAGTGACGCCGACGTGTAGACAGTGAGGCTACGACGGGCCCATTAAGTAACGCAGATTCGCTCTTTGGAATAGCCGACAATTAATGAATCCGTAAGCGGCTACCATCATACTGCTCGGACCGGTAACTTTTGGCAAGAGAACGCAGAACCGCAAGATTCGCTGCATAACTCAGCAATTTTAGTGTGGCGTGCGTTTTTTTGGCGGACTAAGATTACGTTCCGTACCTCGAACAAATTAAGGAAACCAACGATGACGACTTTGAAGACGATGGATATTACTCATTTGGGCGGCTCCCAAATAGGATACAGGCTAAGCGCAAACTTTGATCCAGCTCTTCCAACCCTTGTGCTTATAAACTCCTTTACTACTTCATCGGAGCTTTTTTGCGCGCAGTTTTCAGATAGTAGCTTGAGCGGCAGCACAAACTTGCTCGCCATTGAGCCTTATGGACATGGAGCGACTCGTACAAACAGCGAGCAGTTCACCTATTGGGATAGTGCAGCCGCTAACCTTCAAGTTCTGGAAAACCTCGAAATTCGCTCAGCATTTGCCCTAGGCACATCGCAGGGCGGATGGATTGCGGCGCGCATGGCACTGCTCGCGCCAACCAAAATCAACGGGATTATTTTGCTTGGCACCTCAATGGATTATGAAAGCGCCGAAAGCCGAGAGATCGGCTGCTGGAACGCAGATCAATTCTGCAGTCCGTGGATATCGGAGTTAGCTGAGCAAGTCGGTACTGACTGGGCGTTGTCCGACCAATACTGCAATGACCTCATTGATCCAGCGTTCGGCGCAACCGTAGATGCGGATATGCGTTCATTTTGGACGGCTCGCTTGAAAGAGAATTACAAGGGCGACGATGGTAGAGCGCGCCTACGCATGTGCACAATCAACTTGCGCGACCGAGATAGTTTGCGGGGTCGTCTGGATTCGATAACTTGCCCAGTCTTGTGGCTGCATGGCACAAACGACGTCGTATACTCTGTCTCGCATGCTGAAAAGGAAATCAAGATGTTCTCTCGTTCGCGCAACGCAGAACTGGCTTCTGTAGAAGGTGGACACCATTTTTTGAGCGCCACGAACCCCAACGAAGTTAATAAGCTTACTTTGGAATTTATCAATCGTTGGCAAGCGCATTTGGCGTAATAATTTGATAATAGACAGGGCAGTGTCTCAAGCGCTCTTAAACTCATCTGTTAACGAGGCGCTTCAATTCGAGACTCAAAGGCTACTCTGTACTTATCGACCAGGTAATAAAATTTATAGGTTTCCAGTGCTGGCTGTAGTGCCGAAGTAATTGCGCATACTGGCTCGTGCCAAGACACCAATGCCATGCAAGGCCAATAACAGAATGTATTAAGTTTTTTGCCCCCCCAAATGGGTGAGGGTCGTGCGCTCGAAGCGTAAAGAAGCATTTGAGTACGGGAATTTGAGAATGGACATTGATTGGCCGGATCTGTGTGAGCTGGACAGCGCGACGCTATTGGCAGCTTATAAAAGTCGGCATCTGTCACCTGTTGACGTTGTGCGTGCGGCGCTTGATCGTTGCACAAAAGTTCAAGATGCGTTGAACGCCTTTACATATATTGATTTCGATGGTGCGCTGACAGCAGCCAAGGCGTCTGAAAAGCGTTGGCGGAATGGGAAGCCGCTTTCGCTTATCGATGGTATCCCGACGACCCTTAAGGACATCTTCCACGTTGAGGGATGGAGCGTCCGCTATGGAAGTATGACAACGCCGGGAACGCCGAGCAATCAAGATGCACCGTCCGTTTCTCGGCTGCGCGAAGCCGGGGCAGTGTTCATCGGCCAAACTGCCGCTCCGGAATACAGCTGGAAAACGGTTACTGACAGCGCAGCGTTCGGTGTGACGCGTAATCCGTGGGATCCAACATGTACACCAGGTGGCTCTTCGGGAGGGGCGGCTGTAGCGGCCGCCTGCGGGGCGGGTGTGTTACACCTCGGTACGGACGGTGGTGGCTCCATCCGGATACCAGCGTCCTTCACCGGAGTTTTTGGGCTAAAGCCCAGTCACGGCCGCGTTCCTGTCTACCCACCTAGTTCGTTCGGCACAGTAGCGCACATCGGTCCAATTACGCGTACTGTCGCTGACGCTGCGGCGATGCTTGGGGTTCTATCAGGTCGAGATTTACGTGATTGGACGCAACCGCCGATGGCGTTCCCGAACGTTTCTTTGGCGCCATTCACATGGAGAGGCAAACGAATTGGATACTGGCGTACACCCTGCATCGGAAACGTGGATGGACAAGTGGCGACGGCTATTGAAGCAACACTCGTAGGTTTGGAAGCGGCAGGGGCGTCGGTGACTGAGATGCGGCTCCCTTATCAGGATGAGCTCCTCGAGATGTACAACCGACACTGGTATATCGGGGCGGCAAATCTTCTGACATCAATCAGCACGCGAAACCATGCCAACCTTGACCCAGGACTCGTCCGGGCCGCTATCGTTGGGCGCAGATACAGTGGGGTCGAGAGGCTGGAGGCAGAGGTTTGGCGGAACAGATATGGCTCGGCGATGGATAATTTACTTTCTGATTTCGACTTTATCATGTCTCCATCCGTCCCAATCCTTCCCTTTGAGGTGGGTAGAGACGTCCCTCGGTCCAGCGATGCAAAAAGTTGGACTGAATGGTGCTCATTTAGCTTCCCCATCAATCTCAGTCAGCAGCCAGCCTGTTCTGTGCCATGTGGCTTGAGCAAGGAGGGGCTGCCAATTGGTTTGCAAATCATTGGATCACGTGGAGCGGACTCAGACGTCCTCAGTGCAGCGCTCTGTTACGAGAGAGCATTTCCCGACCGACTTATACGATGAAAAGGACTATGTGCAATTGGACCCGGTCGTCAAAAAGGCGCGGCTGACCCAACTGCCCTTTGTCTGGGAAAGTACACTGCTCGAACAGGAACCCTGCTTCTGGAAGGAAGCGGGTGACGCGGGCCTGAGGGTGGGCTGGACATGTTCCAGTATCAGCAGCAGCGGCACCTTCAGCATGTTGACGCTCGCCCGCAACGAGGAGCCGCTCACCTTCAGCGAATTGAATGACAAAGAGCTGAAAATGCGCTGGCGGGCCGATGCCACTCACGTTGCACTGAGCCGCCTGTTCAAACCGCAGGAACTCGAGGAATCCTACTGGCGGTTGACCGCCCGGAAAATCGAGATCCTGCGCTGGACAGCCGACGGAAAAACCCAGTGCGAGATCTCACAAATTCTCTCGGTATCTTTCGACACTGTGAAGTTTCACAGTAAAAATGCTATCGCCAAGCTGGGCACTACCAATAAAACCGCAGCCGTGGTGAGAGCGACCGTTCTGGGCGTGCTGGGCTAAAGAGCCTGCTATCCTATCATCAGGCCGCATGGCGCTCATCCCGAAAGCCCCGGGGCGGGCTCCCAAACACAAAAGGAGAATAATTGTGTTCCCATTGGATATTTGGCTGACCTATACCGCCGCCTGTCTTTTACTGGTGCTTTCCCCAGGGCCAGATAACCTGCTGGCAATCGCCAGGGGGCTCAGCCAGGGAAGACTGGCGGCTGCCATCTCAGGCATGGCTTCGGGCACCGGAATCCTCTTTCACGTGACAACCGCCTCCCTGGGGTTGACGCTCTTGATGCAGACCTCAGTGCTGGCCTTCTGGATCGTCAAGGTGATCGGGGCCAGCTACTTGCTTTGGCTCGGTATCAAAGTCTTGCGCTCGCGTAGCCTGATCAACTTTCAGCCTGCCGCGCGCCAGCCCTTGAAAAAAATATTCCTCACCGGTTTTCTGTCTGCAGCACTGAATCCCAAGCCGGGCCTCTTTGTACTCGCATTCATTCCTCAGTTCGTCAACCCAAAGCTGGGCTCGGTCACGTTGCAAATGATGGTATACGGCGCCTGGTTCGCGGGTATAACCGCACTGGGCTTCGCCCTCATGGGGATTTTCGCGACGAGCCTTTCGACGTGGCTGCAACGCAAGCCCAAAGTGATCAACGGGTTAAACGTGGGGGCAGGATTGACCTTCGTTGTTTCCGGTCTTTCGATAGCAACCCTGACCCAAAAATAACGTGCTAATTTAGCTTGTCTGCCCATCGACACTTTATCGAGCTGAGCTCTACGAGGCGGAGCTTGCCTATTTTCGGAGTCGTTACTATGCCGACGGTGAATTGAGTGACCGTTTCCCTCACCTGCAACTCCGGCCCTCAGACCACCTTGATCTCGTTCAGGCAGTTATTGAAGGGGTGAACGACACTCCACTCGACCGAATGTTGGCTCTCCTGATGATCGTCTGGCGCCTACGCAACAATCTCTTCCACGGCGAAAAATGGGCCTATGAGCTTCGCGATCAGAAAGAGAACTTCAGTCATGCGAACAGCGTTTTGATGCGAATACTCGAACGCCATGGCCGGCTTGGCTAAGAGTCCAGCCGTCCTTGAGGACCGTTTCCTAGCCAAGTTGAACCAGCCCCCGCGCTCGATCCAGGCTTTAGGACCCCCGAATGCGCAGCGGGGTACCGTAAGCCTAGTGTGTCCAGCGTGGCTATTTCGGGTCGCCCTTCTAAATCCCCTGCCCCCCTGCCATAAAGGCCTCCAGCATGTACGGAATGAGAGTCGCCGCATCGACAGTCTCGCCATACGCTTGACCGTGCAATGCCGCATAGCGGTCCAAGTCGGCTTTCAATCTCGCTGGACACAAGATGGTGCTTGACGCTCTCGGTCTTAGGGAGCGGCCCCAGTCGGAGCTTGGGCGACGTGCTCATCTTGAGATTCCCCGATCAAAGAACAGAGGCTGATACGGCCTCAGAATCAAATCGCGATTGATAATGACGCGGATCGGCAATCCGGGACGCTCAGTGAGCGCTGGCTGGATGCGGAGGTTGCGTCGGGTCATTTCCTGCCCGACGTCATTCACGCTGTCCTGCATGCTGTCACGCCCTGCGATGATGACGCGACCACCGTTTTGGCGATTCTCCGGTGCAGCCAACTCCGCGCCGACACCCAGCAATGTCGTCAACGCGGCACCTGCAAAGATGCGATCCCAGTGCCAATCGACACCATCCTTCAGGCCAGCGTAACCAGCCGGATCATACGGTTGTCTATCGACTATTTGGCCCCAGGACCAATCAGTGAGCTTTCGATCTGAACACCTGGCATCATTTGCTGCAATCCTTCGATCAGCCTGTCCCCCGCTTCCGTCAAAGCTTCAAGCGGCATCGCTGGCAGACTCTCCAGAATGAACCACATGCTCTTCGCGTCAGCACCGAGACGGGTCCTGACACCTTGCCGCCAATTCCAGCGACGGCAGGTCACGCCTTGGTCATCGCGCCAGACAACCTCGCCGGCATCTGGATACTCGAAAGCAGGAGCACCCTCTTTCATAGTGTCAAAAGGTTCGGTGCCATCGGCGACTACCAGTCGTGGGGAGCCCACATAGGCTTCAATGTTTTCCCCGCCAACCGGGATGGCGTACTCAATGCTGATTGCGTTGTAGAGATCGACGATGGGATCCAGGCTAGGCAAGCTGCCGTCACGTAAAACTCGTTTGCGCAGCGCCTCTGCTGAACAAGGCGTGCGCTGCGGCTTGGCGCCAAACTTTCGGAACGTGTCAGCCCATGCGACCAAATGGGCTTCTCCCCAGCTCGGCCCGCCTTCCTGCACAGCCTTGCAAGCACGGTCCAGCGCAGCCTGGGCCACCTCAGGATGAGCCAGTGGTGCAGCTTCCACCACGATACTCAGGGCCCTGAACTCCGGCGCCAGCTCGGCAACGGCTTGATCGATTAACGGCAGTACGGACAGCATCAAAAACCTCCAGGAACCTAAATGTCATTTCATGCTAGTCAGCGACGACCAATAAAGTCAATATAATGACCATTATCATCTGCTATAACGGCTGAGCCGATTGACGGAGCTGCTGACAAAGGTCGAGAATCCCAGCACATTTTTCCCATAACCCTCATCAATGACCGCGAATACCAGCTTGTCGACTACCCTAGGTGCTGATGCTCAAGCTGTCAGCCTAGCCGTTGCGCGCACGCTCAAACAGGCGCGCAAAGCCCAGAAGATCACGTTGGATGAGCTTTCCCGCCGCGCTGGCGTGAGCAAAGGAATGGTTGTCGAAATAGAGAAATGTACGGCGAACCCCAGTATCGGCATCCTTTGCAAAATCGCCGCAGCGTTGGGCCTGTCTGTTGCAGACTTCGTCAATGTGACCGAAGCCCCATCCGCCCATATCATCGACAGTAAAGATATTCCCACCCTCTGGACCGGGGATCAGGGAGGCACAGCGCGCCTTCTGGCGGGAACCTCCGGACCAAATATGATCGAGCTGTGGCGTTGGGAAATGCACCCAGGCGAATCTTTCGCTTCACAGGGGCATCCTCAGGGCACGCTTGAACTGTTTCATGTGGAAAAAGGCACGCTGAAATGCGTGGTAGGAGAAACAGAGTTGGTCATCCCTTCGGGAAGCTCGGCAGTGGCGAAAACCGATGTGCCTCACTCCTATTCCAACCCTGGCAGATCCAAGTTGGTGTTCACCATGTCCGTGACGGAGCTGCATCAGTAGATACCGGCAGACTGGCAGCCCGTGAGCATCTGCAAAGTGGGCGAACCAGCCAACGCTGCTACTCCCATAACAGTGATGACACGCCGGTATTCAATCATCTCCCTCTTGGGCGCGTCGGGGATAGCGCAGTGCTTCAACCAAAAGGCTGAACGCCGGAGAGGCTTGAAGGCGACTGGGGTAATACAGGTGAAATCCGGCGAACGGCGGGCACCAGTCGTGCAACACCCGAATCAAGTCGCCCTTGGCGATATGCTGGTGAACAAGTGTTTCCGGCAGATACCCTACTCCTGCCCCGCTCCGACAGGCATCAAGTGTCTGATAAACACCATTGACGACGAGTTGCCCGCTGACCTGAACGTTCTTGGTGACACCTTCTTTCTCGAACTCCCAGGTATAGATACCGCCATGGGTGGGAAACCGCATGTTGATGCAGTTATGGCCGACAAGTTCGTCGGGTTCTCCAGGGGGCACATGCACCGCGAAGTAATCTGGCGTTGCTACCACGGCCATGCGCATGTCAGGGGCAATCCGTGTAGCAATCATCCCCTCTCCCACCGTGTCGCCATACCGAACGCCTGCGTCATAACGGTCGGCAACAATGTCGACCAGTCGGTAATCACAGTTCACCTCAACGTTGATGTCTGGGTACCGAGCCAGAAAGGTTTCCAACACTGGCCATAACACCGTATGAAAGCTGAAGTCTGCGGCAGTGATCCGTAGGGTGCCAGCCGGCTTTTCTCGAAGCCCCAGCAGCTTCTGGAAATTGGCTTCCATAGCCTCAAAGTGAGGGTTCATGCCGTCGTAGAGCGCCTGCCCGGCATCGGTCAATGTGACACTGCGTGTGGTGCGGGTTAGAAGCCTCATCCCTAACCGTTCTTCGAATGCCTTGATGGTATGGCTCATCGCAGATTGAGACACGCGTAGTTGTGAAGCTGCCTTGGTGAAACTTCTTTCTCGCGCAACCGCAATGAAGACCAGTAGGTCGTTGGCGTTCTCACGCAACATTTTGCTACTCCTTGACTATGGCGCTGATACCCCCTCGATCAAATAGACATCTGTCTTGGCTGAACGAGACCGACCAACCCCCTCCGGAAAATCGATCGTCGAGGCGGCTGGGCGCTGAGTTGAATCGGATCGGTTTCAATCAGCACTCTGGACAGGATCATCGGCTGGGTCGTTGTCACATACTTCTGAAAATGCGCGGACGCAATATGGCTTCGATATGCCGCCTCATCGGCGTATATCTCGAAGAAGTGCAGCCGATTCGGATGATCCTTTTCCGCGACCGAATAAATCGCCAACACGCCGGGCTCAAGACGAACGGAGTCAGCCATTTCCTCTTTGACTGCAGCGTGATATGCCGCCAGTTGCGCCGGATCAATCACCAGTTGCGCAATACGCACGACTTTTTCTGCCGGCGGTGCGGCGAGCACCGATCCCATCCAAAGACAACTCACAACAACAGTGGCGTGCAGGGCTGAAATCCGCATTCATAGTTCTCTGATGGTTATTCGCGAAGTCATGCTACAGCGCACGCGCCAAAAGCATTCATGAGCAGACCAGATAACTGTTATGAGCCCAAAACGCTTCGCGGGCAGCCTGAGCCCAACCTAGGATTGAAAAGTGTGAAGAGGCCTACCCTGCACGCTCAGGAGATCACCGCTTGGGATTCTTTGTGATTCACGATCCGGCGGGCTACGAAGCGCCGGTGTATGCCGACATACCCCACCAGGAGGTCATCTTCCTGGATGAAGTAGATTTGCCCGCACCCGTCTGAGGTGCCCCTACAAATAAAAGTTCGGAGTCATCCATGCAGCTAAGCCGCACGAACCTGGCAGATATCATTTACTTTCTGGCCATCGCCCGGCATCAAAGCTTCAGAAAGGCCGGCCTGGAGGTAGGGATCAGTGCATCAGCACTTAGTCACGCCATGAAAGGCCTTGAGACGCGACTTGGCGTGCGATTGCTCAATCGTACCACCCGGAGTGTGACGCTTACGGCCGCTGGCGAGGAGTTGCAAGAACTGATCAGTTCTCCTGTCAACGCTATCGGGCAGGCGTTTGAGACCCTGAATCGACTTCGCGATGAGCCCGCCGGGCGTATCCGTCTAAACGTCTTGAGCGACGGTGCCAAACTGCTACTGGGGCCCGTCCTCCCGGTGTTTGTTGAGCGCTACCCGGATATTGAGGTCGACCTCACCGTGACCAATAAAATGGTCGATATTATTGGCGATGGCCATGATGCAGGTATTCGTTTTGGCGGGACGGTTCCCGAAGACATGATCGCTCAGCGGCTATCGCCCGACGTGGCATGGGCCGTCGTGGGCGCGCCGGGTTACCTTGAACGATTCGGCACCCCGACGCACCCAAAAGATTTGCACGGGCACCGTTGTCTGCGGATACGACTGGGGAATTCGCATCTCTATCACTGGCAATTTGCGAAAGATGGCCAGCAGATTGAGATTAACGCGCCGGGTGCTATTACGCTGGATGAGACGCGCGTCGGTGTGGCTCTGGCAGCGCGCGGCGCAGGGCTGATGTATGTTCCAGCATCCATTGTCGAACGTCATGTCGAACAAGGTTCGTTGAAGCGCGTGCTGGAGGACTGGACTCACTACGACCCAGGCTTTCACATCTACTACTCAAGCTCCAGGCAAGTACCTGTCGGCCTTCGCCTGCTGATTGAGCTGATTCGCGAACTGGAACCCATGGGGCCACTCCCCTAGCGGCGTCAGCTCTCTTGTCGTTTAGTAAACACGTCGCCAAACACCGGTACCGCCGAAAACGCGTTGGGCCAGCCAGCATAGAACGCCAGATGCGTCAGCAGTTCGCTAGCCTCGGTCTGTGTCAGGCCATTGTCCATCGCGCGATTGAGGTGGTAACCGATCTGGGCAACCTGACCGTTTGCCACCAAGGTAGTGACGGTGATCAGGCTACGGTCCCTGGGCGCTAGCCCCGGCCGTAACCAAAGGTCTTTGAATAGCGCGCTGGTGGTGTACTGCACTAACCCCGGGGAAATGGCCCCCACGGATTTGTCGACATTCGCTGCACGTGAGTTTTCGGCAACCTGATCAATGGGTAGCAGCACGGGCGACACCGGCGCCAGTTGATCAGCGCCTATGCCGTGCCGGTTGAACACTTCCCTGGCCGCTGGCGCTGCGCCTGCGGCATTGCCCCAGCCCGAGTAGAACGCAAGGTGGTTGATTGCTTCGGACAGCTCCAAAGGCGTCACGCCATTGTTCAACGCCAGGTCGAAATGCGCGGCCATCTCTGCTGTTTGACCTCGCGCAACCAGTACAGCCACCGTTGCCAAGCTTCGGTCGCGGGGCGACAACTCGGGGCGTTTCCAGACGTCGCCGAGGAGTAACGAGTCGGTATTGTGCGCCATTATCGGTGAAGTGGCGCGTATGTCAGCTGATGTTGGCACGTTGGAAATCTCCTTGGTCAGCGCCGCTTCGTGGCTGGCGCAGGCAGTTAAACATATCGCGATGGCCGCTATTGAAACGGTCCGTACACTCATAATGAAGCCTCATGTTGGGCTTCGATAACAGGCTCCAGCCACTCGACATTTTTGCCGTCAAATGACTCTTGAATAGCCATGTGGGTCATGCCGGTCGTGCTGTTTACCCCATGCCAATGCTTGACCCCAGGGGGCGTCCAAATCACATCGCCAGGCTTGATCATCTGTTTCTCAGCCCCTTCTGCTAAACCCAACCGGCCCCCGTCGTGACGACCAATCCCTCTAACCAAACTAATGCACGGGGGTTAATTCAACTACCCGTTCCTCGGTTGATGTAACGATGAGCGTGGCTCAGCAATGCGTGCGTAAAACTAAATCGAATGCTGATCGGATGGTGACAAAAACTGACCGCCTTGGGCTGTAGATTCCGCCCCGTGACTACCCCAATCGTATGCCGGAGTTTGGAGACGCATCATGAAACGCATTGAGTACAGCAGCTATGGCGGGCCAGAGGTCATGCAGGTCCAGAACTTTGAGCTGCCTCCCCCTGGCGAAGGTGAAGTCGGTGTCAGCGTCAAGTATTCAGCGATCAATCCAATTGACTGGAAGCTGCGGATTGGACAAATGAAGATCGTTACTGGCAGGAAGTTCCCTCGCGCGATGGGAATGGACTTCTCTGGCACGGTTATATCCCTCGGCGCAGGCGTGACGCGGTTTAAAGTCGGTGACCCCGTGTTTGGACTCGCCCAATTTAAAGAAAGCGGAGCGTTCGGCCACGCCGTTATCACAAAAGAGGCGTTTTTAGCCCATAAGCCGGATGACGTGTCATTCGAGCACGCCGCCTGCCTGGGCACCCCAGGTATAACTGCCTGGAACGGGCTTATAGACAAGGCCAAGCTGCGAGCCGGCCAGCATGTCTTCATCAATGGATGTGCCGGAGCAGTAGGCGAAGCGGCTGTACAAATAGCTCTGATGCAGGGGGCCGTCGTCTCGGGCAGCTGCAGCGACAGGGACATGCAGCGAGCAAAGTCGCTGGGTGTGCAGAATGTTTATGATTATCGGAACATGCAGCTATCGAGTGTTGCTAATCGATTCGACGTGGTTTACGACACTGCGGCAACGCTGCCGGTATCTAGAGGCGTTGCGACGCTAAAATCAGGAGGCGTATTTCTTGATCTGAACCCCGGCCCTGGCAAGTTTGTCCGCGCTTTTTTTGATCGCAGACTCAAAATGATCATAGGCTCACCGCGCGCCGAGATATTGGATAAGCTTGCCAAGGCTGCCAGCGAGAGGCACTACAACGTCCGAGTAGCGGAAACCGTTTCGATGTCCGAGGCGATTCGACTTATCACTGAGCTTGAGAAAGGCCGTAAGCTCGGCGGTAAAGGTGTCATCGCGATGGAGTAGGCATGGCTAGGAGTCACCGTTTGTTTGAGCTAATGCAAGTGCTGCGCCGACATCGTAGAACGGTGTCGGGTCAGACACTTGCGCTGGAGTTGGGCGTTTCATTACGCACCATACGTCGCGATGTGGTGACCTTGCAGGGGATGGGCGCCGACATCGAGGGTGAGCCCGGCTTAGGTTATATTTTGAAACCTGGCTTTCTGTTACCCCCGCTTGCATTTACAGAAGAAGAAATTCAGGCACTTGTAGTCGGTGCCCAGTGGGTCAGTCGTCAGACTGACGATAAATTTGCCTTCGCGGTGAAGAACGCGCTGGCCAAAATTGACGCCGTGTTGCCTGCGGATATGCGTCACACCTTTGACGACGAAACGTTCTACGTGGGCGCCCACGCCCACCTTCCCACTTCAATCGACCTGAGTGAAATTCGGTTTGCATTGCGCGAACAGCGCAAACTGCTTATGACCTTGTCAATTCCCCACGCACCTGCAGATAAACAAATTGTCTGGCCGATCATGCTGGGCTTTATTGACGCAAAGCGCTTCCTGTCGGCGTGGTGTGAAGCAGACAACCGGTTTCGCGTGATTGCTATGGACGACATCGCAAAACTGGAAGTGCTTGCCGAGCGCTACAGTCGTACCCGGCGCCAACTTATTAAGGAATGGCGGGCTCATGAGGTCTTGCCTTGTAACCGCTCTGGCGAGGTATGCTGATCGGAGGAATAAAAGACGTCGGATGGTGCGCCTCTGGCGATAATGGCCCATCTGAGGGCATGCTTTGGATGGTTTGAAAAGAATGCCCCAGCATAATGCCCAATCAAAAAGTCGCGGCGTATTTGCCTGCCCCAATGAGCTGACTCTGGCGCCATGATGAGATCGGATAACCCCGTATCCTTCACCTGACCGGCAGATGGATATCCCTGATAGACGTAAGAGAAACGCCATGCTGAGCGCTTAGCGCCACTTCATCGAGCAACTGATCGGGCGGCAGTTGCAATGTCAGGATCTGTTGCTTCAGCCGTTCGTAGAGACCCTGCTCGCGCTTCACGACAACTCCGTCGGTTGCTTCCCAGCTCGCCCCAGCCCTTTACTGCCTCGAAATTGCCCCAGTCCCGCGACTGGGGCGATAAGGCCGTCACGCCCTCTGCAGCACTCAGGAGGCGTCGATCCAGATGGTTTTTATCTCGGTGTATTGGTCGTGCGCCCAGATGGATTTGTCCCGCCCACCGAACCCCGACTCCTTGTAACCACCGAAGGGCGTAGACGCATCCCCCTCTCCAAAACAGTTGACGGTCACAATGCCGGCGCGAATGCCGCGTGACAGCTTCAATGCATTGCGCAGGTTGCCGGTATACGCCGACGCAGCCAAACCGTAGGCCGTATCGTTGGCCAGTTCGATGGCTTCATCGAGGGTATTGAAGGTGGTGACACTCAGCACAGGGCCGAAAATTTCCTCTTGGAACAGGCGACTGCTACGCCCTACTCCGTCCAGGATAGTCGGCTCTACGAAGATATTATCAACGGTATTTCCGCCCGCCAGAACAGTCAGCTTTTCGTCCTTGGCATGGTCGATGTAGGACTGCACTTTCTCAAAATGCGCTTTGCTGACCATAGAACCCAAACGGTTGTCCGGGTCAAGGGGGTCGCCCATTTTCCAGTCTTTGAGGTGCACCTGAATACGCTCAAGCAACACGTCCTTGATGTCGGTATGAACGAGCAAGCGCGAAGATGCCGAGCAGTTTTCGCCCATGTTCCAAAAGGCGCCGTTCACGACGTGTTGCGCAACCTGGTCGATGTCCTCGGCGTCATTCATCACCACCGCTGGGTTTTTTCCGCCACATTCCAGCACGATGCGCTTGAGGTTGGATTCACTGGAGTACTTGAGGAAAATCCGCCCCGTTTCGGTCGAGCCGGTAAAGCTGACCATGGCCACGTCACCATGCCGGCCCAACGGTTCACCTGCCTCCTTGCCACCACCAGGCACCACGTTGAACACGCCGGCGGGAACGCCAGCTTGGTAAGCCAGCTCAGCAACTCGTAGCGCGCTCAGGGTGGTTTCCTTTGCCGGCTTGACCACGATAGAGCAACCTGCAGCCAACGACGGGCCGATTTTCCAGGCGAGCATCAGCAGCGGGAAATTCCACGGCAGCACCAGGCCCACCACGCCGATAGGCTCGCGTACCACCATAGTCACAGCGCCCGAACCCACCGGCGCAGTAGCGTCGTAGATTTTGTCGATCAGTTCGGCGTGCCAACGCAGCGTGTGGATCGTCTCCGGTACATCAACGTTCTGGCACTCGCGGATGGGTTTGCCGCTGTCCAGGCTTTCAAGTACCGCCAGTTCGTGCGAGTTGTCCTCCAACAACTGGGCAAAACGCAGCAGCACGCTTTTACGTGCAGCAGGTGAAAGACCCTGCCAGCGTGCATCTTCAAACGCTGCCTTGGCAGCCGCCACCGCCACGTTTACGTCTTGGGCATCACAGGCCGAAATCTCGGCCAGTACGTCACCGGTGGCCGGATTGGTGGTGGTGAACGTGCGGCCCGATTTCGCGCTGCGAAACTGGCCGTCGATAAACGCCTGAGTGCGAAACTCAAGCTTGCCGGCCAGTTCGCGGTAGGCTTCTTTACTCAGCAGACCAGCCATTTCAAGCACCTCCCACAATGTGCGCGACGTTTTGCTTAAGCGTTTGGATCACCGCTTTGAGCGCCTGCTTCTCGGACTCTTCCAGCGCCTGCAATGGCGCACGGACACCACCGGCACGCAAGCCGCTCAGTTCACTGCCATGCTTGATCGATTGCACAAACTTGCCGCCTTCAAGGAGGTCCATCAACGGCAGCAGGGCCGACATGATGCGGCGGCCTTTGTCGAAGTCTTTTTCAATCACGCAGGCCTCATACATCGCAACGTGTTCGCGAGGAATGAAATTGGAGCCGGCGCATACCCAGCTGCGAGCGCCCCAGGCGAAGAACTCCAGGGCTTGATCATCCCAACCGCACGAGATCTGGATCGAAGGATGGGCGCAGGCCAAGCGATGCAGGCGATTCATTTCCCCGGAGCTTTCTTTGATTGCTTCAATGTTCTTGCACTGCGCAATCGCTTCGAAGAACTCATCCCCCATGGCCACCCCCATACGCGCCGGGTAGTTGTAGAGCATGATGGGCAGGCCTGCTGCCTTGTCTACCGCCAGCACATGGGCGGCGATTTCTTTTTGGGTGGGCAAGGCATAAGGCGGAGAACCCACCAGGATCGCATCTGCCTTGATCGCCTTGGCTTGTTCAGCGAAGTACACCGAATCCTCGGTTCTGATCCCGCCGGTGCCGACAACCAGCGGCAGACGACCTTGCAGGACACTCTTTGCACGTTCAGCCACCGCCAGACGTTCAGCAGGCGTATGAGCGTAATACTCACCCGTGGAGCCGCCGATAATGATGCCGTGAACCTTGGACTCGACCAGGTATTCAAGCACTTCATCAAAGGCCGAATAATCAACTTGACCATCCGAAGAGAGCGGAGTTATCGCGGGGGTAAAAATGCCGTCAAAGTTCATGCTGTTTTCTCCAGTAATTCCAAGGTTGATCCAGGGATTGCTAATTCAACGAGGCGGCTTGTTGCAGGTTGAGTGACCGTGTTTCAGGCGCCAGCACCCAAGACAATACGAGCCCCACCAACGAAATGGCGGCGGCGACATACAGGGTCTCGGCGATCCCTAACTTGCTCAATGAGATAGGCACCAAGTAAGTGCCCGCGGCGGCACCGATGCGTGAGAGCGACGTGCCTACGCCGACCGCAAATGCGCGAATTTCTGTGGGAAACAGTTCATTGGGATACACCAGTGTGAGCACTTGTGCGCCGCCGA
Organism: Pseudomonas sp. rhizo25; assembly: GCF_031931935.1. NCBI lineage: Bacteria > Pseudomonadati > Pseudomonadota > Gammaproteobacteria > Pseudomonadales > Pseudomonadaceae > Pseudomonas > Pseudomonas sp. rhizo25. The sequence continues at coordinate 556,324 of NZ_JAUJXA010000003.1, forward strand.
TAAACAGGGCGTACACAACGAAAAAGAACAGCACCAAAAGGCTCGGGCCCGCATGGCCGATGGCCAGACCCAACAACGCCAAACCTGAACACAGAAAACTGTAAATAAGCAGATTTCGCCGACCGATCGAATTGATTATCCGGGTGGAGATAATGCAGCCGATGACGAAGAACAATGTGATCGCAACCGAGCCCAGCGAGGCTGAATCACCGCTTATTTTCAGCGCCGCCAACACTTTGGGGGCGAATGCATAAACAGCGAACAGCGGCACGACGGAGCAGGTCCAGAACACCACCACAAACAACATGCGTTTACCGTAACCGGAATGCACAAGGTTTAAGATCGTGATCTTTTCGCCGGCAGGTTCCTCGGGCAGATTAGCCAGCGAGAAATGCTCGCCATACACCTGCTTGATAATCGCCTCGGCCTCAGCTGTTCGCCCCTGCTTGATCAGCCAACGCGGTGATTCCGGCGTGCCCAGACGCACGGTAAACAACAGGGCGCCGATCACTGCGGCGCTGGCCAGTACCAGTCGCCAGGCATCCGGACCCAATGCGTTGAACATGACTTCGCCGACGATGTAGGCGGTCGCGGCACCGGCGAACCAGAGGATGGTCAGCATCGCCAATCGTGGGCCACGGTATTTCTTGGGAAGGAATTCGACGAGTAACGATGTCGCCACTGGGTATTCGATACCAACGGCAATACCCAACAACAACCGGAGGAAAAATATAACGACGGCCGACTCGGCCCAATATTGTGCCAAGGACGCGACGATGAATAAGGTAGGGCCCGCAAACAAGAGACGCTTTCGCCCCATGACATCGGTCAACCAACCGCCCAGGAAGCCACCGAAAAAAATTCCGATCAGTGCGGAGGCGGCAATCATGCCCTCCCAGAAATCATCCAGCGCCAGGGACTTTGACATATGTATCAGCGCGACGCCGATAATACTCAGAACGTATCCGTCAACAAAGGAACCGCCGCCTGAACGAACAGTCAGTAGCCGATGAAACCCATTCAGCGGGACGTCTTCAATTGAAACAACAGCGCTCTTCATTTCTTGTCCTTATCCTTAGTGCTTGCAATAGCCAGCTAAAGTGACCTCAGCTTTCTCGACCGGCGCGGTACTGCCCCCATTTGAGGTTTGCGTTGACGCCCAACGAGAGAAACGGCTGCGGCGGGTTACTGTTCGGCCCTGGTGCGTTCAATAGAAAGTCGATCCGTTCATCACGTTGGCCAGCGAGCCAATCTGCAAGCAATTGCCCTGTCACTGTGCCGCGGGTCACACCCAGGCCATTGCAACCCAACGCGCCATAAACGTTGGGAGCCAACTCACCGAAGAAACCGTTATGGTTACGAGTCATGGCCAATGCACCGCCCCAGGTGTATTCAAAATTGACGTTGGGCAACATGGGAAAGCGTTTATCAAACGAGGCTTTATGCCGGCGTATGAATCGCTCGTTATATCGACTGTCACTGCGGCCGTCGGGATTGAAACTAAAGCTGTTTCTGATCAGCAAGCGGTTATCCGGTGTACGCCTGACGGTGGTCCCAAATGGATCAGCTGGGATCGCGCCCCAATACGGTTTTCCACCGAGTTGTGCCTGCTCTTCTGACGTCAATTGCCGCGTGATACTGCCGTAGGTATAGATGGGCAACATCCGGCCCTTGAGGAAACCAAAGCGCATGCCAAAAGAGTTGTTCGCCAGGATCAGATTGTCGGCGGTGATACTTCCATTGGCATGTTTCAGTACGGTTTTCGCACCGTACTCAACTTCGAGAATCGGCGTACGCTCATACAATGTCACGTTGGCTGGCAAATGGTCAGCGAGCCCTTTGACCAGTGCCGACGGCTGAAGCAACACGGCACCCGGTGTGTATAACGCCTTACGGTAGAAGTGCGTACCCAGATGATTAGGCAACTCATCTTGCTCAATCATTTGATAGGGTTGCTCCAACTTATCCAGCCCACGCCGATAGGCTTCGAGTACCGCGATCCCGCGGTCCTCCACGGCTGCCTGGTACTTGCCGCAGGCTTTCATCTGACAATCGATGCCGTGTTGATCGACCAAGTCGCGCAGAATGGATTGCCCCGCCAGATTGAGCTTCAGACTAGACTTGGCAAGGGCGATGTCGCCGATGTAATCCTCAGCGCCGATATCATGGGGCAGATCGATAGCGAATCCGGCGTTCCTGCCGGATGGCCCAAGGCCCACCTCCTGAGCCTCAACCAGCACGACCTCGACATTGGGAAAGTTCAACGCCAGTTGCCGTGCTGCCGCCAGCCCGGTAAAGCCCGCACCAACAATCACCCAACGGGCAGTGCTGTGCCCCTCGTGGGCGGGTTTCGGCTTGCGCGGTCGGCTTAAATGAAACCAGCCACAGCTATTATCGTCGGCGGGTAGGGAGGTAACTTTCATAATAGTAGGACCGTAAAGTTGGATGCATTACCGGGTCCAACACAACACAATGCGCAGGACGAAATAAACTAAATAACTAACCGACTACACAACGGCCAAATGCGTTTCAAAAACCTGCCGCAATTGCATAGCGTTCCGAATTGCTAAAGTCGCTGGAATAATAGTTATCCCTGAACGTCATTGGCGGCAGGCCGAACAAATCCTTGAAGCGCTTATAAAAGTGCGGATAGCTGACAAAACCGGTAGCGAGTGCCACATCCGTCAACGAGCGATTACTTTGAATAATCAGTTGGCGGGCGCGGGTGAGTCGCAGCTCCAGATAGTAGCGGTTGGGCGCCGCGTTTAAATAGCGCGCAAACCTGCGTTCAAGCTGCCGACGCGAAACCCCCACGTGACTGGCGATCTCATCGATCTCCATGGGTTCCTCAATGTGGTTTTCCATCAGTGAGACCGCAACGTTCAGCGGCCGAGGAACCGGTTTAACCAGGCTGACAGCACCAAGGGTTACATCGTTGAATGGCGGCTTTTTGGGTTGATGTACACGTTTGATTTCGTCCACGAGGTCAGCATCGTGCTGTGAGCTGAGGTCCTGCATGATTGCCAGGGTCATATCCAAAGCAGATGAGGCACCGGCGCACGTCGCGCGCCGCTGGGCAAAGGTGTATTCGGCCTCCCCCGTTTTCACTTGGGGGTAATACTCGTTGATCAACGCACAGCTATCGGCATGACAGGCGCAATACTGGTCATCGAGCAGGCCCGCATCGGCCAGGTAAAACGCAGCATTCCATACACCAGCGACGACTCCCCTTCCCCCGGCCGTCTTTTTCAATACGCGGCGAATGGTGGGGTTGCTGGACAGCCTTACTCGCTGACCACCGATAACAAACAGCGCATCGTGATTGATTTTTTCAACGCTCAAAGTTTCCGAAGACAGCGGTATGCCGATATCACTTCCAACCAAACCGCCCAAGAGCGAATACGTCGATACTTTGTAGACGGTCTTACTGTTGATCAGGTTGCCGGTCGCCAGCGCGTCCATCGCTGTTGAGAGTGAGGTTAATGAAAAGTGGTCGAGCAAAATAAATGCCACCCGCACAACTCTTTCATGACCGACCGACTCGGTAGTTTGCTGAAATCCAATATTCTGTAACTTCAACGCGCTTTGGAAGGTATCCATTATCTTCGCCACCTGATCATTTTATTACGTAAAACAAACGCAGCCGGTCCCGCCTACGGCCAGCTCAATCGAGCTGGCCGTACTTTCCTTGCTGTTTTCTATTGCTTGGCTTCTGCGCGCGCGTCACTCAACCAGCCATCGTATTGCGCTTGGTGAGCCTTGATCCATTCGGCGGCATGGCGCTTGATGTCAGCGAGTGATTTCTCACCCTTTTGCATGCGCAGGTTCTGGGCACTTTCGTCGTCCGTGGTAATGCTGACTTCTGACAGAAACTTGCGAGCCACCGGATTCTTCTCGGCAAACTCTTTGTTCATTACAGCATTCACGGTATCCACTGGGAAACCGAGATTTTTACCCTGATAAAAGGTGTCTTTATTGTCTTTGCCATCAGGCAACGAGGTGAATGGAACTGGCAGCCATACGACGTCGCGCCCTTCCACCAGCACGCTGGAGATCCATTGCGGCACCCAGGTGAAATACAACACAGGTTTGCCCTGTTGGAACCTGGCGATAGTGTCAGCCATCAGCGCGAAGTAGGAACCCCGGTTGTCCACGACAGTTGGGCCCAGGCCATAGGCTTTCATGTGGTGTTCAACCATCACTTCGCAGCCCCAGCCGGGGTTGCAACCGGTCATGTCCGCCTTGCCATCGCCATTGGCGTCGAACAACTTCGCGATCTCCGGTTTCTTCAAATCCGAGAGATCCTTGATGTTGTAGGCTTCGGCTGTTTTCTTGTCGATCATGTAGCCCTGCAGCACGCCCTTCATGACCTGGCCAACTTTCACCATGGTGTCGTCGCCGCCGGCTTTCTTGTAAAAGCCCGCGTGCAGGTTCTCCCACTCATGGACAGTGAAATCCGCATCGCCATAGGAGAGCGCCAGGAACATCGCGGGATAGTCAACTTCCTTGGGGGCTTTTACGTCATAGCCAAGGTCTTTCAAGCCTGCAATGGCCACCTCACCGCGAAAACGTTCTTCAGCAATGGTCGGGAAAATAGGCGTGATGGAAACACCGTCACCCGGTTTGTTTGCATCAGCGGCATACGCTACCGAACATATAGTTGCACCCAACATGGAGGCCATCAGCGTCGCGACGACGGTTTGCTTAAGGTTTGCAAGTTTCATATTTCATCACGCTTGAATTTATAGTAGGTGAGCAGATGTGCTTAGTTAGTCACTGGGCGTGCTACGTTCTTTTTCTTCTTGAGTTTCATCACTAGGCCAACCGGCCCGGTTTCGTACCAACGCTGGCCGGTTGCCAGATCACTGCTGCGCTCGCCCATCGCTTGGGTCAAACGATCGAGGAAGACTGCCAGGAGTACCAGGCCGGCACCGCCGACGCTGGCCAGCCCCATGTCCAGGCGGCCGATGCCGCTCAATACCATCAGCCCAAGCCCGCCAACGGATATCATCGAAGCAACGACGACCATCGAAAGTGAAAGCATAAGTGTCTGGTTCAACCCGGCCATCATGGTCGGCGCGGCAAGGGGCAGTTGGACCTTCAACAGCATCTGGGTGGCGGTGCAGCCAAACGCACGTGCGGCTTCGACTTTATCGGCGGGTACCTGGCGGATGCCCAAGTTGGTCAGGCGCACCAAGGGCGCAACCGAGAAAATAATCGTCACTATGACGCCTGGAACGTTACCGATGCCAAACAACATCACCACAGGCACCAGGTAAACGAAAGCAGGCAATGTCTGCATCGCGTCCAACACCGGACGCACGATCACTTCCATTCGGTCGCTGCGGGCACAGAGGATGCCCAGGGGAATACCAATAACCGCACAGAAGAGTAATGAAGTCAGGACCAAAGCGAGAGTCACCATGGCATCGGCCCATACACCGATCAAGCCTAGTCCGGTCAATGTAGCGATACTGAAAATTGCGATTCGTTTACCGCCGATCTGCCAACTGACCAATCCGGCGATAAGAATGAATACTGTGGGGGGCACGGAAAGCAGGCCCCACTGAACACCATCAAGCACTTGGTCAACCGGCCAGCGAATCGAGCGGAAGACTTCCCGAAAATTATGCACCAGGTAAGTCAGTGCCGCTTCAACCCAAGCGCCCAATGGAACAGTGAAACTTTGGAACGGGTCCAAATAATTAAAGTCCGACATGATACTTCCTCGCCCTCAGAACTTGAGACTGCTCTGATTATTCAAATTAACTATTATTCAGGCAGCTCAGAAGATGGCCTTGGGAAATCGAGCCCTTATACAGGCCAACTTCATCCACCACCGGCATAGGCGTTGCGCAGGCCGCGACGATATGCAGAATCTCTCTGAGCGAAGCTTCTGCTCTTAAAGGGGTGTGACGACCAGGCTCATAGGTAATGCTGGTGTCCTGTTGAGCGATATCGCCCGCTTTCAGAATTCGACTGGTGTCGAATCCATTAAAGAAATCGCGCACGTATTTATTGATGGGGTTGCACAACAACTCACGCGGGGTGCCAATTTGCACCACCCGACCGCCTTCCATGATTGCGATGCGGTGGCCGATCCGTACGGCCTCTTCAATGTCGTGGGAAATAAAGATGATGGTGCGGTTCTGCTCGGCCTGCAGCTTGATCAATTCGCCCTGCATCTCGCTGCGAATCATTGGGTCAAGGGCCGAAAACGCTTCGTCCATCAACAGGATCGCCGGGTCATTGGCCAGGGCTCGGGCGAGGCCGACGCGCTGTTGCATGCCGCCGGAGAGCTGATGGGGAAAGCTGAATTCCTGACCAGCAAGGCCAACCTGGGTCAGCGCACCCATGGCGCGGCAGTAGCGTTCTTTCTCGGCGACGCCGCTGATCTCCAAACCAAAGCTGACGTTGTCGATGACGCTCATGTGCGGCATCAGTGCAAAGGATTGAAAGACCATACCCATGTCTTTCCTGCGCACTTGCAGAAGATCTTTATCCGCCAGACCAGTGATTTCCTTACCATTCAGAAAGATCGAGCCACTGGTCGGTTCAATCAAGCGGTTGAACAAGCGGACCATGGTTGACTTGCCGGAGCCCGACAGCCCCATGATGACAAAGATCTCGCCGCGGCGGACGGAGAAGTTCGCATCGAAGACGCCAATAGCTTGCCCGGTTTTTTTAAAGACCTCTTCTTTAGAGGCCCCATCAGCCAACAACTTCATTGCGAGGTCCGGCTGAGTGCCGAATACCTTATAGACATTTTTGACGGAAATGATTTCGTCGGAATTAGTCATACCTTGCCCCTTCGTGTTCAGCACTATTCGCTTTAAGCGATACGTAAACGATCGAAAATAGTTTTAAACGGCAGCGGTAATGAATAGGGAGTTTCACGACGGGTTTCCTTTTATTATTTTTCGGCCCCTAGGAAAGAGGGATGTTTCAAATTTAGTATTAACACACCGTCAATTCCAACTACATTTAGGGGGACAATTGGATAACGTCGGGTTATAGGTCGTCTCAAGCGGACAGTTTTCTGGCTGCGGCACCCAGGCGCGACCCGTTATGTCTCAAAAACGACCTGCACGCCGTTTTTACCGTCTGGCTTCAGTTACTCTCGCGTCGCTTCGTTGGGGAGCGGCTGCATGAGGAGAACGTAAGGATGTCAAAGCATGTCGACCCTGACAGCATTCTGCTGAAAATGCCGTCGTTGAGGGCCGTGAAAGCATTTGTAGCGGCTGCAAAGTACGAGAGCTTCACCCTTGGCGCCGAGGCGCTTTGTGTTTCGCAGGCGGCTATCAGCCGGCAGATTCGCGAGCTGGAGGAGTACCTGGGTGCGCAGCTTTTCAACCGCGTAGGGCGTGCTGTCGAACTGACTTCTGCCGGGGCAGTGTTCTTTGATGCCGCGCAGCTGTCATTTGTAAACATCGCCCAGGCAGCCGAGCGAATCCGCAGCAGCCAGTCCTCCAAAAAAATGCTGACCGTCTGCTGCTCCCCCGCCTTTTCCGCCCTATGGCTGTCAGACCACCTGCCCGAATTCATCAGACAAAACCCCGGCATTGAGTTGAACCTGGTCACGACGCAGAACTTCCTGACCATGGAGCCCGGGGTACAGCCGGACGTCTTCATTACCAAAATGGCCCGTGTCCGGGACGACTATAAAAGCTACCCGTTGTGCCATGACGTGATCTATCCCGTTTGCAGCCCGAAATTTTTGGAGCAACACCCGGAAATCTCGACGATCGAAGGTCTGAGAGACTCAGCCCTGCTGAACCTGAGCCCCTACGGACGATCCCAGGTAGCCGAGCACGTTGACTGGGGTGTCTGGTTTGCTTTTCAGTCGATTGACATTGATGATCGCCCGCAAGAAAGCCCCCAGATTTTCAATGCCAACGACTACAACTTGCTGATCAGCATGGTGCTGACCCACCAAGGTATTGCCCTGGGTTGGAATCACCTGGTTACCCGGCTGGTAGAGCGTGGGGTGTTGGTGCGACCGATCCAGCAGCAAGTTCAGCTGCGCAACAGTTCGCACTACTTGAGCTGCCGAGAAAACGCCGAGAACGAAGATGAGCTGCGCCGGTTTCGTGAGTGGCTCCTGGCCAAGTTCCCCCGCTGACGCCGCCTGCCTTAGAAGCATAGTCGTCATTTTTGTTATCGATTGCCCTACGAAAATGTTGCTGGAACGGTGAGCCCTCGCTGGGCCATCGTGCAGCGACACCATAATAATTTTCGTAAGGAATGCCCGGGATGTCACTGTTCGAATTTTGTCGCGATTTCGATCTCCAGCAAGCACCCGCCCACACGCAAGCCATACTCAGAAATAGCCTGCTGGATATCGTCGGTGTGATGGCCGGTGCGGCATCCAATGACACCAGCGAGATAATGCGCAGCTATGCGCGCCTCCACTACCCCGGTGGTGTGTACACCAGCCGGCTGATGTTCGATGGCCAGCGCGTGAGTATGCTTGGAGCCGCCTGGGCTGGCGGATTTTCCGCAGACAGCCTGGACGCTCACGAAGGGCACTTCAAATCCAAAGGGCACGCCGGCGCAACGGTGGTTCCGGCGTTGCTGGCCTTGACCGATGCATTGCACCACAACGGACAGGACATCAGCGGGCACGAATTTCTGTCGGCGCTGTGCATTGGCTATGAAACCGCGCTGCGCGCTGGCACTGCACTGATGGCAACCTCGCCCACCTACCACGCCTCTGGTGGTTTTACCGCCATGGGGGTGGTGTGTGCTGGAGCACGATTGCTTGAGTTTGATGAGCCAACCTTTCGGCACGCTTTGGGCATTGCCGAGTATTTCAGCGCACGCTGCCCAATGATGCGTGTGGTGCTGGCACCGACCATGTTGCGCGATGCACATGGAGCAGGTGTTTACGTTGGCTTGAATGCATTGTTGATGGCGCAGGCGGGTATGACCGGCGCACCCGCTGAAACCGTGGAGGACCCAAGCGTCGCGGCACATTGGGCCGCCATGGGGGAACACTGGGAAATTGATAGCCAGTACTTCAAGCCCTGGCCCGTGTGCAGATGGGCGCAACCCGCCTTGACGGCGATGCTTGAAATACAGCGCCAGCATCCCGAGTTGAGCGCTGACACCATTGAAACAATCCGTGTAGAGACGTTCTTCGAATCGATGTGCCTGCAGGGTCATACCCCACGCAACGCAGATGAAGCCCAATACGCGTTGGCGTTTCCGCTTGCAGCGCTGATTGTCAGAGGCAAAGTGGGGCCTGATGAGGTCACGGGGAACTCAATCACCGCACCCGATATTCTCTCGCTGAGTTCACGCATCGAGATTGTCGAAGCGGCGGATATTTCCGCGCGTTTCCCGGATGAAATTCTTTCCAGACTTACCCTTACCTTGCAAGACGGTACGATCATCGTCAGCCCTGTTACTGCGGCAAAAGGTGATCCGCATACCGCGATGACGGCCGCTGAACTGGATGGAAAATTCGACCTATTCAGTAGCCATCTTGGAGTTGAACGAAGCCTTGCGGTGAAGCACGCGATTCATTCATTGAGTCAGGCGCACTCAGCCATTACGACGCTGGAGCCTATATTTTCAAGGGTTACGCATTCCGAGGAAGGGGCTCATCGATAACCTGAAATTATTGATTGCCCCTACGAAATGTCGTTTGCGGGCGTCGCGACAGCCCCCTAGGCTGTCCTCTATCTAAAAAGAACATGAAGTTGTTGCACCTTTATTAAGCTGCCAACCGATACCAATCTTTTAGAGCACTATAAAAGTCACCGTTAAAGGTGAGCGCTCACGTTATTTATCCTGGGAGGATAAGATGGATAATAAAGAAACTGTGTTTGACCTGATTGCCCAACGTAAACCTTGGCACTCACTCCCGGGAAAGCTCTACAGCAGCGAAGGCGTCTATCGCCAGGACCTAGAGCAGATTTGGCACAAAGACTGGATCTTCGCGGGGCACACATTTGAATTGGAAAAGCCTGGTCAATACTTCACGCTGCAAGTGGGGGACTATCCTGTGGCTGTAGTGCGTGGCAAGGACGGCGAAGTGCGTGCATTTCACAATGCTTGCCGCCACCGCGGGGCAAAAATCTGTGAAGCCGACCATGGCAAAGTCGCCAAGATGGTGTGCCCTTACCACAAGTGGACCTACGAGTTGGACGGCAATCTGCTGTTCGCCGGGAACATGGGCCAGGATTTTGACAAATCCGAATACAACCTAAAAAGCGTTCATTGCGAAATCGTGAACACCTTTATTTATGTGTGTGTCGCGAACAAAGCACCGGATTTCGAGAGCTTCCGTACCGCCGTGACACCCTTTGTCGCCCCGCACAATCTCGATGATTGCAAAGTGGCCTTCGAGTCCAATATCGTCGAGAAGGGCAATTGGAAACTGGTCTTCGAAAATAACCGTGAGTGCTATCACTGCGACGGCTCCCACCCCGAGTTGCTGCAATCGTTCGTGGACAACCTTTCTGTGGGCGGTACCAGCGGCGGCGACGACCCGGAGCTTTCCGCTTACTGGAACAAATGCGAAAAAGTCGGCTTGCCAAGTCGCTTGGTGATGGACATCAACGGCCAGTTCCGCATGACCCGCATCCCATTGTCCAAGGGCGCGGTGAGCTATACCATGGACGGTAAGCCCGCGGTCACCAGCCGCCTGGATACCACCGGCGAAGCGGATATCGGCGCACTGCTGTACTTCAACTATCCGTCGACGTGGAACCACTTCCTGGGGGACCACGCTCTGAGCTTCCGCGTGCTCCCCATCAGCGCGACGGAAACCTTGGTGACCACGAAATGGCTGGTGCTTAAAACCGCCGTAGAAGGCGTGGACTACGACATTGATCGATTGACCAAGGTATGGATCGCTACCAACGATCAGGACCGTACCCTCGTAGAAGGCACGCAGCGCGGTGTGACCTCACCCTCTTATGAGCCAGGCCCGTACTCCGAAACCGCCGAGACCGGTGTCTGCCAATTCGATGATTGGTATTGCGCCACTATGATGGAAAGGATCAAAGGGCCTATTCCCTTGAAGTCTGTCGGCTAAGAACGCCGCCTGATGGGTAAGCCTTTCAATAGGAAGGCTTACGCCTTAGCAACTCCTCGTTGTTTTGCCCACTGCTTCCCCTCCTTTCTCAGGCGCTCGAATGACCGCCGTCGACGGCATATTTACCTTTATTTAATAGTTATCCAGCCATAGACATATAGCCCGAAAAAACTACAGCGCAAACTCCGCCCGGATCAGCGTGCCCCCTTCGGCGCGGTTGCTGGCGGTAATGGCTCCGCCATGGGCATGGCAGATTGCGCGGGCGATGGACAAGCCCAGCCCGCTGCCGCCTGAATAACGCGCCCTGGAGCGCTCCGCCCGCCAGAAGCGGTCAAATACGCTGTCCAGGTGCTGAACCTCGATACCTGGGCCGCGGTCACCGATCTCTAACACCACCCGGTCTTCGACTTTATGCGCCGTGACGCTCAATTTGCCCCCGCTAGCCGCGTAACGCAGCAGGTTATCCACCAGGATATTGATCACCTGGCCCAGGCGATCGCGATCGGCATGCAGACGAAACCCATCGGCAATGCTGACCTGCGCACGCACGCGGGCCTCATTCAGTTGCGGCTGGAACCAGGCCAGTCGTTCGGCGACCAGGGCCGCCAAGGAAAAATCGCTGCGCTCCAGCACCAACCGGCCGGCCCGGGCCATCGACAACAGGTGCAGGTCATCCACCAGTTTTCGCAGTTGATCGAGCTGGCGCTTGACCATGCCCAACTGCGCGGCATCGCTGGGGAACACCTCATCGAGCATGCCCTGCACCCGGCCCATGGCGGCGTTCAACGGCGTGCGCAGTTCGTGGGCGATGACCGCGCTGGACTCGCGTACATCGCGCTCATAGCGCTCCAGTTGCGTCGTCATGCTGTTGAAGTCGCCAATCAGTCGCTGCAGCTCATCGGGTGCGTCGCGATGAACCGGCAGGCGCGTCAGGAAATCACCGCCGGCAACCCGTCGCGCGCCCTGGGCAATCGCCGAGAACTGGCTGGACAAGGGCCGCGAAAACCACAAGCCACAGGCGATGATGATCGGAATAGCTGCCAGCACCAGGCAAGCCAGAATCAGCCAGTCGCGGTTGGCCATGTCCGGCAGGAAGAATTCCACCGGATAATATTCAGCAACCAGTTGGCGCAAGCGTGTCTCATTGAGCTGCGGCTCGACGCGCAGCTGCAGCAACTCCTCGCGCGCCGCTGGCGGCAGGTGCTGCACAAAGTACTGGTCCGACAGTCTGAAGTTGATCCACATGCAGATTGCGATCACCACCACCGCGCCGATCGCCAACAGGCTCATGCGCATGCCGACCCAGCGCCACAGGGGTTTGTCGTTGACCCGTGAGTTCTCAAGCATGGTGCTCACCTGAATCGATAGCCGATGGAACGCACCGTCACCAGTACCCCGACGATGCCATGGGTTTCGAGCTTGCGCCGCAGGTTGTGCACATGGGCGTCGACAACGCGGGCCAGGGCTTCGCTTTCCGGCAAGCAGATTTCCAGCAGCTCATTACGGGTGAAGGCCTTGGAGGGGGTCTTCAGCAAGGTGACCAACAGTTTGAACTCCGTCGGCGTCAGGTCCAGCAACTGCGACGGCGCATCGCGGTATTCAATGGCCGCGGTAAAGGCGATGAGGTCCACTCGCAGGTTTTCATGACGCAGTAACTGTTCCACCGGTTGGCTGCCCGTGGTACGCCGCAACACCGCGTGCACCCGCGCCACCACCTCGCGTGGGCTGTAGGGCTTGACCACATAGTCGTCCGCGCCATAGCGCAAGGCGCCGAGTTTTTCCGGCTCGTCGCCCATTGCCGTGACCATGATCACCGCCGTATCACTGCTGCGCCGCACCGCAGACAACACCTCGGTGCCACTCAAGCGCGGCAGCATTACGTCGAGCAATATCAGGTCGGGCCGCCAACTTTTGTGCAGGTCCAGACCGCGCTGGCCATCTTCGGCCAGGGCGACCTCAAAACCGTCCCGACGCAGATAGGCTTCGAGAATGTTGGCGCTGTCGGCGTCGTCTTCGACGATGAGGATACGTTTTCCTGACACAAAGAAGCCTCTTGATGAAACCTTGATAATTCACGAACGGTTTATTGAAAGTCCGCGGGCAGTATTGCCCTACGCCCGGCTTTCGCGAGCCGATCCTATGCCGACCACTGCATCGCTGTCCAAGCCTATCCAGCTGCCTGAACGTCTTGGCGCGGTTTTGCTGTTGGTCGCCACGCTGTCCGGCGCACCGCTATTTTCCTCCGCTGAAAGGGTTTCACCATGAACTTGACCACTCCTCCTACCCGTACCGCGCTATGGGGCGCCGCCGCATTGATGGCCTGCACGCTCGCGGCCCCGGCACAGGCGGCCGACGCCAGCCCGGCAGCCGACAAAACCACCACTACCCTGGGCCTTGGCATGGGGATCACGCCGCGCTACATGGGCGCCGACCGCTACCGCGCGCTTGTGCTGCCGATGTTCAGCATCCAGCGTGGCGTGCTGTTCGCCGACACCACCCGTGGGCTGGGCCTGCAATTTCAATCCGACAGCGGCTTTGGCGCCAGCGCGGCGATCAACTACGACCTGGGTCGCAAGGAGAAGGACAGCGCCAGCCGCCCGGGTGACCGCGAGCTGAACGGCATGGGCGATGTCAACGGCGCCACCGTGGCCGACTTCACCCTCAGCCAGCAACTGCTTGACTGGCTGTCGGTCAGCGGCGAAGCCGAACTGCGCATGGCCGGCGAGCACCGTGGCAACCGTTACCGCTTTGGCCTGGAAGGCATCCTGATGCATACCGACAGCGACACCCTGGCCCTGGACATTGACGCCCATGCCGGCGATGGCCGCTACAACCAGACCTTCTTCGGCGTCAGCCAGGCACAGAGCCAGCGTTCGCTCTATGGAAAATACAGCGCCGATGCCGGGATCTACGCCTACTCCGCCGCCATGAACTGGCAGCACAGCCTGGACGCACACTGGTCGACGCTGGTCAGCCTGACGCTGACCCAGTACGCCGACCAGGCCCGTAACAGCCCGCTGGTCCGACGTGAGAGCGCCGGCCTGGGCATGTTCGCCATCAACTACACCTTCTGATAACGAGGCGCCAGGCATGCCGGGTTTTGCTCAATTGTTCCGTGCTTGGGGCCGTCTCCTGATGCTCGCCGCGCTGCCGCTGAGTATCGGTGTCCAAGCCTCCGCGTTCGTCCACCCAGGCCTGTTGCAGACCGAGGAGGACTTCATACGCATCCGCGAAAAACTGGCCAACCATAACCAGCCGTGGCTGGCCGGCTGGCAGAAGCTGATCGCCAACCGGCACGCCTCCCTGGCCTGGAACCCGAACCCGGTCGCGGTGGTGTATCGGGGCGCAGATGGCCGACATCCGGAAAACTACGCCAGGTTATTCAACGACGCTGCCGCCGCGTACGCCTTGGCCCTGCGCTGGCAGCTTTCGGGCGATACCGCGTATGCCGACAAAGCCGTAGCGATGTTGAACCAATGGTCCACCACCCTGACGGCGATTGAAGGCACATCGGATCGTTTCCTGGCATCCGGTTTGTATGGTTATCAACTCGCCAATGCCGCAGAGTTACTGCGCGGTTATTCAAGGTGGACGGCTGCGGACTTTCATCAATTCCAGCGCATGATGCTCACGGTCTTCTACCCGATGAATCATGATTTCCTGGTACGTCACAATAACGCGCTGGTCGACCACTATTGGGCGAACTGGGACCTGGCGAACATGAACTCGATGCTGGCGATTGGCGTACTGACCGACCGCCGCGATATCTATGATGAAGCGGTCAACTATTTCAAACATGGCGCTGGCAACGGTGCCATTGAGCACGTGGTTTGGAAGCTCTACGGCAATGGCTTGGGCCAAACCCAGGAAAGCGGGCGTGACCAGGCGCATACATTGCTCGATATCGCCTTGCTCGGCAGTTTCTGCCAAATGGCCTGGAGTCAGGGTGAGGACTTGTTCGGTTACCAGAACAACCGCGTGCTACAAGGCGCCGAGTACGTGGCCAAGTACAACCTGGGCCACGACGTGCCATTCACCCCCTTTATCAACAACGGTTTCAAGCAAACCGTTATCTCGCCAGAACATCGCGGCGACATCCGTCCGATCTGGGAACTGCTCTACAACCACTACGTCGTGCTTAAAGGCCTCAAGGCGCCGTACGTGAAAGCCTTCGCGCAGAAGGTCCAGGTGGAAGGTGGTGGCGGTGATTACGGGCCGAACAGCGGTGGCTACGATCAGTTAGGGTATGGAACCTTGCTGTATTCGTTGGGGGAATACGGGCTGTCCAACACTCAGCTGATGCCGTGAGGGTCTCAGTGCGCCCCTACGTCACTTCCTGACGCGGGGCGCGACCCAGCGACCAACCGAAGTTCATGCCCGCAGCCGCCAGCAGGATGGCGCTCGCTCCGATCACTTGCAGGACGCTGAGCGGATGCGCAAAGGCAACCCAGTCGACCAGGATGGCCACGATCGGATAGATGAATGATAGAGCCCCCACCAGCGCCGTGGGGATTTTCTGGATGGCGCTGTACAGCAAGGTGGACATGAGCCCGGTATGAACCACGCCGATAATGATCAGGTACGTCCAGGCGCCCTCCACCGTATCGACCCTGCCCACATCCACGAACGGGGCCAGGACCAGCGCACCGACCACCATCTGGATCAGCACGATCAGGTGCGCGGGCAGGTCCTTGAGGCGTTTGGTGATCGCTGCCGCCACCGCGTAGAAGAAGGCTGAAGCCAGGGCCAGGCAGACGCCCAGCACGTAGTCGGCACCCGTGGCCTGCCCACTGCCCTTGGCGGATACGATCAGCATCAGGCCGGCGAAGGCCAACAGCAGCCAGCCGACCTTGGCGGCGCTGAGGCGTTCGGCAAAAAACAGCACGCCCAGGCCCACCAGCATGAACGGCTGGACGTGGTAGACCACCGTGGCAATGGCGATGGAGGAGTGTTTGTAGGCACTGAACAGCAGCACCCAATTGAGGATCAGCGCCAGCCCGCCCAGGCACACCAGCATGAACTGCCGGAGGCTGATCACAGAGCGGCGCAGTACCCCAAGCACCAGGCACGTCACCAGCATCGCCATGGCACCGAACACGCAACGCCAGAACACCACGGCCTCCGGGCTCTGCCCCGACATGACGACGAACCAGCCCACTGTGCCGGAGATCAACATGGCCGAGATCATTTCGAGGGTCCCGCGGGTTTGCGCCTTCATCACTCACTGCTTCCTTGCTCTCGACATTGCCGTAACCTGAGCCGCCATAGGCAGTACAGCCGCAAATTCGAACTTTATAATGAACTATTGAACGGTATACTGAACAAGGCGTTTAAAAGCGTCAACTCATTTAAGGATGATTTATAAAACAAATGACCGACATAACGAACGCCATGACCATAAACACCCCGAGCCGAATCGACCTGCTCGCACTCTCCATCAAACGCGAGCGCCTGGCCGCCGGGCTTTCCTTGACCGAATTGGCGAAACGCGCCGGGGTAGCCAAGTCGACCTTGTCTCAATTGGAGTCGGGCATCGGTAACCCCAGCATCGAGACCTTATGGGCGCTGGCGATGGCAATGGGTTTGCAAGTCACCCGGTTCTTCGAGCAACCCCAGCAGACGCTACGGGTGATCCGCGCCAACGAGGGCATGACCGCCTATGCCGAGACGGCCAATTACGCAGCGACACTGCTTGCCGATTGCCCTGCGGGGGTACAACGCGACATCTACCGGCTGAAGGTGCAGCCCGGCGAAGTGCGGCTGTCTCAGCCTCACCCTTCGGGCACCGTAGAGCACGTAGTGTTGTGCAGTGGCAGCGCCCTTATAGGCCCGGCAAGCGGGCCTGTGTTGCTGAACGCTGGCGACTACATCAGCTACCTGGCAAATGTGCCGCATGTGTTCGAAGCATTCGAGGCGGATACCACGGCGGTGATGGTGATAGAGCATTCCTGAGAAGGAGGCCCTGGAGACGGCGGGGCTGCGTGGCTTGGGCGCCAGCACAGCCCCTGCCAGGCTTATTTGCCCGTGGTCAGCGCGTTGTAGCTGGTGAACAGGTTGCGGTAGTCCGGGATGTGGTTGGAGAACAACGTCCCCAGGCCTTCAATATCATTGCGCCAGTCGCGGTGCAGCTCACAGGCCAGGCCGAACCAGGTCATAAGTTGCGCGCCATTGGCCGACATGCGGGCCCAGGCCGATTGCTGGGTCAGTTCATTGAAGGTACCGGAGGCGTCGGTGACCACAAATACCTCGAAGCCTTCCGCCAGGGCTGACAGGGCCGGGAACGCCACGCACACTTCGGTCACCACGCCAGCGATGATCAGTTGCTTCTTGCCGGTGGCCTTGATGGCCTTGACGAAGTCTTCGTTGTCCCAGGCGTTGATCTGGCCGGGCCGGGCGATGTAGGGCGCATCCGGGAACAATGCCTTGAGCTCAGGCACCAGCGGGCCGTTGGGGCCGGTCTCGAAACTGGTGGTGAGGATGGTCGGCAGCTTGAAGTACTTGGCCAAGTCAGCCAGGGCCAGCACGTTGTTCTTGAATTTGTCCGGGTCGATGTCGCGGACCAGCGACAGCAAGCCAGCCTGGTGGTCGACCAACAGCACAGCGGCGTTGTCTTTGTCCAAGCGAACGTAAGGTGTAGACATCATGATGCTCCTGATAGAAAGGGTGCCCATCGAAATGTGCGCACCGCAAAGAACCCAGCGTGTTTACTTGCGCTCTGAGTCTAGTGCTTCATGGTTGTTTGCCACTTCCTGGGCCTTGATGTAGCTCTCGATCAAAAGCTGGTAGTGCGGCATGGCCTGGGTATAGACATTCGCCCACGCCTGGGCATCCGGGCGGTTCCACGAACCTTGCAGCTCTGACAGCGTGCCCATGATGTCAATCGGCACCACCCCGGCTTGTGCCAGGCGCGCCACGGTCAGGTCGGTGGCCAAGCGTGAGTGGTTGCCCGAAGCGTCCACTACGGCGAATACCTTGTAGCCTTCATGCACCGCTGCAATGGACGGAAAAGCCAGGCAAACGCTGGTCAAGGTGCCGGCGATCACCAGGGTTTTCTTGCCGGTGGCTTTGACGGCGGCGTGGAACTCAGGATTATCCCAGGCATTGATTTCACCACGGCGGGCGACGTATTGGGCGTGCGGCGCTGCTTCGTGGATTTCCGGAATCAGCGGGCCGTTGGGGCCTTGGGGCACAGAAGCGGTGGTGATGACCGGAATGTTCAGCAAGGTGGCCGCCTTGGCCAACGCGATGGCATTGGCACGCAGTTGCGGCACTTCGATGTCCTTGACGATCTGGAACAGACCGCTCTGGTGGTCGATCAGCAGCATGGCTGTATCGGCAGCGTCAATGGTCGGCTTTTGCCCATTAAAGTTTGCTGTGTTACCTGATGCGCTCATTGGCATGTCCTCTTACGTGGAGGGGCCACCTTAGTCACCACACTGGCCGTTCGGTAGTGGCTGAATTAAGCTTCACCATCTCAAAACTGGAACGCTGCCGATGTTCGACCTGAACGAACTCTTCCTCTATGCCAAGGTTGTCGAACATGGCGGCTTTGCCGCGGCCGGTCGTGCCCTCGACCTGCCGAAGTCGACCTTGAGCCGCAGGGTCGGCCAACTCGAAGCAAGGCTGGGGGCCCGGCTGATACAGCGCTCCACCCGGCAATTCCAGGTCACCGATATCGGCCAGGCTTATTACCGGCATTGTGTTGCGATGATTGCCGAGGCGGAGTCGGCCGAGGACGTGATTGCGTTCAACAAGTCAGAGCCGCGTGGGGTCATTCGCTTGAGTTGCACCACTGCACTGCTCAACCACTGGGTAGCGCCGATGCTGGCAGAATTCATGGCACAGTGCCCTAGCGTCGAACTCAATGTAAAAAGCTTCAACCGCAAGGTCGATGTGATCAGCGAGGGCTATGACCTGGCACTGAGCCTGTGTTTTCCGCCACTGGAAAGCAGCGAGCTGGTCATGAAGGTACTGGGCAAAAGCCCCCAGGCACTGGTGGCAAGCGCACCGTTTCTGCAGGCCCATCCCCTGCCCTTGCAACCTGCCGACATCGCCGGGCTGCCCACTATCAACTGGGGCAACCCGACGGCGCAGTACCTGTGGGAGTTGAACGGTCCGCAAGGCGCGACGGCGCAGGTCCAGCACACGCCGCGGCTGGTCAGCGACGACATGTCGACCCTGAAAAACGCTGCACTGCGTGGTGTCGGCATCGCCAATCTGCCGATCGCCGTCGTGGCCGATGAGATCGCCGATGGACGCCTGATTGCGTTGCTGCCTGAGTGGCAGCCTGCCGAAGGTGTGATTACCGTCGTCTTTGCGTCCAGGCGTGGGCTGATGCCATCGGTGCGGTCCTTGATCGACTTCCTGGGCGAGGCGTTCGATGCACGAGATTCAGTCAAGTCCGGCTCCTGACGCTCACAACCGCACCCGCTCCGCTCTCAAGGTTGACGTGCAGAAAAAGCCGAAGACCAAAAGCCGCAAAGGTTCCTTGCACGCTCGGCAATAGTCTTTTGTCATCACGCCTATTGATAGCACCCTAACGAAACCCCCATGCTAGAGAGCTAAGTACGCGCTTATATCATTCCGAATGATAGTTACCTTTGCTTCATTCGATTCGTGACATACCACCTCGCCGCGCATGATCCGCCCATCTCAAATACATTGGCGGATGCACCTCATGGAACAGTCACTCAAACATTTGCGCTTCCCCTTGGCGATCCTGGCCGTGGTGGTGATGAGCGCCTGCGGCAAGACCCCGGATCAAGCGGCCGCCATGCCCCCAGCCAAGGTCAGCGTAGCCAAGGTACTGGAACAACCGGTCAACGAATGGGACGAGTTCACTGGGCGCCTCGAAGCGCCGGAAACCGTGCAGATCCGTCCTCGGGTCTCGGGCCAGATTGACCAAGTCGCTTTTACAGAAGGCGCTTTGGTCAAGAAAGGCGACCTGTTGTTCCAGATCGACCCTCGCCCCTTCCAGGCTGAAGTGCGTCGTCTCGAAGCCCAGCTCGCACAAACCAAGGCGGCCGCCACCCGCAGTGAAAACGAAGCGCAGCGCGGCGAACGCCTGCGCCAGAGCAATGCGATTTCCGCCGAACTGGCCGACTCGCGCACCACCGCCGCCCAGGAAGCCCGCGCTGCCATGGCCGGGATCCAGGCGCAGCTGGACCTGGCCCGCCTGAACTTGAGCTTTACCCGTGTCACTTCGCCGATCAGCGGCCGCGTCAGCCGTGCCGAAATCACGGCCGGCAACCTGGTGACCGCCGACACCACTGCGCTGACCAGTGTGGTCTCCACCGACAAGGTCTACGCCTACTTCGACGCCGATGAGCGTGTGTTCCTCAAGTACACCGAACTGGCCCGCCAGGGCCGTCGTGGCGCTACCACCCCGGTGTATCTGGGCCTGTCGAATGAAACCGGCAACCCGCACCTGGGCCAGATGAACTTCGTCGACAACCAGGTCAACCCGGCCACCGGCACCATCCGCGGCCGCGCGGTGTTCGACAACAGCAAGGGTGAGTACACCCCCGGCCTGTATGCGCGCTTGAAGCTGGTCGGCAGCGGCACCTACTCCGCCGTGCTGATCAACGACGAAGCCGTCGGTACCGACCTGGGCAAGAAGTTCGTGCTGGTGATGGAAGGCGACAAGCCGGCTTACCGCGCGGTAGAGCTGGGGCCGAAGATCGAAGGCTTGCGCATCGTGCGCAGCGGCCTGACCAAGGACGACACCGTTATCGTCAAGGGCCTGCAGCGCGTGCGCCCGGGTTCGCCGGTCGCGCCGGAAACCATCCCGATGGCCAGCAAGGAAACCCTCGCCGCCTTGGCCCAACAACGACAAGCGCTTGAAGCCAGCAACCTGGAGCAAGTGGCGCCGGACAAACCCGCGCCCAAGCTCGCCAGTGTCGCGACTTCACGGGATTAAGGGATACGACTCAAGATGAATTTTTCCAATTTCTTTATTTCGCGGCCGATCTTCGCAGCGGTGCTGTCGCTGTTGATCCTGATCGCAGGTGCGATCTCGCTGTTCCAACTGCCGATCAGCGAATACCCGGAAGTGGTGCCGCCGACTGTGGTGGTACGCGCCAACTTCCCGGGTGCCAACCCCAAAGTCATCGGCGAAACCGTGGCCGCACCGCTGGAGCAGGCCATCACGGGTGTCGAGAACATGCTGTACATGTCCTCGCAATCCACCGCCGACGGCAAACTGACCCTGACTATCACCTTCGCCCTGGGCACCGACCTGGACAACGCGCAGGTGCAAGTGCAAAACCGTGTGACGCGGACTCAGCCAAAGCTGCCGGAGGAAGTGACACGCATCGGTATCACCGTGGACAAGGCTTCTCCCGACCTGACCATGGTGGTGCACTTGACCTCCCCGGATCAGCGTTACGACATGCTGTACCTGTCCAACTACGCGATCCTCAACATCAAGGACGAACTGGCCCGTTTGGGTGGCGTCGGCGATGTGCAGCTGTTCGGCATGGGTGACTACTCCCTGCGTGTTTGGCTGGATCCGAACAAGACCGCCTCGCGCAACCTGACCGCCACCGATGTGGTCACGGCGATCCGCGAGCAGAACCGCCAGGTGGCTGCCGGTGCCCTGGGCGCCCAGCCTGCGCCGAGTGACACCAGCTTCCAGTTGTCGGTCAATACCCAGGGCCGCCTGGTCACCGAGGAAGAGTTCGAGAACATTGTGATTCGCGCCGGCGCCAACGGTGAAATCACGCGCCTGAAGGACATCGCCCGGGTCGAGCTGGGTTCCAGCCAATATGCACTGCGCTCGCTGATCGATAACCAGCCCGCCGTTGCGATTCCGATTTTCCAGCGCCCCGGCTCCAATGCCATCGACATCTCCAATGATGTGCGCAGCAAGATGGCCGAGCTTAAAAAGAGCTTTCCGGCGGGGATGGATTACCGCATCGCCTATGACCCGACCATCTTTGTACGCGGCTCTATCGAAGCGGTGGTACACACCCTGTTCGAAGCACTGATCCTCGTGGTGCTGGTGGTGATCCTGTTCCTGCAGACCTGGCGCGCCTCGATCATTCCATTGGTGGCGGTGCCGGTGTCCTTGATCGGTACATTTGCGGTGATGCACCTGTTCGGGTTCTCGCTCAATGCCCTGTCATTGTTCGGCCTGGTACTGGCCATCGGTATCGTGGTGGACGACGCCATCGTGGTGGTGGAGAACGTCGAACGTAATATCGAGCTGGGCCTGGAACCGTTCCCGGCTACCGAAAAAGCCATGAGTGAGGTCACCGGTCCGATCATCGCCACCGCGCTGGTGCTGTGTGCGGTGTTTATCCCGGCCGCCTTTATCAGTGGCTTGACCGGGCAGTTCTACAAGCAGTTCGCCTTGACCATTGCGATCTCGACCGTGATTTCGGCGTTCAACTCGCTGACGCTGTCCCCTGCCCTGGCTGCCGTGTTGCTGCGCGCTCACGACGCGCCGAAGGATCGTTTCTCCAGGTTCCTCGACAAGCTCTTCGGTGGCTGGCTGTTCCGTCCATTCAACCGCTTTTTCGAAAAGGCCAGCCATGGCTACGTGGGCACCGTGCGCCGAGTGATTCGCGGCAGCGGCATTGCCCTCTTCGTATACGCCGGCCTGATGGTGCTGACATTCTTCGGGTTTGCCCACACCCCGACGGGTTTCGTACCGGCCCAGGACAAGCAATACCTGGTGGCCTTCGCCCAACTGCCCGACGCTGCGAGCCTGGACCGCACCGAAAACGTGATGAAGCGCATGTCGGAGATCGCCCTTAAACAGCCCGGCGTGGAAGCCGCGATTGCATTCCCTGGCCTGTCGATCAACGGGTTCACCAACAGCCCGAACAGCGGCATCGTGTTCGTGACCTTGAAGCCTTTCGACGAGCGTAAAGACGCGAGCATGTCGGCCGGTGCAATCGCCGGTGCGCTGAACGGCCAATACGCCAATATCGAAGAAGCCTACATGGCGATCTTCCCGCCGCCGCCGGTACAAGGGCTGGGCACCATTGGCGGGTTCCGCCTGCAGATCGAAGACCGTGGCAACCTCGGCTATGACGAGCTGTATAAAGAAGTGCAGAACGTCATCGCCAAGAGCCACGGGGTGCCTGAACTGTTCGGCCTGTTCACCAGCTACACGGTCAACGTGCCGCAAGTCGATGCCGCCATCGACCGCGAAAAGGCCAAGACCCACGGCGTAGCGATCAGCGACATCTTCGACACCCTGCAGGTCTACCTGGGCTCGTTGTATGCCAACGACTTCAACCGCTTCGGGCGTACCTATCAGGTCAACGTGCAGGCAGAGCAACAGTTCCGCCAGGACTCCGACCAGATCGGCCAGCTGAAAGTGCGCAACAACAAAGGCGAGATGATCCCGCTGGCAACCTTCATCAAGGTCAGCGACACCTCGGGCCCGGACCGCGTGATGCACTACAACGGCTTTATCACCGCTGAAATCAACGGCAACGCGGCACCGGGCTACAGCTCCGGCCAGGCCCAGGCCGCGATTGAAAAGCTGCTCAAGGATGAATTGCCCAACGGCATGACCTACGAGTGGACCGACCTGACTTACCAGCAGATCCTCTCGGGCAATACCGCGCTGTTCGTGTTCCCGCTCTGCGTACTGCTGGCGTTCCTGGTACTGGCCGCCCAATACGAAAGCTGGAGCCTGCCGTTGGCGGTGATCCTGATCGTACCGATGACGCTGCTGTCGGCCATCACCGGGGTAATCATCTCGGGCAGCGACAACAACATCTTCACCCAGATCGGCCTGATCGTACTGGTGGGCCTGGCGTGCAAGAACGCGATCCTGATCGTCGAGTTCGCCAAGGATAAACAGCAGGAAGGTCTCGACCCGCTCGCCGCGGTATTGGAAGCCTGCCGCCTGCGTCTGCGGCCGATCCTGATGACCTCGTTCGCGTTCATCATGGGTGTGGTGCCGTTGGTATTGTCCAGCGGTGCCGGTGCCGAGATGCGCCATGCCATGGGCGTGGCGGTGTTCTCCGGGATGATCGGTGTGACCTTCTTCGGTCTGTTGCTGACGCCAGTGTTCTACGTACTGATCCGGCGCTATGTGGAGCGCCAGGAAGCGCGCAAAGCGGCCAAGGCCTTGAAGCTGGAGACACAGCAATGAGTGTGAAAGTATTCCTGCCGAGCTTGCTGGTATTGGCGCTCGCCGCCTGTGCCGTAGGCCCGGATTACAAGACCCAACAGTTGGAGGCGGCCAATATCACGGCTGCAGCCGACAGCAAAAGCTATGACCATGCCAAGTACGAAGGCATCTGGTGGCAGCAGTTCGACGACCCGACCCTCGACCAACTGGTGACCCAGTCACTGAGCGGTAACCGCGACCTACGCGTGGCCTTCGCCCGCCTGCGAGCGGCACGGGCGATCCGCGATGATGCCGCCAACGACATCATGCCGGTGGTCACCTCCCGCGCCAGCAGCGATGTGGGCAAGGGCCAGATTCCCGGACAGACCACCAAGCGCGTCAACAGCGAGCGCTACGACCTGGGCCTGGACATGGCCTGGGAGGTGGACTTGTTTGGACGCATCCGCCGTAACCTGGAAGCCAGCGACGCCGACCAGCAGGTGGCCGAAGCCGACCTGTACCAACTGCAAGTCACCATGATTGCCGAGCTGGTGGATGCCTACGGCCAGCTGCGCGGGGCGCAACTGCGTGAACGCATCGCCCTGGACAACTTGAAGAATCAGCAGGAATCGCGCGCCATCACCGTCAGCCTGCGTGATGCCGGCGTCGGTGATCAGCTCGACGTGGAGCGTGCGGATGCGCGCCTGGCGGCGGTGGAAGCCAGCGTGCCGCAACTGCAGGCCGAACAAGTGCGCGAACGCAATCGCATCGCCACCCTCCTCGGCCAGCGCCCCGACAAGCTGAGCGTGGACCTGAGCCCCAAAGACCTGCCGGCGATTGCCAAGGCGTTGCCGATTGGCGACCCAGGGCAATTGCTGCAACGTCGCCCGGACATTCTCAGCGCCGAACGCAAGCTGGCCGCCGCCACTGCACGGATCGGCGTGGCCAAGGCCGACCTGTTCCCACGGGTCAGCCTCAGCGGCTTCCTAGGCTTCACCGCCGGGCGGGGCTCGCAGATCGGTTCGGCCGCGGCGAATGCCTGGTCCCTGGGCCCAAGCATTACCTGGGCCGCATTTGACCTGGGCAGTGTGCGTGCGCGTTTGCGCGGTGCGAATGCCGAAGCCGACGGCGCGTTGGCGACCTATGAGCAGCAGGTGTTGCTGGCGCTGGAAGAGTCTGAAAACGCCTTCAGCGATTACGGCAAGCGTCAACAACGCCTGGTCTCGCTGATCCGTCAAAGCGAATCCAGCCGCGCCGCCGCCGATCTCGCGGCGATCCGCTACCGCGAAGGCACCGTGGACTTCCTGGTATTGCTCGACGCCCAGCGCGAACGCCTGGCTGCCGAAGATTCCCAGGCCCAGGCCGAAGTGGATCTGTATCGCGGCATCGTGGCGATCTACAAGGCATTGGGTGGTGGTTGGCAGCCAGATACCGTAGTCGCCAGCAGCAAGTGATGTAAAGAGCTCCTTTGGTTGGTCGCATCCAGCCAATTTTTAGCCCCGTGGATCATTCGGTCACGGGGCTTTTTTTTGCCAGAACTTCCTAAAATATTGAAAGCTGTTTCTGTAAGACAATTAAGAAGTCCTTCGTAGGTAATTTCTTAGTACCGCGCTATATCTGGCTTCCAGGTTTAAATACTTCAGAAACAACTGTGCACTTCATGTAGGCAAGCGTTACACCCACGCTAAAGTAATTGGCACAAGCGTCGACAACCCAGTGTCACTTAACAATGGAGGAAGGCGACATGGCTATCATGTTGACTGCTGAGCAGATGAGGTATACCAAGGCAACCAATGCTTACGTTATTAAAAACCCTGAGCAAATAACGAATGCATTCACGATCACTGAGGAGACCGTAGCAGCTGACACACTCAATCTTAGTGAAACAAAAAAAATCGCCGACCTGAAAGAGTATTTAAAGGACTTTGACATGACAGCCATAAGCTCGAATGAACTCAGAAAAGTAGCGCGACAATTATTCGACAATGAAATGATAGATATACATGCATATGTAATATTCGCCGAAGGCAACTTGGCGAGTGGTGCAGATGGTCGCCCTACAGACACAGACGTTAAATTCAACGCCATCGCTTTGTTTAATGAGCGGCTTGAGGACTACAATGATTTTCTTGAAAATAATCCTGCAGACGTGAAAGAAGATACTTTAAGGTGGCGGCGGGGGATGATAGATGCTAATCACGCGATAGGTGCATTGACCTACTTCGTCAATTCTTCCAGAAGTGATTTAAAGATTCATGAGCGAGCTTGAATTCCAAGTCGTTTGGGCAGTGCGCTAAGGAGGATCTTAACGCACTGCCATTGCAGGCCTTCAGCGGCCGTATTTGGCTGTGCCTGAGTAGGATTTCACATCAGGGTCAGAATTGAACATAGCGACTCGATAGGTACCAAACGATCCAGAGTATGAAGCGCTGCTCCCAAAGCTTGTCGCAACAGATTGCCAAGAAACTCCCAACTGCTTTTGAATAATCAACTGTGGCGCCCTCCCTCCTCCCGTGGAAGCTGAGACATCAATAGTCGCACCCGCACATCCATTAGCAGAAGTTATTGTGAACGGGCCATACACAGTCGTTTCGACACCAGGTTGCAAAAGCCCGCTATAGCTATCACTTATATACAGACACAAGGCCGACACCTGAGCAGACAAAAGCATTAACGCGACACACGGCAACGCAATAAGACCTTTCATGATCTCACCTCAAATCAGTAAATAATGAATAAATACTCACTCGAAATATCGGATCTTTTATTTCCCCATAAGCGCACCTCACGGTAAGCAACGGCTGCCAGCACACGACACTCGATATCAACCCAGCAGATATCAAGCACCCACTAATGCAGGTAGGAACACGTTGCTTACGGTGCACGAAATCAAGCGCCAAAGATGCCAGCCGCTTCCTAAAACATAGAAGGACCGCTCTGTCATACCCAGATGAAGGAATAAGTGAGAAATGTCCTAGTCCTGCATAACAGCGGTTAGAACTGAATTGGCTCGTTCAAAATCAAACTCCGATAATGCTGCCTTATAAATCTGACTGAAGCACGTAAAACCTAACCTTATCGAGCTGAGAGGCACAAGGGCATTTCCTGCGACACCGATAACATTTGCCCGCGCACGATAGTGAATTAGCCAAGCCCCGACGGAACCATTTCGAAAGCGACCGCCACCTATTACGTACTTGCATAGGACGCTGGCATGTAGGCTCTTCACCAGGACGGTTCACTAAGGAGTTACCATTGAATATTAACGCAACCCACTCTCCACCGCTCCCATCGACCTATAACACGCCTGATATTCTAAATGACGATCAAACCACAGCTTCGGCCAGGAGCAGGCAAAAGCGTGGCGTCGCTGACACTGGTTACCTTTGGCCACAGGGCGCCACGATAAAAATAGGCATGGTTGGCACGACGCAAAAAGAAGAAGAATTGATCAGAGAAAACATTAACAAATGGGCTCCCTATGTAAATCTAAACTTTGAATTCGTCGCCGACCCCAAAGACGCAGATGTAAGAATTGAAGTCGATCCTTATAGCGAAGAAGGGTATGCCTGGATAGGCACAGAAAATACACTTCATCCAGACGCGAAAGCTCATGTCACCATCGGCACAAACGCCTCCCCGGAACACATAGCCGATACGGTCATGCATGAGTGGGGGCATGTGCTCGGTCTAAAGCATGAACATGAGCACCCATATAGAAACCTGGACGATCCTGATTTAGAAGACACGCCACCTCTTCCCGACGATGGCTCACTCACATTAAGTCCCTATGACAACGATTCAATAATGCACTACACCTTCGAGACTGACAGTGACGGAGAGTCGGTCTTTAGGCCGAAAACAATATCAGAAGAAGACAAGAAATTTGTAAGCACCCTTTATCCCCCCTTTACTAAGAAGCCCCCAAACCTTGCCAGCAACCATCCTTTGCAAAACCCAGCGACTTAATACTCGACGCCCATCGCTAACGTCGGGCAGACGCATGCACTGGTCGTCGGCAGCACGTAAAGAAAGGGTTGATTGGGCGCATCGAATCATTTTTTAGCCCCGAGGATGGGCTCTTGGCGACTGAGGAGTCCGTAGCCGCCGGCACACTCAAACTTGATGAAAAAAATTATCAATCTGAAGAGGTATCTTCTTCCAGAAGTAATTTAAAGCTCAATGCGCGAGCTTGAGCCCAAGGCGTTTTATCAGTGCGTTAAGGAGGATCTTGGCGCACTGTCTACACATCGGTTAGAGCCGACTCGGCTCGTTCAAGATCAAACTCCGATAGTGCCCGGGATTGGACCCTGACCACTTACGAAAAGCCTTGTAGAACGAACTCGCATCGGCAAACCCCAGCCGCGTGGCGATTTCGGCAAAGCTGATCTGCGGTTCCGCCAGCCACACAATCGCCAGTTCCTTGCGCACGCTGTCCTTTAGGCCCTGATAGGTCTGGCCTTCTTCCGCCAGGCGTCGACGCAATGTGGACGCGGAAATGCACAACGTAGCCGCAAGCCCGTCGGTTTCAGGCCAGGCGTCGGGAGGCATCTGCCGAAGGTTATGCTTGATGCGGGTAGCAAGGCTCTCGGGGTCGCGGTACTTGACCAGAATATTGGCCGGCGCATGGGCCAGGAAACGTTGGAGCTCCTGCGGGCTGCGCTTGATCGGCAGGTCCAGGCAGTCCGCAGAAAAGATCATGCGGGTACGGGGTCGATCAAAGCGCAGGTTATCGGAAAACATCACCTGGTAATCGTCACAGAAGTCCGGCTGCGCACAACGCAACTCGATGGCAAGGATTGGGATTCGACGCCCTGCCAGCCAACAGGCAACGCCGTGCACGATCATCCAGTAGGTGAAATAGGTGAACCCACGCTTGGGCTCCGGCTCGGGTTCGAGCAGGACGATCTCCGCCAGGCTCTGTTGGCGAACCAACTGCGCGGGCATGCGCTCGAACATCAGCGACAGAAACTCCAGGCCGGTCTCCAGGCCCGCAGCCAGGTTGGGTTGGGTCATGGCGGCGCGACACAGGAACGCCAGGCTGCCGGATTTGAGTTTGCGCGGGTCCATGCCAAAAAACTCATCGTCCGTGCGCCGCGCCAGCAAGCGCCACAGGCGCGCATAGGCCGTGGCCGCAACCCGGGCGCTTGGCTGCTCCAGTAATGCGGGATCAATCCCGACCTTGCTTAACGCCTCAACGGTGGCCGCCCCAGGCGCACAGCTCTGCAACAGGGCTTCACGCACGAGGTGGATTGAGATGGTGTCTTTTTCCGACATGAGCTGTTGGCCAATCCGACGGCTACTTCAGTGGCGTGCATCATAAAGGCGGTTGCGCTTCGCCACCACCGTTCAGCCCAGGTTCAGCAAAGGTCAATATTTCTTGTTTAGCAATGAGTATCATTATGTTACAACTTAGCTTCCTAACTAGTTACGCCCCCGGTGCCCGATGCTCGTTCCGTTTTTAATCATGTTGCGCGAAGGCATTGAAGCCGCCTTGATCGTTGGCATCATCGCCAGTTACCTGCAGCAGACCGGCCGTGGCCAGTGGATGCCGGCGGTGTGGATCGGCGTATTCCTGGCCGCGGCCCTGGCGTTGCTGGTGGGCGGCGGTCTGGAACTGGTCAGTGCGGAATTTCCGCAAAAGCAGCAGGAATTGTTCGAAGGCATCGTCGGCCTGGTTGCCGTGGGCATCCTCAGCTCCATGGTGTTCTGGATGCGCAAGGTGGCGCGTTCGATCAAGCATACCTTGCACGAATCCCTTGACCATGCGCTGGCAGGCTCCAGGCACCAAGTGATCGCGTTGATCGCCATGGTGTTTTTCGCCGTGGCCCGCGAAGGCCTGGAGACGGTATTTTTCCTGTTGGCCGTGTTCCAGCAGAGCGAAGGCCCGGGCGCGCCGGTCGGTGCCCTGCTCGGCCTGATCCTGGCCATCGTCGTCGGTTTCCTGATCTATTCCGGCAGCATGCGGCTGAACCTCGGCGCGTTTTTCCGCTGGACCGGCCTGTTCATCCTCGTAGTGGCCGCCGGCATTCTCGCCAACTCGGTGCAGGCCCTGCACGAGGCCGGCGTGTGGAACCACTGGCAGACCGTGCTGTTCGATTTCAGCGCTGCGCTGCCGATGGACAGCCCGTTGGGCTCAGTACTGGCCGGCATGTTCGGCTACCAGGAGGCGCCGACGGTCAGCACCCTGGGTGCCTATGTGATTTACCTGGTGGTGGCGTTGGTGATGTTCTTCATGCCCTCGCCCCCCGCCAAGCCCGTCGCCAAGACCTCTTCCGTTTCCAGCCAGTAAGGACCGTCCCTTGTCCAACCCAACCCCTCAATCGGCCCCGCCGTCCCGTGCCTTGCGCTGGGGCGTGGCCGGCTCGGTGGTGGTGATGATCGCCGCCGGTGGCCTGTTCTACTACGCCTCGCAACTGGCCGCTACCAAACGCCAGGTCAACCACAATGAAATCGCGGTGACGATCCACGCCCACGCCTGTGAGCCCAACGCCCTTACCGTACCGGCCGGACGTGCGAGCTTTCGTATCATCAACCGCTCCGACCGTGCTGTGGAATGGGAAATCCTCGATGGCGTGCTGGTGGTCGAAGAGCGGGAAAATATCGCACCGGGCCTGAGCCAGGTGATCAACGCCAATCTGCAGCCCGGCGACTACGCGATCACCTGTGGCCTGCTGAGCAATCCCCGTGGCTCGCTGCACGTGACGCCGACCGCTGAATCCGACGCCCAGGCCAAGGCCAAGCCGTCAATGGTGGCGTTTATCGGTCCGCTGTCGGAGTTCCGTGTGTACCTGAGCGGCCAGGGCGACGCCCTGATCAAGGCCGCAGCCGCCCTGCAACAGGCCATCGACGCCGGCGACCTGGCACAGGCACAGGCGCTGTATGCGCCGGCCCGTGAAGCCTATCAGCGCCTGGCGCCGGCAGCCCAGCGCCTGGCCGAGCTGGATAACGCCATCAACGCCCGCGCCGATTACTTTGAAAAACGCGAGCAGGATCCTGCGTTCAGCGGCTTCCACCGCCTTGAATACAGCCTGTTCCAGCAACGCAGCCTCGATGGCCTGGCGCCTGTCGCTCAACGCTTGGTCGCCGACGTCACCACCCTCAAGCAACAGCTGCTGGCCCAGTCCCTGCCGCCGGAGCAATTGGTCAGCATTGTGGTGCGCAACCTCAACAGTCTGGCGGATGTACGCGCGGTCAGCGGTGAAGAGGAGCGCTACAGCCATATTGACCTGAATGGATTTGCCGCCAACCTGCAGGTCGCCCGCAAGGTGGTCGACCTGATGCGTCCATTGTTGACCAAGTCCGCCGCCGACCTGCTGCCCCACATCGACAGCGCGCTCACCGCCTTCGATGCCGAGCTCAATGGATTGAAGGTCGACAACCACTACGCCCGTTACGACAGCGTCACCGACGATCAGCGCAAGCAGATCGCCGACAAGGCCAAGGCACTGGCCGCCGCACTCGATGGAATCGACCCCGCCCTTGGCCTTTCCGGCCTGCAGTGAAGACGACCGCACTATGAGTGATACACCACAGTTTGATCTCCAACGCCGCCGCGTCCTGCTGGGCATGGCCGCCACTGGCGCGGCAATTGCCGGCAGCAGCTTGAGTTGCCCAGCCATGGCCGCAGCGGCCGAGCAGGTGACCAGCGCACCGCGCAGTGACAAGACCCATGACCGCCAGGCGTTTTTCGGCCAGCACCAAAGCGGCATCGTCACACCCCGCCCGGCCTGCGGCATGGTCGTGGCGTTCGATGTACTGGCCAGCGACCGTGAAGATCTGGAGCGGCTGTTCCGTACCTTGAACGAGCGCATCGCGTTCCTGATGAGCGGTGGCACCGTGCCCCAAGTCGATCCGAAATTGCCACCTACCGATTCCGGCATCCTCGGTCCGGTGGTGTCGCCGGATAACTTGACCATTACCGTGTCGGTGGGGGAGTCGTTGTTCGATGAGCGCTTCGGCCTCAGGGCGGTCAAACCCAAGCGCCTTAGTCGCATGGTCGGCTTTCCCAACGATGCGCTGGAACCGGCGCAATGCCACGGCGACCTGAGCCTGCAGTTCAGCTCAAATACGCCGGACACCAATATCCACGCCCTGCGCGACATCGTAAAGAACCTGCCCGACCTGCTGCTGGTGCGCTGGAAACAGGAAGGCAGCGTGCCGCCCCAGGCACCGGCCAAGCCCGGCGAGCCTGCGCAGAGTGCGCGCAATTTCCTGGGTTTTCGCGATGGTTCGGCCAACCCGGACTCCAACGATGCCAAGGCCATGGACCAGATCGTCTGGGTCCAACCCGGCAGCGACGAACCGGCCTGGGCCGCCCATGGCAGTTACCAGGCCGTGCGCATCATCCGTAACTTTGTCGAGCGTTGGGATCGCACCCCGCTGCAAGAACAGGAAAGCATCATAGGCCGCGTCAAACCCACGGGCGCCCCCATGGATGGCCAGCATGAAACCCAGGTTCCGGACTACAGCAAAGACCCGGAAGGCAAGTTGACCAAGCTCGACGCCCATATCCGCCTGGCCAACCCGCGCACCCCGCAGACCCAGGCCAACCTGATCCTGCGCCGGCCCTTCAACTACTCCAACGGCGTCAACAAAAACGGTCAGCTGGACATGGGGTTGTTGTTCATCTGCTACCAGGCCGACCTGGAGAAAGGTTTTATCAGCGTGCAAACCCGGCTCAACGGCGAGCCCCTGGAGGAATACCTCAAGCCGGTGGGTGGCGGCTATTTCTTCACCTTGCCAGGCGTCACCGGGCCCAAGGATTTCCTTGGGCGCACGCTGCTCGCCGCAACGTCTTCCCAAACCACTGCCAAGACCTAAAACAAACCAGAGCGGAATGCCCCCATGAAGAAGTCGTCTATCGCGTTGTCGTTGTTAATGAGCCTTGCGCCGCTGGCTGCCTTCGCTGCTACCGCGCCGCTCGACCTGGTAGGCCCGGTATCGGACTACAAGATCTATGTCACCGAGGAAATCGGCGAACTGGTCACCCAGACCCAAGCGTTTACCAACGCCATCAATAAAGGTGACCTGGCCACCGCCAAGAAGCTCTATGCGCCGACCCGCGTGCACTATGAGGCCATCGAGCCGATCGCCGAGCTGTTCAGCGACCTCGACGCGTCCATCGATTCGCGTGTCGATGACCATGAAAAAGGTGTGACGGCCGAAGACTTCACCGGCTTTCACCGGATTGAATACGCGCTGTTCGCGCAGAACTCGACCCAGGGCCTGGAGGCACTGACCGCCAAGCTCAACACCGATGTGAATGATCTCCAGACCCGCGTCGACGGCTTGACCTTCCCGCCGGAAAAAGTCGTCGGCGGCGCCGCCGCGCTGCTGGAAGAAGTCGCCGCTACCAAGATCTCCGGCGAGGAAGATCGCTACAGCCATACCGACTTGTATGACTTCCAGGGCAACATCGATGGCGCGAAGAAAATCGTCGACCTGTTCCGTGGCCAGATCGGCCAGCAAGACCAGGCCTTCCTGGCCAAGGTCGACAAGAACTTCGCCACCGTCAACAAGATCCTGGCCAAGTACAAGACCCAGGATGGCGGCTTCGAGACCTACGACAAGGTCAAGGACAACGACCGCAAGGCGCTGGTCGGCCCGGTCAACACCCTGGCTGAAGACCTGTCGATGCTGCGCGGCAAGTTGGGCTTGAACTAAGCGCTTCGCGCAAAAAAAAACACCCAGGTCCCGTTGAGGGGCCTGGGTGTTTTTTTACCCGTGGCTTATTCGGCTACAGGATGCGGTACAGCAAACGCTCGATGCGCACCCGGCTGACCCGGCGCAGGAACTTGCCCACCGCTGGCGGATAATCCACCAGCGTCTGCAACTGCTGGTAACCCTGGATACGCGTGGTGTGCTGGAAAATCTGCGTCAACTCGGTACGCCGCGGCGCCAGCCATTGGCCTTTGGGATCGTCGATCAACAAGCCGTTTTCCAGATCGAGGCGGAACGCCCGAGGGTTGAGGTTGTTGCCGGTAAGCAAAGTGTAGCGCTGGTCAACCCACAAGCCTTTGAGGTGGTAAGTGTTGTCGCCATCGTGCCACAGGTGCAGGTTCAACTGGCCGCTGTCGATCATTGGCTGGTGTCGCTTGGCAAAACGCCGCAGGCTGATCTCGTACAGGTACGGCAATGCCGCAATCACCTTGAACGGCTCGCTGGGCGGAATGTAGAAGTCGTTGGCGGTCTTGTCGCCGACCACGATGTCGATCTTCACCCCACGCGCCAAGGCGCGGTTGATCTCGCGGGTCACCGGCAATGGCAGGTTGAAGTAAGGCGTGCAGATGATCAGTTGCTGCTGGGCGCTGGCGATCAGCTCGAGGATCACCCGGCTCAGCGGGTTATTCTTGCCGACACCGAGCAACGGGCTGACTGACAGGTGGCCGTTGGGCAACTGCCCTGCCGTGGTGTCATAGGCCGCATGCTTGAGGCGGCTGCGCAGGTCGCCGATGTCATTGCGCAGGCTGCGGGTGGTGGGCGGGTTCGGCAGGTCCAGGCGATGCACCGCCTTGGACGCGACCAGGCCATGTTCCACCAGGTGCTGCATCGAATCGGCCAGGGCCTGGCTGTGGATCAGGTGGTAACGGTCGAAGCGGTATTTGTCGAACTTGTGCAGGTACACATTGTTCAGGCTGGCACCGCTGTACACCACGCTGTCATCAATGACAAAGCCCTTGAGGTGCAACACGCCGAACAGCTCGCGGGTTTGCACTGGCACGCCATACACCGGCACTTCGCTGGCGTGGCTTTGCGTCATCGCCTGGTACCAGGCGCTGTTGCCCGGTTGCTTGCCGGCGCCGATTAACCCGCGCTGGGCCCGCAGCCAGTCAACCATCACCACGATATCCAATTCGGGTCTTGCAGCCTTGGC
The DNA here is from genome assembly GCF_031931935.1 of Pseudomonas sp. rhizo25. Classification (NCBI taxonomy): domain Bacteria; kingdom Pseudomonadati; phylum Pseudomonadota; class Gammaproteobacteria; order Pseudomonadales; family Pseudomonadaceae; genus Pseudomonas; species Pseudomonas sp. rhizo25. The sequence goes on from NZ_JAUJXA010000003.1 coordinate 591,316, forward strand.
AGCGTGCAGGGCGTCGTAGATTTCCTGCCCCGCTTCGTCCTGTTGCAAGTACAGCGCAACAATGTAGATACGCCGCGTGGCCTGGGCGATTTTCTCCAGCAGGCAGCGACGATACGCGTCAGCGCTGGGCAGCACCTCGATGGCCTCGGGGGACAATGGAAAACCGCGCAGCTTGGGCAACAGGGAACGTTTGAAGAACGTCGGCATAGGGCTCGCAATGGGTCGAATCCGAAGAGGCCCCGAGCTTACACCATGGGGCGGCTCAGGTCTCGTCATCGACAAATGAAAAACGCCGCTTGACCATGAAGAACGATCGTTCTACTTTGTTCGGCATGAATGATATAGCCAGCAGTGAAACCCGCGACATTATCCTCGACGTGACCGAGAAGTTGATCTATCGGCATGGCATTGCCGCCACCGGCATGGACTTGCTGGTGAAAACCGCCGGCGTGTCGAGAAAAAGCATCTATCGCTACTTCGCCAACAAGGACGAGTTGGTGATTGCCGCCCTGCAACGCCGCGACGAGCGCTGGATGCAATGGTTGCGCGACGAAGTAGAGCGTAGTGAAGGCAGCGGCGAGCGCCTGCTGGCGCTGTTCGACGCCCTCAGGCGCTGGTTCGGCTCGGCGGACTTCCGTGGCTGCGCCTTTATCAATACCAGTGGTGAAACCGGCAACGCGCAAGACCCGGTTCGCCTGCTGGCCAAAGCGCATAAACAAAAACTGTTCGAGTACGCACTTGAGCTGTGCCAAGCACATGGCACCCCCGACCCGGAACGGCAGGCCGCGCAACTGCTGATCCTGATCGATGGCGCCATTACCGTTGCCCTGGTCATGGGCGATTCAACAGCTGCCGATAATGCGCAATGCATGGCGCGAACGTTATTGCAACTTTGAACCCCACTGGCCAGGCAACTTTCGATCTAACTTAATTGTATTCAGGAGCCGCCCAATGTCAGCACAAACAGAAGTCCGTCCGCCCCTGCCGCCGTTTACCCGCGAGTCGGCCATTGAAAAAGTCCGCTTGGCCGAAGACGGCTGGAACTCCCGCGACCCGCAGCGCGTGTCCCTGGCCTACACCCTGGACACGCAGTGGCGTAACCGCGCTGAATTTGCCCACAGCCGCGAAGAAGCCAAGCAGTTCCTGGCGCGCAAATGGGCCAAGGAGCTGGATTACCGATTGATCAAGGAACTGTGGGCGTTCACCGGCAACCGCATTGCCGTGCGTTATGCCTATGAATGGCACGATGACTCGGGCAACTGGTTCCGTTCCTACGGCAATGAAAACTGGGAGTTCGATGAGAACGGCCTGATGGCCAACCGCTTTGCCTGCATCAACGACAGGCCTATCCAGGAAAGCGAACGCAAGTTCCACTGGCCGCTGGGTCGTCGCCCGGATGATCATCCGGGGTTGTCGGACTTGGGCCTGTAACACTCCCGTTCTGCAACCAGGTGAGATTCAAATGTGGGAGGGGGCTTGCCCTCTCCCACACGAGCGTAATCAGTCCTGATTGAGCCCGACCCGATACAGCACGCCATCATCTTCATCGGTCAGCACATACAGAAAGCCATCCGGCCCCTGCCGCACGTCGCGAATCCGCGCTTTCAACTCGCCCAGCAAGCGTTCCTCATGAACTACTTTGTCGCCATCGAACTGCAACCGAATCAGTTCCTGGCTGACCAGCGCGCCAATAAACACGTTGTGCTGCCAGGCCTTGAAGCGGTCGGCATCATAGAACGCCATGCCGCTGATGCCCGGGGACTTCTCCCACACATGGTGCGGCGCCACAGTGCCTTCCACCGTCTTGCCCTTGGCTTCGGGAATAGGCAGCAGGGAATAGTTGATGCCATGGGTCGCCAGCGGCCAGCCATAATTCTTGCCACGTTCGATGATATTGACTTCATCACCGCCACGGGGGCCGTGTTCGTTTTCCCAGATCGTGCCGCTCCACGGGTTCAGCGCCAGGCCTTGGGGGTTGCGCTGGCCGTAGGACCAGATCTCGGGACGTACACCGGGCTGGCCGACGAAGGGATTGTCATCGGGTACGCGGCCATCCGGATAGATGCGCACGACCTTACCCTGCAATTTATCCAGATCCTGGGCCGTCGGGCGGTCGTTGTTCTCTCCCAGGGTCACGAACAGGTAGCCGTCACGGTCAAACGCCAGCCGCGAACCAAAATGATTGCCGGTGGACAGCTTGGGCTCCTGGCGCAAGATGACCTTGAAATCCTTCAGGCCGCTCAAGTCGTCAGCCAGACGCCCGCGCCCTACGGCGGTTCCGGCTTTACCGCCTTCACCGCCCCCTTCGGCGTAAGACAGGTAGACCATACGGTCCTGCTTGAAGTCCGGCGACAGCACCACATCGAGCAAGCCGCCCTGCCCTTTGGCCCATACCTGCGGCACGCCCGTCAATGGCGCGGAAAGCTTGCCGTCAGGGCTGACAAAGCGCAGGTGCCCGGGACGCTCGGTCACCAGGAAACCTTGCTGGTCTGGCAGGAACGCCAGCGCCCACGGGTGGTCCAGGCCCTTGGCGATCGGCGCGGCGGTGACGCTGCCTTGCTCACTGGGAAATTGCTGGCTATCGGCGGCGTGTACCGCGCTCAACGGCAGAAGCACGGTGGCGCACAATGCGGCCAACAGGGTTTTGCGTAGCAACATAGGACGAGTCCTTAGCGGCGATTGCCGTTGGCATCATAGGTGGGCGCTTTGGGTTCGGTGGCCGGACGGCTCGGGGCCGCTTCCTGCCTCGGATAACGGTTGCCGATGCCGCCGTTTTCCACAGTCGGTCGGGGGCTGGTCGGGGTAGTCTGGATTCCACGAACAGCCGGCGCATTGGGCTGGGTGCCCTGCATACTGTTGGGGTTGGCGCGATGAATCGGGCTGTTATTGGTGTCGTAACGGCCCGGCAGGTTTTGCGCCTGGGCCAATGGCGCCAGGGCCAGACCCAGCGCGAGTACTGCAAGATGACGTACACAACGGTTCATGACCAAACCTCTCTATGCCGAGTACTACCTGCGTTCGATAACACGCTACCCCGAGGGTTCGCGTTGTGACACTAAATAGTTTCTCATCAGGTGTAACACGATCTGTCCGAGCATCTGCTCGTCGAAACTTTTGTCCTGGCCCATGAGTCACCAGAACACAGTCTCTTCGTTAAGGAGTTGCATCTATGCCGCGGGCAATCTGGAAAGGCGCTATCAGTTTCGGCTTGGTTCACATCCCGGTATCGCTGGTCTCGGCCACGTCATCCCAGGGTGTCGATTTCGACTGGCTGGACAAGCGCAGCATGGACCCGGTGGGCTATAAGCGCATCAACAAGACCACCGGCAAGGACGTCACCAAGGAGAATATCGTCAAGGGCGTCGCCTATGAAAAAGGTCGCTACGTGGTGCTCAGCGAAGATGAAATTCGCTCGGCCCACCCCAAGTCGACACAGACTATCGAGATCATCGCCTTCGTCGCCAGCGACCAGATCCCGCTGCAAAACATCGACACGCCGTATTTCCTGGCCCCGGACAAACGCGGCGGCAAGGTCTATGCGCTGCTGCGTGAAACCCTGAAGAAAACCGGCAAGGTCGCCCTGGCCAATGTCGTGCTGCACACCAAACAGCACCTGGCCGCGTTGATGCCGTTGGAGTCGGCCCTGGTGCTGGTGATGTTGCGCTGGCCTGCCGAAGTGCGCAGCCTGGATGAGCTGGAACTGGGCAGCGATGTGACCAAGCCGACTTTGGCCAAGGGCGAACTGGACATGGCCAAGCGCCTGGTGGAAGACATGAGCGCCGACTGGCAGCCCGATGAGTACCGCGACAGTTTCCAGGACAAGATCATGGCGCTGGTGGCGAAGAAGGCCAAGGCTGGCAAGATCGAAGATGTAGAAACGGCCGAGGGCAGCGAAGAGCGCAAATCTGCCGACGTAATCGACCTGACGGAATTGCTCAAGCGTAGTCTGGCGGGCAAACCGGCAGCCAAGAAGCCCGCCGCAAAAAAGTCCAGTAAAAAAGCCTCTTGAGTCCGCCATCGGTTGGAGAATGACATGGCAAAGCCCCTGAGCGAGTACAACCGCAAACGCGATTTTGAGATCACCGCCGAACCGGCCGGCAGTTCACCAGCCACAAAGCGCAAAACCTCGGCCCTGAGTTTTGTAATCCAGAAGCATGATGCGCGCAATCTGCACTATGACTTTCGCTTGGAGCTCGACGGTGTGCTGTTGAGCTGGGCCGTGCCCAAGGGCCCGAGCCTGGATCCGACCCAGAAGCGCCTGGCGGTGCATGTCGAGGACCATCCCCTGAGCTACGGCAGTTTCGAGGGCAGCATTCCCGCCGGCCAATACGGCGCCGGGGATGTAATCGTGTGGGACCGTGGCTTATGGCAACCCCATGATGATCCGCACAAGGCCTACGCAGCCGGCAAACTCAAGTTCACTCTGGTTGGTGAGAAACTCTCGGGGGACTGGGCCCTGGTGCGCACCCGGCTCAAAGGCAGCGGCGACAAGGAGCAATGGTTGCTGATCAAGGAAAAAGACCAGCAGGCCCGCCCGGCGGCCGACTACGATATCGTCCGGGCCCAGCCCGACAGTGTGCTCAGCGACGCCTCGGTGGGCAAAGTCAAGGCCGCCAGCAAAACCAGGAAAGCTGCAAAACCCAAGAAAGCAACCTCCGCCCTTCCAGACCAGTTCTCCCCGCAACTGGCAACCCTGGTCGACCGCGCCCCTGCTGGCGACTGGCTGTACGAGATCAAATTCGACGGCTACCGCATGCTGGCACGTATCCGCGACGGTGAGGTGCGCCTGTTTACCCGCAACGGCAACGATTGGACCGAGCGCTTGCCCCGCCAGGTGAAAGCGTTGGAGGCGCTCAAGCTCAAGGACAGTTGGCTGGACGGTGAAGTCGTCAGTCTCAACGCCGACGGTCTGCCGGATTTCCAGGCGCTGCAGAATGCCTTCGATATTGGCCGCAGCCTGGATATCGTCTATTACCTGTTCGATGCGCCCTTCCTCGATGGGCAAGACCTGCGCAACGTGGCGGTAGAAGAACGCCGGGCCGCCCTCAAGTCGGCGCTTTCCGGCAGCCGTAGCAAGCTGCTGCGCTTCTCCGAAGCTTTCGCCGCCAACCAGCGCGATATCTTCGAAAGTGCCTGTGACCTGGCCCTCGAAGGTGTGATCGGCAAGCGCGCCGGCAGCCTCTACGTATCAAGCCGCAGCGCCGACTGGATCAAGCTCAAATGCCGCTTGCGCCAGGAGTTCGTGATTGTCGGCTACACCCGCCCGCAAGGTTCGCGCAGTGGGTTTGGCGCACTGTTGCTGGCGGTCAACGACGACAACGGGCTGGTTTACGCCGGGCGTGTAGGCACCGGCTTTGATCAGGCGGCGCTGAAGAGCATCTACGCCAAACTCACCGCCCTTGAACGCAAAACCTCGCCACTGGAAAAGCCACTGACCAGCGCTCAGGCCCGAGGCGTGCATTGGGTTGAGCCGACGCTGGTGGGCGAAGTGCAATTTACTGAGTGGACCCGTGAGGGTGTGGTGCGCCAGGCGGCGTTTCTCGGTTTACGCACGGATAAGCCCGCCGCACAGATCATCCATGAACAACCACGCACGGCAAAATTCCTGGAGAAGCCCAAGAAGCCCAAGGCAAAAACCACCGAGAGTGGGGTGAAAGTCACCCACCCCGAGCGCGTCATCGACACACAAAGCGGCACGCAGAAACAGCAACTGGCACAGTTCTATGCCGGCATCAGCCAATGGATCTTGCCATTCCTGCGCAGCCGGCCCGTGTCGCTGCTCAGGGCACCAGAAGGCATTGAGGGCGAACAGTTCTTTCAGAAGCACTCCGAGCGCATGGCCATTCCCCACATCAAGCAACTTGACCAGGCGCTGGACCCTGGCCACGCGCGCCTGATGGAAATCGACAGCCAGGACGCGTTGGTCGGCGCTGTGCAAATGGGCACCGTCGAGTTGCATACCTGGGGCGCCACGACGGACAAGATTGAAACCCCCGACCTGTTCGTGCTGGACCTCGACCCGGATCCGGCCTTGCCGTGGAAAGCCATGCTGGAGGCGGCACAGTTGACCTTGTCGGTACTCGATGAACTGGGTTTGCAAGCCTTCGTCAAGACCAGCGGCGGCAAAGGCCTGCACCTGATTGTGCCGCTGGCCCGGCGCGATGGCTGGGACACCGTGAAAGCATTCGCCAAGGCAATGGCCCAGTTCATGACCCAGCAGCTGCCGGAGCGTTTCACCGCCACCAGCGGCCCAAAAAACCGCGTGGGCAAGATCTTTATCGATTACCTGCGCAACGCCCGCGGCGCCAGTACCGTGGCAGCTTATTCCGTGCGGGCGCGGCCGGGCTTGCCGGTGTCGGTGCCGGTCAGTCGGGATGAATTGAAAGACTTGCGTGGCGCCCAGCAGTGGACGGTGGCGAACCTGCACGAGCGGCTGCAGGGTCTGAAGGAGGATGCGTGGGCCGGCTACGCCAATCGACAGAAGATCAGCAAAAAGATGTGGGACAGGCTGGGCGCGAAGCCACCGCAGTGATTCGCGCCCTACCAAGTTCAGATAAGAATGAAGATCAGCGCCAAGCCGGCAAAGATCGCCCATTTTTCCAGGTAGTAACGTGTGCGGTTACGCTTCTTGAGTTCTTTGCCGCGCAGGCGGATCTTGTACAGGCGGGTAAAGGCACGGTTCAGGCCACCGGTCTTGTCACCCTCGTCATTGGGCGAACCCGCCGCCGCCATCACGTTGCGACTGAACCAGCGGTTGAACGCCGCCGCCCAGCGGTATTTCATCGGGCGTTCGATATCGCAGAACAGGATGATGCGGTTCTGCGCGGTGGTATTTTCCGCATAGTGGATGTAGGTCTCATCGAACATCACCGGCTCGCCGTCGCGCCAGTAATAACTCTCGCCATCCACATTGATGTAGCAGCCCGGGTCGTTGGGCGTATCCAGCCCCAAGTGGTAGCGATAGGAGCCTGCGTACGGGTCACGGTGGCGCACCAGCTTGGAGCCTGGCGGCAGCTCGGCGAACATGGCGGCCTTGATCGAGCCGATGCTTTGCACCAACTCGGTGGTGCGTGGGCATAGCTTCATCGCCGAGGGGTGGCTGTCGCCGTACCACTTGAGATAGAAGCGTTTCCAGCCCGACTTGAAGAACGAGTTGAAACCCACGTCGTTGTACTGGTCCGAACGCTTGATCTCCCCTGCCCTCATCAGGTTCTGGCCTTCCTGGCGGATTTGCTCCCAATGTTCCTGCAAAGGGCTCAGCTCCGGAAAGTCGCTGGGTGAGAGATAGGGGCGGCTTGGCTGCTTGGAGAACAGGTACAGAAAGCAGTTGACCGGCGCCAGGAACGTCGAGTGATCGCTAAGCTGGCGCCCCAGCTTGTGCCGCACCCGGCCGCGCAGGTGTACATACGCAATGGAGGCAACGTAGAGAGCAACAATGATGAGTTTCAAGGGATTCGTCACAAGTCAGGGAGAGAACAGGCTGCACCTGCGGGCCCACAACGGCCGAGGATGATAAGCAGCACCTGAAATCACAATTCACATACAGGCGGCACGACCGGTCGGGCAACCCCTCGGCGTGGAACCACTGGCCGTTATTTAGCCACACTTTGTAACCAAAGGTTAACTAAGAATTGTGAAAACCTGTCCACTGATTGTGCTGGGGGTATGAGCAGGCGGGCCTTTGCGCCCGCCTGTTTCTGGGCAGTCACAATTACAAGGACTCGTCTTTACCCTCGCGACGGGCAAAACTGCTATCACCCAATGCCGTATAAGGTAACGCCTGGCTACGGCTACGGATGAAGTAGCGGATCAGCGCGATCATCAGGCCAAGCAGCATGCCACCGACCAGACTCAAGGCGATCACCAGCGGTTTTTTCGGCTTGACCGGCGATAAAGGTTCCTGGGCACGGCGGTCGATCGTCACCAGCTTCAGATTGCTCATGTCAATGTTCAAGCCGCGCAACCTGGCGACTTCAGCGCGAAGCGGCTCTACGTCCTGCAGGAAGATGTCTTCATTGCCCCGCTTGCGCAACACCTCGACCTCGCGGTTGCTTTCCAGCAGTTGCAACTCCTTGCCGATCTCGGCAATGCGCGGGTTGGTGAAATCATCGCTGGTACGCTGTTGCAATGCGGCGCGTTCGGCCTCCAATGCTTCAGTGCCCATGAAATACAGCGGGATCTTCTGATTGTTCACCTCGGTGCGCATGACCTGGCCCGAACTGCGCGTGGCGTCGGCCATGGAGGACGGCGTGGTCGGTGTGCGGATACCCATGGACTTGGCAATGCTGATGGCTTCCGCCAGCTCGGCCAGGCGATTGGTGCGCTCCATCTTCATCTGCAGGCGCAGCGCGCTGAGTTCGTCCTGTAGCTGGGCGCGCTTGAGACGGTCAGCCTCAAGCAGCTTGGCAATCTTGGACTCCTTGTCGGTATCGTAGTTGGAGCGGGCGGCGTCGATCTTGCCCTTGAGCTCGGTCAAGCGGTTATTGACGATGACCTTGAGATCGGCACCGACTTGCTGGCGTTCCGCGGCAATGGCGTAGTCCACAAAACCGTTGAGGATCGCGACGCCATCGACGTCGGCCGGGTATTGCAGCTCCAGGCGGATATAGTTGCTCAGCGAATCGGATTTCTTCGGGTCGGGCAGGATCAGATTGACGGAATTGCGGTTGAACTCCTCAAAGCTCTGCTCAAGGCTTTGTCCCGGTTTTTTGAACGCCTTGAACAACTCTTCATGGTCCTTGAAGAAGCCTAGACGGGCCTCGTAGGAATCCAACTGGGCGCCTACCTTCAGCAACGCATCAGCGGGAGGCAACTTATAAACTTCCGAACGGTTCAAGGCATCCAGTTCGTTGATTGCCGCAGGTCGCAGCACACTGCTGACTTCATACGTCTTGGGCGCCAGGAAGGCATACCCCGCACCTAATACACCTGCCAAAAGCGTACAACCGATGACGAGCTTCTTTTGCCGCCAAATGGCGTGAAACAGTTCAAACAGATCAATTTCATCAGACGCTGCGGAAGGCGGGAGTGGGGAAGTTCGATTCAAAATAAGAACACCTTAAAATAATACTAAAAGGCCATCATTCTCAGAAGTCCGAATGACTTCAAAAATCAGGGACAACGCCCTGGCTGCGGCGGACCAATGGCGATCTGACCACTTAGTCCGCTGAAATATCCCACAGCTTGGAGGATTATTTCGGTTTTATATCGATGAGTAGTCCAAATGAAACAGCCATGTCGGACTAACCTCAATACCATCGTAGTCAATACAACATGAAAATGCTGTCAAATACCTGTCTTATAAAGAAAAAAATCAGCGTCCCCGCTTTGTGGCCTCACCCTCGGTACAATTGAATACGTCTTGGATCATCAATAAGGAATTTGCATGTCACCTCTGTCAACCGCTGACTTTCACGCTCTTCAAGGTGCCTGGGAACAAACGGCCCTCGAAGACGGTGGCGTACTCAACCCCGACGACGCTCACAGTGCGCCGGGTGCTATCACGACTATCAACGCAGACCGCTTCGAAGTTGTTACGGTAACCGGCGATATATTGCTGGCTGGCCGGTTTGCGCTGGACGCCGATACCGCGCCCAAGAGCATCACTTGGATTGACGCCATCGGCGATGATGCAGGCAAGCGGTTACCCGCCAGTTACCGGCTCGAAGGCGACGATTTTGTATTTATTGCCGCGGACGAAGGCATGCCCAGGCCAACGGTATTCAGCACCGGCCCTGGGCAAACCATGCGCACCTTCGTGCGGCGGCGGTAATCGACGCGTTTATCCGATTCGATCACGGTATTTTCACGAGACCTTCACTTTCCGCCCGTTAGAGTCGGGCCTACCTACTCCAGTGAATCACTTGGCCCGCCTCTCCTCGCGGGCTTTTTTTTGCGTGAGCCAAACGCTGTCATTCGACCGGCTTGGTGGCCGTGAGGGTAAAGCACAGGGGCAATTGCGCTGCCTGATGTTCATATTGATCGTAGAGTTCTTCCCGATTGGAGTGCGGGTATTCCCGCAAATGACCAATCTGCATGTGCGCAGCGATTGCCCCGCTGACCACGTTGCCCAGGGTGTGCACATACCAATAGGATGTCGGTCCGGCCAGTTCGCCCTGCCCTTCATAGACAATGGATTCCTGCAGCACAAAAGGCTCACGCTGGAAGTAAGAGCTGGCAGGCAGCAACGGGTTGGCCGCCCGCGGGTCGAACACCTCAAGGAAGGGATGGGTTTCGTACATCACCAGCGTGCCGCCAGGTCTCAGCACACGGGCGACATGCTGCATGAACAACGCCACATCCGGCATCCAGCCCAGTACACCAATGGTCACCAGGGCGATATCGAATTGCGCGTGCAAGCGCTCCGGCAAAGCGTGGATGTCACTCTCTATGAACTCGGGGCTATGGGGCGAGACTGCAGCCAGTTCCCGCGCCTGCCCAAGAAACGCCCCGGATTGGTCGATCCCCACCACCGAACGCGCGCCCAGGCTATACAACGACAGGCTTTCGCGCCCGTTGTTACAACCCAGTTGCACCACATCCTTGCCCGCCACACCGACCTCTTGCAGCACCGCGGTAATGGTGGGATCAAGGCAGGAGAAATCAGGCTTGGCGACCTGGCCCAGTAGCGTCGACCAGGTCGCGGTGTCTTTGTGCAGCCGGGCAGACTCATCCCAGGCGTTCTTGTTGCTGGCAATCGCCTCTTGCGCTGAGGGCATGTCCATTGCTTCTCCAGAAAGTCAGTACCGCGGGCTTGGGAAAGTAAGACAAATACCTGCAGGATGAAACCCTCGGCTTCGGCGAAACTTATCGTCGAGCTTGCAGGTCATTACCCCAACGTGTGTTCGGCCCCCGGACGCCGCTCTCGAAGAACGCACCGTGGCCCCTCCCTCAGACCTGCGCATTGCCTTATCCCTGGACAGCCTGAACTTCTTCCTCGCGGATGTGCGCGACGGTCTCGGGCCGTACTTGGCGATTTACCTGCTGGCGGTCCATAAATGGGACCCCGCCAGTATCGGCGTGGTCATGACCCTGGCTGGCATCGCCGCGTTGATCACCCAGGGCCCGGCGGGGGCGTTGATCGACCGAACGCGCAGCAAGCGTGCAGTGATTGCCATCGCCGCGCTGCTGGTGACCGCCAGTTGCCTGCTGCTGCCCTTCGTCAGTTCATTTGGCTGGGTGGCGCTGACCCAAGCCGCCAGCGCCGTAGCCGCCTCTGTATTTGCCCCGGCCATTTGCGCCATCTCCCTTGGCATCACCGGCCCCCGTGCCTTTACATCACGCACCGGGCGCAACGAAACCTTTAACCACGCAGGCAACGCCGTGGCCGCATTGCTGGCCGGAGGCCTGGCGTATCTGTATGGGCCAGTGGTGGTGTTCTACCTGATGGCGTTTATGGCAGTGGCCAGTGTCATCGCCGTGAGTTGCGTGCCGGCCAAGGCGATTGATCATGAGGTAGCCCGCGGCTTCGACCCCGCCCATCACAACGACCATGAGCAGCCCTCGGGCCTGAAAGTCCTGCTGGCCAACCGCCCGCTGCTGCTGTTCGCCGTCTGCTGCGCGCTGTTTCACCTTGCCAATGCCGCGATGCTGCCACTGGTCAGCCAGAAGTTGGCGCAGATCAACCTGCAGATGGCGACACCGCTGACCTCAGCCTGCATCGTCGCTGCGCAGTTGGTGATGGTGCCGATGGCCTGGCTGGTAGGGCTCAAGGCCGATGTATGGGGGCGCAAGCCACTGTTACTGGCTGGCTTTTTGATCCTGCCGCTGCGCGGCTTGCTCTATACCCTGTCCAGCGACCCCTATTGGCTGGTAGCAGTGCAAATGCTCGATGGCATCGGTGCCGGTATTTTCGGCGCGCTGTTCCCTGTCATCGTCAAGGACCTGACCCAAGGCACCGGGCGCTTCAACGTCAGCCTGGGCGCCCTCTCCACCGTGTTCGGCCTGGGCGCGGCGCTGAGCAACAGCCTGGCCGGTTTCGTAGTGCAGCAGGCTGGCTACAACGCGGCTTTCCTGACGCTGGCCGGCGTGGCAGGCATTGCGTTGCTGCTGTTATGGCTGGCCGTGCCGGAGACGTTGGCGAAACCATCCTTCGCTCGCCATACAACTGTTGCCTGACATATGCGACAATGCGCGCCAAATTCCAACACACATCCAAAATTTTTCGCTCAGCGACCGGGTTTCGCGCCTTGATGTCGCTGTTGACGCATGCCTGAAGGCACCTGCCGTCACGCTCGCAACCCATTGATAGGTAAAGTAATTGATCTCCACAGCTAACATCACCATGCAGTTCGGCGCCAAGCCGCTCTTCGAGAACGTCTCGGTCAAGTTCGGCGCCGGCAACCGCTATGGCTTGATTGGTGCCAACGGTTGCGGCAAGTCGACCTTCATGAAAATCCTCGGCGGCGACCTTGACCCGTCCGGCGGCCAGGTCATGCTGGAGCCGAATGTGCGCCTGGGTAAACTGCGCCAGGACCAGTTCGCCTATGAAGAATTCACCGTGCTCGACACCGTGATCATGGGCCACGAGGAGCTGTGGAAGGTCAAGGCCGAGCGCGACCGTATCTACTCGCTGCCGGAAATGAGCGAAGACGACGGCATGGCCGTGGCCGAGCTGGAAACCGAGTTCGCCGAGATGGACGGCTACACCGCCGAATCCCGCGCCGGCGAGCTGTTGCTGGGCCTGGGCATTCCCCTGGAACAGCACTTCGGCCCGATGAGCGAAGTATCCCCTGGCTGGAAACTGCGCGTATTGCTGGCCCAGGCGTTGTTTTCCGACCCGGAAGTGCTGCTGCTCGACGAACCGACCAACCACCTGGACATCAACACCATCCGCTGGCTGGAAAACATCCTGACCCAGCGCTCCAGCCTGATGATCATCATCTCTCACGACCGTCACTTCCTGAACAGCGTGTGCACCCACATGGCTGACCTGGACTACGGTGAGTTGCGCCTGTTCCCGGGCAACTACGACGAGTACATGACCGTGGCGACCCAGTCCCGCGAGCAACTGCTGTCGGACAACGCCAAGAAGAAAGCGCAGATCTCCGAACTGCAATCCTTCGTCAGCCGCTTCTCGGCCAACGCCTCGAAAGCCAAGCAGGCGACCTCCCGTGCCAAGGCGATCGACAAGATCCAGTTGGCCGAAGTCAAGCCTTCAAGCCGCGTCAGCCCGTTCATCCGTTTCGAACAGACCAAGAAGCTGCACCGCCAGGCGGTGATCGTCGAGCGTATGGCTAAAGGCTTTGACGGCAAGCCGCTGTTCAAGGACTTCAGCTTCCAGGTTGAAGCCGGCGAGCGCGTGGCGATCATCGGCCCGAACGGCATCGGCAAGACCACCCTGCTGCGTACCCTGGTCAACGAACTGACCCCGGATGCCGGCAGCATCAAGTGGACCGACGCTGCAGAACTGGGCTACTACGCTCAGGATCACGCGAGTGACTTCGAAAACGACATGAGCCTGTTCGACTGGATGGGCCAGTGGACCCAGGGCGAGCAAGTGATCCGCGGCACCCTGGGGCGCATGCTGTTCTCCAACGACGAGATCCTCAAGTCGGTCAAGGTGATCTCCGGTGGCGAGCAAGGCCGCATGCTGTTCGGCAAGCTGATCCTGCAAAAGCCAAACGTGCTGATCATGGACGAACCGACCAACCACTTGGACATGGAATCCATCGAGGCGCTGAACCTGGCGCTGGAGAACTACCCGGGCACGCTGATCTTCGTCAGCCATGACCGTGAGTTCGTATCGTCCCTGGCCACCCGCATCATCGAGTTGAGCCCGAGCGGCGTGATCGACTTCAGCGGCACCTATGACGACTACCTGCGTAGCCAGGGCGTGGTGTTCTAAGAACAGCGCTTGGCTGCAAGAAAAAAGCAGGTCCAAATGTGGGAGGGGGCAAGCCCCCCCCGCATTTGATAGCGGGTTATGCCATCATGGCCGTACCGCCCGCCAGCGAACGAGTGCCATGTCTGCCTCCCCCTCCTCCCTGTCGATCACCCTGCAGATCGTCTCCATCGTCTTCTATACCTTCATCGCCTTTATCTGCATCGGCCTGCCGATTGCGGTGATTCCAGGCTATGTGCATGAACAACTGGGTTTCAGCGCGGTAGTGGCCGGTATCGCCATTGGCTCGCAATACCTGGCCACGCTGCTCAGCCGCCCGATGGCCGGGCGGATGTCGGATAACGTCGGCACCAAGCGCGCGATTGTGCTGGGTTTGGCCGGCATCCTGATCAGTGGTGTGCTGACCTTTATCGCCACGCTGCTGGAAAGCCTGCCGAGCTTGAGCCTGGGGATTCTGATCGTCGGCCGTTTGTTGTTGGGCGTGGCCCAGGGCCTGATCGGCGTGGGCACCATCAGTTGGTGCATGGGCGCGGTAGGCGTCGAACATACCGCGCGTTCGATTTCCTGGAATGGTATCGCCTCCTACGGCGCCATTGCCATTGGTGCGCCATTAGGCGTGGTGATGGTCGCGGAATATGGCTACATCAGCCTCGGTATTGCGCTGTCAGTGCTGGCGGCGTTGGGCCTGGTGCTGATCCGCAATAAGCCTTCAGTGCCCGTGGTGCGCGGTGAGCGGCTGCCGTTCTGGGCGGTGTTCGGGCGAATCGCACCGTTCGGCACCAGCCTGTGCCTGGCCTCGATCGGCTATGGCACGCTGACAACCTTTATCACTCTGTATTACCTCAATCGTGGCTGGACCGGTGCGGCGTACTGCCTGACGGTATTTGGCGTGTGTTTTATCCTGTCGCGCCTGGTGTTTATCTCCGCCATCAGCCGCTTTGGCGGGTTCACCGCCGCCATCGGCTGCATGCTCATCGAAACCCTGGGCCTGACCCTGTTGTGGCTGGCGCCGTCCACCGGCGCGGCCTTGATCGGCGCCGGCCTGACTGGCTTTGGCTTGTCGCTGGTGTACCCGGCGCTGGGGGTGGAGGCCATCAAGCAGGTGCCGGACAGCAGCCGCGGTGCGGGGTTGAGTGCCTATGCGGTATTTTTCGACCTGGCCCTGGCGATTGCCGGACCGCTGATGGGCGCCGTGGCGTTGAACCTCGGCTACGGCTGGATCTTTTTCTGCGCGGCCTTGCTGTCGGTCAGTGCACTCGCCCTCACCGTACTGCTCAGGCGCCGCGCCTACTGATCAGCGGTCTGCAAGCCGGCGCGGGTCACCTCGCCGAGGGTATGGCTGAAAAAGCGCCCGGCCTCGGAGACCATGTCGCGATGGATACCTTCCCGGTCAACCCCATCGGCATCGGTGCAGATCGCCGGCATCGTCGCCAGTTGATTACTGTCACACGGCGCCATGAACACAAAGTGCCCTGCCCCGGCCAACAGCTTGAAATCCGGCGGCTGCGGCAGCTTACGCGCCAGGGCGGCGGCGTTCTTGTCCACCGCCACCAACTGGTCGCCGTCGCCACTGTAGAGCAGCACCGGCACGTGCACGTCCGCCAGGGTATGGCGACCAAACATCAGGCTCAGCGGCGCCATCAGCATCAGGGCATGGATACGCGGGTCGGCCTGGGGCTGCAAGTCATCGCGGTCGACCACCAGCTCGCCGTTGGTGGTGCAGGCATCGCGGTCCTCGGGGCGTTGCTGGCAGTAGCGGCGCAGGCGCTCGAAATCAGGCTTGGCGCCCGCGAGGATCAGCGCCGTTTCGCCACCGGCTGAATAGCCGATGACGCCGATCTGATCAATATCGACGAAAGGCGACAGCATCGGGTCGGCCAGCGCGGCGGTAATGGCCTGGGAAATCTGGATCGGCCGGCCATACAGGTTGCTCACGGTGCCCAGGCGGCTGTGGTCCTTGTAGTTGTCGCCAGGGTGCAGCACTGCCACCACCACAAACCCCTTGCGTGCCAGGGAAGTAGCCAGGTCGTGCAAGGCCAAAGGCGTCCCGGTATTGCCATGGGACAGCATCAGCATCGGGAAACGGCCGATGGCGACCTTGGAATCTTCGCTGGCGGCGACCTGATACGCGCCCAGTGGCGTGGTGTGCTCGGCCTCGGTGGAAGGGTAAAACGCAATGGCTTTCATCGGCTGCGAATCCAGCGGGTCGAGCACACTCATGCGATGAAAGCCCACACTCCAATGGGGGTGCGGTGCCGGGGCGGCATGCACTGAAAACAGGCCGCCGAGCAGGGAGAGAGCCAAAACAGCACAAAGACGCATCATGGGGACGTCCACCTTTGCTGCGCAAAAACCGGCATGGCGAATAAAAGCCCAGGGTATTGGAGCAATGGTTGCATAACCTGGGCCATAAACAAAAAAACTCCGTACTCCGCTCGCGTTCAGGCGATCAGAATACAGAGTTTAGGCGCCCGGCCTCAGAATGAAACCGGGAAAGATGCTATTTACAAAAGCCTTACGCAGCTGCGAACAACTGCTGGTTGATCCGCGCGTTGGCATCGCTCAACGCTTTGCTGCGAGCTTCATCACCGTAGGCCAGGCCTTCGGCGCGAACGATTTCGATATTGGTGATGCCGAAAAAGCCGAATAGCAGCTTCAAGTAGCCTTCATGGGCGGCGCCCGAGGCCTGGTCCGCATGCAAGCCTCCAGTGGTGGAGACGATGATGACTTTCTTGTTGCCGCACAGGCCTTCCGGGCCGGCTTCGGTGTAGCGGAAGGTCTGGCCGGCGACCGCGATACGATCGATCCAGGCTTTCAACTGGGTAGGAATGGTGAAGTTGTACATCGGCGCACCCACGACCACGGCATCGGCAGCCAGGAATTCAGCCAGCGACGTTGCACTCAGTTCAGCCTCGTGTTTTTGCGCCGCATCGCGCAGTTCTTCGGCCGTACCCAATGCGCCCAGGGTGGCACCGGAGAAGTGGTTGATGCCTTCGCTGGCCAGGTCACGGTAAGTCACTTCCACGCCCGGTTCAGCCGCTTGCCACGCCTTGACCACACCGGCGCTGAGCTGGCGGGAAGCGGAGTTGTCGCCGAGGATGCTGGAATCGATATGCAGTAGTTTCATGGTGGATCTCCGAGGTGGGATCGACAGTGGCGATCAGATGGTGGTGATGCTACGCATGAAACCAATGGTCGATAAGCTAGCTAAAATGCGATAGTTTGTCCCACTGACAGGACAATAGGCCCAGCATGCAAGACCTCAACGACCTCTACTATTTCGCCAAAGTCGTCGAAGCCGGCGGTTTCGCTGCGGCCGGGCGGCTACTCGGGATTCCCAAATCCAGGCTGTCACGGCGCATCGCCGAATTAGAAGAACGCCTGGGCGCCCGCCTGTTGCAACGCACTACCCGGCAACTGACGCTGACCGCCGTCGGCGAGCGCTACTTGCGCCATTGCCAGGCCATGTTGCTGGAAGCGGAGATGGCCGATGAGGCCGTGGCGAGCATGTCCAGCGAGCCCCGTGGGCGCCTGCGGGTCAGTTGCCCGGTGGGCCTGGCCCAACACATCCTGCCGGAACTGGTGGCCGGGTTTCTTGCCGCGCATCCGTTGGTGCAGTTGGATATGACCCTGGTCAACCGCCGCGTCGACCTGGTGGCCGAAGGCATCGATGTGGCTCTGCGCGTACGCGAACTGGGCGATGAAGACCCGCTGCTGGTGACCAAGCGCCTGCGCCAGGCCCAGACCGTACTGGTCGCCAGCCCCGCGCTGATGCGTGAGCGGCAGGTACATACCCTCGACGACCTCAGGCAACTGCCCGTACTTGGTGCACTTGAGGCGGATCGCATGGTGCACCAGCGCATCCTCGACCCTCAGGGCAACCCCTACGACCTGGTGATGGAGGCCCGGCTGGGCATCGAAGACTTTATCGTGCGCAAGGCCAGCGCCATCATGGGTCTGGGCTTCACGGTGCTGCCGATGATGTATTGCGAGGAAGAACTGGCCAGTGGCCGCCTGGTGCAATTGCTGCCGCAATGGTCATTGCCGGGTGGCTGGTTGCAAGCCGTGTACCCGCATCGACGTGGTGTGCTGCCAGCCATCCGCGCCTGGATCGACTACCTGGAAGAAGGCTTCAAAGGCTGTGGAGACCGTTTGCTATGAGCCTGAGCGAAGCACAAGTCGCCGCGTTCTGCCTGGGCCTGCCTGGTGCGCGGGAAGACTACAAATGGGGCGGCGTGCGCGTGTTCTCGATTGCCGGCAACAAGATGTTCGCCCTGCAGAACCTGCGTGGTGAATCGCTGGCGTTCAAAGTGGACAAGGACCTGTTCCTGGGCCACGTCGACCGCCCGGGCATCCACCCGGCGCCTTATCTGGCCCGAGCACAGTGGATCATCATGAACACGCCCTACCCGCTGGGCGCCGACGAGCTGCGCGGCCTGTTGCAGCGCTCCCACCAATTGGTGGTGAGCAAGCTGCCCAAGCGCACCCAGGTCGGGCTCAGGCTAGATGGCTGACTGGGCGACGACACATGGTGTGAACGGCAGCGCCCGCTCAATGACGCGCGCCGCTGCTAACGCCAGGTGCTCGTGCCACGGCCGAGCGACGATCTGCACGCCCAACGGCAGGCCCCCGGCATCCGTTCCCGCACGCACCACTACACAGGGCCAGCCGACCAGGCTGTAGGGCAACGTATGGTTGAACAGCCCTGGCCGAAGCTCTTCCAGGCGTGGCGCCGCGGCGGCGTCGACCGGGCACAGGATAAGGTCGTAGCTCGCCATGAATTCCAGCATGGCACTGCGAAACCGGTCCCAGTCTGATAACAACTGGACGGACTGCGCGCCCGTTCCCGCGCTCATCGACCAATAACGCTCGGTTATACCGCGAGCGCTACTCAGTACCGAGGGAAAAGCCGTGTGAACCAACGCGCCTGCGCTTTCCAGGTGACCGGCGACAGCCTGCAGCATGGCCTCGGTGATCGAGTCAACGGGCTCAATGCCGCCGTCGCTGTACCACGCGATCTTCAAGCCGCTGACGCCGTGAACGGGCGCATCGTGCAGGGGCATTGGAATTACCCCTGAATCGCGCCCATCCTCACCAGCAATCACCCGGAGCACCAGCGCCAAGTCGTCCACATGCCGGGCCATCGGGCCGATCTGGCTGCGCGGGTCGCTCAAACCGCCTGGGTGATCAAAAACGCCGGTATTAGGAACTCGGCCGCTGGTGGGCTTCAACGTGCAGATACCACAAAAATGCGCAGGCACTCGCAGGCTGCCGCCGGAATCACTGCCCAGCCCCAAGGGTGAGAGGCCTGCGGCAATCGCCGCCGCTTCGCCACCGCTGCTGCCGCCAGGGCCATGGGAGAGCGCATGGGGATTGCGCGTCGCGCCGTAGACAGGGTTGTCGGTCACCCCACCGCCACCACCCGGCGGGCAGTTACTCTTACCCAGCAGAATGCCACCGGCGGCCTTCATGCGTGTGACCACCACGGCGTCCTGCTTCGGCAAATAGTCAGCCCGATCAGTCAGGCCCACTGCCGATATCACGCCCTGGGTATCGAACACATCCTTAACGGTAAATGGCACGCCATGCAGCGGGCCCCGGCAGTTGCCTTGAGCCAGTGCACGATCCGCCGACCAGGCATCGGCCAGCGCCGCCTGCGTGCGCACTTGCACCAGGGCGTTAATCGGTGGATTGAGCGCTTCAATGCGGGCGAGATAGGCCGACACAACAGCCGTGGAGGTGAGCTTGCGTTGCCGGATCAGCGTCGCAAGCTCAGTCGCCGAGTGGCGTAGCAATGAATCAGAGCATGACATTCTTATTATTCCAATGCGTGCCAGTGCGTTGAGCAGGTCCCTACAAAATCGACAACAGCGTACCGCCCAGCACTAGCTGATCCAACCAGAACACCTGGTGCAACAGCACGATGACCCAGAACAGCACCTGATAGGACACCTTGCGCGTCTTGTGCCGGAACACCTGCTGGGCGATCAACGCACCCGGCCAACCGCCTGCCAGCTCGACGGCATGCAGGATGTTTTCCGGGGTGCGCCAGCCTTCGGTCTGCGCCTTGCGCTTGTCGCTCCAGTACAGGAAAAACGCCACCACGCTGACCACGCCATATGCCGCTAACGGGATCACCGTCTCACCGCGATACCACAGCAAAGCCGAGCCCAACAGCGGCGCGGCGCACAGCAGCACAAAAATAAATGCTTTCAGGCGTGGGTGCTGGATGCTCATGGCTTGACCGCTGTCCAGTCGATCCAGCCGAACTGCCAGGTCGCCAGGATCACCAGGCCGAAGGCGATCCGATACCAGGCAAACGCTGCGTAGCTGTGGCTGGCGATGAATTTGAGCAATGCCTTGACCGCGATCATCGCGAAAATGAACGAGGTGACGAAGCCAATGGCGAACACCGGCAGGTCGGCCGGCTGGAACAGGTCACGGTACTTGTAGCCCGAGTACACCGCCGCACCGACCATGGTCGGCATGGCCAGGAAGAACGAAAACTCGGTGGCGGTCTTGCGCGACAGGCCAAACAGCAGGCCGCCGATAATCGTCGCACCGGAGCGCGAAGTACCCGGGATCATAGCCAGGCACTGGGCCAGGCCGACCTTGAGGGCGTCTTTCCAGGTAATGTCATCCACGGTTTCAGCGCGCACCGCGTGCTGGCGGCGCTCGGCCCACAGCATGATCACGCCCCCCAACACCAGGGCGGTGGCGACGGTGATCGGGTTGAACAGGTAGTGCTTGATCAGGTCGGCAAAAATCACCCCCAATACCACCGCCGGCAACACGGCAATGATCAGGTTGACGGTGAAGCGCCGGGCCTTGGGCTGGGTCGGCAGGCCGATGACCACGTCGAGGATCTTGCGGCGAAACTCCCAGACCACCGCGAGGATCGCACCGAGCTGGATGATGATATTGAAGGCTTCGAAACGTTCGCCGCCGAAATTGATCAGGTCGGCGACGATGATCTGGTGGCCGGTGCTGGAGATCGGCAGGAACTCCGTCAGCCCCTCGACGATGCCGAGAATCAATGCCTGTATGGCGGTCCAAAAATCCATGCTGTCTCCAAAGGTCACGCGCGGGGCATGCCTCTTAAGTTTTTTTAAAGTTCACTGACGACGAGCGCACTCAAGCGCCCGCGGTTGATTCTCAACGCCGGTCTGCAAAAATTCCGTGAAAAATCAGGCAGTACTCAGGTTTTCCGATTCCGGGCCGAAAGCCTATCAGACACGCCGGAAATCTCGAAGCAGCACCACAATTATAAAGAGCATGGAGTGACAGGACGATGAACAGTTTGCGCAGCATGTCGATCAGCCGCCGCCTTTGGCTGATCCTGATAGTCGCCGTGTTGATGCTGTTGGCCTTGGGGCTGCTGATGCTCAACCAGATCCGTGGCGACCTTTACCAGGCCAAGCGCCAACAGACCCAGCATGTGGTGCAGACCGCCAGCGGCGTGCTCAGCTATTACCAGAACCTGGAAAAGACCGGCGTACTGACCCGTGATGCCGCGCAGCAGCAAGCCCTCAGCGCAGTGCGCGGGCTGCGCTATGACCACGATGATTACTTCTGGATCAACGACCTCACCCCCGTGATGATCATGCACGCGGCCAACCCCAAGCTCGATGGCCAGAACCTCTCGGCGATTCGCGACCCGGACGGCTTTGCCGTATTCAACGAGTTCGTGAGCCTGGCCAAGGCCAAGGGCGCCGGTATCGTCAACTACCGCTGGCCGAAGCCTGGGGCCGAAGCACCGGTGGAGAAAACTTCGTATATCCAGCTGTTCGAACCCTGGGGCTGGATTATCGGCTCCGGCGTCTATGTGGATGATGTGCAGGCCGAATTCAACGCTCAGGTGTGGAAAGCCTCGTTCATCGTGCTGGGCATCGTGCTGGTCATGGGGCTGCTGGTATCACTGATTGCCCGCAGTATCGTGCAGCCGTTGCAGGCGGCGGTGAACGCCATGGGCAATATCGCCAGCGGCGAAAGCGACCTGACCCGCAGCCTCGACACCCACGGCAGCGACGAGCTCACCCAACTGGCCCGGCATTTCAACAGCTTCACCGCCAAGTTGCGCCAGGTGGTCGGCCAATTGCAGGTATGCGCGACCGCCCTGGGCCAGTCGTCCACGGAGCTGGGCCACAACGCCAGCCAGGCCCACGACCGCAGCCAGCAGCAATCGCAGCAGATGGAGCTGGTGGCTACTGCTATCAATGAAGTCACCTACGGCGTGCAGGACGTGGCGAAGAATGCCGAACATGCCGCCAGCGAAATGCGCGATGCCCAAGCCCAGGCGCAACAGGGCCAGGTCAACATCGACGGCAGTTTGCAACAGATCGATCAGCTCTCCAGCACCATCAGCCAGGCCGTAGAGGTGATTCGCACGCTCTCCAGCGAAAGCACTCAGATCGGCGGCGTCCTGGAAGTGATCCGCTCCATCGCCGACCAGACCAACCTGCTCGCCCTCAATGCCGCCATTGAAGCCGCCCGCGCCGGCGAACAGGGTCGTGGGTTTGCGGTGGTCGCCGATGAAGTGCGCCTGCTGGCCCAGCGCACGCAGAAATCCACCGCCGAAATCCAGGCAATGATCGAGCGCTTGCAAGGTCACTCGGAAGCGGCGGTCAAGGTCATCAGCGACAGCCACAGCGCCTCGCAACTGACCATCGAGCAGGCCGGCCAGGCGGGGGCCAGCCTTACCGCCATCGGCCAGGCGCTGCACAACCTCAACGGTTTGAACGCCTCGATTGCCAGCGCCACCCTGCAACAGGCCCATGTGGTCGAAGATATCAACCAGAACGTCACCCAGGCCGCAGGGTTGTCCCACAGCACGGCGCTGGCGGCGGAACAATCCAGCGTGGCGAGTGGGCAGTTGCGTGGGCTGAGTGAGCAGCTTGATGGGTTGCTGCGCCAATTCCGAATCTAGCGCCGGCAACTGTGGGAGGGGCGGTGCGATGTATGCCCATTGCACGCAAGTTTGAAGATCGCTGGCCTCTAGGTACAATCACCGCCCTCTCCCACTTCCCAAGGATCCACCATGTCCGGGCTTGAACTGTTCGCCGCCGCCCTGGGGGTGATCGCTGTCTGGCTGACGGTCAAGCAGAACCCCTGGTGCTGGCCCATCGGCCTGGTGATGGTGCTGCTCTACACCTGGGTATTCTTCGAGGTAAAACTCTACTCCGACATGCTGCTGCAGGTGGTCTACGCCGCATTGCAAGTCTATGGCTGGTGGCAGTGGACCCGCGCCGGCGAGGTCAGGCAGGGTCGCCAGGTCACCCGCCTGGGGGTACCTGCGATCATGACCAGCCTGGCCGTGGGCACCGTTGGCAGCCTGTTGCTCGGCGCCGCCATGGCCCACTGGACCGACGCCGCACAGCCATGGCTCGACGCGGCCCTTACCGGTTTCAGCCTGGTGGCGCAAATGTGGATGGCGCAAAAACGCCTGCAGTGCTGGCCGTTGTGGATTGTGGTGGATGTAATATTCGTCGGGCTCTTCCTCTACAAAGGCCTCTACCTCACCGCCGCGCTCTACGCGTTGTTCACCGCCATCGCTGTGCAAGGCTGGCGTGAATGGCGCGCCGACCCGGCGTTACAGCCATGAAGGTGGTAGTGCTGGCAGGCCCGGAATCCAGCGGTAAAAGTTGGCTGGCTGCCGAGTTGCACGCACACTTCGGCGGGCTGATGGTCGGCGAGTACGTGCGATATTTCATCGATCACCATCAGCGTGACACCTGCCTGGCGGATATCCCGGCGATTGCCCGTGGGCAGCTGGAATGGGAAGACGCTGCCCGCGCCGAACGCCCTGGCCTGCTGGTGCTCGACACGCACCTGCTGGCCAACAAACTGTGGAGCCAGACCCTGTTCGGCGACTACCCCGGCTGGCTCGACAGCGAACTGCTGGCCCGGCATTACGACCTGCACCTGCTGCTCTCTCCCGAGGATGTGCAATGGTGCGCCGACGGCCAGCGCTGCCAGCCGGAGCTTGAAGACCGCCGCGCGTTTTTTCAGGCGAGCCTGGACTGGATGCAGCAGCATCGACAGCCGGTGCTGGTGATTCGCGGAAGCTGGCAAGACCGCCGCACGGCGGCATTCGCTGCAGTAGAGCGACTGCTCGCCCAACCCGCATAGCAACGCACCGCCACCTGCACCGACCGTCGGGTCAACGCAGTCCATCGCTGTGACCGCCAGTCAACCTTTCAAAGGAGACTGGCCTATGAATATGCGCATCGTTGCCCGCCTGATCAATTTGCCCGAGAACCGTGGCGTTCGCGTCGAAACGGCGGCGCACCCGCTGTTACTGGTACGCAGTGGAGGCCAGGTACGCGCCTTCCAGGCCGATTGCCCCCATGCCGGTGCGCCACTGGAAGAAGGGGTTATCTGCCAAGGCCGCATCGTCTGCCCCTGGCACAAGGCAACCTTTGCCGTGGCCAATGGGGCGGTGCTCGAACCGCCAGCCTTAGTGGCGCTCAAGCAATATCCGGTGCAGGTTCGCGATGGTGTGGTCAGTGTCGGTGACGCGCCAGTTGACCCTGCACCCACGGTCGTGGTCGATGACTCGCGTTGCTTCGCGGTGATCGGCGCGGGAGCGGCCGGTACCGCAGCGGTCGCCACCTTGCGCCGCGAGGGTTTTACTGGGCGCCTGCTGTGGATCGACCGCGAATCGGCGCCGGCCTACGACCGCACCGCCTTGAGCAAATTCGTGATCGCAGGGCAAATGGCGCCGCAGGATACGCCACCCTTGCTGGAAGACGCGCCCTTCGACACCCTCGGTATCCAGGGTGAGGTGCAGCGTCTGGATGCCGCTGCCAAACGCATCGAACTGGCCGACGGCCGCCACTTCGACTACGACGCTGCGCTGCTTGCCACCGGCGGCCAGCCGCAGTCACTGGATATTCCCGGCACCGTGCTGAGCAACGTATTCGTGCTACGCAGCCGCGAAGATGCCGCACGCATCGACGCGGCCGCAGAGTCGGCAGCCTGCGCAGTGATCATCGGCGACAGCTTCATCGGCCTGGAAGCCGCATCGGCCCTGCGCCAGCGCGGCCTGGTGGTGCAAGTGGTCAGCCGCCATGACGTTCCACTTGCCGCGCAATTGGGCCGACGCATCGGCGCCGCCCTGCGACAGTTGCATGAAGACAATGGCGTGATCTTCCACAGCAATACCGAGCCGGTGAGCCTGGACGGCCACGGCGCGGTCGGTACGGTACTGCTGAAAAACGGTAAACGACTGGCTGCCGATCTGGTGGTGATCGGTGTCGGCGTAACGCCTGCCACGGGTTTTATCGAGGGTGTCAGTAAAGCCGAGGACCAGTCGCTGCTGGCCGATCACCACCTGCAAGCCGCCCCTGGGTTATGGGCTGCCGGCGATAACCTGACCTTCCCTTGGAACCATCAGTCAACACGCATCGAACACTGGCGCCTGGCCCAGCAGTTGGGGGTGCTGGCGGCACGCAACATGCTCGGCGCCGCCCAGGCCTACGCCGACGTGCCCTTCTTCTGGACCTACCACTTCGGCAAGACCTTCGAGGTACTCGGCCATGGACAGCACTGGAACCGCCTGCACATCGAAGGCGACTTGCAGCAACACCACTTCATCGCCCTGCTCTGTCATGACGATCAGGTGCAAGCCGTGGTCGCCTGCGAGTACCCGCAGGCGATGGCACGCCTGTCCCAGCGTATGCAGCATCCGCTGAACAAGGCCGAGGCCCTTGGATTGATTCGCGAAGGTTAGCGCTTTTTGCGCGTACCCAGCTGAATCCAGGTCGGCGCGTGGTCGCTGGCGTGGGCTTCATTGCGGACCCAGGCATCGACGCCGGCGTCTTTCAAGTACGGCTTGAGCGCGGGGTTGAGCAACAGGTGGTCGATACGCAGGCCGGAGTTTTTCTGCCAGTGCTGGCGGAAGTAATCCCAGAAGGTGTAGACACGTTCTTCGGGATACAGGTGGCGCAAGGAATCGGTCCAGCCCTGCTCCAGCAATCGCTGGTAGCAGGCACGGCTCTCGGGCTGCAACAAGGCATCCTTGAGCCAGGACCGCGGGTTGTAGATGTCCAGGTCGGTGGGCACCACATTGAAATCCCCCGCCAGCAACACTGGATGCTCACTGGCTTGCAGGGCCTTGGCATAGTCGATCAGGCGCTCGAACCAGGCCAGTTTGTAGTCGAATTTCGGACCCGGTTGCGGGTTGCCATTGGGCAGGTAGAGGCAGCCGACCAACACGCCATGCACTGCCGCTTCGATATAGCGGCTCTGGGTGTCGCTGTCATCGCCGGGCAAACCACGCCGGCTTTCCAAGGGCTGCGCATCCCGCGCCAGGATCGCCACGCCATTCCACGACGCCTGGCCCAGGCAGATCGCGCCGTAGCCGGCGGTTTCAAACTCGGCATAGGGGAACAGGCTTTGCGGCGCCTTGAGTTCCTGCAGGCAGACGATGTCCGGTTGCTCGCGCTGCAGCCAGTGCAACAGGTTAGGCAGGCGCGCGCGGATACCGTTGATGTTGAAGGTGGCGATTTTCAGCGCTTTCATCAGGTTGGATCCTCTTCCAGGGCTCTTGGGGTAGAGCCTGGAAGGGACCCGGATGTTCCTTTAATACCCCAAGGACAAGCCCGTATTACGCCGTGGGTCGTTCGCCCCATAGAAGCGGTTGTTGCCCACCGGCTTGCCATCCAGGGACGGCGCCCCCACCAGGATCGCCGCCAGGTGATTGGCATCCTGGGGGCCGGCAAACTTGTGGCCCCAGCTTTCGAGGATTTTCTGGGTGTCCGGGCTGACGGCGAAGGTCTCCAGGTTGGTGGTGTCAGGCATCCATTGCTGGTGAAAGCGCGGTGCATCCACGGCTTCCTGGATGTTCATCTTGTAGTCGATGACATTCAGGATGGTCAGCAAGGTAGCGGTAATGATACGGCTACCCCCCGGCGTACCGACCACCATCACCGCCTTGCCATCCTTGGTGACAATGGTCGGGCTCATCGACGACAGCGGCGCCTTGCCCGGCGCGATGGCGTTGGCCTCACCCTGGACCAGCCCGTACATGTTCGGCACGCCGACCTTGACGGTGAAGTCGTCCATTTCATCGTTGAGGATCACCCCGGTCTTGCTCGCCATGACGCCGGCACCGAACCAGTCGTTGAGGGTGTAGGTCACCGAAACCGCGTTGCCCCACTTGTCGACAATGGAATAGTGGGTGGTGTTATTGCCTTCATGTGGCGACACCCCCGGCTTGATCGCCTGGGAATCCCCGGCCTTGTGCGGCTCGATGGCGTCACGCAGTTTCGCCGCGTAGTTCTTGTCGAGCAGGTGTTCGATCGGGTTCTTCACGAAATCCGGGTCGCCCAGGTAGCTGTTGCGGTCCACATAGGCATGGCGCATCGCTTCGATCTGGTAGTGCAGGCCTTGGGCCGAGTGATAGCCCAGATCGGCCATCGGGTAGCCTTCGAGAATGTTCATGATCTGGCAGATCACCACGCCGCCCGAGCTGGGTGGCGGTGCCGACACCACGTGGTAGCCACGGTAATCGCACTCGATGGGCGCCAGCTCGCGGGTCTTGTACTTGTCGAGGTCGGCCTGGGTAATGATGCCTTTGCCGGCCTGGCTGGAGTCCACCAGGGCCTTGGCCACCCAACCTTTATAGAACCCGTCGGTGCCCTTGGCGGAGATTTCCCTGAGGGTCTTGGCCAGGTCTTTCTGCACCAGTTTCTGGCCCACCTGCAGCGGTTGGCCGTTGTGCAGGAAGATCCCGCGCAAATCCTGGTCTTTTTCGAACTCGCCGGTGGCGGTATGCAACAGGTCGATATCGCCCTGCTCCAGTTCAAAGCCGTTTTCCGCCAACTTGATCGCAGGGGCTATCACCTGGTCACGCTTGAGCGTGCCGTATTTGCTCAGGGCCAGTTCCATGCCGGAAACGGTGCCCGGTACGCCAACCGCCAGATGGCCTTTGGCACTCAGGCCCTCGACCACGTTGCCGGCCTTGTCCAGGTACATGTCGGCAGTCGCCGCCAGCGGGGCTTTTTCGCGGAAGTCGAGGAAGGTCTTGCGCCCGTCGGCCAGTTGCACAGTCATGAAACCGCCGCCGCCGAGATTGCCCGCCGCCGGGTACACTACGGCCAGCGCGTAGCCTACGGCCACTGCCGCGTCCACCGCGTTGCCCCCGGCCTTGAGTACATCCACGCCAACATGCGTGGCCAGATGCTGGGCCGTCACCACCATGCCATTTTCACCGGCGACCGGGGCCTGTGACGCGGCTTGCACGCCGCTGAGCGTCAACACCAGCACCGTGGCAATCAAGGTGCGGCTCAAAGGTAGGTATTTCATCCATGGCTACTCTGGTTATTGAGATGCACCAAAATAGCCCCTCGCGGATTTATTCCCCAGCGCAATGGCGTTTTTATTACAGAACCTGTCGGTGGTAGAACGGGCCCGAAAACGCCCATGCTATATTTCGCGCCCTGAGTGTCTAGCAAGGCCCTATAGATGGCGATCAAGAAGAGTGGTATCCGCGCCCAACAGGCCGACCAGACGCGGGCGCGCATCCTGCAGGCGGCGGTCAAGGTGTTCACCCGCGACGGCTATTCCGGCGGGCGCGTCGACAGCATTTCCAAGGCCGCAGACTCCAACGACCGCATGCTCTATTACTACTTCGGCAGCAAGGAACAACTGTTCACCTGCGTGCTGGAGCATATCTACGAGCAGTTCAACCAGGCCGAGAGCAAGCTCAAGCTGGACCTTGCGGCACCGGCCCAGGCCCTGCGCGAGCTGGTGGCGTTTATCTGGAACTATTATGTCAAGCATCCCGAATTCGTGGCGATCCTGAGTATCGAGAACCTGCATCAGGGCAAGCATGCCCGGCAGTCCAGCGAAATGCGCCGGTTGTCCGGTGAGGCGGTCGGCGTGCTGCGCCCGATCATCGAGGCCGGCCAGGCCCAGGGCGTGTTTCGCCAGGACATCGACCTCAAGCATGTGTACTTGATGATTGCTTCGCTGTGCTACTTCTACAACTCCAACCGCCATACCCTCAGTTCGTTCCTGGGTGAAGACCTGTCGAACAAAGGCCAACAGCAGGATTGGCTGGCATTTATCACCGACCTGGTGCTGCGCGGCGTCATGCCTGACAGTGTGTCAGCCGAGGGTTTTATTAACTGAACTACTGGCATCGGGGGGCAAGTCGAATCGCTGCGCCACCGCCCCCTCGCACAATCAATGGCTGCCGGGGTTGGCACGCAAGTGGGCGACCTTCTGTTCCAGCCCTTGCCACTGTGGCGCGTTCGGCGCAAATTGCCCGCGCAAGTAGGCCACCAGATCCGCCACCTGGGTATTCGACAAGCTGTCCTTGAACCCCGGCATATACCCCAGGTCGCGGGTCGCCGGCTGGAGGATGCCTTGCAAAATCACCTTGATCAAATTATCCGGCTGGTCGCTGAACACATTGGTGTTGGTCGCCAATGACGGGCTGACCCCAAACAGTTTCGGCCCCAGCCCATCGGCATGGCAGGCTTTGCATGAACCTTCGAAGACGCGTCGCCCGTTCGGATTCGGTACAGCCGCTGCTGCGACCTGTGCCTGCGCTGCTGCTTCGTGACTGAGCGAAGCCAGGTACACCGCCATTGCACGAATATCCGCCTTCGGCAGCTTCGACAATTCGCTCACCACTGGCCCCATCGGGCCCGCCGCCACACCATGGGCGTCGGAATAGCCAGTGCTCAAATAGGTAAACAGCTGGTCTTCGGTCCATGGTGTCGGGGCCTTGGACAACCCCGTCAGCGCCGGGGCTTCCCAACCATCTACCACACCGCCGGCGAGGAATGCCTTGCCGCCCTTTTGCGCCCCCATCAGGTTGCGCGGCGAATGACACGCGGCGCAGTGTCCCAGGCCATTGACCAGATAATTGCCGCGATTCCATTGTTCACTGCGCTCAGGCTGCGGGGTGATTTCGCCGCGTCTCAGGTTCAGTGCATTCCACCCCGCCATCAAGGGTCTGAAATTGAACGGAAACTTCATCGCGTTCGGCGTTGGTGCCTGGCTGACCGGCGCCTGGGACATCAGGTAGGCATACAGCGCCTGCATGTCCGCCTCGTTGATATTGCGAAACGCCGTATAGGGAAACGCCGGATACAGGTTACGCCCGTCGCGCCCGATGCCGTCACGCATTGCCCGTTCGAATGCCGGGTACGACCAGGCGCCAATGCCGGTGTTCACATCCGGGGTGATGTTGCTGCTGTACAAGGTGCCGAACGACGTCTGCATTGCCAGGCCGCCGGCATTGGGCGCTCCGCCCGGCGCCGTATGGCACACCGCGCAGTCGCCGACCGCCGCAAGCAGGCGCCCGCGCTCCAGGGTGGCTTTGGACCAGGTGCCGGGGCTTGGCGGTGCGATAGGCGCGATTTCGCTGTGCAACGGCCAAGCCGTGGCCAGCAGTGCTCCGAGGGTCGCGAACAGCGCGCCGAACCACCATTTGCGGCGTTTTTGTGGCGACTTGGCCGGCTCAGCCAAGGTGCCGGCATTCAATGCCGCCAGTACTCGCTCCGGGGTGATCGGCAACTCGCGAAAACGAATACCGGTGGCGTCATAGATCGCATTGGCAATCGCCGCCGCACTGGGTACCGACGCCGATTCACCGGCGCCCATGGGCGGCTGGTCCTGGCGCGGCATCATCAGCACATCGATCTTCGGCACCTCGGGGAAGGTCAGGATCGGGTAACCGCCCCACTCCTTGCTCACCACCGTGGACTCCTCGAAGGTCACCCGCTCCTTCAACACACGGCTGGTGGACTGGATCACATTGCCGTGAATCTGATGCTCAACTCCCGCCGGGTTGATCATCATCCCTGCGTCATGGCCGATCACCACCCGCGTCACCGATACATCGCCGGTGTGTTTATCGATGGCCACGTCCGCTACCCATGCGGCCCAGGCCGCGCCGAAGCCGGGAAACTTACTGTGGATGTAGCGCGCATAGGCAAAGCCGCGGCCACGTAACAGGTGGTCATCGCTGGCGGTTTGCATCGGCGCGGTGCGTGGGGACCAGGCGGCGCGTTCGGCGGTAGATTTCACCAAGTCGATGGCGCGCGGGTCCTTGAGGTAACGCAGGCGGTATTCCACCGGATCGACGCCGACGGCGAAGGCCAGTTCATCGATATAGGATTCGTGGGCAAAGGTGTTGGGCAAAGCCGACACGCCACGCATCCACGAGGCCCGCACGATAGGCGCCATGTCATTGATGGTTACGCGCATATTGTCGATGTCATAAGGCGGGATCGAGGTGCGGTCGCCCATTTCGAACATCGCCGCCACCGGTTCGACGCGGCCGGTCAGCAGCAGTGCCAGGGTCGGCGCGCCGTTGGACGGGTAGCTGGTTTCGAAGTCATAGGCGGCGATGCTGCCATCGGCGTTCACGCCGCCGTCCACCTCCATCAATTGCGCGGTGCCCTTGGGCTCCCATAGATGTTCCTGTTCACGGGTCAATTGCACGCGCACTGGCTTGCCCACCGCCCGGGACAACAACAAGGCGTCGGCGCACACATCGTCGGCACAGTTGCGCCCGTAACAGCCGGAGGCTTCCATGCGGATCACCTCGATCAGGGCTTCATCGCATTCCAGCAGCCAGGCCAGGTCGGCACGCAGCAGGTGCGGGTTCTGGCTGCCGGACCATACGCGGCTGCCGTTGTCCTGATAATCCGCCACCGCGCAGGATGGGCCGATGGAGGCGTGCATCTGGTAGGGCCACAGGTAAGTGCGCGGCATACGCTGGCTGGCAGTGGCCAGGGCGGCGTCGACCTCGCCCTGATCAAGCACGGTGCGGCGCACGCGCGGGTTAGCGCGAATGGCCTGCGCCACGTCGCGCATATCCGGCGCCGCGTGAGCCCACGGTTTCCATTGCACCTGCAGCTCGGCGGCAGCCTTGATCGCCTGTTCTTCGCGCAACGCTACTACGCCGACAAAATCCCGGATCACCACCACCGCGACGATGCCGGGGATATGGGCGATGGAGGCTTCGTCCACACTCAACAGGCTATTGCCGACAAACTCCCCACAGTCGAGCCCCGCATACGGCGGGCGCACCACCCGGCCATGGAGCATGCCCGGCACGCGCATGTCGTGCACGTAGGTCAGCTCGCCGGTGGCTTTGCCGGGGATGTCCACGCGGGCCGTATCCTGGCCGACCAGGCGGTAGTCCGCGGTGGCCTTGAGCGGCGCGTTGCCGCTGATGCGCACTTGGTCATGCTGGCCGCTGACCAACTCGGAATAGGTGGTGGTGCGCCCATCGGCGGCGTGGATAACACCGGCCTCGACTTTGAGGCTGGCGGTACTGACGCCCCAGCGTCCTGCCGCCCGCGCCAGCAAAAAGCGTCGCGCCTCTGCCGCTGCGTTGCGCAGGGGCACAGCGGAAATCTGCAAGGTCGCACTGGCAATGGTCGCGCCCTGGTTCGGCGCACGCGCGGTATCGCCCAGCACCATCCTCACCTGGTCCATGCCCAGGTCCAGCTCTTCGGCGACGATCTGCGCCAACGCCGTGCGCACGCCGGTACCCAGGTCCACATGGCCATTGAACGCATACACCAGGCCATCATCGTTCACGGCGATAAACAGCCCCAGCTCCTTGGGTTTCACCGTGGGCGTGCCGCCCTTGGCCACCGGCCCCGAAGGCGGCAATACATCATCGACAATCAACAATACACCGGCCTTGGCCAGCCACTGCTCACGGGAAAGGGTCGTTTCGGTCATGATCATCCATCCACGTTCATAAGGCGTGCCGCACGCAATACCGCGCGCAGGATCTCGATATGAGTGCCGCAGCGGCAAAGGTTGCCCGACAGCTCGTTGCGTACCTGGGTTTCACTGGGCTTGGGGTTGCGGTCGAGCAGGGCCTTGGCGGTCATGATCATGCCGTTGAGGCAGTAGCCGCATTGCGCGGCCTGCTCGTCGATGAACGCCTGCTGCACCGGGTGCGGCGCATGGCGCGTACCCAGGCCTTCAAGGGTGACGATCCTGCGCCCTGATGCACCCGACAGCGGGAACACGCAGGAACGTGCGGCCACGCCATCAATGATCACGGTGCAGGCACCGCACTCCCCCAGGCCACAGCCGTACTTGGGGCCATTGAGTTGCAGGTCGTTGCGCAGTACCAGTAACAGCGGTGTATCCGCCATGGCGCTGACTTCGCTTGTCTGGCCGTTGACCTCAAGCGTTACCGTGATGGGTTGGCTGGTCATTCGCTTCGCCTGTGCCGGTTGATGAAGTGCCTACTACATCAAACAGTCAAAAAAAACGTCGCGGACCTGAGGCCTCGCGACACACTCGACTGGTGAAGTGGCTACTACATCAACACAGAGCAAAAACGATGCCAGCGCAGGTTATTCCTGGGGATCGTCAATCATCTTGCGCAGCAGAAACAGGACCGCCACACGCTCGGCGGGGTTGAGATTGCTCATGGTCAATTCGCTGATCTGGGCCGCACGCGGTGCGGTTTGCGCGACCAGTTCGGCGCCTGAGGCAGACAAGTCGACTACTACCTTGCGCTTGTCTGCAGGGTCCGGGTCCAGGGTAATCAGCGCCTTGGCCTTGAGACGTTCGACGATACCGCGGATGGTCGCCTGGTCCACGGCGGTGGCCTTGACCAATTCAGTGAGGGAGCTTGCACCCTGATCGCGCAACGCACACAAGGTCACGAACTGCACGGCGGTGAGCTGGGAGTCGCCGACATTCTGCTGGAATATCGCTAAGTGGCGCTGGTAGGCCTTGCGCAGCAGGTGGCCGACTTGTTCAGAAAAAACGTAGGAATCAGGCACGGCGGGCTCGGTGGGTGGTTTGGATGGGTGGCATGATGGCGGGGTTAGTGAACGGACTCAAGATGCCCTTGAAGAATCACGCTCAACCTGTGGGAGGGGGCTAGCTCCCGATGGCGGTGGGTCAGGTATTGATGCACTCACTGACACGCCCTCATCGGGAGCAAGCCCCCTCCCACACTTGGATCTCTATATCTATCAGCTCCCACACGCATACTCAGCGTGCCAGCGATCGCGCTGGCGCGACCACATCGCCACCCAGCACCACCGCCTCATCGTCCAGATATACATCACAGTTGCGCAGCGGGATATCCATATGGCACGGCGTCTTGCGCGTGCCGCCCACCTCGGTATTCGGCCCGGTGGAGAACAGGAAGTTGCCATAGAACGCCCGCGCATCCATGCACATGCCGTCGTTCTTGTCGTGCAAGCCCATGGCCGTCCATTGCGCCCGTGGTTGCAGGCCCCAGCCAATATGGGAGATGCCGTACACCTCGGGGTCGTCGAAGTACTTCATGTAGTCGCTCAGGTACTGCGCCTCGAACCCACCGTGAATCCGCGTAATAAAGCCCTTTTCGATTTCCAGGGTGATCTTTTCACGGGTGTAGGTCTTAAACGGCAACAGGATGTCGCCGATGTCCAGCACCAGCACGCCCTCGGCGGTTTCTTCATTGGGCCAGGAGAACAGGAAGCCGCTGGGCCAGTGGTCCCAGCGCCCCGGTTCATCGGCGAAGCCGTACTCGGTCACCGACGGGTATTGGCCCAAAGCAGCGCGGAAGTCGCTGCCGGCGCGGGACTTGACGTGGATCGAGCGCGCCTTCTTCAGCAGCTGTTCGGCGGCCAGTACACGCACCTTGTCCTCTTCGCTCGGCAGCATGCGTGCCAGCACTTCCGGCGGCTCGACGGCAAGCAGGATGCGCGTGCCGGTCTTGAGGATCTGCTCCTGCTCCGGCGAGTGCAGCAGCATCATGGTGTCGACGATCAAGTCCGCCGCCTCCAGGGCACGCTGGGCGGCAATATTGCCAGTGAGCGCGGTGTCGCCGCAGTAGGCGGTC
Organism: Pseudomonas sp. rhizo25; assembly: GCF_031931935.1. Classification (NCBI taxonomy): domain Bacteria; kingdom Pseudomonadati; phylum Pseudomonadota; class Gammaproteobacteria; order Pseudomonadales; family Pseudomonadaceae; genus Pseudomonas; species Pseudomonas sp. rhizo25. The sequence continues at coordinate 625,989 of NZ_JAUJXA010000003.1, forward strand.
ATGTCGTTGCCCATCGCCCGGGGATGGTTGAACGACGGCAATTCCACCGCATACACCTTGGCCCCCAGGCGCTGCGCCGCATCCATGGCGGCACGCACAGTACGCGGGTCGGAGTAATGGCTCTTGAGCACCGCGACGCTCTGGGTCGGGTCGACCTTGGACAGCTTCAACACGTGTTCAAACATCTGGGTCAGTTCACAGTCGCTTACCGGCATTTTCCTGTCTCCTGAGGGGCTGCACCCTGTTCGGGCAGCGCGCTTCAACTTAGTGCATTTTTATAGCGTATACACCATTTAAGAATGATGAGACCTGATTTGCAGACGGACTGCAAGTGCCAGATAAAAACGTTACCAATCCACACATATTCAATATTCATTAGCCACAGCTGGTTACACCAGCCTATAAATACCAAAAAATAAATTTCCTCACACAGGCTTCCCATTTTAAAAAATGAGCGTATACACTTTAAAAACCTTGCGGACAGACGCCGCCTGAATTCAAAAAGAGAGGATCACGCCCCATGGGAAGCACACAAAAAATCGCCATAGTCGGCGCCGGCCTGGGCGGTGCCGCTGCGGCCACCTTGTTGCAGCAAGCCGGCTTCAGCGTAGATGTCTACGAACAGGCGCCGGAGTTCTCCCGCTTGGGCGCGGGGATCCACATGGGGCCCAACATCATGAAAATCTTCCGCCGCATGGGCATCGAGAACCAGCTGGACCTGATGGGGTCGCACCCTGAGCACTGGTTCAGCCGCTGCGGCGAAAGTGGTGATTACCTCTCGCGTATCCCGCTCACCGGCTATGGCGCCTCTTACATCACCGTGCACCGTGGCGACCTGCATGCGTTGCAGATGTCCACGCTGCAGCCTGACACCCTGCACTTCAACAAGCGCCTGGAAACCCTCGAAGAAACCGATACCCAGGTGCGCCTGACCTTCGCCGACGGCACGGTGACCTATGCCGACATCGTAATCGGCGCCGACGGCATCAATTCGAAGATTCGCGAAGAACTGCTGGGGGTGGAGAAACCCTTGTACAGCGGCTGGGTGGCGCACCGCGCATTGATCCGAGGCGAGCAACTGGCCAAGTACGACCTCAAGTTCGAAGACTGCATCAAGTGGTGGACCGAGGATCGCCACATGATGGTCTACTACACCACAGGCAAGCGCGACGAGTACTACTACGTGACCGGCGTACCCCATGCCGAATGGGACTTCCAGGGCGCCTTCGTCAACAGCAGCCGCGAGGAAATGTTCGAAGCCTTCAAGGGCTACCACCCCACCGTGCAGGCGCTGATCGAATCCACCGACAGCGTGACCAAGTGGCCGCTGCGCAACCGCAACCCGCTGCCGCTGTGGAGTCGCGGTCGCCTGGTCTTGCTCGGCGACGCCTGCCACCCGATGAAGCCACACATGGCCCAGGGCGCCGGCATGGCCATCGAAGATGCCGCCATGCTCACCCGCTGCCTGCAGGAAACCGGGATCAGCGACTACCGCAACGCCTTCGAACTGTATGAAGCCAACCGCAAGGAACGCGCGTCCCGGGTACAAGCGGTGTCCAATGCCAACACCTGGCTACGCACCCAGGAAGACCCGGCCTGGGTGTACGGCTACGACCTGTATGCCCAGGAGCTGAAGTCGGGGGTGGCCGCATGAGTACCTTTCTCCATGGCGGCAACGTGCAGGCCAATGGCATTCGCCAGCACTATCTGCGCTACGGCGGCACAGGCCCGGCGCTGATCCTGATCCCGGGCATCACCAGCCCGGCGATTACCTGGGGCTTCGTCGCCGAGCGCCTGGGTGAGCAGTTCGATACCTACGTGTTGGATGTACGCGGGCGCGGGCTGTCGTCCACCGGGCCGGAACTGGATTACAGCGCCGACACCTGCGCCGAGGACATTGGCGCATTTGCCGACGCACTGGGCCTGGACAGCTACCACCTGTTCGGCCATTCCATGGGTGCGCGCTTTGCCGTGCACAGTGCGATCAAGCACCCGCAAGGCGTCAACCGCATGGTGTTGATCGACCCGCCGGTGTCCGGTCCTGGCCGGCGGGAATACCCGAGCAAACTGCCCTGGTATGTCGACTCGATCCGCCAGTCACTGATTGGCATGGATGCCCAGGCGATGCGCGCCTTCTGCGCCACCTGGACCGATGAGCAGCTGCAACTGCGCGCGGAGTGGCTGCACACCTGCTACGAACCGGCCATCGTGCGTGCCTTCAATGACTTCCACACGGTGGACTTCCACCAGCACCTGCCCCACCTCAAGGCCCCTGCCCTGCTGATGGTGGCCGGGCGCGGCGGGGTGATCCTCGATCAAGACATCGCCGAAATCCAGGCCCTGCAACCGAGTATCCAGGTCGCGCGCGTGCCGAATGCCGGGCACATGATCCCGTGGGACGACCTTGAGGGCTTTTTCGATGCCCTTGGCGACTTCCTCACCCAACAATAAGGACACCCCCATGCTCAAGCCCTACCGCATCGGCCAGATCGTGCCCAGTTCCAACACCACCATGGAAACCGAGATCCCGGCCATGCTCAACGCGCGCCAGGCGATCCGTCCTGAACGTTTTACCTTCCACTCCAGCCGCATGCGCATGAAGCAAGTGCGCAAGGAAGAACTGGCGGCGATGGATGGCGAGTCCGACCGTTGCGCCATCGAATTGTCAGACGCCAAGGTCGACGTGCTGGGGTACGCCTGCCTGGTGGCGATCATGGCCAAGGGCCTGGGCTACCACCGCAACTCCGAACAGCGCCTGCGCCAGGCTACGGCTGACAACGACGCCAATGCCCCGGTGATCACCAGCGCAGGCGCCTTGATTGAAGGCTTGAAGGTGATGGGCGCCAAGCGTATCGCGATTGTTGCGCCCTATATGAAACCGCTGACCGAGCTGGTGGTGAACTACATCCGCGCAGAAGGCTTTGAAGTCGTCGACTGGCGCGCCCTGGAGATCCCGGACAACCTCGAAGTGGCCCGCCACGACCCGGCCAACCTGCCGACCATCGTTGCCGGCATGAACCTGGAAGGCGTCGACGTGATCGTGCTGTCGGCCTGCGTGCAGATGCAGTCGCTGCCGGTGGTGGCCAAGGTCGAGGCGCAAACCGGCAAACCTGTGCTCACCGCCGCCATCGCCACCACCTACGCCATGCTCAAGGCCCTGGACCTGGAACCCATCGTTCCCGGGGCCGGAGCCCTGCTTTCCGGCGCCTACTGAGGAAATTGAAATGAGTGAACAATCCGCCGACGCCAACTATCAGGGCGTGTGGGGCAACCGCATCGGCTTCGGCAACAAAGCCGCGCTACTGATGATCGACTTCATGCAGGGCTACACCCGCGAAGGCGCGCCACTGTTCGCGCCCGGCGTGGTCAGCGCCGTGGCTGAAAGCGTCGAACTGCTGGCCTGTGCACGCCGATACGGGATTGCGGTGGTGCACACTAATATCCGCTACCATCCCGGCCATTTCGCCGACGGCGGTATCTGGGTAAAAAAGGCCCCGGTGATGAAAGACATGATCGAAGGCAACCCACTGGCGGCGTTCTGCACCGAGGTATTGCCCCAGCCTGATGAAGTGGTGATCAGCAAACAGTACGCCAGCGCATTTTTCGGCAGCAGCCTGGCCCCGATGCTGCACGCCCAAGGTATCGATACCGTGGTGCTGGCCGGCTGCTCCACCAGCGGCTGCATCCGCGCAACGGCGGTGGACGCGGTGCAGCACGGGTTCCGCACCATTGTCGTGCGTGAATGCGTCGGCGACCGCCATCCGGCGCCCCACGAAGCCAACCTGTTCGATATCGACAGCAAGTACGGTGATGTGGTGAGCAAGCAAGACGCGATGCGCCAATTCAAGGAGCAATGACGTTTCATCCGGAACCGCGCCATAGAGTGCGGTCCTGCACAAAACTGTGAGCCGCCGAGGTTGATAACCTCGGCGCAGCTTTCAGTCTTCTGACACTGCCTTTGGACGTCGCTTTAACAGCACGCCGAAGTGCTGGAACAAAAGCGGCTGTATAAAAACCATAAGTCACCGCCAGGAGACACCCCATGCCCATTGCGAATGCTGTGCCCGCGACTACAGTCGCCGACCCCGTCACCACGCTCTACCACAAGATCACCTGGAAGCTGATCCCGTTCCTGTGTTTCTGTTATCTGGCTGCCTACCTGGACCGCATCAACATCGGCTTCGCCAAGCTGCAGATGCTCGACCAGTTGCACTTCAGCGAAACCGCCTTCGGCCTTGGCGCCGGCTTGTTTTTCGTCGGCTACATCATCTTTGAAGTGCCCAGCAACCTGGTGCTGGAGCGGGTCGGCGCGAAGATCTGGATCGCGCGCATCATGATCACCTGGGGCTTGCTCTCGGCCTGCACCATGCTGGTCACCTCCACCACCCAGTTCTACATCCTGCGTTTTTTGCTCGGTGCCGCCGAAGCCGGTTTCCTGCCGGGGGTGCTGTATTACCTGACCACCTGGTTTCCCACTCACAGGCGTGGGCGCATCATCGCGCTGTTCATGATCGGCCTGCCGCTGTCCAGCGTGATCGGCGGTCCGCTGTCTGGCTGGATCATGGGCCACTTCGACCAGATGGCCGGGCTGCGCGGGTGGCAATGGCTGTTCCTGATCGAAGCGGTACCCAGCGTGTTGCTTGGGGTGCTGACGTTCTGGGCGCTGCCCAACAGCTACCAGCAAGCCAAATGGCTGTCGGATGAGGAAAAGGCCCTGCTGGAAAACGAGCTGCGCAAAGACGACGCCGATGGCGTCGGCAGCAAGCACAGCTTCCGTGACGGTTTCTTCAACCTCAAGGTGTGGATGCTCGGCGGTATCGACTTCTCGATACTGCTCAGTGCCTATGCCATGGGCTTCTGGATGCCCACCTTCATTCGCAATGCCGGGGTCACCGACACCTTCCATATCGGCATGCTCACCGCGCTGCCCAGCGTGGCCGCACTGCTCGGCATGCTGCTGATCGGCGCCAGTTCCGACAAGCACCGCGAACGCCGCTGGCACATCATCGTGCCGTTTTTCATCGGCGCAGCGGCGATGGCCACCAGCACTTTCTTCACCCATAACGTAGCTGCCACCGTGGCGTTGTTCGCGATTGCCTCAGCCGCCATCATCGGTGCCGTGCCGGTGTTTTTCAGCCTGCCGGCGACCTTTCTCAAAGGCACTGCCGCGGCCACCGGGTTTGCCCTGGCCTGTTCGGTTGCCAATATCGCAGGCCTGGTGAGCAACTCGCTGATGGGCGTGGCGATCGACCTAACCGGCAGCAGTGCGGGCGCGCTGTGGTTTTTTGCCGGCTGCCTGATGCTCAGCAGTTTGCTGGTGATTGCGCTGCCAGCGAAACTGGTGAACCGTTGAGCGCTTGAGCCGCACACGCCTGCAAGATCTCCAACAGCTTCAGGGCCAGGTCCGTGGCCTGCCCTGGCGTTGCCACATTGGTGAACCCCATCAGCAATCCCTGCTCGCCCCCGGCTTCGAGGGTCCAGCCGGACAAGGGTTGAACGCCCAGGCCGGCCATGTTGGCGGCCTCTGCAACCTGCACATCCGGCACCTGCACGCGCAATCGCGCAAGCAAATTGATCCCGCCGGCCTGCTCATCCACCTGCAGAAACGCTGCACAATGCGCCTGCAGCGCTTGCACCAGCATGGCCCTGCGCTGCGCATACAAGCCGCGCATCTTCTTCAAATGCCGAGTGAAGTGCCCCTGCTCCAGAAAGTCCGCCGCCGTCAGCTGCAGTAGCTGTGCACTGCGCTGCTGCAACACCTTGGCACTGTGCTGAAATGTGTCGATCAATGCCGCCGGCACCACCAGGTAACCCAAGCGCAAACCGGGAAACAGCATCTTGCTGAAGCTGCCGGCATAGATCACCCGGTCATCGGCGTCCTGGCTCTTTAGCGCAGCCAAGGGCTGGCCCTGGTAGCGAAACTCGCTGTCATAATCATCCTCGACCACCCAACTGGCCTGCGCCCGAGCCCACCCCAGCAAGGCCCGTCGCCGCGTCGGGCTCAGAGCCACCCCCAGCGGGCTCTGGTGCGCCGGTGTGACGATCGCCAGTCGCGCCTGCTCGCCGCTCTGGATGCCCTGCTGCACATCCAGCCCATCGTGATCCACAGGCACCGGCACCAGCGTCACCCCCTGATGGCGCAACAATTGTCGTGCATGCAGGTAGCCCGGGTCTTCGAACCAGCAAGCCTGTCCCGCCATGCCCAATGCATCGCACAGCAGTGTCAGGCACCCGGCGTAGCCGGCACACACAAACACTTGGCTGGGCGTGCATTCCACGCCGCGGTACAACGCCAGGTAGCTGGCAATCGCCACCCGCAATGCCTGGGCTCCCTGTTCGTCGCCCATCGCCAGGCTGTCGGCATCGATGCGCCGCACTTGCCGGGTGACCAGGCGTGCCCACAATTTACGCGGGAAGGCATCCAGCGCTGGCAAGCCCATTTGCAGTGGGCGCGGCCCGCTGACCAGCGATGGCTGCCTGGGCAATGGCTTTAACTTGACCGGTGCCAGCGTTGCGGCAATCACCGTACCGGCCTGCCCACGGGCCTGGAAAAAACCTTCGCTGACCAGCAACTGATACGCCGCCTCAACGGTACCCCGCGCCACCTTGAGCTCCTGGGCCAGTGCGCGAACCGAAGGGACACGCTCGCCAGGACGCAGTTGGCCCCGGTCGATAGCCAGGCGAAAGCGCCGATAGATTTCCTGGTATTTGGGCAGTGACGGCATCGTATTCAGCTCGTTGGCAAGGCGGATGGGAGTCTGATCATGTCCCAACCCACTTGTCCAATCATGCCCCTGTCGACGGGCAACTGCCGCCGCGAAAATGGCGCATCCCCCAAACCTACAAGGATCGCACGATGAAACACCGTCTCGATTACGCCCTGGCCGCCCCCGATGGCTACAAAGCGCTGGGCTCCGTGCACAGCTACATCCACCGCTGCGGCCTGGAGAAAGAACTGATCGACCTCGTGTACCTGCGGGTCTCGCAGCTCAATGGCTGCGCCTATTGCCTGGACTCCCATTCCCGCGATCTGCTCAAACAGGGCGTGAGCCTGGAAAAGATCATGTTGCTGGCCACCTGGCACGAAGCGCCAGTGCTGTTCACACGCCGTGAAAGCGCGGCGCTGGCCTGGGCCGAGGTAGTCACGCAGGTCGCGCAAAGCCAGGTCCCGGATGCCGACTACGCCGCCGTCGCGGCTGTATTCAGTGACAAGGAAGTCGCCGACCTGACCCTGGCAATTTCCTTGATGAACGCGCTGAACCGCGTCGCCATCAGCTTTCGCAAGGTTCCGGCAGCGATCAAGGCGCACCTGGAGAACCTCAACCATGAATGAGCACGTCGAGTTCCAGCTGATGGAAACCGTGGCCGACTGCATGGTCAGTTTCGACATCATGCGACAATTGCGTCCGCACCTGACCGACGCCAGCGCCTTCGCCGGGCAGGTCCAGCGCCAACGGGAAAACGGCTACCACTTGCTGGCCGCCCGCGAGCACGGACGGGTGATTGGCCTGGCCGGTTACCGCCTCACGGAAAATACCCTCTACGGCCGCTTTATCTATGTCGATGACCTGGTCGTGGACGCCTCCCTGCAACGCAGGCGCCTGGGTGAACAGCTGCTTGAGCAGGTACGCAAGGCAGCCCGCGCCTTGGGCTATCGTTACCTGGTGCTGGACACCGGCATGCATATGGCCCTGGCCCAGCGTTTCTATTTCCGCCAGGGCTTGCTGCCGCTAGGCATGCACTTTTCCCAGGACCTCAGCCAATGACCCGCGCCCTGTTACTCAGTTTCAGCCCCCATGGCAAAGCCGCACAGACGTTCAAGCTGGCCCGCGCCCTGCTCACTGACCTGGTGCCCGACGCCCAGGTCAGCGAACGCGACTACGGTAGCCAAGCGTTGCCAGCGCTGACCCGTGAGTACGCCACTGCACTGACGACACCAGGCGGCCTGAATGCCGATGCGATGGCGCTGTCCGAACAGTTGATCGTCGAACTGCAAGCCTGCGAGCTGTTGATCCTCTGTACCCCAGTGCACAATTTCACCGTACCGGCGGCGCTGAAGGCATGGATCGACCACGTGGTGCGTATACACCGCAGCTTTACGCTCAATGAACAGTTCGCCAAAGTCGGCCTGCTGGGGGATCGGCGCACCTTCGTGCTGGTGAGTTCCGGCAATGCGCGCAAGGGGCATGAGCCTGACTTTCTTACGCCCTACCTGACCGCCATCCTGGCCACCGTGGGCATTCACTCCGTGGAGTTCATCTACCTGGGCGCCATGGTCCGCGGCGAAGCAGCCGTGAACCGTGCCCTGGAGCAGGCACACCGGCAGTTGTCCGCGGCAATCAGCGCTGGCCTATAAGGTGAATGGCGCTAGAATCAGCGCCATTCTTTCGCCTCCGCCCTGACATGAGCCTTCCATGAGCTTTGATTTCGACACCCTCCACTCGCGCCTCGGCACCGGCAGTACCAAGTGGAGCCGTTACTCGCAAGACGTTCTGCCGATGTGGATCGCCGACATGGACATCGCCGCGCCACCCGCCGTATTGCAAGCCCTGCATGCACGACTCGACCAGCAGATCCTCGGCTACAGCATGGCCGGCGGCGACGTGCGCGACGCTATCGTCGCCGACCTGTGGGCCAAGTACGCCTGGCGCGTGCGCCCTGAAGAGCTGCTGTTCCTGCCCGGCGTCGAACCTGGTTTCAACATGGCCCTGCATGCCTTTGTCCAACCCGGCCAGGCGGTGGTGTTGCAAACCCCCAACTATCGGCCGATTCGCCTGGCCCCCGGCCATTGGGGCCTGCCGCGCATCGAAGTGCCATTTGGACTGATCAATGGCGAATACATCACGCCAATGCCCGCCATGCGCGAGGCATTGAGCGGTGCCGGCGCACTGCTGCTGAGCAACCCGCACAACCCCATCGGCAAGGTCTTCCCCCGCGAAGAACTGCTGGCGGTGGCCAACGCTTGCCTGAAACACGGCGCACTGATCATCAGTGACGAAATCCACGCCGAACTGTGCTTCGACGGCCGCCGCCACATTCCCACCGCCAGCCTCAGCCCCGAGATCGCCCAACGCACCATCACCCTGATGTCGGCGAGCAAGGCCTATAACGTCGCCGGCTTGAAGACCTGCTTTGCCGTGGTGCAAAACGCCGAGGTGCGCGAGCGCTTCAACCAGGCGCGCTGCGGCATGGTCGACAGCGTCAGCCCGCTGGGCCTGGAAGCCACCCGCGCCGCCTACAGCCAATGCGGCGACTGGCTCGCTGCACTGGTGCAGTACCTGCAGGCCAACCGCGACTACCTGCTCGATGCGGTAAAGACCCGCCTGCCCGGCGTGGTGATGCACGCGCCCCAAGGCACCTTCCTGGCGTGGCTCGATTGCAGTGCCCTGGGCCTGGACGACCCGCAGCAGTTTTTCCTGGAACAGGCCAAGGTCGGATTGAGTGCGGGAATCGAGTTTGGCGATGACAGCCAGCAATTCGTACGCCTGAATTTCGGCTGCCCGCGGGCGATGCTCGAGGAAGGTGTGCGGCGCATGGAAATCAGCTTACAAAAGCGCTGACGCCGGCCGGAACCCCACCGGGGCGTTTCAACACACATGTGGAGCAGCCGCCCATTGTGCTGTTGAAGACCCCGGAGCCGTCCGCCCATGATCCTGCCGCCCCACACCCAGCCCTCGCCGGTCTGGGATTTCAAACCCATCACCGGCGAAAAACCCGCGGCGATGCCGTCCTACTCGATTTTCGAGCCGGCGCCTCCCCAGGTGACGAATAGCCGCCGCCCCTCGATGGCCCGTCAGAAAGCCGACTACAAGCAACTGCTGCAAACCACACACGCTGCGCTGCCCAACGTGCGCGACGAGGCCAAGCAATGGGCCGAGGACATGGTGTTCACGTTGACCGGTCGCAAGATAGATGCCGACACTATTTTCTTGAATCGTTTCCAGCAAGCACAAAGCGCCAACACCATCACCGGCTGGGAGCACGTCGGGGAAGAGCCGACGGTTTCCCAGGCGCTGCCGGACGCACTGTTAAGCAACTTCAACGAACACGACTCGCTCCCGGGCGTGCTTGACCAGCAAGCCGGCTTGTACCAGGCAGGCAGTGGGCAAAGCACAAAAGGCGGCTATGGCGCCCATAACCAGTTTGCGCTGACGCCTTCGCAACTGATGCATGAAAGCTGGAAAAGCGACTTTCAAACGCACATGACCCAAAAGCTCGAGAGTTTCTGGCGCGATCATGGCGATGACTACCGCACCCTCTTGAAAGGCGAGTTTGTCTACCAGGCCCGCCAACAACTCAAGGCCTACGAACGTGCCTCGCCGGCCGAGCGCGCGCAGATGCCAGCCGAACAGCGTTTCACCCGTGATGACTACCGCCTGGTCATGGGCGCGGCCTCCAACCTGCCGTTGGCTGACAACCAAGCCCTGACCGTCGAGCAACTGCGTGCGCAAGCGCCGGTCAAAGGCGTGGTATTGACCCACCTATTGGATATCAACGGGTTACCCGCCAACGATATCCTGCGCTTTACCGCCATCGATGACGGCCCTGCCCGGCAACTGCGTGACCGTCGTGACGGTGTGCAGATTCTCTATATCCCCGGGCATCAACCCGCATTCGTGCGTTTTGACTCCCTGACCGCGATGGATCAATGGGTAGCCGCACAAGGTCGGGACGCCGATAAGCGCAAGGCGCTGGAAGGCCACTTCGCCCTCAGGGACCGGCAAGACAATGAGGTCGGGTTCTGGAGCGATGTCAAAGCCTTCATCACCGGCGACCGCCAATCGAACAAAGGCGTCGACACTGCCCTGGGTTACTTGGCCAGCGGCTATTGGGACAGCATCGAAGGCACCGTCATCGACAGTGCCAACGTACGCATTCAGGGCGACGTATTCAGCGTGATCAAAGACGCCACGCAAAAACGCATGTCCCGCGATGCCGATGTCATGATCAAGTCCAACAGCGAGGTCACCCGCGATACCTGGCTTAACGATTTGACGGTGGCCGCAGGCCTGGCGGCCAAGTTCGCGGTGATTGGCGAACCGATCGTCGTCGGTATAGCTGCCGCTACCGGTTTTGTAGAAACCGAACTAGGCGTAGAGAAATCGATCACAGGCGATACTCAAGCTGAGCGAAAAAACGGTAGCGCTGCGGCACTCGATGGAGCGCTCAATGAGCTGTTCTCCATCGGGGGCGGCACCGCGAAGGAGCCTGCCTTTGAGCGCCCCACCACGATTACCGTCAGCCAGGACCTGTTCGCCGATGGCAAACAGGCGCTGGTCATCGAGCATCCGCTGCGCGCCACTGCCTATACCCTGCCACGGACCAACGGCTACGACCTGGTGGACCGCAACCGTGTCTATCGCTACCTTTACAGCAAGCCGGGCGAGCTTACCGACCTGGAGTCAGCTGCACACACCGCCCCGCTGGAAGGCTTCGAAGCGTTTTGCCCAGTGCCTGCGCTGGGTGGGCGGGTGCGCCGCGGCGCCAATGATGAATGCTTCGCCAAAGTCATTGCAGACCTGCCCGACGCCAAACGTAGGCTGCAAGCCTTGGAACACGTGCGGTTGTTTCCGTCCAAGGGCGGGCTGTTCAAGCGTGTACGCACGGTGGTCTATGAGAGACGCCTGCACGAATGGGTTGAAGGCGAGACCGGCGCCAAGTTGGTGCCAGTCGCCAATGGCGAACGCATCACCTACAGGTCACAGGTACAGGGCCAGATCATCGTAGACCCGGGTTTCGGTTTTTACGCCGGCCATGGCGCGGGCGCCCTCGCTGAAGACACGCGGGTAGTCAAGCTCAACAGCATCAGCAAGGCCAGCGATGACCAACGCCAAGTCAGGGGTGTGGTGGTCACCAGTGGCAGCCAGCGATACCTGGTGGTGGAAGCTGACACCGCTGAGTTTTATTACGCACCGCTGGGCAGCGCACAAACCGGCGATATCACCTTCAAAAAGTGCGGGCCTATGGAAATGGGCCTCGCCCAGGGTTACCGCCAGTTCATGAGCGCTCACCACCCTGTGCAGCTCGTGGATGCGGACTTCATTGCCCTGCCCCCCCTCAAGAAGGTTTATAAGCAGCTGAAGCGCGCAGGTTTTCGCGAAGCTGACATTAATGAGCTTAAACAGCAATGCAAGGGCATGAGCCCCGAGCAGCAACGGGAAGTGGCTTACCAATTGCAGCAGGCCAACGCCATCCTGAAGCCGGATGTGGCGTTGCGCCCCCACCGTGTCGCCCCCTTGCAAACGCCCCCTGGCTTTGTGCAATGGCCAGCGAAACGTCAAAACCAGTTCTACGCCGAGCACGCCAAGGACACCGTCAATCAAGCCCTCAAAGCCACCGGATTGGGGCCTGGCAACCAGGTACGCTCAGCTGCCGATGTGGCCAGGGCTGATGCGGCAACCTTTACCTTGGGCTGGTTGCGGCGCACTACTGATCTCAAGGCCCCCCATGCAGGCGACCTGATCATGAAGACCGGCGCAGGCAATTGCGGCGAAATGGCGATCCTGGCCAGGGAAATTCTCAACACGAGTGGCGCCAGGGCCGCCGAATGGCATGCAGGCAATGCGCACGCCTTCACCGTCGTCGGAGGCCCGACAGGTCCTGTGAAGCCCACCGTGGACTTTTCAGAACCGGCCTGGGCCAACGCCTGGGTGGTCGATCCATGGGCCGATATCGCCTGCCCGGCCTCCGACTACATGGCTCAATTGAAGGCAACCATGGCCAAATGGGACAAGGCCGGCTGGAAAATCCGAGAAGGTATCAAACGCAACATGAGCCCCTTGGACCCGGACTGGCTGGACACGCTTATCAACCAGCCCAAGCAGCCCTACGGCTCGCAGGTGGATTCCGTCACGCCAGTGATTGCCCGCTTCCCGCTCAAGCCGACCAATACCGTGCATGTCCCCATGGGTGAATCGACGACCTTGGACACCGGCAACGAAGCGCTTTCCACCCGCAGCCTCACCGACTGCTCGGCCATTGCCGTGCTTACCGACTGGGACGGTGCTCGCTACCAGACCCGCACGCTGATGCACGTCACCGGCAGTAACCTGGAACTGGGCCTGCGGGGTGATACCCACGCACTGCTGGACCAATTGCAAGCATCCTTGAACAATGGCGGGCGCGTTATCCTGGTGGGAGGCATCAGTTCAGACTCTCTGCAAGGCATGGCCACCACTATCGGGCAATCGTTCCAGGGCGGGCAACCGCTCAGAGACTTGCTCCAAGCGCGAGCGGGCGTCTCAGTGACACTTGCCAGTTCCCTGGGCATCACCATCAATGCCGATGGCACGTTTGAGCTGATCGAAGGCAGCGGCAAGGGCGTATTTCCCGTGGATCAAGTCAGGGAGATTTTCGATCGGGTTGATTGACGAGCAGCGCTACGCCCCCTACCTGCGCTGTCCGCCTACGGCAACGCCTACAACTTGGCGATGGACACTTCGGTGGACTTCACAAAAGCGATCACTTCACTGCCTACTTTCAATTCCAAGTCACGCACAGAGCGCGTGGTAATGACGGACGTCACAATCCCGGACGCGGTCTGCACGTCGATTTCCGACACCACTTCCCCCAGCAGGATCTCCTTGATCACGCCCTTGAACTGGTTGCGCACGTTGATCGCTTTGATGGTCATGTCGGCTTTCCTTTTGGCTGTTGGGTCAATCCGCACGAATGCGCAGGCCCTCAAAATGCGCTGCACGCAGGAATATTAAAAGGAATAAATAACTATTTATCTATTCCTTATAAATATATAGGACATGCCAGCCCCGCATGCTGGGGATCGCCGATCCGGTAGTGAACAGCGACCTATCAACGCACATCTTGTGCGTTGACCAACCTTGTTACACCCCATATAGTGTGCCCACAAACAGAACAGACCACTACATAGTGTGCAGCATCGGTATTCACCGACCACACTACGCGCAGTATTTCAATGCCTAGTAGCCTGCAAACCGCACATTTTTTTGCACGGTTTTACACACCGTCGGAACAGATCAGGAAGGAGTATTTCAATGCTGAGTTGGGATGAAGTCGACAACGAAGACACCGGTGCAGCGGTGATCAAGGGCGCCAACGCCGGCCATGCGAGCGAAGCCAACATGGACCGCCTCGACGGTGCCGGCGCCGCCGCCGCCATCGAAGCTCGCGCCGTCACCGCCAGTGATTCGGCCGCCATCGTGCGCGCCAAGGCCGCGCTGGACAAACTCGACGTCGCCGAAGGCCTCGCCGAACTCGAAGGCGCCTCCGCCCGCGTCGCCGTTGACGAAAAA